>NZ_JBZFLF010000003.1:0-636177 GCF_058313455.1 Sphingomonas sp. SP5 | reverse complement strand
CTACAACACCGAGCGGCCGCACTCATCGCTCGGCTACGCTACCCCGGCCGCATTCGCTGCCGGGCTCGAACAGCAACGGGCGGGGTTAACCCCGCCCGTTGCTTCACCTGCGCTCATGCGCGACAACACCGGTCGGTCTCTGGTTGCCGCTGGATGAGAGATTGGGGTCACGTCAACAGCCTGCCGTCCGATCTCCAATATGCGACACTTGTTCAGGTCCGAGGCGGCACCCCAATGGCGCGAAACGGTTCTGTCAGCCTCGACCACGTGGACAAGAGCAATGCTGAGGCGACACTGACGAAGGCGATATAGAGGTGGGCGGTTTTGTCGTAGCAGGAGGCGATACGTCGCCAGTTCTTCAGCTTGTTGAACACTCTCTCGATGGGGTCGCCAGCGGTACTTCGCGTGGTCGTGCGTTGCCGGGTTGCGACGATTTGCCTTGGCGGGGATCACCGCCTCGACCTGTCATGAGCCAGATCCTCCCGGATCGCGTCGGCATCGTAGCCCTTGTCGGCGAGCAGGGCATCGATCCGGTCTGCGACCATGCGCATGAGCGGGCGGAAGCCTTCGACGTCGTGCGCCTGTCCGGGCGTCAGCACCAACGCGAGGGGGCGCTCTTGAGCATTGCCTCTGGCGTGGAGCTTGGTCGTGAACCCGGCGCGCGAGCGGCGGAGCGCCTCGGCTGGCACAGATCCTCCTTTATCCCCACCGCGCAGCGGTCCGCCCGCACGAGCGTCCTGTCGATCATGTCGGCGCGGGCATCCCGCTCGACCACCTCGGCCAGGGTCTCGAGCATGGCGTCAAGCACGCCAGCCGTCATTTAACGCCGGTAGCAGCGAAACACGCTGTTCCACTTGCCGTACTCGTCCGGCAGCCGCCGCCATCCGGGACTAAGCTGGCCGCGAGCAAAGTTAACCAAGCTGGTCCCATGCGCCTCGCAGGTTTAACGCTGCCTCCGGGGCAAATATCAGCGCCCTGCACCGCCTGCCACGTTGGTTTGCCGGCGCCTAAGGTCAATCATCCAGTATCTGAGATACCGACTTTGCATCTGCATGCGGTGAAAGCGGAGGCGCGAAGTCGGGAACCCCGCGACTGTTGCGTGCATCAGTGGGCACACCGGTCGTGTTGATATACCAGTCGAGCAGACGCCGTTCGAGGTCAGCGCGCGTCGTCGCCAGGCGGCGGTCGTGGATCAGATTGCGCGTTTCGCCCGGATCGCGGTCACGATCGTACAGTTCGTCCAGACCCTGCGGCCGCTGGATATAGGTGTACCGGCGTGTACGGACGGACGCGGCACGCGACACCAGCACCGGCTGTGCCGCGGCGAGTTCGGACTTGTGCCGATAGAGTCCGCCCGATGCAGTATCAAACGCCTGGGGTTCGTAGATGTTGATCCCGGCCTCGGTGAAGGCGGCGCGCTCGGGATCGCCGGCACGGCCGTGCAACTGCGGCATCAGCGATCGGGCAAATTTAGTATGCGTGGCCCGAGTGCCGGCGAGGTCGAGGAAGGTCGGCATGACATCGAACAGTTCGACCATATCCTCCGCGATATGACCGGCCGCGCCATTGGGAACACGCCCGATCAGAGGCACATGCGTCAGGCATGTTTCGAGGCCGCCGTGCCATTTCTCAACCAGGCCGTAATCGCCCGCATAATCGCCGTGATCTGACGATACGAACAGCGCGGTATCACGGTCGCGGCCGGTTCGCTCCAGCGCTTCCATCAGTTCGCCGAGCAGCCAGTCCGAATAGGACACCTGGCCGTAATAGACAGCGCGAACCTTCCGGAGGACATTGTCGCTGACCTCGTCCAGTTGGTAGGTGCGACGGATCGCCTCGTGAAACGCCGGCTTGTCCTTCAGCCCCGGCGGGATCAGCGGTGGCAGGTCGGCGGGGCGATACATATCGTGGAAGCCGTCCGGCGCGCGGTAGGGCGGATGCGGCTGAAACATCGGCAAAAACAGGCAGAACGGGCGATCGCTCTCCTTGCGCTCGACCACCTCGATCGCACGGCGGATCACGCCGTAATCACTCGTTGCGCGGCGGTCCCCCGAGGCGGGCAGCAGCATCGTCGTCGGGCCGTCGCTGCTGCCGCGGCGCGCGCCGGGCGCGTGATCGCCGGGCGCTGCGCCGGGCGCCGGCGGGTCTGCCCAGTCGGTCAGGCTGGTCGCAAATGTCTCCGGCGCAAGGACATCGTTTTTGCCGAAGAAGTAGGTGTCATAACCGGCGGAGCGCAGCAGCGCGAACAGATTGGGCTCATGCGGCTGGATCAGATAGGAAAAACCACGATGCCCGGTCGCGCTGGTCGGCAATCCGGTAAGCATGCTGCACCGTGAGGCGGCACAAACCGGATATTGGACATGACAATTGCGAAACAGCGTTCCCGACCGCGCGAGCGCATCGAAGTTGGGCGTGCGCGTGACCGGATTGCCATAGCAGGCGAGCGCATCCGCGCGCATTTCGTCGGGAAAGAACAAGATAAGATTGGGGCAGCCACCCGCCGCGGCGCGCGCGATCGTGGGCGCGAGCGAGGACAGGAACGTCGCGCCTGCAGCACCGACCAACTGCCGCCGGGTGAAGCCTGTCGTCATCGCGCTCGTCCTTTCCTGTCCACGCTTACTCGGCGTCGGCCTGATTCTCGGGCCTCGCTCGCTCAAATGCATCCAATGCGAGGCATGCCGTCTCCACCGCCAGCAAACGCGGCCAGCGTAGCGCGACGCCGAATCGGCGGGCGTTGACCAACTGCGGCACCACGCAGATATCCGCCAGCGTCACTGCATCACCGAAGCAATAGGGCCCCTGGCGATCGGCGATCAACGCCGCGCAGGCATCCAGCCCGTCCTCGATCACGCCCCGCGCCCACTCGGTCACCTGATCTTCGCCGAGACCAAGGCCGCGAAGCCGAGCCAGTATTTTCAGGTTTTGCACGGGATGGATATCGCAGGCGATCGCCTGCGCAAAGGCACGGACCTGCGCCCGCAGGATTGGATCGCGGGGCAGCAGAGCAGGCTGGGGATAGATCTCGTCGAGATATTCGCAGATCGCGAGGCTCTGCGTCAGCACCGCGCCGTCGACCTCCAGCGCAGGTAGCAAGCCCTGTGGATTGATCGCGCGATACTCCGGCGCGTTCTGCTCACCCTTGCGCAGATGGTGAAAGGCATCGGCGTAAGCGATGCCTTTCAGGTTGAGCGCAATCCGAACCCGGTAGGATGCGGTCGAGCGGAAATAGCCGTGAAGGACAGGCTGGCTCATGCCGGCATGGGCCCCACCGTGACGGTCAGATCGGCCAATCCGTGGATGGCAACGGTGATCACGTCACCCTCCACGACGGCACCCACGCCTTCGGGCGTGCCCGTGTAGATGAGGTCCCCCGGCTCCAGCCGGTAGAAGCGCGAAACATAGGCGATCACTTCCGGCACGCTCCAGATCAGCGCCGCCAGCGTCGAATCCTGCCGCGTCGTGCCGTTGACGCTCAGTGTGATCCGCGCGTCGGCGAGTCCGTTCCAGTCGGCCGCGGGATGGATCATGCCAAGGGGCGAGGACTGCTCGACGTTCTTGCCGGTGTCCCAAGGCCGACCCTTTTCACGCGCGGCGATCTGAAGATCGCGGCGCGTCATGTCGAGACCAGTGGCATAGCCATAGACATGGGCAAGCGCGTCGCTTTCCGCGATCGCGCGTCCACCCGTCCCGATCGCGACGACCAATTCGGCCTCGTAATGGAAGTTCGCCGTTTCGGGCGGATAGGCGATCGTGCTGCCATCGGGCACGATCGTTTCCGCCCATTTGGTGAAGAAGAAGGGCGGCTCGCGATCGGGATCGAACCCCATCTCGCGTGCATGGGCGGCATAGTTGCGACCGATGCAGAAGATGCGCCGCACCGGAAATTGGTTACCGTCGCTCGTCCGGGCGAGGATGGGATCGGCAGGGGCGAACAGGATGGTCACGCGGTCTGTTCCTTGTAGAGGTTGAGCTTTTCCTGCGCCGCCTTGTCCGAATAGCCGAACAGGACGAGCCGGCTATCGGCAATCAGGCGCAATTCATGCCACGAGGGCACGACGACGATGTCGCGCGGGCGCAGCGACACCTCCGCGCCTTCGACAAGGGCAGTGCCCTTCCCCTCGACCACGACGAAGACGGTACCGTCGGTCGATCGCCGTGCGCGGGTTTCGAACCCGGCCGGCAGCAGGCGGACGTGTGCGCTGATCGTCGGCATCACCGGACCGCCATTGGCCGGATTCAAGAACTCCAAGGCATGGCCCAGGTGCGGATCGATTTCGGCGTGGGCCGCCATCGCATCCAGCGCCGGACGCCAGTCGGCATAGGGATAATGGAACAATGGCTGGTGCGCTGGACGCCGGTCGGCGATCGAGCCACGCAGCGGGCGCATGTTGTGACCGTAGCGGGCCAGCGTATCGCCTGGCGGCACGCTTTGCGCCTGCGCCTTCTCTGCGCCATGCTCGGCGAAGCTCGCATCGAAGTGGCGCACCGTCGGAATGTCCAGCCCGTCGAGCCAGATCATCGGCCGGTCGGTCGGATTGCCATGATCGTGCCACTGCCACCCCGGCGTCAGCACGAGATCGAACGGCCGCATCACTGCCTTTTCCCCATCCACCGCGGTGAAGGCGCCATCGCCCTCCATCACGAAGCGGAGTGCACATTGGGCATGGCGATGCGCTGGCGCGATCTCGCCCGGCAGGATGAGTTGCAATCCGGCATACAAGCTCGGGATGATCGCCGATTGCCCCGCAAGGCCGGGATTCTCGAGGATCAGCACACGCCGCTCCGCCTGCTCCGCGCTGATGAGATCGCCGGCGCGCATCAGATAGTCGCGAGCCGCGTCATACGACCAGCGATGAACATGCGCCGGCGAGCGCGGCTGCGGACGCACCAACTGCGCCAGCGATTCCCATAGCGGCGTCAGATGCGCCGGCGCCATTTCGGCATACAGCGCCTCGAGCTGGGCGCGTTGATCGTTGACCAGGGTCACGGTCGATCCTTCTCCATGCAATCATCTCGATCGCCTGCCTTTCATCTGCCCGCGGGAAACTCATTCCGCAATGACAAATCCGCTCCGACGCAAAGTTTATTTTAGCGTTATACCGCCAAATCATCGACGACGATCATTGCTTGAGCGTGACGATGCCGCCCGGTAGCAGGTCCAGGCGAAGGGAACAGAATGGCGCGTGCACAGCGACGATCTCAGCAGGCTGTAACCATCGATGCGGTCGCCCGGCTCGCCGGCGTATCGACGATGACCGTGTCCAACGTGGTCAACGGCACGAAGAAGGTACGCGATACGACCCGCGCCGCAGTACTCGCCGCGATCGAGGAACTGGGTTATGCGCCTAATGCCGCCGCCCGCACGCTGGCATCCGCAGGCGCGACGCGGATCGGCCTTGTCTATCAAAACGCACAGAATGCTTTTCTTAGCGCGATGCTGGTCGGAGCGCTCAATGCCGCTTCGCGATCCGGGGCGCAGGTCATCATCCGCAAATGCGACGCGCCAACGATCGACCTGGCCGCAGAGGCGATGCGCGCGCTCGTACGCAGCGGCGCCAATGCACTGCTGCTTGCCCCGCCTTATTACTCGCTCGTCAGCACCACCGATCTTCCACAGAAACTCGGCGTTCCGATCGGCGCGGTCGCCCATGGTACGCCCCTGCCCCATATCGCCAGCGTGGGGATCGACGAAGCCGCAGCGGCGCAGGCGATGACCCGCCTGTTGATCGATCGCGATCATCGCCGCATCGGCTTCATCGCCGGGCCACCGATCCATGCCTCCAGTAAGCTGCGGCTCGAGGGCTATCGCCTGGCTCTTGCCGAGAGCGGCATCGCGGCAGACGATGGGCTGATCCGACAGGGCGAATATACGTTCGAGTCCGGCCTGGCTGCCGCCGAGAGCCTGCTCAGCCTGCCAGATCGCCCCACTGCGATCTTCGCGAGCAACGACGACATGGCAGCGGCGGTCAGTTCGGTAGCCCATCGCCGGGGACTGGACGTGCCGCACGAACTTGCGATCGCAGGCTTCGACGATGCACCCATTGCGGTGAAGATCTGGCCACCACTGACCACGGTCCGCCAGCGCGTCGATCTGATGGCCGAACGCGCGACCGAGCGACTGATCGCATGCCAGCGCGGCATCGACCCTGATGAGCCGGATATCATCGACCTGATGCCGTTTGAGATCGTCGAAAGGGAGTCGACCAACCCCAGGGTGCCAGTATGAGCTCCGATCCCGATACCGGCGAAGTCGATGGTCCACGTCGCCGGGGTATTCAATCGGTCGAGATCGGCATGCGTGTGCTCGACGCGCTCGTCACCCTGGGTGAGGCATCGAGCCTGGGCCGGATTGCGCAGGCGAGCGGCATGTCGCTGCCTCAAGCCCACCGTTATCTCGTCAGTTTGATTGCCGCGGGAATGGCGGTCCAGGAAAGCGCGACCGGCCGTTACGATCTGGGACCGGCTGCCCTGCGCCTGGGCCTGGGGGCGCTTGCCCGTGTCGACGCGTTCCGCATCGCCGATACCGCGATCGGCGACTTCGCCCGCACCAGTGGGCGGACGGTACAGGTCGCTGCTCTGGGTCCGCTCGGGCCGACGATCGTACGCTGGAACGTGGGGCGCCCGCCGGTGATGACGTCGTTTCACGTCGGGTCGGTGCTACCGCTGCTTTATTCGGCGACGGGCCAGGCGTTCTACGCCTTTCTGCCGGAGGCGGAAACCGCGCATCTGCTCGAGGCCGAACTGGCCAGCGGGGGAATGACGCGTGGTGATGCCGAAGCGCTACGCGCGCGCGTCCGGGCCGCTGGGCATGCCCATGTCGAGGGCACGATGGTTCCGGGACTGCGCGCGACCGCCTTTCCGATCTTCGACCTGCAGGGCCGCGCGATCCTGACGGCGACCGCGCTGGCACCGGGCAGCGTAGCTCCCCGCGACGACGCGGCAACGATCGCCGAACTGGGCGAGGTGTGCCGGCGGATCAGCGCACAGTTGGGCTGGACGAGCTGACCGGGCCGGTCGCGCGATAATCGCAGAGGCCAATCCATAGCATGACAACCGACAGTGGCGATGCGACAGCGCAGACGAGGCTGATCGCCTGCGGCAGAGCATGCGGGTCCGCGAACACGTAATCGGTGACCAGCGCGATGGCAGTCGGCCCCAGCGCCGCGCCGATCAGGTTGATCGTCAGCATGTACATCGCCGAGACGAGCGCGCGCATGCGGTTCGGCGTCAGTTCCTGGAGTGCAGCGAGGCCGCCGCCGAAGTTGAAGCCTGCAAAGAAATTCATGCCGCCGATCAGGGTCAGCGCCAGCAGCGGCGTCGGCATCAGCGGGAAGCCGATCGTCAGCGGGATCAACACGACGAACCCGATCAGCGATGCCTGAAGGTTCGCTGCTGCACGGCCCCGCCGCCGCAACCACGACGCGAACAGTCCGCCCGCCAGCGCACCACCCATGCCGCACACCAGCACCACGGGGCCGTACAGCGCACCGACCTGCGCCGTCGTCCAGCCAAACTTGCGTTCAAAGAAGGCTGGAATCCACACCGCCGTGCCGTTGCCGACCAGTATCATCAGCGCGAAGCCGAGCATGAGTCCGGCATACGCGCGCCAACGCGCCCCGATATGGGCGGCAAACTGCGCCATCGGCACGCTCGCCTCGTTCGGTACGACGCCGCGCCGCGCCGGTTCGCGAATTGTCAGCATCGCCGCCGCCAGCACGACGCCGGGCAGGCCGAGCAGCAGGAAGACGATGTGCCACCCCTTCATCGCCCCCAGCACCGGCACCATGACCGTGGCGCTAGGCGGAACCATCGTGGAAATGAGTCCCCCGACCAGCAACGCCGCCGCGCTGCCAAGGTATAGGCCCATCTGGTAGACGCCCATCGCGGTCGCTAGCCGTTCTTTAGGGAAGTAGTCGGACAGCAGCGAATAGGCCGCCGGGGTCAGGCCACCCTCGCCTGCGCCGACCCCGACGCGCGCCAGGAACAGGCTGCCAAACGACCGCGCAAAGCCGCACAGGCTGGTCGCGATGCTCCACACCAGCACGGCGCCTGCGATGATGTTGCGCCGGTTCGATCGATCCGCGACCCGTGCGATCGGCAGGCCGACGATCACGTAGAACAACGTGAAACTCAGGCCGTACAGCAGGCTAATCGCCGTGTCGGAGATCTGCAGGTCCGCCTTGATCGGTTGCACCAGCAACGCCAGCGCCTGACGATCGACGAAGGCCAGCGTGTTGGCCAGCATCAGCAGGATCGCGACGCTCCACGCGCGGAATGCGCTCGGCCAGGGCAGATCGGCGGAGGCTTCGGGGTCGGTCACGACGAGGGGCGCCTTATGTCGGATTGACAGGAAAATGGAGACGGTCCGCTGGTCGGGCAGGCACTACGCCCATCAGTCGTCGCCCGCCTGTCCGGGGGCAAGGAATGCGTCGCGGTAGTGATCGAGCTTGCGGACGTAGGAGGGCCCCTCGCCCAGCGGCAGGTCGCCATAGCGCCGGGCCTCGCGCGTCCACAGCGCCTTCAGCGCTGCAACGCGTTCGGGATGGCGTGCCGCCAGATCGTTGGTTTCGGCGAAGTCGGCATCCGTGTCGAACAACTGCCAGCGGTCGCCGTCGAACGGCGTGCCGAGGCGGTGCATCGCAACCCCGCGCCACTTGCCCTGCCGGATCGCGCGATTGCCGCGCAGCTCAAAGAACTGGACGTCGCGCGGATTGGGCGCGCGCACCGATGCGACCGTCCGCGCGAAGCTGGCGCCAGCGACGGGAATCTGGGCGACCCCGTTCACGCGGGTGTCGAATTGGCCGCCTGCCGCCTCCAGCAGCGTCGGTGCGACGTCGATCGCGTCGACCACTTGCCGCCGTATCCCGCCAGGGTCGCGGACGTGGCCCGGCCAGCGGACGATCATCGGCGTGCGGACGCCCCCTGCGTAAGGCCATGCCTTGTACCGGCGCAGCGGCGACACGCTCGCCATCGCCCAGGGGCGCTGATACTCGATCATCGCGCGTCCAAAGGTATCCAGTTTGCCGAGCAGGTCCTCGGCACGCGGATGATTGGCCGGGTACAGCTGGCCATAGGCTCCCGCCTGCCCCGCCTCCGCAGCGGCACCATTGTCGGACAGCAGCACGATCATCGTGTTGTTCCAGCTGCCGTTCGCCTTCAGCATCGCGATCAGCCGTCCGATCTGTTCGTCGGTATGTTCCAGGAACCCGGCATAGGTCGCCATATAGCGGGCGTAGACGGTCTTTTGCGCCGGGGTCAGGCTCGCCCAGGCCCGGTCGCCGGGATTGGCGGGGGGCAGTTGCACGTTGGCCGGCACGATCCCCAGCCGCTTCTGGCGCGCCAGCCGCTCTGTGCGGATCGAGTCCCAGCCGCGCTCGTAAACCCCGGCGTAGCGCGCAATATAGGCGATCGGCACCTGCAACGGCGCGTGGGTCGCGCCGAAGGCGAGATAGAGGAAATAGGGTTTGCCCTGCGCCGCATCGATGTCATGGATCGCCCGGTCGACGATGGCGCGCGAGAAATGGTAGTTCGGGTCGGTCGGCTTGCCGATCGCGCGATTGCCGTCGACGAGATCGGGGCGATACTGATCCGCCCATCCCGACAGAAAACCGTAGAAGCGATCGAAGCCGCGCTGCAACGGCCAGGACGCGTTGTTGCCGGGGGCGCCATTCTCGCTTTCGGGCGCAAGGTGCCACTTGCCGATCGCATAGGTCGCATAGCCGCGGCGTTGCAGTGCCTGCGCCACGGTTTCGGCATTGGCAGCCAGCACTCCCGAATCCTTGCCCGGCCGGCCGTTGTCGCGCTCGCCCGCAGTCAGGTCGGCCATTCCCACCGTCTGGTTGTTGCGCGCGGTCAGCAACGATGCGCGCGTCGGCGAGCAGATCGCCCGGCTTTCAAACCGCGTGTAGCGCAACCCGTCGGCGGCGAGCGCGTCGATGTTGGGGGTGCGGATTTCGGATCCGAAGCTGCCGAAATCCGAATAACCGGTATCGTCCAGCACGATGAGGATGATGTTGGGGCGAGCCAGACCTTTGGGTGCGGGCGCGGCAGACGTCAGCATCATGCCGGCGGCAAGGCAGACAAGCCCGCGCGACAGGCGGGACAGAGTCACGATCGGACCTCCGGCGTGACGTCGACGATCAGGCGCCGGTATCGGGTGAGCGAGGGTG
Source organism: Sphingomonas sp. SP5 (assembly GCF_058313455.1). Taxonomy (NCBI): domain Bacteria; kingdom Pseudomonadati; phylum Pseudomonadota; class Alphaproteobacteria; order Sphingomonadales; family Sphingomonadaceae; genus Sphingomonas; species Sphingomonas sp. SP5. The sequence continues at coordinate 626,008 of NZ_JBZFLF010000003.1, read as the reverse complement.
CGCCTTGGTCCCGGACTTCCAGGATCAGGTGGAGTTCGGTCGGCTGCGTGACGGACGGCACGTCGAAACCGGCCTGCATGGCGTCAGCGTTGCGGATCGTTAGCACGGGCTGCACGCCGATCCCTCCGACCTCCCGATACTGCCACCAGTGTATGTCGAGTGCATCGCCGTCGGGATCGCGCGTTCCGCGCGCGTCGAGTGCGATCTTCCATCCCGGCCGCGCCGTGATCCGCACCGGGGCCAGCCCGATCGCCCCCTGCAACACGGGTTCGGGCGCATGGTTTGCTGCCTCGCGCGTGTCGGCGATGCTCCACCCCATGCGCGCGGCAAAGTCGCTCTGAAACGCGGCACGCCAGCGATACACGCTCGCCTGGTTGCTCGACACCATGGCGCCATCGACCGTGATGGCATCGCGCACATCACCGAAATGGCCGGCATCGGGCGCAGTGCGCATGTAGCGTCCGCCCCAGCCGCCCCATTCGGGATGCTCGGGATCAGACAGGCCGTTTGGGATGAGGTGGAGAAAGCTCGGCGTGTCTCCCTCCATGATATAGACCGGTAGCGGATATAGTGCGCCGAGCGTCCCGCGCCGGATATGCGCCTGCAGCCAGGGATCGGACACGGTATCCGCATCGGGCCAGCGTTCGCCGTTACGGCGATCGCCCGAGATACCGCTCCACGCCGCCATGTTATACTGGCCCCAGCCATGGATGCTGGCGATCCAAAACAGATCGGGGAAGCTGCGCCGCGCCCAGGGTCCGGCATCGTCCTGATCGGAGATCGAATAGACGCGCAGCTTCTCGACAAAGCGGCGCACCTGCTCGGGTGATCGCTCTGCTCGTATCGTCCATAATGCTTGGGCAAGGTCGACCGCGCCGCCCCAGCACAGCACCCAGACTGGCGCGGGATCATCGCGGTCGACCGCCGCGATGATGAGCCGCGAGGCGTTCGTATCCTGCCCCGCCCCGACACCCGCCATCCCGTAAGCTGCTCGCCCTGAACGCACCACCGCTTGCAACGCGGCCATCGAAGGATAGCCCGGCGCATGGCGCACGAGCCGGTCGCGCACCGCACCATAAGCAGCGATCCGCTGGTCGATCAGAGGGCGCTGCACCCGATCGCGCTGCCAGACCGAGGTGGTGGCGACGAGCCCCTCGATCCGGAAGACGTTGGCGTACAGCAGGAAACGGACCAATGATTCCGAATCGTCGGGTTCGTTGCCGATATCGGTCAATACGATCACCCGCGGCCGCGCATCTGGCGACGCCGCAGCGACCGGCATCGGCAGCAGCACGGCGACCCCGATCAGAAGCGACGCCCGTCGCCACCATCTATCTCGTCCGCTATGCGCCGCCGCACCCTTCATCAGAAGCGCACGCCGAGTGTGGCACCGATATAACGGTTGGCATCCTTGTTGATGTTCGCCCACAGGTCCGTCGCGTTCGTGGCGTTGGCCAAGATCGTGCCGTGGTTGAGTTGAGAATAATAGGTCTGGTCGAGCAGGTTCCGAACGAAGAACGTCAGATTGTAGCGGTTGTCTAGGTCGTGGACGCCGACGCTCGCATCGACCATCACATAGCCGTCCTGCTTCAGCAGCGGATCCTGCGATAGCGAAAAGATGGTGTCGCTCTGATAGTTCATGCCGATCTGGACGAAGCCGCCAATGCCGCCAAACTCATGCTCCCAGCGCGGCGTCACCCCGATGCGGTAACGCGGCGTAGCCGGCAGCTGGCCACCGACCACATCCAGGATCGGCGCCGAATTGGTCGTTACCCCGTTCACCGTCGTCCGTCGGATATAGCAGGTGTTGACGGGGAAGTTCGCCGTATAAGCCTGGGCGGCATTCTGCAGCTGGAACGGACAGCTCTGGCCCGGCACGTCGATCGTAGCATCGATCAGCGTAAAGTTTGCCGCCACCGAGAAGTCACGCACCGGCCGGATGGTCGCCTCCAGTTCCAGGCCCTGCGAGCGCGAGGTGCCAGCATTGCCCAGCACGGTCTGGAACGTGCCCGTCGCGACATCCGTCACCAGCGCCTGCACCTGGAGATCGGTGAAATCCGAACGGAACAGCGCCGCGTTGATGTCGAACACGCCGCCGGGCGCCTGCCACTTCGCGCCGATTTCATACGCATTGACGTGTTCGGGCGCGATGCCCGTCTGTGTCGCGAAGTTGGTGGTCACGTCGATGTCGAGCGCGAACGCCTTATAGCCCCGCGTATAGGTGCCATAGACCTGCAGGTTACGCGTGAATTCATAACGCAGCCCGGCCTTGCCGGTCAGCGCGGTATCGTCGCGCGATCGCGTTCCGCTGGTCAGCGGCGTGCCCGGGAACACCGCGTCGCCCGCGACGAGCGGACCGAACGTCCGGCCGGTTACCGTCTGCTTCTCATATTGACCGCGCAGACCGCCGATCACATGCAGCCCACCGACCGCTCGCCAATCGATCTGGCCGAATAGCGAGGCGCTGTCGCTCTTGAAGTTGCCCGTGAAGCCCGACGAGTCTGCGGTCAGCGCAACGGTGCAGGGCTGCCCCACCACTCCGCTGCCGCACCGCTGGCGCCGCCGCTGCAAGCTGCGGTCCAGGTCTAGATGCGTGTAGAACAGCCCGGCGACATAGGTGAAGTCACTCGATCCATTCGACCCGATGCGCAGTTCCTGCGAATAGTTGCGATACCGGGTCTGCGATCCATTTTGATTCCACTGCGAATAGGGGAAGGCGCCGACATAGCGCACGGGATTTGACAGGATCTGGTCGGGTTCAAACTGGTCGACCTGCGAATAGCGCTGGTATGCGGAGATCGATGTGATCGTCGCCGGCCCGAGGTCCCAATCAGCCTGCAACGATACGATCGTCGCATCGGTATTGAAGAAGCTGAGGTCGTCATTCGACACCGATCGGTTGTCGGCATTCGGCACGATCGCGGGGTTGAGCAAAGTGCGCATCGCGGGCGTGGTGATCTGCACCGGCACGCGCGAGCAGCAATCGGCCTTGTTGGATCGATACTCGCCGGTCAGCAGAAGGTCGAGGTTGGACGCCGCCTGCCAGTCCAGCTTGCCGCGCACGCCCCAGCTTTCATAGCCGTTGACGTCGCGTTGCTTGTCGACATTGCGAATGTGGCCGCCGACGTTGTTGTAATAGCCGCTGACGCGCGCGCGTAGGGTGTCGCTGATCGGCCCGGTGACCGTGCCCTTGACACGATATTCGTCCTGCTCCGCCACCGTTACGTCGAACCGTCCGCCGAAGGTCGACGCGGGCCGGGCGGTGATGATGTTGATGACGCCGGCGGTCGCGTTCTTGCCGAACAGCGTGCCCTGGGGGCCACGCAACACTTCGACCCGCTCCAAGTCAGCCAGGTCGCTAAAGCCTTGCGCCTGACGCGGTGCGACGACGCCGTCGACCACCACGGCGACCGCAGACTCGACGCCTTGGCTGAACAATTGCGTGCCGACGCCGCGGATGCGGAAGCTGTTGTTGCCCGGATTGTTACCAGCTTGGAACGTCAGCGACGGGATCGCGCGAGTCAGGCTATTGGTATCGCTGATCTGCTGCGTCGCCAGCGCATCGCCAGTTACTGCGGTGACGGCAAGCGGCACCTGGACGAGGCGCTCGGAGCGCTTCTGTGCCGTGACGACGATGTCTCCACTATCCTCTGGCGCCGGGGTTTGAGCATCGGAGTCGCCGGCGATCGTGTGGTCGGCGGGAGTGGCAACCTCGCTCGGCAGCGCGCCCGGACCGGTGGCGGAGGCCGCGGCACCGGGGCCGTTCGCCGGGACCTGCCCTGCCGAGGCTTGGGCGGAGGCAGGCTGTGCGACGAGGCCCCCCATCATGAAAGCGAGAGCGCTAACCCCCGCCAATGCGCCGATGCGTTGCATCCCCATCATGACACCCTCCCTTCGCAGCACGTCATTGCAGGACGCGCTGATATGCAGCCACGAGGGGCGAGGATCATGAACCGACCACCCCTAAACCCGCTTAGTCGCCGATGATTAGCGCTAAACTTGTGACCCCCGTGTTGCCGCGTTTATCCGCCTTGTCAATAGGGCAACTCCTTATCCGATGGGAAACTTGGGTCTCTAGCCGCGGACGATGCACCGGAAGCCGATATGGCCGGTGGCCGAATCGATCGCCTGCGGATGGCGCGCCGCGGGCCGATAGCGCTGGCAGTAATTCGGTGCGCACAGATGCGATCCGCCCTTCAACACCTTTCGCGCGATGCGGACTTGCGGCGTCGCGGGATCGAAGCTGTCGCGTTCGCGTCCACCTCGTGGATTGGCCGGCACGCAGCAGGCAGGCCCCCGCTTGCCCCGGCCGCTAAGCGGCCTGTCGGCGTACCAATCGTCTGTCCATTCCCAGACATTGCCGATCATGTCCCACAGGCCAAAGCCATTGGCCGGGTAGTTCCGCACCGGCGACGTCCGCTCCCAGCCATCCAGCAACTGGTTGGCGAAGGGGAACAGCCCCTGCCAGTAGTTGGCGAGCATCGTGCCCTGCGGCGCCAAGGTGTCACCCCAGGCATAATCGGCATCAGGCAGGCCGCCCCGCGCCGCATATTCCCACTCCGCTTCGGTCGGCAGCGCCTTACCCGCCCAGGCGGCATAGGCCTGCGCATCGCCGAAGGCGACATGGACGACCGGATGCTCGTCCATGTCGTCGATCGAGCTGTCGAGTCCCAGAGGATGGCGCCAATCCGCGCCGAACCGGAAATGCCACCATTGCGACGGATCGGTCAGGTCGACCGGACCGACGGTGCGTTCAAACACCAGCGAGCCTGCGTGCGCCATATCGAGGGACATGCCCGGATAGTCAGCGGGATCGGGCGCGACTTCCGCCAAGGTGACATATCCGGTCGCGGCGACAAAGCGCGCAAAGTCGGCATTCGTCACGGGCACCGTGTCGATCCAGAAGCCATCGACCCGCACTTCGCGAGCTGGCGCCTCTTCGGGATAAAAGCGATCGGATCCCATCCGAAAACGCCCTCCGGATACGTAGCGCATACCAGTCGGCGCCGTAGCGCTTGCCAAACCACTGACCCGCGTAACCGCTGCCATTCCATCGTTTTGCATCGGAACGTTTTAGAGGATCGACACATTGCCAACAATAGTTTAGCGCTAATATAATCATGCGCCGGTTGGTGCGAGAGAGGACCGATGCCCGAAAATCACCCTGCCCGGCCTCTTGCCCAGGCTTCTATCCCGTCAAACGCCGCCTTCCCGCTTCGAAACGGTGCCAGCGCAATTGAGATCGAGACTGCGGTCGAGGCGGTGATCGCCGACCTCAGCCTCAGCGAAAAGGTCACGATGATGTCGGGCAAGGGCTTCTTCGCGGCCCTTCAGGAGGATGATCGTGTATGGGGCGCCCGCCCCTATCGTGCCGGTGGTGGAATCGAGCGGCTCGGCATTCCGCCGTTGCTGTTCACCGATGGACCCCGGGGTGTGACGCGGGGCGGATCGACGTGTTTTCCATGCACGATGGCACGCGGTGCGACCTTCGACGCCGATCTCGAACGCCGCATCGGCGAAGCGATGGGGATCGAGGCGCGCGCGCAGGGGTGCAGTTTTTCGGGTGCCGTTTGCATCAATCTGTTGCGCCATCCCGCATGGGGCCGGGCACAGGAAACCTACGGTGAGGACCCCTGGCATTTGGGCGTCATGGGCGCCGCGATGGGCGCGGGCATCCAAGCGCACAACGTCATTGCGACCGTGAAGCATTTCGCGCTCAATTCCATGGAGAATGCCCGCTTCACCGTCGACGTCCGCGTCGACGAGCGTGCCTTGCACGAAGTGTACCTTCCTCATTTCCGGCATTGCCTCCAAGCGGGGATCGCCAGCGTAATGACGGCCTATAATCAGGTGAACGGCGAATATTGCGGACAAAACCGCATGCTTCTGACCGACATCCTCCGCGGCGAATGGAATTTTACCGGCTTCGTCCATTCCGACTGGGTGCGCGGCGTCTACAAGACCTATGGCGCCGCCGCCGGACTGGACATCGAGAACCCCGAACCGCTGGTGTTCGGGGACAAACTGATCGCCGCCGTCGACGACGGCACGATCGAGCCACAGGTGGTCGATCAGGCCTGCCGCCGGATCCTCCGCACGCAATTCCAATTCGCTTCGCGCGAGGATCCCCTGCCCGCCTATCCGCCCGAACTCGTCGCGTGCGAGGCGCACCGCGCCCTGGCGCTGGAAGCCGCAGAGAAGTGCGCTGTGCTGCTCGAAAATGACGGCGTGTTGCCGTTCGACCGCCGGCGGGTGCGCAAGCTCGCCGTGCTGGGTACGCTCGCCGATCTGGAAAATACCGGAGACAACGGATCAAGCCGCGTGCGCCCGCCCTATGTCGTCACGCATCTGGAAGGCCTGCGTCGCTACCTCGGCGAGGATGCGGTACTCTTTGCGAACGGCGACGATTCAGCGCTGGTAACGCAGGCGACCGAGCAGGCGGACGCGATCGTCGTGGTCACCGGCTATACGGCGAGGGAGGAAGGCGAGTATATCCTGGGTGATATCGCGCTGGGCGCAGACAAAGGGAACGGTGGTGCGCCTGCAGGTGCGCCACCGAGACCCAGCCTGTCGGCCACGCCGATCGGCGGTGATCGCGTATCCCTCGATTTGCCCGATCATCAGGTCGCGCTCATTCGCGCCGCTGCCGACACAGGCAAGCCCGTCGTCGTGGTGATCGTCGCGGGATCGGCGGTACTCGTCGAGGCGTGGCGGGAACAGGTCAATGCGATCCTGATGGGATTTTACGCCGGCATGGAAGGCGGTACGGCGCTCGCGCGCCTGCTGTTCGGCGACGTCAGTCCGTCGGGCAAACTACCCTTCACCATCGCGCGCGACGCAGCCGATTACCCCTTCTTCGATCGCGACGCCAAGCGGATCGATTACGAATACTGGCACGGCTATACCCTGTTCGATCGGAACGGGACGGAGCCGCGCTATCCCTTCGGCCACGGCCTGTCCTACACTCGCTTTTCCTATCGCGCGCTGCAGGCGCGTCAAATGGAGCGAGGTATCGAGCTCTCCGTTGCCGTCTGCAACGAAGGCGAGACCGCCGCTGACGAAATCGTGCAGTGCTACGTCACGTTGCCCAACACGGTCCCGGACCGCGCCAACAAAATGCTGCGCGCCTTCGATCGTGTAACACTCTTGGCCGGCAAGGCCAAGATTGTCCGTATGTTCGTGCCCTTGGAAAACCTGCATTGGAGGAACGCAGATCTGCATAGTTGGGTTCTCGAGGAGGGATACTACCGCTTTGCAGTAGGCGGGAACTCCGCAAACCTGATCGAAACCGACATTTTTCTAAAGTAATTTTAGGCACAGTGCATTATTAGCAGTGGTGTTGCCAAAAGCAATGTCCCTCGCCGATCGCTGCTTCATCCCCCTTGCCTGCTGTTTCGCAGGCAAGGGAGATGGACCTCGAGAGATACGAGGCAACTTCGCGGCTCTGGCGGCGGGCCTGTATAGCTCAGGCGACTAGGCCGCGTGGCTTAAGATCGCCGACCCGATGCGACTTTGGAGCAAGGCGGCACAAGGGTTTGACATCACCATCGACGACGTTTTTCGCAGGGCAAGCGCAGCCAAAAACGCGAGCGACCCACTTCCGGTCATTCGGGAGGGTAACGGCTCAGCCTAAAAGCGGACGCTCGTACATGTTGGCGAGGCATACCGTATAGCCGCTGCCAGCGTACCCAGCGAAAGGCTTAAGTTGGGACAAAGCGGTCGATCCGGCTGGGCGGCTCGAACGTCCGGTCGTCCCAGGAACCCGACGTTCGCTGGCATAGCCTCTCACTTTCATGAAGTAGAAGGTCTGGCTGTTTGAAGGCGGACTCCTTTCGGGAGACCGCAGGACGGCTTGAGCCGCCAGACGTTCGGAAAGTATCTCGTGCAACGCCGCAGCCGATAGCCTCATCACCGTGCCGTGTTCGGCCCTCATCACCACGTCATGCGACCAGCGCCCGTTGCCAAGCAGTAGCTGCCAACCGATGAACCCTTCGCTTCCAACCAGCGCGACCGCGTGGCGGCGGTCATCCTCGAGAAAGTCGAGTACCGGGGCGATGCCGGTCGACGGGTAGCAGATGCTTTCCGCCGCGTACGATCATGTCGCCGTTGCGAAACGGCACCAGTTCCAGATGCTGCGCGGGGACGACGCGGTCAGCGTCGTTCAAGACACGCAGCAGCGCATTCGCCTCACCCGGCAGCACCGTCGGAACCGCGTGTTCCAGCCGCTTTCAAAGCCTGATCATCCATGCCGCGGCCCATACTCCCAAACTTCGCTGCTCAAGCCTTGCGTCTATTTTCGTACCGAAACGCGGAGTGTCGCCAGATGGTTAGGAAGCAGACAGTTACAGGAAGAACCATTGCGCAAAACCATCTCAATGCTGATCGCCGCCTCGACCGCGATCACAGGCGTTCCAGCTTTGGCCCAGTCCGCCCGCTCGATCACGGCACCACCTCCGCCACCGCCTCCCGCGACATCCGTGCAACCGCCCAAGGCCGCGCCCGACATGCAGTCGGTCCTGGACGCGCTTGCGTCGTTCGGCGGCAAGCCGATCGAGACGCTCACGCCTGCGGAAGCTCGCATGCAGCCCTCGGCCGCAGATGGAGCCAAGGCAGCGATGCAGAAGAAGGGGATGTCGACCGCGCCTGATCCTGCGGTGATGACGCGGGACCTGCCGTACGGCAGCGATCCCAAGCAGTTCGTGCGGATCTACAAGCCGGCGAATGCTCCCGCAGGTGGCAAGCCGATGCCGGTGGTCGTCTACTACCACGGCGGTGGCTGGGTCATCGCCGACGTCGACACCTACGATGCCGCGCCGCGGGCCATGTCGAAGGCATTAAATGCCATCGTGGTTTCGGTCGAATATCGCCATGCTCCCGAGTTCAAGTTCCCTGCGCAACATGACGATGCGGCCGCGGCCTATCGCTGGACGCTGCAGAATGCGGCGAACTGGGGTGGCGACCCTGCACGGATAGCCACGGTCGGCGAGAGCGCGGGCGGCAACCTCGCGGTTGCGACCGCGATCTACGCGCGCGACAACGGCCTGACTGCGCCGCGGCACATCGTCTCGGTCTACCCAATCGCGAACAGCAGCATGACGCTGCCCTCGCGGAAGGATTCGGCCAACGCCAAGCCGCTCAACGCCGCGATGCTGCCGTGGTTCGGCTATTACTACCAGAACAGCAAAGCCGATGCGCAGGATCCGCGCCTGAACCTGGTTGCCGCGAACCTCCGCGGGCTTCCGCCCACGACGATCATCAACGCGCAGATCGATCCGCTGCGCTCGGATGGCGAGACGTTAGCGGCCGCGATGCGGGCGGCCGGTGACAAGGTCGAGCAGAAGACCTTCCCGGGCGTGACCCATGAGTTCTTTGGCATGGCCAAGGTTGTGAACGGTGCCACGCAGGCGAACGACCTGGCGGTTGTTCGGCTGCGAGCAGCGTTCGCGGCGCCCGCCACCCGGCGCTGAACGTACGGAGCGGCGGCCTGTCGGCCGCCGCCCCTTCTCTGTTTGATAGGATTTGTGACCATGCCCGATAAGGGTGGCGCTTGATCCTTTGATGCTCAGGTGGAGCCGGTTAGTCAGGAGACAAATTGAGCGCTTGGCCGTTCTGCCGGTCGTCCCGTCCATGCTTCCAAAGCAGTGATGGAGCGGCAGGGTCGACCAACGCTCGCAAAAGCTGGAACCGTCAGGAGGCTGATGAATGCCCATGATTACTGCCGGCGACCTGAACATGGACGTGTCGCTTCACGGTGCAAAGGAGGGACAGCCGTTGCTCCTCATTCATGGCTGGCCGGATGACGCATCCACGTGGGATCAGGTGGCACCCGCTCTGGCCGCGGAAGGGTTCCGCGTTATCGTCCCGACGTTGCGTGGGTTCAGCGCCACGCGCTTCCTCAACGACGACGCCCCGCGGACCGGCAACAGCGCGATGCTCGCGATCGACATGATCGCGCTGCTCGACGCGCTCGGCATCGACCGCTTCATGGTCGCCGGGCACGACTGGGGATCGAACACCGCCGAAGCGCTTGCGGTAGGCTGGCCAGAGCGGGTGGAGCGGATGGCGATGCTGTCGACCCCGCCCCGGCTCGGCGGCATGCCGACACCGCCGTTCGAGCAGACGCAGCGGCAATGGTATCACTGGTTCATGGCGACTGCGCGCGGGGCGGAGGCGGTACGTGCTGACCGGCGCGGGTTCACCCATCTGCATTGGGTCAACTGGTCGCCACCGGGATGGTTCGACGAGGTGACGTTCGACCGTGTCGCCCAGTCGTTCGACAATCTCGACTGGGCCGACGTGACGCTCCACAGCTATCGCGCGCGCTGGGGCGAAGCGGAACCCGATCCAGGAAGCGCTTGGTTGGAGCACAAGGTCAAGGCGACCACGACGTTGTCTCTGCCAACGCTCTACATCCACGGCGATGCCGATGGCGTGAATCCGCCTTCGACCGCAGGGGACGTGCGAACAAGGTTTGCCGGACCGTTCGCGCGCATCAACGTGGTCGGGGTCGGTCACTTCCCGCAGCGCGAGAACCCGCAAGCGGTGGTGCGCCACCTCCTTACCCTCTTCGCTGGCGACCCCGCCGCGCTCACCGATACGATCGATAGGAGCCTGACCATGAAGAAAGCCGCCCCCTATGCCGCCGGGATCGCCGCCATCGGCCTGGTTGCCGCTGCCGCAGCCGGTGTCGCCCACGCCCAGGCACGCAGCGCGCAGCTGACCCAGGTGGCGCAGTTCGACCATCAGGCGACCGGCGTCGCCGTGACCGAGGATGGCCGCCGCTTCGTCAACTTCCCGCGCTGGACCGATGACGCGCCCATCTCCGTCGCGGAGGTGATGAAAGACGGATCCTTACGTCCCTATCCCGACGCCAAGTGGAACAGCTGGCGCAACGCTCGTGCCAACGAAATGCCGGTCGGCGACTATTTCGTCTGCGTGCAGTCGATCGTACCCGACGGCCATGGCAACCTCTGGGTGCTCGATCCCGGCGCCCCCGGAAACGAAAAGATCCTCGAAGGCGCACCCAAGCTCGTCCGCATCGATCTGGCATCGAACACGGTGACGAAGACGATCCTGGTCCCCGGCGACGTCGCCCTGCAGGGCACCTACCTCAACGACATCCGCTTCTCGCCCGACGGCAAGACCGGCTACATCACCGACAGCGGCACGCGCGGTGCGATCATCGTTGTCGACCTGGAAAGCGGCAAGAGCCACCGCGCCCTCGACGGGCACGCGTCAACCCAGATCGACAAGACGGTGAAGGTCACGCTTGATGGCAAGCCGCTGGTACGCCCCGACGGTCGCCAGCCTGCCTTCGCCGCCGATGGCATCGCGATCTCCAAGGACGGCAAGACGCTCTACTATCAGGCGCTGACCGGCAAGACGCTCTATTCAATCGCCACCGCCAAGCTGCGGTCGGACGTCAGCGAGCCCGACAGGGCGGCAGCTGTAAAGACGGTCGCGCAGACCCACGTTGCCGACGGCCTGTGGATGAGCAACGCAGGCGTGCTCTACCTGACCTCGCCGACCGACTATGCGATCAAGCGGCTAAACGGCGCAACCGTCGAGACCGTGCTGACCGACCGCCGCCTGCGTTGGCCCGACACCTTCTCCGAAGGGCGCGACGGCACGATGTACGTCACCGCCAGCCATATCCAGGACACCAACTGGTTCACGCCCGGCGCACCGCCATCGATCAAAACGCAGCTATTCTCCTTCGCGCCCGCTAAGTGATCGGAATATTCCATGACCTATCTGCGCTATTCACCCGACATCGAAACACACGAGCCCGACGAACAGGAGAGCATCGACGGCATCATCCAGGGCATGACCCAGGAGAGCCAGACGGTCGAGAAGCGAGACGGGCACGCGGTACGGGCGAGTCATGCCAAGAGCACGGCCTGTGTGATCGGCAAGCTCATCGTCGCGCCCGGGTTGCCGCCCGAACTCGCACAGGGCCTCTTCGCGGAACCAGGCACGTTCGATGTAGCCGTCCGCTTCGCGCAAGGACCGGGTGAGAAGCTCGGAGATCGCGTCTCGACCCACCGCGGCATGTCAATCAAGGTCTTCGGCGTCGAGGGCGCGAAGCTGCCCGGCCATGATGCGCCGACGCAGGACTTCGTCCTCGCCAGCGGCACCACCTTCCCCGCGGGCACCGCCGTGGGTTTCCTCTCGCAAGCCAAGAAAATAGGCCTGACGGTTCCCATGCCCGAGGGAGTGAAGAGCGCGGCCGCCTCCGTCGCTCGCAACATCAACAAGGTGTTGAACGCGGTTGGTGCGGGTCCAAGCCCAACGCTGGACTTCTATGGCCACCCCTTCAGCCACCCGCTGATCGAGGAATATTTCAGCCAGTGCCCAGTGCGCTTCGGTGATCATGTCGCTAAGATCGGGGCCTTTCCTGTTGCGGCCGAGCAACAGGCGCTCGTCGATTGGCAGCTCGACCCTCATCAGGATGAGGATGGCTTCCGCCATGCCGCGGTCGATTACTTCGAGGGCAACGATGCGGTGTTCGAGCTTCGGGCGCAGCTGTGGACCGATGCCGAGACGCAGCCCATCGAGGATACCTCCGTCGACTGGCCGACGAACGCGAGCCCGTATCGCACCGTCGCCACGATCCGACTGCCGCGGCAGTCGGCCTATGGTCCGGACCGCGTACGCTATTTCGATGAGGTGATGACGTTCCGCCCGGCCCATAGCCTGGAAGTCCATCGCCCGCTTGGCGGCGTGATGCGCGCGCGCATGCAGGTCTACCGGGCGCTCAGCGACTTCCGCCACCGCGAGAACGGCATCGCTGCTGCCAACACTGCCACCATCCAAGACATTCCGGCCTGAGCCTAAGCGCTAGTGATGCTGATAGTGAGAGGACAATCATGAAGCTCGAAAGCAAGAAAATCGCCATTCTAATCGCGCCGCGCGGGACCGAAGAGCCCGAGTTTGCCAAGCCGAAGGCTGCGGTCGAGGAAGCAGGCGGCCAGGTCACCGTCATCAGCCTGGACACGGGCGAGGCAGAGACGTTCAACAACGATCTCGATCCCGGCTCGAAGTTCAAGGTCGACAAGGCGATCGGCGACGTCTCGGCGGATCAGTTTGACGCGCTAATCATCCCAGGCGGATGCGTCGGCGCAGACAAGTTGCGTGGGTCGGATGCAGTCATTGCGTTCGTGCGCGATTTCTTCGCCACCAAGAAGCCAGTAGCTGCAATCTGTCACGCGCCGTGGACGCTGATCGAGGCCGATCAGGTACGCGGTCGGACGCTGACGTCGTTCCCGACCCTTCAGACCGACATCGAGAACGCAGGTGGCACCTGGGTCGATCAGGAAGTCGTCGTCGATCAGGGTTTGGTCACCAGCCGCAACCCTGACGATCTACCAGCCTTCTGCGCCAAGCTGGTCGAGGAGTTCTGTGAAGGCAAGCACGACGCACAGGCGGAGAACGCATGATGGCGCGCTTCTCCGACAAGGTCGTCGTCATCACCGGTGCAGCCTCAGGGATTGGTGAGGGCGCCGCGCGTCGCTTCGCCGAAGAAGGAGCGACGCTCGTATTGGGCGACATCGACAAGGGCGCGCTTGACAAGCTGGTGGGCGGGCTGAGCGGCATGGTCAAGGCCTATGAAACCGACGTGTCCGACCGCGCGGCATGCGAGGCACTGGTCAAGGCGGTGGTCGATCGGTTCGGTCGGATAGATGTGCTGGTCAACGACGCCGGCGTCGATCATCTCGGCAAGGTCGATGAGGGCGACTTTGCCGAATTTACCAAGGTGATCGAGACCGACCTGTACGGCGTCGTTCACATGAGCCGCGCGGCAATTCCCCATCTGCGCCAATCTAAGGGCTGCATTGTCAACGTCTCGTCGGTGTCGGGGTTAGGCGGCGATTGGCACCACAGCTTCTACTGCGCGGCAAAGGGGGCGGTCAGCAACTTCACCCGTGCGCTGGCGATGGACGAGGCAAGGAACGGCGTCCGCGTCAATGCGGTCAATCCCTCCCTCACCTATACCGCGCTGACCGCCGGGATGAAGGAACAGCCCGATCTGATCGCCAAGTTTGAAGAGCGCATTCCGCTTGGGCGCGGCGCTGAGCGCGCCGACATCTCGGGCGTGATCGCGTTTCTGGCAAGCGAGGACGCGCGGTTCGTCACCGGTGTAAACCTGCCGGTCGATGGTGGATTGACCGCGTCGAACGGGCAACCGCCGCTGTCGTAATAATCAGGGGCGGGCCCGCGTGTTGCCCCCTTCCCTAACCTTGGGAATCAAGCATGTCGATCGCATCGAACAAGGCCCTTGCTCTCGCCTATTTTTCCGCCTTCCGAGACCGGAATGAGGAGTGGTGGGACGCCCACATCGCGCCCGGTTTTATCCGCCACGATCCCGGACTCGGCTTCGCAGTCGAGGGGCCGGCAGGGATCAGAAAGCTGGCGGAGGTACTGCACGGCGGCTTCTCGGACATCGCTTATCCGATCGTGCACGTTGTGGCGGAGGGCGACCGCGTCCTTGTTCACCTGCGCCAGGTCGCGACCCATTCGGGTGAGTATGAGGGCACCCCGGCGACGGACACTCGCACCGATATCGAGGTCATGGACCTGTTCCGCGTCGAAGGCGACCAACTGGTCGAACACTGGGCGCTAATGGACAATCTTACCCTGCTCAAGCAGATCGGCGCAGTAGATGCCTGACATGTCCAAAAACCCGGCTAAGGTCGCGATCGTCACCGGTGCTTCGCAGGGTTTGGGTGAAGGCATCGCGGCCGGTTACCGTGCGCGTGGCTGGCGCGTGGTCGGCGTCTCGCGATCGATCGAGGCGGCGGATGAGCACGATTGGGTGAAGGTCGCCGGCGATGTTGCCGATCCGGATACCGCCCGCCGTGCGGTTGATCTGGCCTGTGATCGCTTCGGTCGCGTCGATACCCTCGTCAACAACGCCGGGCTCTTCATCGGCGCCGCGTTCACCGACTATACGCTTGAGCAATATGCGCAGATGACGCGCACCAACCTCGATGGCTTCTTCCACATGACGCAGTCGGTCTTGCCGCTGATGTTGAGGGAAGGAAGCGGGCATGTCGTGCAGATCGTCACCACACTTGCCGAGCACGCCAACTCCGACTTCCCCTCGGTCCTTGCGTCGCTGACCAAGGGAGGGCTGGCGGCGGCTACGCGCAGTCTCGCAGTCGAATACGCCGCGCGCGGGGTGCGGGCCAATGCGGTGTCGCCCGGCATCACGGAGACACCGATGCATCCGCCTGAGACACGCGCCGGGCTCGGTCGTTACCATCCGCTTGGTCGGATGGGCACGGTTGCAGACGTGGTCGGCGCGATCATGTACCTGGAAGATGCGAAGTTCGTTACAGGTGAGATCCTTCACGTCGACGGCGGGCAAGTCGCAGGACAGTGACCCAGAACCGATCGTGGCGACGCGCTCTGCCCTTCCGATTTCCGTCTTGCGCTCATAGAACCTATCACCCGGTCAGCCTGTTTTTTACGGCGTGTTTACCTCCCTGGCATATCATTGACTGATCAAGTTGGCTTGATGGAGATGACTGATGGGTCACTCGTCAACGGACCCTGCATATCATGAACTCTGGCCTTGCAACGAAGGCCGATTGGTCGGTGCCAAGCGGGCTCTGAAGCAGCAGCAGGTCTGGGCCATCCGCTTTTGGCTCGATCAACACAGGCGACTCCGTGACCGAGCCCTTTTTGACTTTACTATCGATAGCAAGCTCCGCGGCTGTGACGTGGTCAAGGTACGGATTGGCGATGTGGTTTCAGGCGGGCGTGTGCGCGATCGCGCTGCCGTCGTTCAGCAGAAGACCAAGCGACCCGTTCAATTCGAGTTGATGGGCACGGCCCGGAAGACGATGCGTGCGTGGTTGGAGCGCCGAGGCGGCACCCTGAACGACTTCGTCTTTCCGAGCCGTAACGACTACATGGCCCATATGAGTACGCGACAATACTCGCGTCTTGTGCATGAATGGGTCGTTGGCATTGGCCTTAATCCTCAGGATTATGGAACGCATTCGCTCCGACGTACGAAGGCTTCGATCATCTACAAAGCCACGGGGAACCTCCGCGCTGTTCAGATCCTCCTCGGTCATGCCAAAATAGACAGTACGGTGCGTTACCTTGGCGTGGACGTGGAAGATGCGTTGGAGTTGGCGGAACGAACCGAAGTGTAAGCAGACCCAGTAGCGGTCGTTTTAAGCGTGCTGCCCGCTTCCCAATTCCGGGCGCTCATTCATCTCGGCGTCCGGCGCTTCTCAACCGTTCCGCGTAGCTGTCCGGCTAGCCTTATGGGGGGTCAGAGGAATGCGGGGAAGTCGGGCCATACCCCGGCGTTCGCGGGCGGATCGACCTGCGCCCCGCCCTCCACGATGACGATCCGCTCGCCCGGACACCATGGCGCGACCCGGTCCATAATCCGCTGGAACAGATCGGAGGCAAGGTGCGCCGCAAGCCACGCTTGCAAATGAGGCAGCGTCAGCGTGTTGAACCATTCGCGATCGACTGCGGCGAACTGCCGAACGAAAGGCATGATCGCCGCATCAGCGATCCCCATTCGTATCCCGGCGAGCTGTCCCGTGGAGGCTAGGCGGGCATCGAGTTCTCGCAGGAACAAAAGGCCGAGATCGCGATGCTCGGCCGCGTTAGAACCATGGCGATCGGGATATTTATAGCGGTCGAGGTGGTGCTTGAAGCTGCCGTCGTTGCTGGCGATCAGGGCCGGATCGTCGCGTGCCAGCCAGTCGTCCGGGTCGCGAAGCGACAACGCCCACCGCATGGCCCCGAGACTTTGGTCGATCACCGCGCCATCGGCGGTTCGCAGGACCGGCACGGTACCCTTGGGCGAAATCGCGAGCATCGCATCAGGCTTGGCCGAGAGGCGAACCTCGCGGAGTTCATAGCGCACGCCACTGACGGCCAGTGCCAGTCGCGCACGCATCGCATAGGGGCAACGACGAAAGCTGTAGAGGATAGGGTTGGCCATCACCCCCTATGCGGTGCAGGGACGGCGTTTGAAAGGTGCGCGGGGCGTGCCCCACCCGGCGACGTCGGCTATGCTGCGGGGAAAAACGGGAGGACGCACGATATGATCCGGGGCAGGAATGGCATGAGGCGGCGCGGCGTGGGTTCGGGCATCGGTGCCTTGCTCGGGGCGCTTGCCACCGCCTGTTCGCCGCTTGGTGCCTTCGACAGGCTGGTGCCTAAGGATCGGGGCGGTACCCTGGTCGCCAAGAGGCTGGCCTATGGGTCGGCGCCACGACAGCGACTGGACGTCTACGCACCGCGTGGCGGTTGCGGGCAGCCACGACCGGTCGTGGTGTTCTTCTATGGCGGCAGCTGGAACAGCGGAACGCGGGCGGGCTATACGTTCGTCGGCCGCGCGCTGGCGGCGCAGGGGTTCGTGACCGTCGTCTCGGATTACCGGCTGGTGCCCGACGTCCGGTATCGGGCGTTCGTCGAGGACGGTGCCGCCGCCGTACGCTGGGTGCGTGCGAACGCCGACCGATATTGCGGCGATGGCCGCTTGGTCGTGCTGATGGGCCATTCGGCGGGCGCGTATATCGCCGCGATGCTGGCGGTCGATCCGCGCTGGCTGGGAGAGACGCGGTCGGTCGTGCGGGGGTTCGTCGGGCTTGCTGGACCCTATGACTTTGCCCCGTTCGACGTGGATGCGAGCCGTGCCGCCTTCGGACAAGTATCCGACCCGGCGGAGACACAGCCGGTGACATGGGCCGGAACCGGTGATCCACCCGCACTTCTGCTATACGGGACCGAGGATACCGTCGTGCGTCCCCGAAACAGCGAAGCGCTGGCAGACAGGCTGCGCGCGGGCGGCGTTGCCGTGAAGCAACGGGCATATCCCAAACTGGGCCATGTCGGCATCCTGCTCGCGCTCGCCCGCCCGTTTCGCGGTCGTGGACCGGTCCTGGCGAATGTCGCGGGGCTCATTCGGTCGACGGTGAACGTGGATGATGCCGATCGCCGCTGAGACCAAGTTAGATCAAAGTTCGCAGAGGCCGACCCAGAGGCGGACATTCGGGGCCAGCACGTAGCTTCCAGACAACAGACGCTCATTCATGTTCGATCGCAACGCTGTTCCGGCGGGATGCTCGCAACCGCATTGATCTACCTCGTTGTTAAACGCACGTCACGACGGTCGACCTGCGGGCTCGTGTCACTACAAGGGTGGATCGACGTTTCGAGGTTCCGATGTCCGATCGCCTGACGGTCCTGCTCCAATACATTTTGCCCAAGCAGCACTTGACCACGTTTGCTGGTCGCATCGCCGGAGCGCATGGAGGTTCGATGACAACGCGGCTGATCCGCTGGTTCGTTGGCAAATATGCCGTGGACATGAGCGAAGCCGAAGATGCG
This sequence comes from Sphingomonas sp. SP5, assembly GCF_058313455.1. Taxonomy (NCBI): domain Bacteria; kingdom Pseudomonadati; phylum Pseudomonadota; class Alphaproteobacteria; order Sphingomonadales; family Sphingomonadaceae; genus Sphingomonas; species Sphingomonas sp. SP5. The sequence continues at coordinate 607,642 of NZ_JBZFLF010000003.1, read as the reverse complement.
GACATCGCCAGCTACAAGAGTTTCAACGACTTCTTCACTCGTCCCCTCAAGGCCGGCTTGCGCCCAGTGGCGAACGCCAGTTTTGTCTGCCCGGTCGACGGCGCGATCAGCCAGTTTGGACGAATCGACGACCGTCATATGCTCCAGGCAAAGGGACATCGCTTCACTACGACGGAGCTGGTCGGCGGCGACGACGCGCTGGCCAATCAGTTTCGCCACGGCAGCTTCGCCAACCTGTACCTGTCCCCTAGGGATTACCACCGCCTCCACATGCCTTGCGATGGCAATCTCACCCGCATGATCTATGTGCCGGGAAAGCTGTTCTCGGTGAACCCTGTCACGGCGCGCGGCGTGCCGAACCTGTTCGCCCGGAACGAGCGCGTGGTTTGCGTCTTTGACTCAGCGGAACATGGCTCGTTCGTCATGGTGCTGGTCGGCGCGACGATCGTCGGAAGCATGGCAACTGTGTGGCACGGCGTGGTCAATCCGAAGCGTACCAACACGACATCCGAATGGACCTATGCCGCCCATGACATCGTGCTGAAGAAAGGCGAGGAGATGGGCCGCTTTCTCTTCGGCTCCACGATCGTCATGTTATTCAGGCAGGGAGCCATCCGCTTCAACGACGATTGGGCGCCAGAGCGAAAAGTGCGTCTGGGTGAAATGATGGGTCATCGCGCAGCCTGAATTGCCCGTCCGCTCGACAAGAGCAAGCAAACACCCAAAAACAAACATGAGTTTGACTTGGCTTGCCCTGACGGCCAGTCTCTTATTCTACCATCAGGGGGCGCCAACATGGTCTATTTGCTCAGCTTTGTTGGTGCGGTAATGGCGACGGCTTTTATCGTCGCGCTATCACGCCTGCTGCTCAACTTCTTCCTGCCGGAAGCGGGAAACAATATACCTTCACTCTGCTTGGGAATAGGTTTCTTGATAGGCCACTACTCGTTCAGCGGTTCGCTTGCCGATCCCGAAACCGCCGTGGCGATCACGAAGTTTTGCGGAAGCGCGATGTGCCTCATCATTCTCGGTGCAAGCATCCGGTATCGGGCGAACCGCATAAAAGTCGCCTGACCACCAGCTTTGCCGAAAAACAGACTGGCCGCTTCCAAGAATACGCCCATCATGCCGCATCATCACGAAGTGCCTTGAATGCATCGATAATCCGCCGTGCCTCCGCTGAAGGCTGTTTGCAAAAGTTCGAGACGTGTCAAATCTGGCTCACCAAGCGATGACAGCCACTTAGCTCGCTACCTCCGCCTTCATCCGGTGTGGAGCCGTTCGCCCGGCAGGTGCGGTTCGCTGGCTTGGTTCCATCCCGGGCCGCCACCCAGCGTCCGTCAGCGGAGAATGACGTCGGAGTTTCCGCGCGGCAGCATGGCCTGCCCTCCCGTGTGAAGCCTGGTTGACACCGCACCGCTCATGCCGATCGGTCCTGACCCGCTGCGCCAGCGGAACGGCTGCGTCCGGGCGTCAGTGCTCGCTGGTGATCGAGAACAGGTTCATGACGATGACGCCGCCGATGATGAGCGCCATGCCGATGAGCGCGGCGGCATCCAGTGTCTGCCCCTGGACGGCCCAGGCGATCGCGGCGACGAGGACGATGCCGACGCCGGACCAGATGGCATAGGCAATACCCGTCGGGATGGTGCGCAGAGCCAGTGACAGACAGTAGAAGGCGATACCGTAACCGGCCGCCATGATGAGCGTGGGAACCGGTCGCGAGAAACCCTCCGACTGCTTCAGGAACGACGTGGCGATCACTTCGCCGACGATCGCGATCGCGAGAAACAGGTAGTTCATGGCTTGCGCCTAGCAGCCAGGTCATCCGGCGCAATGGCGTCGGCACGCCCCCCATCGGACGGACGACACGCACACATGCAGGTCGCCGCTACGCCCATCGCTCCGCCTCTCGCCCAAATCGCGAACAAGCCGGCTCAACATATAAAGAAATCTTTATATCTCGATTGACAGTGCCGCCGGGCTGGTGTTGAAGGCGCGGGTCGAGGTTCCCCGCCTCAGGCGTGACGGCGGGGCTAAGACGGGAAGCCGGTGGCGCTCTTGCAGGGCGGAATCCGGCGCTGCCCCCGCAACTGTAAGCGGCGAGCGATGGTCCCATTTCGTGTCACTGATCCTCCGCAAGAGGCTCGGGAAGGCCGGGATCACCGCATTGACCCGTGAGCCAGGAGACCTGCCTTTCGACGCCATAACGTTCCTCGGACGGGGGTTCCTCCGGTGGATCGCGCTTGACGCAAGGTCCGCGACACGCGCGTGTCGGCACGGGCTTGCCCGTGCCTCGCGCGCTCTATCCTGCGGCTCACCCGTCTGCACAGTGCAGGTGAGTCATGACGAATAGCGGCTTCACGTTCACGATCAGCAGCATCCCGTTCGACGAGGGCTATCGCCCCGCCGACAACACGCGCACCACCACCAATTTCGCCAATCTGGCGCGCGGCGCAAACCGGCAGGAGAATTTGCGCAACACGTTGCAGATGATCGACAACCGCTTCAATTCGCTGGCGCATTGGGACAATCCCGCGGGCAACCGCTACGCGGTCGAACTCACGATCCTGTCCGCGGCACTGACGATCGATGCCGCCGATCCCGCCGACGCGTTTCCGCTGATCGAGATCCTGCAGACGACCATCGTCGACCGGACCACCGGCGAGCGGACCGACGGCATCGTCGGCAACAACTTCTCGTCCTACGTCCGCGACTACGATTTCAGCGTCGTGCTGCCCGAACACCTGCGCCGGCATCCGGAGGGCGGCGCACCCGAAGGGTTCGGCGATCTGCATGGCAATCTGTTCAAGCACTTCCTGAACTCGGCCGCCTATCGCGAGCGGTTCGCCAAGCCGCCGGTCATCTGCCTCAGCGTGTCGAGCAGCCGGACCTACCATCGGACCACGAACGAGCACCCCATCCTCGGCGTGGAATATCGCACCGACGATGTCTCCGCGACCGACGCCTATTTCGCGAAGATGGGCATGACGGTGCGCTACTTCATGCCGCGCCACGCCGTCGCGCCGCTCGCATTCTACCATATCGGCGATTTGATCGGCGATTACACCGCGCTGGAACTGGCCGGCACGATCAGCACCATGGAAACCTTCCAGAAGATCTACCGGCCGGAAATCTACAACGCCAATTCGGTCGCGGCCGCCCGCTATCGGCCCAGCCTCACCTATCAGGATTATTCGCTGACCCGCATCGTCTACGATCGCGAGGAACGCAGCCGGCTGGCGATCGAGCAGGGCCGCTTCGCCGAGGAACATTTCATCAAGCCGCATGCGGCGGCGCTCGATCGGTGGTCCGCACGCTGCCCCCGCTGACTTCCCGCGATCCACAAAGGTATTTTTCGACATGACGACCTTGTTGCCGACCACCACCGCAGGCAGCCTGCCCAAACCCGCCTGGCTCGCGCAGCCCGAAACGCTCTGGTCGCCGTGGAAGCTGGAGGGCGAGGCGCTGGCGGCGGGCAAGCGCGACGCGCTGCGCCTCGCGGTCGACGACCAGCGCCGGGCCGGAATCGATATCGTCGGCGACGGCGAACAAACACGCCAGCATTTCGTGACGACCTTCATCGAGCATCTCGACGGCGTCGACTTTCAGCAGCGCGAGACCGTCCGCATCCGCGACCGCTATGACGCGAGCGTGCCGACCGTGGTCAGCGCCGTCTCCCGCCCGCAACCGGTGTTCGTCGAGGATGCCCGATACCTTCGCGCGCAGACCGCCGGGCCGATCAAATGGACGCTGCCCGGCCCGATGACGATGATCGACACGCTGTACGACGCGCATTACCGCAGCCGCGAGAAACTGGCCTGGGAATTCGCGCTGATCCTCAACCAGGAGGCGCGCGAGCTGGAAGCGGCGGGTGTCGACATCATCCAGTTCGACGAGCCCGCGTTCAACGTCTTCTTCGACGAAGCGAACGACTGGGGCATCGCCACGCTGGAGAAAGCGGCGGAGGGGCTGCGCGCCGAAACCGCGGTGCACATCTGCTACGGCTACGGGATCAAGGCCAATACCGATTGGAAGAAGACGCTGGGCTCGGAATGGCGCCAGTATGAGCAGACCTTCCCCAATCTGCAGAAGTCGACGATCGATATCGTGTCGCTGGAATGCCAGAATGCGCGCGTACCGATGGACCTGATCGAGCTGATCCGCGGCAAGAAGGTGATGGTCGGCGCGATCGACGTGGCGACCGACGCCGTGGAAACGCCGGAGCAGGTCGCCGACACCCTGCGCAAGGCCTTGCGCTATGTCGACGCCGACAAGCTCTACCCCGCCACCAACTGCGGCATGGCGCCGCTGGCGCAGGACGTCGCGCGGGGCAAGTTGCGGGCGCTCAGCGCCGGCGCGGCGATCGTGCGGGCGGAGCTTTCGGCCTGATCGCCAGAGCGGTAGCGGTGTCGGGCGATGGCTTGACCGCATGGCACGCTGGGCCGACGCAGGGCCGATGAGCGATCCACGCGAAGCGACGCTGCTGCTGCTCTCGCGCCGGGCACCGGATGCGACGGTCTGCCCGAGCGAGGTCGCGCGCGCGATCGCGCCGGACTGGCGCGGCGCCATGCCGGCCGTGCACGCCGCGGTGGACGGGCTGGTCCGCGATCGGCTGGTGCGGCTGAGCTGGAAGGGTCGTAGGCTCGCGGCCCGATCCGGCCCCTATCGGATCGGTCGCCCCGATGGCGATTGAAGCGCATCCCCCCTCCCCCGCCGGCGGCGGCCGCGCTATCGCGCGACGATGGCGAGGAAGAAACGCTACCTGACCGCGACGATGGCCGACGGCTATGTGAAGACGATCGGCCCCACCGCGGCGCCGTTCACCCATTACTGGCGCATCGTCGCCCATCTGCACGGCGGCAAGACCGAGGTGTTCTGGGGCCACAGCAATTCGGCGAAAGAGGCCACGGGCAAAAAGGCGCTGATCGAGCAGGCGGCGCGGCGACACGGGTGGAAGGGCTTCGATTTCGAGGTGGTCGCACTCACCGAACACTGACGCCCGCGGGGCATCGCCCGATCCCCCAGCACATCCGGAAACGGGCGATCACCGCGGCCCCGCGCCGTCGAGCAGCGCGGTGATCGCGGCATGCTCGACCCTGAGGTGCTCCAGAAGCTGACCGCTCATCGCGATCATGTCCGCGCGATACGCCTGCCAGTCGTCGGCGACGTTCACATGCTGCCAGCGGCTGACGTAGCGGCCGAACGCCTCCCCCATCATCACGCATTCGCACTTCAACAGGCGGGCGGTAGCCGATCGCGCCTTGTCGCCGCTTTCGATGACCGGATCGAAGATCACGCCGTGCTTGAACCGCTGATAGCGCCCGAGCAGCTCGGACACGCGACCGCGATCGATCTGCAACAGCTCCGAAGCTTCGGTCCGATCCAGTTCGACCAGCGCGCGGGCGCAGGTGACGATCTGCACGGCCTCCGCGACGAACGCTTCCGCGTCCTCCTTTGCATTGGCGCTGAACTGCGGTGTTGGCGCGGCAACCGGGGCATCGAAGGTCATGTCGCGGACCGTGGGCTCGGTCGGTTAACGAACCTGACGTATCGGCGCGATGCGTACGGTTTCGTTCCCAATGCCGCGCAACCGGATCGGCATCGTTCCCGGTCCGGCACAAAAAAATTAATCCAGATCGATACTTCGGACCGATTCCGCTACCGCAACGTTACGCTCCAGCAATCAAAAAAGGGGCGCTCTTGATCATTCTTCATCTGGCGCTCGGCGGCTGCCTGAAGGCGCCGCCCGTCGATTTCGGCATCACGGCAGACACCGGTGGACATATCGCCTATGTGCTCGACGCCGCTCGCCACCAGGCGCTGCGTCCGGAGGTGGAGCAGGTCGTGATCGCCACCCGCCTGTTCGATGACGAGCGGCTCGGGCGCGCCTATGCGCAACCGCGCGAAGCGGCAGGCGACAAGGTCGTCATCGAACGCATCGCCGGCGCGGACCGGCGCTATCTGGAGAAGGAAGCACTGGGTGCGGACCTTGCCGCGTTCACCGCCGCCTTTTGCGACCACCTGGCTGCGGCACCGCGCCGGCCCGACGTCATCCATGCCCATTTCGCCGACGCCGCGGCAGTGGCGATGGCGGCACAGCGCCGCTTCGGCATCCCCTTCGTCTACACGCCGCATGCCCTCGGCATCGACAAGCGCGCGCACGGCGGCGCATGCCCGGGCCTTGATTCCCGTATCGCTGCCGAGAGGACCGCGATCGCCGCCGCCGCCGCGATCGTCGTCTCGACGCGGGAAGAGGCCGTGCGGCAGGTCGGCGGCTATGGTGTACCGCTCGGCACCCGCGTGCACGCGATATCGCCGGGCGTGCCGCGCCGCGATCTCGTTCCCACCGCGCCGACGCTGGCGGATCGGCTGGACGACTGGCTCATTTCCCCCGACCTCCCCATCATCCTCGCCGTCGCCCGCCCGGTCGAGAAGAAGAACCTCGCCGCCCTCGTCCGCGCCTATGCCGCCGATGCGGTGCTGCAAGGCGCCGCCAACCTCGTCATCCTCGCGGGCCAGCATGGCCATGCCTCCGACGAGGAACGCGCCGTCCTCGACGAACTGCATGCCCTCGCCGCCGCACCGGCGCTGCGCGGCCGGGTCGCGCTGCCGCCGCGCCACGACGCCGACGATGTCGCCGCCCTCTATGCACGGGCCGCACGCGGCGGCGTCTTCGTCAACCCGGCGCTGCACGAACCGTTCGGCCTGACGCTGGTCGAGGCCGCCGCCGCCGGCGTGCCGGTCGTGGCGACGCGCAACGGCGGCCCTGCGGAGATCGTCGACACCATCGGCCACGGGCTGCTGATCGATCCCCGCGATCCCGCCGCCATCGCCGCGGCGATACGAGCGATCATCACCGACGCCGCCCGGCACGCGGCCTGTTCGGCGGCCGCGCTCGCCGGCGCCGACGCCTATTGCTGGCATCGCTATGCGTCGGCGACCTCCGTCCTCTACCGGCACATCGTCAGCCCGAAGCTGCTCGCCTCCGACATCGACAACACGCTGACCGGCTGCCGCGACGGCGCCGCAGCCTTTGCCGCCTGGCGTGCGCGCTCGTCGCTGCCGTTCGTGGTCGCGACCGGGCGCAGCTTCGATGCCGCGCGCATGATCCTGCGCCGCTGGCGCCTGCCCCGCCCCGACGCGTTCATCGTCGACGTCGGCACCCGGCTGATGCTCGCCGACGGCCGCGGCGGCTGGCGTGCCTGCGACGATTACGCGCGTGCACTCGATGCCGGCTGGGACCGTGCCGGCGTCGCCGCCGCGCTCGCCCCGCTCGGTATCGAACCCCAGCCCGTCGCCACCGCCGGCCCGCACAAGATCAGTTTCTTCGGGACCGCCGCCGATGCGGAGCGGATCCGCGCCACATTGGCCGACGCCGCGCTTGCCGCGCGCGTCGTCTTCTCGCACGGCCGGCTGATCGACGTGCTCGCGCCCGCCGGCGGCAAGGCGCAGGCGATCGCCGCATATGTCGCGCGCCACGGCTGGACGCTCGCCGATTGCATCGCCGCGGGCGACAGCGGCAACGATGCGGATATGCTGGCGGCATGCGGCCACGCCATCGTCGTCGGCAACGCCAGCGACGATCTCGCCGACCTGCCGCGCCGCGCCGGCCTGCACCGCACGACAGCGCATCATGCCGCCGGCGTGCTGGAGGGGCTGGGCGCCCTGGGCCTTGATGCTGACCGCAACGCGCCACGCGCCGCCGCGGCCGGCGTGGCGGCGGCGGCATGATGCCGCCCTTCGGCTATTTCGTCCACCACCAGGGACGCGGCCATGCCGAACGCTGCGCGGCCATCGCCCATGCGCTGCCGCCGACGCGGCCGATGACGGTGTTCTGCGCACGCGACGACATCTTCCCGCCCTTGCCGGATCAGGTCGATATCGTGCGCCTGCCATCGCTGTTCGAACCGACCGGCACCGAACCGCAGACCATGGACTGGGTGCCGACGCCGCAGACGCTGCACTGCGCGCCGCTCGGCTGGCCCGGCATCCGCCGTGCGATGGCGACGCTGTCCGCGTGGTTCGACACCGCCAACCCCGCCCTGATGATCTGCGACGTGTCGGCCGAGGTCGCGCAGCTCGCCCGCATCTGTTCGGTCCCGCACGTGAAGGTGCTGCAGCACGGCGATCGCGACGATCCCGGCCACCGCGCCGCCTATGACGGCGCGGCCGGCCTGCTCGGCCCCTTCCACGCCGATCTCGCGCAGCCGGAATGGGATGCCGGGCTGCGCGCCAGGACGTGCTTCGCCGGCGGCCTCGGCGTCGACGTGCGCATGCCCGAGCGCGAGGTGGCGCGCCAGCGCATCGGCGTCGCGCCCGATGAAGAGATGATCCTGGTCCTGTCGGGCGGCGGCGGCGAGGGGTTCGCGCAAGCCCCGCTCGGCGTCGGCGCCCGCTCGCACCCGCAGGCCCGCTGGATCACCATCGGCAAGGTGCAGCGCGACTGGCACGCCACCGAACCCGCCAACATCGAACATCGCGGCTGGGTGGCCGATGCCGCCGACCATATCGCCGCCGCCGACCTCGTCGTCGCCTCCACCGGCAACACCACCTGCCAGCAGATCCTCGCGGCCGGCCGCCCCTGGCTGGCGATCCCCGAATGGCGCTATTTCGACGAACAGCATCGCAAGGCGGAGGCGCTCGCCGCCGCCGGCGTCGCCTGCGTCCGCCCGCACCTGCCCTCGTCGGCGCAAGGGTGGACGGCCGCCCTGGCGCAGACGCGCGCCACGCACCGGCCCGATCGCCAGCGCGCGATGATCGACGATGCGCCGGCCGATCGCGTCGCCTTGTGGCTGGAGGCGCTGGCCGACCGGCTGTGGACGCCGCCGCTCACCCCCCTTCCCCTGACCGCTATGGAGACCCGCCGCCCATGACCAACGTTTCCGTCGTCACGCTGGCAAAGGGCCGCGCCGACCATCTCGCCAATGTCGTCCGCGGCCTGTCGCTCCAGACGCAGACGCCCGTCGAGCTGATCGTGGCGGTGATGCAGGACGAATTGTACGTGCTTCCCGACGCCCCCTTCCCGATCCGCCAGATGCAGGTGACGGGCGAGGCATTGCCCCTCGCCGCCGCCCGCAACGCCGCGGCGCGTGCCGCGGTCGGCGACGTCATCGTCTTCCTCGACATGGATTGCATCCCGACGCCGCAACTCGTCGCCGACTATGCCGGCTTCGCGGGCGAGGTGGATGCGCTGCTGATGGGCGAGGTGATGTACCTCCCCGGCGGCGCCACTGCGGGGGAATGGACCTACGATGGCTTCGCCGCCGTGGCGCAAAAGCATTCGGATCGCCGCGGCCCGCCGCCACGGGGCTGGGAGGTCTGCGCCGACTATCGCTGCTTCTGGTCGCTCAATTTCGCGATGCGGCGGTCGACCTTCTTGGCGGTCGGCGGCTTCGACGAACGCTATGCCGGCTATGGCGGGGAGGATACCGACTTCGGCAAGACGCTCGATCAGGCCGGCGTGCCGATCGCGTGGATCAAGGGCGGCCTTGCCTACCACCAATATCATCCGCATCACATGCCGCCCGTCCACCATGTCGACAGCGTGGTGCGCAACGCCCAGCTGTTCGAGGCGAAATGGGGCTACCGGACGATGGGCCACTGGCTCCACGCCTTCCGCCTGATGGGCCTCATCGACGATGCGCCGGGCCGGCCGATCCGCATCCTGCGCCGCCCGGACGCAGGCGACCTCGCCCTCACCGGCCAGCAGAGCCACCAGCCCTATGCCAACACCGCCACCGTGCTGCGTCAGCTCGAGGCGGCTGCGCAGCAGGCCACGCCGCACGATCCCGTCGCCGCATGAGGATCGCGATCCTCGCGCATGTCCGACAGCGCATCGCGCAGCCGTTCGCCGGCGGCATGGAGGCGCATTGCTGGGAACTGGCCGCCGGGTTGCAGGACCGTGGCCACGACGTCGTGCTGTTCGCCTCGGGCGACAGCGATCCGCGCTTCGCCATCGATCCGGTGCTGGCCGAACATTACGAGCGCACCTTCCCTTGGGCGGAGCATCGCGGCTCGGCACCGCTGATCGCGCACCTCGACGCCGGCTATGCCGCCGCGTGCGACCGGATCGCCGCGGGCGGGTTCGACGTGGTCCACAACAACAGCCTGCATCGTTTCCCGCTGGAGCAGCGGCGGACGGCGGCGGTGCCGACGGTCACCTCGCTGCACGTCCCGCCCTATGATGCCCTGCACTGGTTCGTCGCGGCGAGCCCCTCGGCCCGGCATCGCCTGACCGTCACCTCGGCGCGGCAGCTTGCCGCCTGGTGGCCGGACGGCGCGCCGCCGCAGGCGTCGGTGCTGCACAACGGCATCTGCGTCGCCCGCTGGCCCTTCGTGGCGAACGGCAATGGCGAGGCGGTCTGGTGCGGTCGCATCACCCCCAACAAGGGGCCGCATCTCGCCGCGCAGGCGGCGCTCGCCGCAGGAGTCCGCCTGACCCTGTTCGGCGCCATCGAGGATCCCGATTACTGGGCCGCGCAGGTCGCGCCGCTGATCGGGCCGGGCGTCGCCTATGGCGGCCATCTCGATGGGCCTGCACTGGCCGGCGAACTCGGCCGAGCGTCGGTGTTCGTGTTCACGCCCTGCTGGGACGAACCCTTCGGGCTGGTCGCGGCCGAGGCCATGGCCTGCGGCCTGCCCGTCGCCGCCTTCGACATGGGCGCCGCGCGCGAGGTGATCGGCGAAGCTGGCGCCTTCGCGGCCGCCGGCGACGTCCAGGCCCTCGCCGCCGCGATCGGTGCGGCACGCGCCATCCCCCCCTCGGTTCCCCGCGAGCGGGTGCTGCGCCTGTTCACGCAGGACCTCTGGCTGAATCGCTGCGAAGCCCTGTACCACGAGGTCGCGGCCGGCGACACGCAGCTTGCCGCATGAGCGACGTCATCACCGCGCAGCGTAGCGCGCTCGACGCTCTCTATCGCGCTGCCATCGGACCGGGCGAGCGTTACGCCCTGCTCGACTTCCCCGATCACCCGAACGTCGGCGACAGCGCGATCTGGCTGGGCGAATGCGCCATGCTGCGCGCCGTGACCGGGAACGATCCGGCCTACGTCTCCACCTGGCACGACTTCGATGAAGCCGCGCTCCGCCGGGCCTGTCCGGATGGCGTCGTCTTCCTGCACGGCGGCGGCAACCTCGGCGATATCTGGCCGCATCACCAGCGCTTGCGCGAAACGGTGCTGACCCGGATGCGCGACCGGCGGGTCGTGCAGCTGCCGCAATCGATCCATTTCGACGATCCCGCCGCCGCGGCACGCTTCGCGCACATCGCCGCGGCGCATCCCGACCTGACGCTCTACGTCCGCGATCGCCCCAGTCTCGCGACCGCGCAGGCCTTCGTCGGCGCGCGTGCGGCGCTCGCGCCCGATTCCGCCTTCGCCCTCGGCCCGCAACCGCGCAGCGCCGCCGACCGGCCGCTCCTCGCGCTGCTGCGGACCGATGCCGAGCGTGTCGCGGACCGGGCCGGCCCACCCGCCGAAGCCGCACCCGTCGACTGGCTGGAGGATGAGGGCCACCTGCCCGATGACCGCTCAGAGCGGGCGGCCGCCCGTGTCGCGCGGGGCCTCGCCCTGTTGTCCCGCGGCGAGCGGATCGTCACCGACCGACTGCACGGCCACATCCTCGCCCTGCTGCTCGGCATCCCCCACGTCGTGCTCGACAACAGCTACGGCAAGGTCGGCGCCTATATCGATGCCTGGACCGCCGGCTCGCCGCTGGTGGCGCGGGCGGCGTCGTGGGCGGAGGTGGCGGCATCGCCCCGCATCGCCGCATGACCGCGCCGATCGAGATCAGCCTGCTGGTCTGCACCCGCAACCGCGCCGCCGCGCTGCCGGCGCTGCTGGCCTCCATCACCCGCGCCCTCGACCATAGCGCCCGCCGCACGATCGAGGTCGTGATCGTCGACAACGGTTCGACCGATGCCACCGCCGGCCTGCTCCGGACGTGGCGGGATGCGCAGCGCTGCCCCGTCCGCCTGCTCGGCGAGGATCGGCCGGGCCTCGCCCGCGCCCGCAATCGCGGACTGGGCGCCGTCTGCGGGGCGATCGTCGCGATGACGGACGACGATTGCGTCCTGCACGCGGCGTATTTCGAAGGCCTCGCGCGCTGCTTTGCGGAGGTCGGTTCCCCGGCGATCGTCGGCGGGCGCATCCTGCCCGGCGACGCCCGCGACCTGCCCGTGACGCTGAAGCTGGAGGATCATCCGATGGTCGCGCCGCCGGGCACCTTTCCTGGCGGGTTCGTGATGGGCGCGAATCTCGCCATGACCGCCGACGTCCTGTCGCGCGTCGGGGGCTTCGACGAACGCTTCGGGGCCGGCGCGCCGTTCATCGCGGCCGAGGATACCGACTTCCTCTTCCGCGCCCTCGGCCTCGCTATCCCCCTGCACTATGATCCGCGCTTCGTCGTCGATCACCATCACGGCCGCCGTGACATCGCCGACGAGACCCGCCTGCTCGCCGGCTACAGCTTCGGCGATGGCGCCCTGTACGCCAAGCACGTCCTCACGGATCGGCGCGTGATGACCTTCCTCTACCGCGACGTGGCCAGCCTGTGGCTCGACGTCACCCGTCCCATCACCGCGCACCGGGGCATCACCCATTTCCGCGCATTCTGCCTGTGGCACCGGATCAGGGGCTTCCTAGCCTTCGCCCTGCGCCGCCGGGAGACCACCGCACCCAAGACTGACATCTCAGACACAAAACCAAGTAAAATAACAGCTTAACATCACGCCGCAGTGCCAAACCGATAAATGCCCCCAGCACCTGCCAAGATCACAACATCCCCCGGCAATTCTTTTTCGCCGCCTCTGCTTCCGTTTCGGCCGAAAGGCGTTCTGCCTGCCATGAAACGGCCGCGCACAACAGGGAAAGCAGGGGCGTTGTCCGCCGACATCGGCACGCTCCACCACCACGACGCCGATCACTCCATGATCCGCAGCGATCCGGCGCAGGGCGGCCACCCGACGCGGCGCGCCTCGCCCGGCAGCCCTGACGCATGACCTCGCCGATCGCCGACTACGCCCTCATCGGCGACGGCCGCACCGCGGCCTTCGTGTCCCGCAACGGCTCGATCGATTTCCTGTGCCTCCCCAGCTTCGACAGCGACGCCTGCTTCGCGGCGATGCTGGGCGACGCCGGCGATGGCTGCTGGCGGATCGCGCCGACCGGGTTCGTCCACACCGTGGAGCGGCGCTATCGCGGCGACACGCTGATCCTGGAAACCGATCACGCGACCGACACCGGCACGGTGCGCGTCACCGACTTCATGCCCTGGCATGACGGCGAGCCGATCATCGTGCGCATCGTCGAGGGGCTTGCCGGCGAAGTGGAGGTCGCCTCGCTGCTGCGCCCGCGGTTTGACTACGGCCGTGTAGCGCCGTGGATGCACGCCGCAGACGATGCGATACTGGCGGATGCCGGGCCGCACCAACTGGTGCTCCACGCCCCCTGCCCCGCCGCCATCGCCAATGGTCAGGCGCGGGCCACCCTGCAGGTGAAGCGCGGCGAACGCCACGCCTTCTCGCTCGCCTACGCACCATCGCATGAAGCGCCGCCGAAGAAGCCCGACGCGCCCCGCCTGCTGCGCGCCACCGACAAGGCCTGGACCGACTGGATCGGCCGCTTTGACGCGCCCGATCGCTGGGCGGCCCCGCTGCGCCGCTCGCTGCTGACCCTGAAGGCGCTGATCGACCGGCGCACCGGCGGGCTGGTCGCCGCCGCGTCGATGGGACTGCCCGAGGTGCCCGGCGGGGCGATGAACTGGGACTATCGCTATTGCTGGCTGCGCGACGCCACCTTCACGCTGACCGCGCTGCTCAACGCCGGCTTCCAGGACGAGGCGGTGCGCTGGCGCGACTGGATCCTGCGCGCCATCGCCGGCGATCCCGCCGACATGCGGATCATGTACCGCATCGACGGCGGTCGCCGGCTCGACGAATATGAGGCCGGCTGGCTCTCCGGTCACGCAGGCGCCCGCCCGGTGCTGGTCGGCAACGCCGCCTGCGGCCAGACGCAGCTCGACGTCTATGGCGAACTGATCGACAGCTTCCACGTCGCCGCGCGCGCCGGCGTCGCGAGGACGCCGCGCGACATGGCGGTGGAGATCGCGCTGATCGAGCATCTGGAAGGCGCTTGGGACACGCCCGGGGCGGACATCTGGGAAAGCCGCGGCGATCCGGGCTGCTACACCTATTCGCAGGCGATGGCCTGGGTCGGCATCAACCATTTCGTTGAAAGCGACGCGCTGCGCGCGGCGGCAGGCGACGAACTGGTCGGCCGGATGCGGGCCTTGCGCGGGCAGATCCACGACACCGTCTGCGCGCGCGGATATTCCGCAAGCCGCGGGCATTTCGTCCAGCGCTACGATGGCGACGCGCTCGACGCCTCGCTGCTGCTCCTGCCGCTGGTCGGTTTCCTGCCGGCCGACGACCCCCGCATCGCCGGCACGATCACCGCCGTCGAGCGCGAGCTGATGGACGGCGGCCTGGTACGGCGCAAGGCGGCGCGCGGCGACGGGCATGACGAGGGCGCGTTCCTCGCCTGCTCCTGCTGGCTCGCCGACTGCATGGCGATGCAGGGCCGGCGGGACGAGGCGGCGACCATGCTCGACCGGGTGATCGGCCTCTCCAACGATGTCGGCCTGCTCAGCGAGGAATTCCACGTGCCGACCCGCCGCCTGATCGGCAACCTGCCGCAGGCGCTGACCCATCTCGGCGTCGTCAACACCGGCCTGTTCCTGTCGCGTCCGGTGGTGCAGCGCGGCGCCGCCTAGGCGGACGGAACCTCGATCCCGCAATCAGTCAGGAGTGCAACATGGGCAAAGTCGTCGTCGTCACCGGAGCCGGTGCAGGAGTGGGCCGGGCTACCGCCGAGAAATTCGCCAGCGAAGGCTATGACGTCGCCTTGTTGTCGCGCGACCCCGGCCGCCTGGATCGCGCGGCGGCGGAGCTGCGTCGCCACGGCGTGCGGGCGTTGCCGATCCCGACCGACGTCGCCGATGCCGCGGCGGTCGAGGCGGCGGCCGATCGGACCGAGCGCGAACTCGGCCCGATCGACGTGTGGGTGAACGTCGCCATGGCGACCGTCTTCTCGCCGGTGTCCGAACTGACCGCGGAAGAGGTGGAGCGCGGCACCAAGGTCACCTATTTGGGTCAGGTCCACGGGATGATGAGCGCGCTCAAGCGGATGCGCACCCGCCGCGGCACGATCGTCAACGTCGGCTCGGCGCTCGCCTATCGATCGGTGCCGCTGCAATCGGTCTATTGCGGTGCCAAGGCCGCCATCCGCGGCTTCACCGATTCCCTCCGGTCGGAGATCATCCACGACAAGATCGACGTCCACCTGACCGTGGTCGATCTGCCTGCGGTCAACACCCCACAATTCGACTGGGCGCTCAACAAGATGGGGCGCAAGGCAAGGCCGGTCGCGCCGATCTACGAACCCGAAGTGCCCGCCCGCGCGATCTATTTCGCCGCCACCCACAAGCGCCGCGAGCTGTGGCTCGGCTTCTCCAGCATCAAGGCGATCCTCGCGACCCGCATCGCCCCGGGCCTCGCCGACCGCTATCTGGCGAAGGCGGGCTATTCCGGGCAGCTGACCGACGATCCCAGGCCTGCCGACGCGCCCTCCAACCTGTTCGATCCGGTCCCCGGCGATTACGGCGCACACGGCCGCTTCGACGACACGTCGCGCCGCCACAGCATCCAGTTCTTCACCGACCGCCACAAGCTGGCGTTCATCGGCATCGCGACCGCCGGCCTCGCCTTCCTGACCCATCGCGCGGCCAAACGCCTCGGCGTGTAGGGCATCGAGCGGTCAACGCGGTTCACCCTGTTTCCGTCTGCCCTGAGCCCGTCGAAGGGCTTGGGCCAAACGGATCAGGGTCAAGGCTCGACGCTGTAGCCGCCACGCCCAGCATCAAGTGCCGCGCTCAACCCGCCGGCTCCGCCGCGGCCAGCAGCCGCGTGATCGGCCGCGCCGCGACGATCGCCAGCAGCCAACCGGCCGCGGCGATCCCCGCGTTCACCGCCCAGAAGGTCGGCGCCCCCCAGCGTTCATAGGCACTGCCGAGCGCCCCGATCAGCAGCCCGGCGACGAACAGGCTGAGGAACACGCAACTGATCATCGTCGCCGCGATCCGCGGCGGCGCTCCCCGCGACACCAGCGCCAGCAGCGTCGGCCAGTATCGAAACCTCCGGTTGTCTGCCGATGTGCGGTCACGGGACGATCGGCATGGTGACCTTCGCGCTGGAGCACGGCCTGATCCAGCCGGCAACGCCCGGCAGGCTCAAGGTGGAGGTGCCGGCGGGCCTGCTGGATATCCATTACGCCATCGAGGACGGCCGCGTCGCTGCGGTCCGCATCGTCAATGTGCCGTCCTATGTCGCGGCGACCGGCATCGCCATCGACGTTCCGGGGCTCGGCCCCTTGTCCGTCGATGTATCCTATGGCGGCAATTATTACGCGATCGTCGAACCGCAGGGTGGCTATACCGGCCTCGACGCGCTCGGGGCCGATGCGCTGATCGCGTTCAGTCGCGTGGTGCGCGAGCAGGTCCGTGCGGCGGTCGAACCGGTCCACCCGCTCGATCCGACGATCCGCGGCGTCAGCCATGTCTTGTGGGCCGATGCGCCACGCGCGGCGGACGCGGACGGTCGCAACGCTGTTTTCTACGGCGACAAGGCCATCGACCGATCGCCCTGCGGTACCGGCACATCCGCCCGGCTCGCCCACCTCGCTGCGCAAGGACGGCTCGGCATCGGCGACCGCTTCGTCCACGAAAGCTATATCGGCAGCCGTTTCATCGGCCGCGTCGAACGCGCCACCCCCGTGGGTGACATGGATGGAATCGTGCCTTCGATCGAAGGATCGGCGATAACCACTGGATTCAACACGATATGGATCGATCGCGACGATCATTTCTGGCATGGCTTCCAAGTCACGTGACCCAGCGGTCGGTAAAGGGACAAAGGTGAGCATCGTCGTCAGAACTCTGTCGGAGCGGGTCTTCGACATCGTGCGCGAACAGATCGTCAGCGGTCAGCTTGGATCGCAGGCACCGATACGGCAGGATGCGCTCGCCGCGGAACTCGGCGTAAGCAAGATCCCGGTCCGTGAAGCGCTCGCCCGACTGGAGCAGGAAGGGCTGCTGACCAGCCAAGCCAACCGTGGGTTCTTCGTGCAACCGATGTCGGCGATCCAAGCCGAGGAAATCTACGCGTTGCGCCTGGCCATCGAACCGGCGGCGGCGGCCTATGCAGCGACGCAGGCGGACGAGGACGCACGCGCCAGCGCCGTCGCCGCATTCGAACGGCTCGATCGCGCCGCGGAGACGAACCTCGCCGAAGTCGCGGTGCGCAACCGAGACTTCCATGTAGCGCTCGTTCGTCCTGGCGGCCGGCTGCTGACGACGCAGCTCGTCGAAAGGCTGTCGATCCTGGCGGAGCGCTACGTCGTCGCCCACCTACAACCCTCGGGCCGCGGATCACGCGCGCACGATGAGCATAGCGCGCTGCTCGCCGCCTTCCTCGACCGCGACAGCCCGCAGCTTGAAGCCCTGCTGGCGCGCCACATCGGTGCGACGCTGGACGATTTGCAGGTGCAGTTCGCCGCCCGATAGCGGAACGGTTGCCAGTGTCCATATCGGCGCTGCCGCGACTTCAGGCGTAACGAGATTCTAAACTGCCCACGTTATGCGCTGCACGTCAAATGCCGCCACGACCCCCCGGGCTTCGAACGCACCTCATCGACGCTCGTGAGGCCACCTACCGTCCGTGCGCAGCCATTCACACGAAGCTGGCGCCCGTCACCTCCACGGGCTTTGCGGGTCTGGCTGAAAACGCGCGCATCGTGTCCCCGAGGCGGACGTTGACCGTTCCGGCGGTTGCTGTAGTGATCGTCGCCGATACCAGCCGCTTATTGCGCCACACCACCGCGACACGATGGCCGCCGCGCACGCGCAGGCCCTTTACCTCACCCGAAGGCCAGGCATCGGGCAGTGCGGGTAGCAGGATGATCTCGTCGGGCGTGCTGCTCACCAGCATCTCGGCGATCGCGGCGGCGCCGCCGAAGTTGCCGTCGATCTGGAACGGCGGATGGGCGTCGAACATATTGGGGTAGGTGCGCTTGGGACCGACCAGGAAGCGCAGGATGCGATGCGCGCGATTGCCGTCGCGCAGCCGCGCCCACAGCGCGATCCGCCAGGCGGTCGCCCAGCCGGTCGCCTCGTCGCCGCGGATGTCGAGCGAGCGCCGGGCCGCGGCGGCGAGCGCGGGGGTAGCGACGGCGTCGATCTGCCGGCTGGGGAATACGCCGTACAGGTGGCTGACGTGGCGGTGATGGATATCCTTGGCATCGCCGTCCCAATCGGCCTGCCATTCCTGCAACTGGCCCTGCTGGCCGATCTTGTACGGGGCGAGCCGCTCCCGGGTGGCGAGGAACTGCCGGGCAAGTTCGGCATCCGTGCCGAGGATCGCCGCCGCCTGGGCTGCCTGACCGAGCAGGTCCCTGATGATCGCCATGTCCATCGTCGGCCCGGCACAGATCGACGAGCCATGGCCATGGTTGTTTTCGGGCGACAGCGATGGATTGGTGACGAGAAAGCCCGTTGTGGGGTCCTGCTGCAGCGTGTCGACGAAGAACAGCGCGGCATCGCGGATCAGGGGATAGACCGACGCCAGATAGGTCGTGTCGCGGCCATAATCGTAATGGTCCCACAGATGCGTGCACAGCCACGCGCCGCCCGTCGGCCACATGCCGAATGCGGGGCCGTCGATCGGCGCGGTGGCGCGCCAGAGATCGGTGTTGTGATGGCAGACCCAGCCACGCGCGCCATACATCGCCCGCGCCGTGCGTGCGCCGGTGACGGCGAGATCGCGGACCATCGCGACGAGCGGTTGGACGCATTCGGGCAGGTCGGTCGGCTCGGCCGGCCAATAGTTCATCTGGGTGTTGATGTTGATCGTATATTTGCCGCCCCAGGGCGGATTGGGCGTGTCGTTCCATAGGCCCTGGAGGTTGGCCGGCTGGCTGCCCGGACGCGAGCAGGCGATCAGCATGTAGCGAGCGTAGTTGAAGTAGAGCGCGGCGAGCGACGGATCGCCGCCGCCCTCGCCATCGCGGATGCGGTGATCGGTCGGCCGGGCGGTACCCTCGCCGCGACCGAGGTCGAGCGACACGCGGCGGAACAAGGTGCGATGCGCCGCCGTCGTATCGCGGGCGATGCGCGCATAGCCGCGGCGCGCCGCGGCGTCGATCTGGCCGGAGGTGATCGCGGTCGGATCGCCGCTCACATCGTCGAAGCGGCGGTAGCTGGTCGCCATCGCCACCAGCACGACGCATTCGCGTGCGCCACGCACGCTCAGCCGCCCGGCCTCGTGGCGGACCTGCCTCCCGGTGGCGACCGCCCTCACCCGCGCCTCGAAGCGGAGCGCGCCGGCAATGCCGTTGGAGGCGTCGTTGCGGCCGGCCAGCACGATCTCGCCATCGCCACGCCCGGCGACGACCTGCGCCTGCTTCACCGGCGTGGTCAGCGACAGGTCGACATTGATCGTTCCGCCCCGGCCGGCGGTCAGCCGAATCGCGACGACCTGATCGACCGGCGAGGCGATCACCTCCCGCCGATAGGCGATGCCGCCAGCCGTCCAGCGCGTGGCGGCGACCGCCGCGTCGAGATCGAGCTCGCGGCGATAGCCGGCGATCGGCCGCGACGGCTCGATCGGGGTGACGTCGCTTCTCAGCCCCTTGGGCGCTGCGGCGGGCGCGGGCGCGGCGGGCGCGCCGGCGGAGTCGATCACCAACGTGCCGATGGTGCCGTAGGCCATCTGGCGGATCGGCCGCGCCATCAGCTTTTCGCCGACCAGCGCCTGCGCCTCGGCAAAGCGACCGGCGAACACCAGCCGCCGCACCTCGGGCAATGCGGCGAGCGCCTCCGGGCTGACCGGATCGTACGGACCGCCCGCCCACATCGTGTCTTCGTTGAGCTGGATATGTTCGTGTTCGATGCCGCCATGCACCATCGCGCCGATCCGGCCGTTGCCGACCGGCAGCGCCTCCACCCAGCTGGTGGCGGGCTGCGCATACCATAGCAGCGTCGATGCCGGGTCGGGCTCGCCGGCCGAAGCCGGCCGGGCGGCAGCCGCAACGGGCACCGCGAGGCTCGCGCCGACCGACAGCGCCGCAAGCGCATCGCGACGGCTGATATCGCATCCGGTGTCCGGCATCGTCGACCTTTCGTTCATGGGACCAGCAGCGGCCGCATCTCGGGCACCGCCTCCGCCAGTTCCTTCGTCACGATCGTCGCGAAGAAGGCGGCCCCCGCCTTGCCGAGATGGGTGTTGTCGAAGGAGAGCTTCGGCATCGCCAGCGGCTGCACCTGTACCTCGGTCGCCACGGGCGTAGCGGCGGGGCCGGTGGCCTGCGTTCCCGCGGGCAGCTGCGCGAACATCTGCGACACGGTAGGGCCGAGCGCCTGCACCGCGGCGCGGCTGTCGGCATGGAGATCGAGCAGCGGCACCTTCAGTTCGGCGGCGACCTGCCGCGTCGCCGCGGCCCAGGGGGCGAGGTCGTCGACCAGCGTGCCGCCTTCGAAGATCCGGCGGGTCAGCGGCGTGACCAGGATCGGCGTGGCGCCCAGCGCCCGTGCCTCGCGTACGTAGCGGCGCAGGTTCTCGGGGAAACCGGTCGCAAGGTCGGTCGAGCGCCCCGGCTTGCCCGGCTGGTCGTTGTGGCCGAACTGGATCAGTACCCACGTCCGGCGATAGCCGGGCACGCGCATCTCATTGCGCGCGACGTCCCATGATCCCTCCCAGCGGTAATTACCCGAACTGCGGCCGCCGCGCGCAAGATTGACGCAGGCGAGGAACGAGGTGACGTGATCGGCGCAGAAAGCCGGCCCCCAGCCGCCGATCACAGCCGTGGTGGAATCGCCCACCAGGATGACCTTGGACGGCTCGATCCGCTTGACCGGCGGGCTGCCCGGCGGCGGCGTCAGCTGCGCAGGCGCCGCACCGGCAGCGGCGAGCAGCATGGCGGCAAGCACGTATCGGCTCATGAGTGTCTATCCTCCCGGTCAGTCGAGCCGGCGCGTGCCGGCGATGGTGAGGCGTGCGGCGGTGCCGGGGGCGGCATCGCGGCCGCGCGGCTGGCCGCCGCCGATCCACAGGTCGAGCGTGCCGGCCACCACCGCACGGTTGCCGGCCGGATCGACGACGCTCATCGTCCGCGGGTCGATCGCGAAGCGCAACTCCCGACTCTCGCCGGCCTTGAGGTGGATGCGCCGGAACCCCATCAGCGCGCGCAGCGGCGCGCCGGGCGCGGCCTGCGTGCCATAGAGCTGGACGACCTCGTCCCCGTCGATGCGGCCGGTGTTGGTGACGCGGACGCTGAGGCCGGCGGGATCACCGGCCCGGATGCCGGCGCGATCGAGCCGGGCGTTGGCATAGGCGAAGCGGGTGTAGCTGAGGCCGTGGCCGAACCGGTACAGCGGATCGCCTGCGAAATAGCGATAGGTGCGCCCCGCCATCGCATAATCCTTGAACGGCGGCAGCTGATCGGCAGACCGATAGAAGGTCACCGGCAGGCGACCCGCCGGGCTGAAATCGCCGGCGATCAGTTCGGCGACCGCCTGCCCGCCCTCGCCACCCGGATACCAGGCCTCGACGATCGCGGGCACGTGACGGTCGGCCCATTCCACGCCGAGGGCGCTGCCGTTCATCAAGACCACCACCAACGGCTTGCCCGTCGCCGCCACGCGTTCGAGCAGGTCCTGCTGCGGGCGGGGAAGGTCGAGGCTGGTACGATCGCCGCCGGCGAAGCCTGGTGCCTGGACGCGCATCTCCTCGCCCTCCAGCCTGGCGGTCAGCCCGCCGACGAAGACGACGAGATCGGCGTCGTGCGCCGCCGCCACCGCGGCCTCGCCGCGCGCGCCGAAGTTGCTCCAGGCGAGGCTCTGGTCGCCGCGGCTGCCGGTCTGGATCGCCTCGACGACGAGCGGATAGCGCCGGCCGGCCTGCAAGGCGATCTCGCCGTCGGCGATCGAGGCGGGATCGGCGGCGTCCCAGGCATCGACCACGATCCTGCCATCCACCCGGATGCGATAGCCGCCGTCACCGTTGAGGCGGAAGCGGTACGGCCCCGTCTCGCCTGCGGTCAGATAGCCGGTCCAGCGGATCGAAGTCGTCCGCTCGCGCCGTTCGGGCTTGCCCCATTCGAAGCGGACGGCGGGGTCGGTCGCGGTGCGCACCGGTGCGCCGGCGAGCGCGGTGCCGGCGAATTCCTCGACGCGCAGGCCACGCGTGGTGCAGGCGCGATCCACGCACACGACATCGGCGGGTACGGGCTTGAGCGGTGCGCCGATCAGCCCCGTCCCCTCGACATAGCGGACGTCGGCCTGCGGATAGCGTTGCCTAAGGCCGGCAAGCACGGTGACCGGCGCGGACGGCGTGCCGGCATAATTGCCGACCAGCGCATCGACGCTGTCGGCATTGGGGCCGATCACCGCGATCCGGCGGGGTTCGCCCTTGATCGGCAGCAGACCGTCGTTCTTCAGCAGCACCAGTGATTTGCGCGCCGTGTCGAGCGAACGGGCGCGATGCGCGGGCGTGTCGAAGTCGGTGGCGGCAATGCCGTCGGCGGGGGGCGCGGCGTCGAGGATACCGAGGCGGAAGCGCGCCTCGAACAAGCGGGTCACCGCGCGATCCAGCACCGCCTGTGTCAGCAGGCCCTGGCGAACCGCGTCGACGACGATCTGCGGATCGCTGCTCTTGCCGAGGCCGAATTCGGCGCAGAACAGGTCGGTGCCGGCGTTGAGCGCGGCTGCCACCGCTGCCTGCGAGGTCGGCACATAGCCGTGCGACCCCGGCATCACGATATCGGCGATCGCGGCGCAATCGGAGACGACATGGCCGGTGAAGCCCCAGCGCCCGCGCACCCGGCTGGCGAGCAGCGGACTGGCGCAAGCGGGGATGCCATCGACGGCGTTGTAGGCACACATCAGCCCCTGCGCGCCCGCCTCCACCACCGCGGCGCGGAAGGCGGGCAGATAGGTGTCCTCGAGGTCGTGGACAGAGGGGTGTATGTCGTCGCGGTGGCGATCCGCCTCCGGCCCGCTATGCACCGCGAAATGCTTCACCGCGGCGATCGTCCGCGGATGCGCCGGATCGCGACCCTGTAGCCCACGGATGAAGGCGACGCCCATGCGTGCGGTCAGATAGGGGTCCTCACCGAACGTCTCTTGCCCCCGTCCCCAGCGCGGATCGCGGAAGATGTTGACGTTGGGCGACCAGACGGTGAGCCCGCGGTACTTGTCGGACGATCCGTCGGGATGCCGGGCAGCGAGATATTTGGCGCGGAACTCGATCGACGTGACGTCGCCGACCTCCTGCACCAGCGCGGCGTCCCAGGTTGCCGCAAGGCCGATCGCCTGCGGGAAGACGGTGGCCTCGCCCGCACGGGCGACGCCGTGCAGCCCTTCGCTCCACCAGGCATAAGCAGGAATGCCGAGCCGCGGGATGGCGGGCGCCAGATCCTTCAGCTGCGCCGCCTTTTCCGCCAGTGTCAGCCGGCCGACGAGGTCGGCGGCGCGCCGCTCCGCCGGCTGCGACGGATCGCGGAACGGCAGGTCGCTGGCACCGGCGATCCCCGATGTGGCGAGGAGCACGAGGGCGGCGGCGCGGGCGATCACAGCGCGCGGAACCGGAAGTCGCGGAAACGCGCCTCGCCCGCCCCCGCCGAATAGAGGCCCGGACGCAGCATCAGGAACCCGCCGCGCACGTTGTGGTGATAGCCCGACACCTCCATGCCGCGGTCGAAGCGCTGCCACGTCCGGCCGCCGTCGCCGGAGGTGTGGATGGCGACGATGTGCCGTTTGTTGGCGATCCGGATCAGCATCCGCCGGCCGTGCGGGTTGGCGGGACGGCCGCGTTCGATGCCATATTGATGGGTGACGAAGCGCTTCTCGTCGAAGCCCAGGCCGCAATAGAGCTTGTCGTCGTAGAAGAGGACGAGCCCGGCGGTGCCGCCCGGTGCAATCTCGACATCGCACTGGAATTCGTAGGCCTGATCGCCGGCGATGAGCAGCAGCGGCGAGGAATCGACCGGCGCCTTGCCGCTCGCCTTAAGATGGAGCACGCCGCCATCGACGCGCACCCGGTCGCGCTCGGCCGGGCTGGGGCGGAAGAAGTTCCAGCGCGCACCCAGCGCCAGCGGCTTGCCGAAATCGTCCGACAGGGGCTGGCCGTGCGGGCCGCCCTGCCCGCCCTTCGGCTTGGGCAGCGGCTTCGACAGGTCGCCGCCGGTCATCCGGAACCAGCCGTCGGCGGTCCAGCGCACCGGATCGAGCAGCACCTGCCGCCCCAGCGTCCAGAAGCCGTTCTCATAGCCGTGGTAGACCGACCACCAGCTGCCGTCGGGTGCCTCGACCAGGCTGGCGTGGCCGCGCGACCACCATTTCTCGTCGTTCGACACGGTGCGGACGATCGGGTTGCCCGGATCGTTGACCCAGGGGCCGTGGATCGAACGCGAGCGGGCGACGATCACCATATGCCCGGTCGGCGGCCCGGCGGTGCCCCCGACCGCCGTAATCATGTAGAACCAGCCGCCGTGGCGGTGGATCTTGGGGCCTTCCGGACTGAACCCCTCGACATCCCAATCGTCGGGGTAGCGCCACGGGTCGTAGACGTGCTCGACCTTGCCGACCGTCGACAGGCCGTCCTCGGCGAGGCGGATGCGGTCGCCGCCCGACAGGAACAGCCAGCGCGAGCCGTCCTCGCCCACCGCATGGCAGGGATCGATATGGTCGTGGAGGCCGAGGCTGACGGGATCGGACCACGGACCGTCGATGCTGTCGGCGTGGATGACGTAGATGTCGTTCTTCGGGCTCGCCTTGACCGGAATATAGAGGAAATAGCGGTTGCCGTGCTTTTCGAGGCTGACCGCCCATACGGAGCCGATGTTGCGGGTAAGCGCCGGCCCACGCGGGCGCCAGTTGACGAGGTCGCGGCTGTGCCAGATCGTCAGGCCCGGATAGCTGTCGAAGCTGGAAAAGGTCATGTAATAATCCGCGCCGTCCTTGAGGATGGCGGGATCGGGGCGGTCGCCGCCGATCAGCGGATTGAGGAAACGGCCATCGCCGAGGTCGGCGATGCGCTGGCCGTCATAGCCGCGACGCCAGGGCGAGGCGTTCGCAGGCGCCGCGGCCGAGGCGGGCGCCCCGGGGATCAGCGCAGCGCCGCCGGCGAGCGCGGCGAGTCCGAAGGCGTCGCGCCGGTTGAAGTCGGTCATGCAGGCTCCTGGATCAGAAAGGGCTGGTCGGGATGGACGACGACACGGCCACGCGCGTCGAAATCGATGCGGACGATGCCGGGCTTTTCGCGGAAGTGGCTGGCATCGTCGTTGCCGAAGAAGGTCTGCCACCAGCGGCCCGTCCGGTCGCGAAAGATGTTGCCGCCGCCGCAGCACGGCGCGCCTTCGTGCGGTTCGCGCCAGGGGCCGGTCGGCGCGTCGCTCATCCAGATGCGGAACGAATAGCGCCCCTCGTAGCGATCGACGACACCGAGATAATAGATGCCGTCGCGCTGGAACATGGTCGCGCCCTCATAGCCCAGTTTGCGGCAGCCATCGGGGCCGCAAGGGGTGCGATGATGGCGCTGGTCGTTGTCCCACTCGGTCGCGGTCATCTTTTGCCACTCGCCGGCAAGGCCCGACAGATCATCCCTCAGCCGCACGATCTCGTCGGCGGAGCCGTAGGTCAGCCACACCGCCTTGCCATCGTCGAACAGCGTCGCATCGATGCTGCGACGGATCGGCGCGGTCGGCGAGAAGGCATGGACATAGGGCCCTTCGGCGCGCCCGGTGGTGCTTCTCAGCACGGCAAGACCGGCGCGGCTGATCGAGTGGCAGATGTAGTAATTGCCGCGGATGAAGTGGATTTCGGGCGCCCAGAGCGCGCGGAACGGCACCCCTGCCCGCATCCGCCACGCCTTTTCCCACACGCCGTCGCGCTCGATCGACCAGACGAGCCCGCGATATTCCCAAGTGTCGAGGTCCTTGGAACGCCACAACTCGACGCCGTCGTTGACCGCCCAGATGTTGTCGCCCGTGGATCCCGTCATGTAGTAATAGCCATCGCCGCCCGGGCAGACGATCGTGTCGCGGATATGCACGTCGTGCAACGGCCGGATCCGCGGCAGCAATCCCGCCTTCACCGCGGTGCCCGCATCGGAATCGTTCCAGGGCGCGACCGGATAGCGCGGCGTGCCCGGCCCCTTGTAGCGGACGTCGGGCATGCCGCTGGTCCAGCCGCCGCTGGCGCTCGCCGCCGTGGCGCGCCGGCCGGCACCGCTCACGCCGCTGAACCGCCAATAATCCTTGGGCGGCGGCGGTACGATACGACCACTGTCGTCGGCATCCGCCGCGCGCTTGGTGCCAGGCAGCGGTGCCGGGCCGTAGCCAGGCCCTGCCTGCACCAGCGGCCGGGCGACCGCACCGCCTGCGCAGACGAGGCCGCCGATCAACACATCGCGTCGTTTCATGCCCACGCCTTTCGTTCAAAGCGGCCCCGCGATCCGTCACCGGTACGCGGGGCCGGAGGAGCCCCCGGGGAGGTTGGGGGTAATCAGAAGCTGAAGCGCGCGCCCAAGCGGTAGACGCGGCCGGAGCTGCCGTATTGGGACACTGCCTCCTGCCCGTCATAGGCATAGCGGTTGCTGGTCTGGTTGGTGAGGTTCAGCCCCTCGGCCGAGATCGACAGCCCCTTCATCAGGTTGATGTTGATCGAGGCATCGACGTTGGTCGTGCCCCGGCTGAAGCCAAAGTCGTTGATGAGCGGGCTATCGCAGCCGACGCTCTCGACCACCGCACCGGCGACGACCGCGCCGCCGACGGTGGAGAGGCCGGGGCTGCACGAACCCGCGGCCAGCGGATAGGTGGTGCTGTAGCCGGCACGCTGTGCGACCGAGACGCGGGCGCGGAACGCCTTGGTCTCGTAGAACAGGGTCGCGTTGATCGCATCCGGCGACACGCCCAGGAACGGTCCCTTGCCCAGCACCTGCGGCCGGGTCACCACGCCCGCCGCGCTGACCGCGCCCGGATCGAGGATGTAGTTCAGCTCCGACTTGATGTGCGTATAGTTGAACAGCACGCCGAGGTTGCGGAACGCCCAGGGCAGGAAGGTGAGGTTCTGCTGGAAGTTGACCTCGATCCCCTTGATGTAGCCGCCCGGCGCATCGCGATACTGGCGCGCGATGAACGGGAAATTGGCATCGAGATAGGCGAGCTGGTTGACGTTCGTATACTGCGCCCGGATCGCGGCGCGGGTGGCGTCGTCGACGAACTGCGACAGGGGCGCCGCGAACAGCACCGTCTGCGGGAAATTGTCGACGTCCTTCTTGAACACCGCGACCGAGAACAGGCTGCTGCGGGTGAAATACCATTCGGCGCTGAGATCGATGTTGCTCGACCGGAACGGCGCCAGCTTGGGATTGCCGATGGTGAACGAGGCGCCCTGGTTGTCGCCGTTGCTCGGGATCGAGATGGAGGTGATCGTCGGCGATAGATTGCCGAGCAGCGGGCGCGCCATCACCTTCGATGCGCCGAGGCGCAGGATCAGGTTGCGCACGATCTCGTAGTTGAGGTTCAGCGAGGGCAGCCAGTCGGTATAGCTGTTGCGTCCGACGATCGGGCGCCCGGCCTGCGACGTGCCGTTCGAGGTCACGTCGGTGAAGGCGACGCGCGTCCCCGCATTGCCGCGCAGCGATCGGCCGAAAATCTCCGTGTTGAAGTCGAATTGGAGATACAGGCCCTTGTCATATTCATCGACCCCGAACGTCGCCGACCCGCCGTTGCGCTTGGTGGTCAGGCGCCAATCGCCGTATTTGTTGATGCAGTCGCACTGGAAGCCGAGCAGGTTGTTGAATTTGGCGATGTCGGGAACGAGGAAGCTTGACACGGTCCCGGCCGGCGTCTGCAACCCCTGACCGAACGGCACGACCTTGCTGTTCGCCGCGGTGGTCGATCCCGCCTCCAGCAGGGTCGGGTTGAGCGTGTCGGTGTTGCGTTCGCCCTGCGAGGTGAAGAAGCCGAAGCGGCGCAGCGTACCGCCGAAGCCGATGTTGAACTGGTCGTTGACCCGCCAGTCGAAATCGGCGCGCATCGCCTCGTAGGTGTTGCGGACGTAGCGTTCGTAATGGCGGATCGCCGAGAAGCCCTTGACCGTCGTCCAGTTGGCAGGATCGGCGACGTCGAAGCCGAAGTCGAGCAACGGCATGTTGCCGTGCGCGCGATCGTCGAAAACGAAGTTCTGGGGCGAATCCATGCGGTTGAATTCGACCAGCAGGCCTGTGGAATAGTTCACCGACTTCGACCGGCCGTAGATGGCGGTCATCTTGAAATTATCGGTGAATTCCTGGTCGAGGCGGAACGTGCCTTGCCAAAATTTGGTAGTGTATTCCGCATAATCCACCGCGGACCGCATGTCGACGTTGCGCAGGACGAGATAGTCGGCAAGCCCGTTGGTGACATTGGCGTCGAGCACGTCGACGCTGGGCCGTCCGATCAGCTGGCCGCGATAGGCAAGGCCGTTGCTCGACGGGATGTACCCGACCGAGTTGGGGTTGTTGTAATAATCATAGGGGTCGAGGTTGTAGGGATTGGTCGAAAAGATGTTGGCGTTGGCAGGGCTCGTCGCACCCGGCACCACCGCTGCGCTGCCGAGCACCGAAGGCACCAATTGCCCTTGCGCGTTGAGCGCGGTGCCGAACGCCGGCGTGGTGCCGTAGAGCGACTGGCCGCAATCCTGCGACACGGCGATGGCGCTGCCCGCAGCGGGCGTGCAGAGGCCGGGATAGGCGGCGCGCGCCGCCGTCGGCGTGAGGCGTCCGGCGGCGGTGTTGTAGGCCGCGTTGGTATTGTTGCGATTGAGGCCGACGGGCGACAGCTGATCGTTCTCGCTCTCGTTGTGGAAGCGCGAATAGAGGCCGTCGATCGAGATGCGCGTCTTGTCCGTCACATCCCATTGATAGGCACCGGTGAGGCCCAGGCGCTGATTGCGGACGACCTGGTGCGTCAGCGCCGGCAGCGCCGGGATGCGGACGGTGGAATCATCGAAGCGGCCGGCCGTGTTGTACGGCGCGCCGGGATAGAGTTTGGCATAAGCCGCCGGATCCGACCCGGTCTGGAAGGCGGTCGCATCGGGATTGGCGTAGTTGATCGTGCCGACCGGTGCCGAGAAACCGGCGCGCTGCGTCGTGCCCTCGCCGACGAACTGGCTGCTGCGATAGAGATAATCCGAAGCGCCGACGCCGCGGTTATACTGGTCGATGATGTTTTCGGTCTTGTTGTAGGCGCCCGAGAACAGGAAGCCCATCCGCTTGTCCTTGCCGAAGCGGAAGGACGCGAGGCCGGCGAGGCGCGGGTTCGCCTTCTTGCTGTTCTCGTTGTAGCTGGCGGTCGCCGATCCGCCGATGCGCGTGCCCTTGAAATCGAAGGGCCGGCCGGTTTCGAGATCGATCGTGGCGCCCAGTGAGCCTTCGTCGGTTTCGGCGGACGGCGTCTTCTGCACCTTCAGCGCGCTGAACAATTCGGACGCGAAGGTCGAATAGTCGAACGAGCGACTGCGATTGGGGCTGGTGCCGGAATCGTTGGAGCCCGCGGTCGACAGCGCCTCGATGCCGTTGAGGCGCGTGCGGTTGAAGTCGCCGCCGAGGCCACGGACGGTGATGCCGCGCCCTTCGCCATTGTCGCGGTCGATCGACACGCCCGGCAGGCGCTGCAGCGATTCGGCGAGGTTGGCGTCGGGGAAGTCGGCGATATCCTGCGCATTGATCGCGTCGATCTGCACGTCGGAGAACCGCTTCTGGTTGAGCGAATTCTGGATCGACCCGCGGAAACCGGTGACGACGATGTCCTGCGCCGGGTCGAAATTGTCGGCATTGGCGCCCTTCTGCTCGCCGACGCTGGAGCGGGTCTGCGTGGTGTCGGCACCGGTATCGTTGACGCTGGAGGGGCCGTCCGCGGCCGGCGTCAGCGTCGGGTTGCCGCTGGTGTCCACCGCCGGGTCCGAACCGGCCGCCACGGACGCAGGTTGCTGGGCGGGCGCGGCCGGGGCGGCCTGGTCTTGCGCGCCGGCGGGGATGGCGAACAGGCTGGCGAGCGCCAGCGCGCCGAGCGACGCACCGCGCCTGAAGGGGGTCACCGTCGAATAGTTCATCATGTTCTCCCTGGATGTGGCTGGTGACCTCATGGGACCCAGCCTTGTAGAATTGCGTCCGGCGTGAAGGCCGCAGCCTCCGCGTCTGTGAGCTGCTTGCGTGTCGCTGCCGGCGCGGCGGCACCGGGGCCGGTCGAGCGCCATTCGAACAGTCGCGCCTCCTCGGGCGTCAGCGTGCGGCGGACGCCGGCGGGATCGGTGAAGCCCATGCCGGTCCAGCCCGCGGCCTTGATGTGCGCATCGAGCCGGCAGCGCAGGAAGGCGGCGGCACCGAGGATCGCCATGTTGCCGCCGGCCCGCCACGGGCGGCCGAGCCAGGTCGAGCCGTCCGGCACGCCGGCTTCGCGGGTGACGTGGCAGCGATCGAAGACGAGGCCGAAGCGGTCGGCAGCCAGGGTGCTCGGCGCGGCGACGAAGCCGCTTTCGGGGGCGCCGGGCACGTGGCGCGTGACGATGTCGCAATTCTGGAACAGCGCCGCCGCGCCGCCGAAGATGAAGTCGACGCCGCCCGCGATCCTGCACCGGCGAAAGAGCGCGCGGGCACCGACGTAGAGCGTGTCCTGATAGCCTTGGAGCACGCATCGCTCGACCAGCACCCGGTCGGCGGTGCGCGCGATCGACAGCGCCACGGCCTGCGCGCCGCCGCTCGCATGGCTGACGGTGTCGGCGATGTAATCGAAATCGTTGCGGATCGTCAGGCCGCGCAGCGTCACGCCGGGCGCATCGATGGTCAGCGTGGCGGACCGGCCGGTGCCCCAAGGCTTGCCGTCGGGCGCGATGTGGCCGGCGGCCGCGCCATTGGCGATCACCACGCCGGGTCCGGTCGCGACCAGGGTGACGCCGGGGACGGCGACGTGCAGCTTCTCGCGATACAGGCCGGGTGCGATGGTGATCGTCACCGGCGCCGGCAGGGACGCGGCCCGGCGCAGGGCATCGGCAAGGCTGTTGCTACCGGTGTCAACAGCACTCACATGCAGCTGGTTCGAGGGCACCGCGAGCGCGGATGCCGGGGTCGTCGCAACGGCACCCAACACGCCGATCGCGACTCTGCGCGAAACCTCAAGCTGTTGTTTTGCCGCCGAACCGATCGACATGCCCCCTCCTCTGCCAGCGGTCCTATCGGACTCTGATGGTAGCGCTAAAGCTAGCCGATTCGCGGCGGGCTGCAAGCTTTTATTGCTACCGGTGTCACTTGAAGGCAGGATGGCATTGCAATGATAATAAAGGGAAGAGGATCGAGCATGAAAAGCCTTGTCCTGGCATGTCTGATGACCATGACCGCGGTACCGGCGGTCGCTGCGGTAATCGGCCATATGGCGCCGCCGCCATCGCTGACCGTGGAGCGGCTCGGCGCGCTGCCCCCGACGGCCCGGCGCGCCTGGGCCGACTACATCGCGCGTTCGACCGCGGCGATGGCGCGCGACAAGGCGGCGCTGGCCGCCGAGCGGCAGGGGCTGGCGACGATCCCCGCCCCCCCGCCGGAGGGCAAGACGGCGACGATGCCGCTCGATCGCGATGCCGCCTGGTATGCCGGCGACGCAGGCCGGCGCATCGCCGACAATATCGTCAGTTATCAGACGCCGACCGGCGGCTGGGGCAAGAACCAGGATCGCAGCGCCCCGCCCCGGGCGCGCGGGCAGATGTACCTCCCCTTCGACAGCAAGGCGGGCGTCTATGCCGCCGCGGACCTCGCCGGCGGCTGGAGCTTCATCGGGACGCTGGACAATGATGCGACCACGACCGAGCTGTCCTTCCTGGCGCGGGCGCAGGCGGGCCGCCCCGGCGCGGACGGCGAGCGCTACCGCACCGCATTCGTGAAGGGCGTCCGCTATCTGTTGCAGGCGGAGTTGCCGTCCGGCGGCTGGCCGCAGGTCTATCCGTTGCAGGGCGGCTATCACGATGCGCTGACGCTGAACGACGATACCATGATCCAGGCGACCGCGCTGCTGCAACGCACCGCCGCGGGCACCGGAGATTACGCGTTCGTGCCGGATGCGCTGCGTGCCGAGGCGCGTGCGGCGGCGGCACGATCCGTGGCGACATTGCTCGCCACGCAGGTGGTCGAGGGCGGGCGGCGC
This sequence comes from Sphingomonas sp. SP5, assembly GCF_058313455.1. Lineage (NCBI taxonomy): Bacteria > Pseudomonadati > Pseudomonadota > Alphaproteobacteria > Sphingomonadales > Sphingomonadaceae > Sphingomonas > Sphingomonas sp. SP5. The sequence goes on along the minus strand of NZ_JBZFLF010000003.1, from coordinate 575,360 downwards.
ACGATCTGGGCGCAGCAATACGACTCGCTGACCCTGCGCCCCGTCGGCGCGCGCAACTTCGAACCGATCGCGCTCGCCACCGCGGAAAGCGCGGCGGTGTTGCGCTTCCTGATGCAGCAGCCCGATCCTTCGCCCGCGGTCCGCCAGGCGATCACCGACGGCGCGGCCTGGTTCGCGAGCCACGCCGTCAGCGACCGAGCCTGGACCGATGCGACCGCTCCCGGCGGCCGCCGCCTGGTCGAGCAACCGGGTGCCAAGCCGCTCTGGGCACGCTTCTACGATCCCGTCACGCAGAAACCGGTCTTCGGCGACCGCGACCGATCGATCCACGACGACGTGAACGCGATCAGCCTGGAACGGCGGAACGGCTATTCCTGGTTCAATGCGACCGGGGCGAACGTGGCGGCCGCTTATGCCAAGTGGCGGAGCCGCCACGCCGCCTGATCGCGGGCGCGCGTCAGCGGGGCGACAGATGCAGGGTGAACCGCGTCCGTCCGGGTTGCGATTCCAGCATGACCCGCCCGCCGTGCAGTTCCGCCACGCGCTGGACGATCGCGAGACCCAGGCCGGCGTTGCCCGTGGCGGCACGGTCGCGGCGCCAGAAGCGGCGGAAGACATGATCCTGCTCGGCGGGCGGGATGCCGCGGCCATCATCCGCCACGGTGAGGCTGGTTGCCGCGACGCTCACGTCGATGCGTGTACCCGGAGGATTATGCTTCACCGCATTCTCCAGCATGGCGTTCAGCGCGCGCGCCACGAACTGGGGCTGTGCGCGCACGACGATCGGCCGCTCGGCATCGTGCAGCGCGATCGATCGGCCGGTCCGGAATACCAGAGGTGCGATTCCGGCGACGCACTGCCGCGCCAGGTCCGACAGGTCGACCTTTGCCATCGGCACCGTGTCGGATGAATCCATCTCGGCGATGTCGAGCAGGTGTCCGACCGTCTGCGTCAGCGCATCGAGATCGTCGATCAACGCGGTGCGCAGCGCCGGATCGGGGATCGCACTCGCCCGCATCCGGGCGAGCGTGATCGGCGTGCGCAGCTCGTGCGCGGCATCGGCGGTGAAGTCGCGCTGCATCCGCACACTGTCGGTGAGCCGGTCGAGCGCGGCATTCACCGCATCGGCCAGCGGGCGCACCTCCAGCGGGATCGCCGGATCGGTCAGCCGGACGTCGAGCCGCGTCGAGCCGATCGTGCGCACCAGTGCGGAGGCGCGACGCACCGGGCGCAACGCCCGGCGTACGATCAGCGCGTCGATGCCGAGAAGGATCAGCAGCAACGGCAGCACGATGGCGACGCCGTAGAGCAGGAACTGGCGGACGATATCGTCGACGGTGCTGGCGGGATGATCGAGGTTCTGCGTCGCGACGATCCACAGCGATCGTCCCTGCCGCACGATCGGCACGCTCAGCCCGGCAAAGACGCTGCGCCGCGAACGCCGGGTGAAATAGGCCGCCTCCGGCCGGCGTGGAATGCGGCGAACCGCGATCGGCGGTGGCGGCGACGATGCAAGAAGCGCACGTCCGTCGCGATCGACGACGATATAGCCCATGCCCGCGTCCGCCCCCGGCACGCTCGCCTCGCGCGACGCCGCTATGCGTAGCCGTCCCCCTGCTTCGACGACGAGCGCGCCCGCGATCGCCGCAGCCTGCGAGCGCAGCGTCTGCCGTTCGAGATGGTCGGCGGTGGCATCCAGGAACAGGTACACGCCGAGCGCGACGGCGAAGGCGGTGACCACCACGGCGACCGCATGCCAGCCAAGGATGCGTAACAGCAGCGACCGGGGGGCGATGATCCTCACGCCGATGCGACCAGCATATAGCCGACGCCCCGCACCGTGACGATCTGCGCGCGGGCGGCAGCCTCGGCCAGCCGGCGGCGGAGGCGGTGGACGTACACTTCGAGCGCGTTGGAGCCCAGCGCGTCGCCCATGCCAAACAATTGCGCCTCGAGCTGCGCCTTGGCGACGACCCGATCCTGACGCTGGATCAGGGATTCGAAGATGCTGAGTTCCCGCGCCGACAGCACCGTCACGGTGCCGCCGATGCGGACATCGCGTGATGCCGGGTCGAAGACGATGTCGCCGCAGGTGATCTCACGATGCGCGACCATGCCGCTGCGCCGGAGCAGCGCCTGGACGCGCGCGACCAATTCTTCCGGCGCGAAGGGTTTGACGAGATAGTCGTCGCCGCCCGACTCCAGCCCGGACACGCGATCGGCCACGCTGCCGCGCGCGGTGAGCAGGATGACCGGCGTCGGATCGTCGCGCATCCGCATCGTCCGGGCCACATCGCGTCCGTCGCGGTCCGGCAACCCGATGTCGAGGATGACCGCGGCATAATGCCCGACCTCCAGCATCAGCAGGCCGTCTTCCGCGGTGCCGGCATGGTCCAGCGCGTAGCCCGCGCCCGCGAACACGTCGCGCAGCATGCCCACCAGATCGGCACTGTCTTCGATCATCAACAAGCGCATAGCCCCTCCGGCTAGCGCATCTCCCCTGCCCCTGTCGTCGTCGGCGCGATGTAAGGTTCACGTAATCCAGCAGATTTAGCCCGCCTCCAGCGCCCGCTTCGCCACCGTTGCGACCATGGGCGATCACGCACTCGCTTGAGGTGGAGATACCGACCATGGCGATCACCGCCAGCCGCGCCCGTACGGAACCGCTGGACCCGCAGCCGGCCGCGACCCCGCGGCGGGGCGCCCGCATCGCGCTGTTCTCGGGCAACTACAATTACGTGCGCGACGGAGCGAACCGCGCGCTCAACCGGCTGGTCGACGACCTCGAACGGCGTGGTGCCCATGTTCGCGTCTATTCGCCGACCACCGCCGATCCGGCCTTCGCGCCGAGCGGCACATTGGTGTCCGTGCCTTCCATCCGGTTGCCGGGACGCGGCGATTACCGGCTCGGGCTCGGCCTCCCCAGGGCGGTGCGGGAGGACATCAGGGCGTTCGCCCCCGATCTGATCCACGTATCGGCGCCCGACTGGACGGGGATCGCGGCGCAGCGGCTCGCGCGGACGATGCGCGTACCGCTCGTCGCCAGCCTACACACCCGCTTCGAAACCTATGCGCAATTCTATGGTGCGAGCCTCGTCCGTCCGGCGATCGAGCGCCACCTTCGGCAATTCTATCGGCGCAGCGATCGCGTTCTCGTGCCGACGGATCCGATCCTCGACCAGTTCATCGCCGCCGGTTGCGGCGAGACGGTGCGGCTGTGGAGCCGGGGAGTGGACCGGCAGCAGTTCGATCCGGCCCGCCGCGACGCCTCGTGGCGGCGCGTCCATGCGATCGACGACGCCTGCGCGATCCTGTTCTTCGGACGGCTGGTCAAGGAAAAGGGGCTGGCGGACTATGTGGCGGTCGTCGACCGCCTGCTCGCCGCCGGCGTCGCCGTGAAGCCGCTCGTCATCGGCGACGGGCCGGAACGCGAGTGGCTGCGGCAGCGGCTGCCGGCGGCACGGCTGACCGGCCATCTCGACGGCGATGCGCTGGGGCGGGCCGTGGCCAGTGCCGATATCTTCTTCAATCCCAGCGTCACCGAGGCATTCGGCAACGTCACGCTGGAGGCGATGGCGAGCGGCCTGCCGACCGTCAGCGTCGATGCGCCGAGCGCCGAGACCCTGCTCAAGGACGGCAGCGGCGTCCTCTACCCCGCCGGAAATCACGAGGCGGCGAGCGAGGCGATCGCCCGCCTCGTCATGTTTCCCGAACGGCGCCGGGCGATCGGCCGGCGCGCGAGAGAGGCGAGCGCCGCCTATAGCTGGGATCGCGCCTCCGCGATGGTGTGGGAGGCCTATAGCGAACTGCTGCCGGGGGATGTGGCGCGATGACCCGGCTGCGTTTCGGCCTGCTGCTGCTCGCCGCCCTCCCCATCCCCGCCGCCGCGCAGGACGCTCCGGAAATCGCCGAGCCGATGGTCTTCGACCTCGTCCGCCCGCTCGGCGCGCGGCGCGGCGAACTGGAGATCAACGCGCTGGCGCAACGCGACCTGTCGGGGCCGCACCGCACGGTCGAATGGGCGCCGGAGATCGAATATGCCTTTGCCCACAACATGGCGGTGGAGCTGGAACTGCCGTTCGAGAACCGCCGGGTGACCGACTACAAGCTGGGCCTGCAGGGCACGTTCGGCCTGTTCAACAAGGGCCGCGGCATTCACGGGGTGCAATATCTCGGGCTGTGGAACCGCGAGCACCGGCGTTTCCAGAGTTCGCTGCTCTACGTCATCGGCAACCGCTTCGGGGCGAAGACCAGCACGCTGACCATGGTCGGCGTCGGCGATGTCGGCGCGGCGGGCGCGGAGACCCGTGCACTGCTGGTCAATCACACCAGCTTCTACGACATCGCCGCCGCCACCACCGCGGGCGTGGAGGTCAACCTGAGGATCGGCGCGACGCGTTCGACGCTGGTGATGCCGCAGCTGCAGCAGGGATTGAGCCGGCGCATCCAGCTGCAGGCCGGCGTGGGTGCGCAGCGCGACGAAGGCAGCGCATGGCGGCCGCGTGCCGGACTGCGTCTGGTGCATCAGCTCTGAACGGGCCGGTGCCGACGGGGCGAGGCCCGTCGGCCGACGGCGCTCAGCGATGGCCTCGCGCCGCCGCAACCTCGCGCTCCGCCTGGACGAAGCCATAGGCCGGGACGATCTCGTCGGCGCGATCGGCGATATCCGGCCAGTGCGCGACGATCTGTTCACCCGCATCGTCGCCGGCGCCGATGTAGCGCCCCGCGGTCAGCGTCACATGCGCGGCCGCGACATGGCCCGCCCCCGCACAGACGATGGCGCGCGTCGGCGCATCGTCGCCGACCAGCGTCAGCAAGGCGGGCGACACCCGATCCGGCGCCAGCAGCGCAAGGCTCTCGGCATCCAGCACGCCTTCGGTCATCTGCGTCGCCGCCGTCGGCGCCAGGCAGTTGACGCGGATGCCGTATTTCTCGCCCTCGATCCCCAGCGTCTGCATCAGCCCGACCAGCGCCATCTTGGCCGCGCCATAATTCGCCTGGCCGAAATTGCCGTAGAGGCCCGACGAGGATGTGGTCATCACGATCCGGCCATGGCCTTGCGCACGCATCGGCTCCCACACCGCCTTGGTGCAGATCGCGGCGCCGATCAGGTGCACGTCGACGACGGTGCGGAAATCCGCGATCGTCATCTTGGCGAAGCTCTTGTCGCGCAGGATGCCGGCATTGTTGACGAGGATGTCCACCCGCCCCCAGGCACCCAATATCGCCGCGACCATCCGCTCGACCGCTTCCTCGTCGGTCACCGACGCGCCGAAGGCCATCGCCTCACCGCCGGCCGCCACGATCTCCGCCGCGACGCGCTCGGCCGCCTCCACCGATACGTCGTTGACCAGCACCCTGGCGCCCTTGCCGGCCAGATAGAGCGCATGCGCCCGCCCCAGGCCACCGCCCGCACCGGTGATGATCGCCGTTCGTCCGCCAAGCGCCACAGTCACTCTCCTGATTATCATTCGCTCTCTTGATAGCGAATGATAATCAGCGCGCAATATCGATCTGACACGCGATGCCGATCAGGTGCAGATGGAGCGGAAGCCTGCTGCCATGAACGTCGCCATCACCTCCTTCACCGCACCGAAATCGTCGGAATGGCACAGACCGCCGGACAGTTTGTCGATGCGTCCGGTGCGTGCCAGCGTCAGCATCAGCGCGCCCGTGACGAAGTGATAGCCCCAGAAGATGCGCTCTTCCGGGCATTCCGGCATCGCCGTCTTGAGCAGGGCGATCAGGCGCAGCACGACGGGGTCGAAATGCTGGTCCATCAGCTCGGCGCCCCATTCGGGCGTGTTGGCCACCTGCGCGCCGAGCTTGGCGTAATTCTTCCAGCCCTCGCCCCCCTCGATATAGGTGTCGAGGTCGGTATCGAGGAACGCGCGTAGCGCCCCCTCCACCGTCGGCTTGTCGCCGACCGCGGCCTCGTAATCGTCGAGCGCCTTCATCCGCCGCTCGCTGGTCACGCCGGCGCGGCGCGAGAAGACGGCGTCGAACAGCGCCTTCTTGTCGGCGAAATAATAATTGAGCAGCGTATGGTGGACACCGACCTGCTTGGCGACATCCTTCAGCGTGACGCCGTGGAGGCCGTGCTTGGAGAACAGCTCCTCGGCCGCGTCGTAGATCTGCTCCATCGTCGCCGCGCGCTGGTCGGCCTTGCGGGAGCGGCGGGCGGGTTTCTCGGCTTGCGTCACCCGTCCGTCCCTCCGGCGTTCGGGCGTTACCGTCAAGCCATTCCGGTCCCATCACGATAAGTTCACACGCAAGTGAGTGTGCATTGACAGGCCCGGAGGAGTGGATCATCCTTCCACCACAAACCACGACACAGTGGGAGAGGGTATGGCGGTTACGAGCAGCATGGCACCGGGTGTGCCCCGGCAGGAACGACGGACGGCACGCGCCCGCCACCCCGGCATCGTGCTCGCGATGCTGACCTTCGTCTACGTCCTCAACTTCCTCGACCGCCAGCTGCTCGGCATCCTCGCCAAGCCGATCCAGGATTCGCTCGGTATCACCGATGGCCAGTTGGGGCTGATCGGCGGGCTGTATTTCGCGATGTTTTATTGCTTCATCGCCATTCCGGTGAGCTGGCTGGCCGATCGCACCAGCCGCGTCGGCGTACTGACGATCGCCTGCGCGATCTGGAGCGCGGCGACGATCGCCTGCGGTCTCGCCCGCACCTATCCGCAGCTGGTCGCCGCCCGCATGGTCGTCGGGTTCGGCGAGGCGGGCGGGGTGCCGCCCTCTTACGCGCTCATCACCGATACGTTCGCACCCGGCCGCCGCGGCGTCGCCTTCGGCATCTACAATCTCGGCCCGCCGATCGGGGCGGCGCTGGGCATCGCGCTCGGCGCGACGATCGCCACGCTGTTCGACTGGCGCGATGCCTTCGTCGCGATCGGTGCGATCGGCGTCGTCGCGGCGATCGCCCTGCCCTTCGTCATTCCCGAACCCGCCCGCGGCGCCGCCGACCCCGGCGGCAGCGTGCAGCGGGACATGCAGCGGGACAAGGCGCCGTTCTGGGCGACGCTGCGCGCCTTCTTCACCAATCCGGTGATGACGCTCGCCGCCTTCGGCAGTGGCGCAACGCAGTTCGTCACGTACGGCCTCGGCAATTTCGCCGTCCTCTTCCTGATCCGGGAAAAGGGCATGACGCTGCCGGAGATCGCGATCTGGTATGCGCTGGCGATCGTCATCGGCATGGGCGGCGGCATGGTCGCATCGGGCCGGATCATCGATCGCCTGTCACGCCGCTCGCGCCGCGTCTTCGCGGTCGCACCGGCGGTATCGCTCGCCATCGCCATGCCCTTCTACGTCGCCTTCGTCTGGGCACCGTCCTGGCCGCTCGCGCTGTCGCTGCTGACGGTCGTGATGTTCTTCAACTATTTCTATCTCTCCTGCTCGGTGACGCTGGTGCAGGAAGAGGCGGCGCCCAACCAACGCGTGCTGGCGGGCGCGCTGCTGCTGCTGGTGATGAACTTCATCGGCCTCGGCCTCGGGCCGACCTGGGTCGGCGCCGCCAGCGACCGGTTCGCGGCCGGCGGCGCCGCCAACGCGCTGCAACTGGCGCTCTACACCCTCACTCCCTTCTACGGCATCGCGATCGGCCTGTTCCTGTGGCTGGCGCGAACGCTGCATCGTCAGGAGACCTCCGCATGAAAGCCCTGCTGATCGCCACCGCGCTGTCCGGCGCCCTTGCCGGCGCCTCACCCGTTCTCACGGCCGATCCCGCGCCCGTCGTCACCGCACCCGCCGGCACGGTGCGCGGCACCAGCGATGGCGACCTCCGCGTCTTCAAGGGCATACCCTATGCCGCGCCGCCGGTCGGTGCGTTGCGCTGGCGCCCGCCTGCGGCCCTGCCCCGCTGGGCCGGCGAGCGGTCGGCCACGTCCTTCGGTGCCGCCTGCGTCCAGCCGCAAGGTTCCAACGCCACGATCTACGCAGGGCCGCCGATGCCGGTCAGCGAAGACTGCCTGACGCTCAACATCTGGACGCCGGCGAACGCCCGCAATGCGCCGGTGATGGTCTGGATCCACGGCGGCGCCCTGGTCAGCGGATCGAGCCGCGAACCGATGTACGACGGCCGCAAGCTCGCAGAACGCGGCATCGTCGTCGTGTCGATCAACTATCGGCTTGGCGTGCTCGGCTGGCTGGCGCACCCCTGGCTCAGCCGCGAATCGCGCCAGCGCGTATCGGGCAATTACGGCCTGCTCGATCAGATCGCCGCGCTGACCTGGGTCCGCGACAATATCGGCGCGTTCGGCGGCGATGCGCGCCAGGTCACGGTGGCGGGGGAAAGCGCCGGCGGCCTCAGCACGCTGTACCTGATGTCCTCGCCCGCGGCGCGCGGCCTGTTCACCCGGGCGATCGCGCAGAGCGCCTATATGATCTCGATGCCGGAACTGCGCAAAGCCGCCTTCGGCATGCCGTCCGGCGAAGGCGGCGGGCAGCTGCTGACCGGCGCGTTGCAGGTGCCGGACATCGCCGGCCTGCGCGGCATGGATGCGCAGGCGCTGACCGACACCGCGGCGAAGCTCGGCTTCGCGCCGTTCGGCGTGGTCGACGGCGCGGTCCTGCCGCAGCAGGTGGTCGATGCCTTCGATCAGGGGCGCCAGGCGCCGGTGCCGGTGCTCGCCGGCTTCAACCAGGGCGAGATCCGCTCGCTGCGCATGCTCGCGCCCAAGGCGCCGGCGGATGCCGCGGCCTATGAAAAGGCGATCCGCGCGTCCTACGCGGACCTCGCCGGCCGCTTCCTGCAACTCTACCCCGCCGCCGATTATCGCGAGAGCATCCTCGCGACGACGCGCGATGCGCTTTACGGCTGGACCTCGGAGCGGCTGGTCCGCAAGCAGGCGGCGCTCGGCCAGCCTGCCTATCTCTACCTGTTCGATCATGGCTATCCGGCGATGGACGGGGCCGATCTGCACGCCTTCCACGCCAGCGAACTGCCGTTCGTCTTCGGCACGCCGGGCGGCACGCCGCCACGCTGGCCGAAGGTGCCCGATACGCCGGGCGAACGCGCGCTGTCCGACGCGATGCTCGACTATTGGGCAAGCTTCGTGCGCGACGGCAAGCCGGTCGCCAGGAATGCGGCGCCGTGGCCCGCCTATGACGCTGCGCGCAGCTACATGCATTTCGCCGCGACGCCCCAGCCCGCGCGCGACCTGATGCCCGGCATGTTCGCGCTCAACGAAAGCGTGATGTGCCGCCGCCGCGCGACCGGCACGATCGGCTGGAACTGGAACGTCGGCCTCGCCGCCCCGAAGCTGCCGCCGAAAGCGGCCGGCTGCGAATGAGCGTCGGGTAGAGCCCCTTTCCGTGCCGGGCAGCGCTATCGCATATGGGCTGTCTGATCCGCGCTGATGTTCTCTATTCCTTCGTCACCCCGGACTTGTTCCGGGGTCCACCGCGCCGCACACCGATAGGCTATGGATTTACGGCACGGTGGACCCCGGAACGAGTCCGGGGTGACGGAGAATATTGGGAAGGCATGCCCTTCACCCGAGCCCAGCAGCCGTCGTAGCGATATGCGATAGCCCTCCCCTCAAGGGCCGGGCGCGTCTCACCGAGACCGCTCACAACGATCCCGCAGGTCACCCCACGGTGCGGGCGACGATCCGCCCCTGTGCGTAATCGGCGCGCAGGCGCTGTTTGTCGATCTTGCCCGTCGCGGCGAGCGGCATCGTGCCGACCGTGGCGACCCGGTCCGGGATCCACCAGTCCGCCACGCGGCCGCGGAGCAGCGCGAGCAGCTGGCCCGCATCGCCTTCCGCCCCCTCGATCACCAGTACCGGGCGTTCGCCCCAGCGCGGATCGGGCCGGGCGATGACCGCGACATGGCGGACGGAGGGATGCGCACCGACGATCGCCTCGATCTCGGCCGGATTGATCCATTCGCCCCCCGACTTGATGAGATCCTTGGCCCGGCCGCAGATCGTCAGGTGACCGGCGGCGTCGATCATCGCGAGATCGCCGGTGTCGAAATATCCCTCCGCGTCGAGCACGTCCGCGTCGGCGCCATAATAGCGGTCGAGCACGCTCGGCCCGCGCACCTTGAGGTGGCCCAGCGTTCCGCGCTGCTCCGCCAGCGTCCTGCCCTCGGCGTCAGTCAGCTTGAGGTCGAGTCCGACCGGTGGCCGACCCGCCGATCCCGACGGAACGGGGGGCGCGTCGGCGGGCGCGATCGTGCCGACCGGCGACAATTCGGTCATGCCCCAGCTCGTCTGGACGCGGGCGCCGAGGCGGCTCTGCAACCGCTCGAGCAGCGCATCGGGACAGGCCGATCCGCCGATCACGATCCGCTCCAGCGTCGGCACCGCCTCGCCCGTCCGGTCGAGGTGATCGACCAGCCCCAGCCATACCGTCTGGACGCCGACCGCCACCGTCACGCCTTCATCGCGGATCAGCCGGGCAAGGCTCGCGCCGTCGAGATGCCGCCCCGGCAGCACCAGCTTCGTGCCCGCCGCCGGCGCCGCGAAGGGCAGCCCCCAGCCATTGGCATGGAACATCGGCACCGCCAGCAGCAGCGTGTCGCGCGCGGTGATCGCGATCGCGTCCGCCTGCAACGCGCGCAGCGTGTGCAGATAGTTCGACCGGTGCGTATAGAGCACGCCCTTGGGCCGCCCGGTGGTGCCGGAGGTATAGCATAGCCCCGCCGGCGCCTCCTCGGCGAACGCGCCCCACGGCACCGGCGCGCCCCGTTCGGCGAGCAACGCCTCGATGCCGATCGCGCCCTCGGCATCAGCCTCGCCGTCGAGCACCACGACGTGGCGGACGCGCGGGCAGAGCGGCAGCACCTGGCGCAGCAACGGCATCAGGTCGGCGGCCACCGCCAGGATGCGGTCGTCCGCCTCGTCGACCATCGCCGCCAGTTGCGCCGCGGTCAGCCGCGGGTTGAGCGTGTGGCACACGCCCCCCGCCCCCATCACGCCGTAATAGACCTCCAGATGGTGCTGCGTGTTCCAGGCGAGCGTGCCGACGCGGTCGCCCTGCGCCATGCCCAGCGCGATCAGCGCCCCCGACAGCCGGTTCGCCCGCTCGCGCAACGCCGCATAGCCGAGGCGCGCGACCGCCCGGCCCTGTTCGGCCCACACCACCTCCCGCTCGCCGAACCATTTGCCGGCGTGGGTCAGGAACGTGTCGACGGTCAGTGCGAAGCTCTGCATGCGTCAGAACGCCTTCAGGATCTTCAGCCCGTATTGCCGCGGCGGCCCTGCGAAATAGAGGCCGCTGTTCAGCGCCGCGGGGTAATGCTGGTCGGTCAGGTTGGTCGCATAGGCGGTCACCGTCACCGATCCCTTGGCGAGCGCCAGCTGCGCGTTGACGATGTTGCGCGCCGGCAGCCGGTCGCCGAGCAGGCTGTTTTCGAACAGCGTCGCCCATTGCGGCGCGATATGGCCGTAGTTCGCGCGCGGCGTCAGCGTCGCGCCGCCACCCAGCGCGATCTCATAGGCAGCACCGACGTTGAAGGTGAAGTTGGGCGCATAGCTCTGGTCCATGCCCTCGAGGTTGCGGCACGATGCGCTCGCCGGCCCGGTGTTGATGTTGCACGCCGCCGTTGCCGGGATGCGCGGGTCGGTCGCGTAGAAGCGGCCGAGCTCGCTGTGCAGCACGTTCATGCCGACATCGAAGCTGAACGCACCGAGCTTCACGTCCGCTTCCGCTTCGAAGCCGTAGATCTTGGTCTTGCCCGGCACGTTGACCTGCAGGCCGAACACGGGGATCGCCGGATTGCCGATCGTGACCTGGAAATCCTCGTAATCGTTGTAGAAGGCGCTGACCGTAGTGCGGATGCGGCGATCGGCGAAATTCGCCTTCCACCCCGCTTCGTAGGATGTCACCTGCTCCGCCCCGAACGGCGCCGGGTTGCCGAGCCCGACGGGCACGTTGAGCCCGCCCGGCTTGAAGCCCGTCGCGACGAAGGCATAAAGGTAATGGTCGCGCGTCGCCTCCCAACCCAGCGACACCTTGTACGACACGTCGTCCGATCGGGTTTCCTGCTCCGCGACGATCGGCGTGCCATATTGCAGCACGTCGATATCGTTGCGGCTGCGGCTGGCGGTGTAGCGGGCGCCGGCCTCCAGCTTCAGCTTGGGCGTGATGACGAAGCCGACCTGCCCGAATGCGGCAAGCGAGCGGTTGGGGTTGATCCCCTGCAACCGGTATTCGGTCAGCCGGTCGCCGAGCGGCGCACCGATCACGAACTGGTAGGGCGACAGGAACGTATATTTGTTCCACAGGCCGAACGCGCCGAGCAGGTAGGTGAACCGCTTCGTGTCGGGCGAGATCAGCGTGATCTCCTGCGAGATCTGGCGTTCGTCGACGCTGTCGAAGAAGGTGCGGTTGGCCGTCGCCGTGCCGTCCAGGTCGGCGCGGTACATGGTGTTGCCGCTGGCATAGGCGCTGACCGAGCGCAGCTGCATGCCGTTGTCGAATTCGTAGTTCACCCGCAGGATCGAACGGTAGAATTTGTCGCGCGCCGCCTGCGGGGAATTGGCGGTGATGTCGAACAGGTCGCGGAAATTCGGGTTGGCGATCGTGGTGCCGGGCAGCGTGCGGAACTGGTTGGTGTAGGGGCTGGCCGGATAGGCCCCCATGTCGAGATAGTCGACGTCCGTCTTCGACAGAATCGTCAGCTGCGTCGTCGGCTTCCACAGCAGGCTGAAGCGCCCGGCGAGCTGGCGGACGTCGCCGTTGTTGCCGTTGTACGGCGCGCCGTTCGGGCCGGTGATATGGTAGAAGCCGTTGCGCCGCGTGCCGAACACCGCGAAGCGGGCGGCGAGCGTATCGCTGACCGGGATGTTGAGCGCGCCCTGCACGCCGGCTTCGGAATAATTGCCGACGTTGGCGTTGACATAGCCGTGATAGTCGCCGCCGATGATCGGATCGTTGCTGTTGACGAACACCGCGCCGCCGGTGGCGTTCTGGCCGACGATCGTGCCCTGCGGGCCGCGCAGCACCTGGATGTTGGCGACGTCGTAATAGGGTTCCTGCTGGAAATAGCCGGGAAAGGTCGGCGCGCCGTCGCGATAGGTGATGACGCCGGTCGCGGTCTGCGTGTTATGCTCGCCCTTGCCGATGCCGCGGACGTTGAAGTCGATGCCCTGACCGAAATTGTTGACGACGATGCTGGGCGAGGCGAACTGAAGCGCATCGACGTTGGCGACGCCCTTGTTGGCGAGGTCGGTGCCCGACAACACCGAGCCCGACAGCGGCGTGGTTTGCAGGTTCTCGTTGCGGCGGCGGGCGGTGACGATGATCTCGCCCTGGTCGGGCGACGGGCTTTCGGCCTGCTCGCTCGAAGCGCCGGGATCGGCGGGAACGGTCTGGGCGAGCGCATCGCCCGTCCAGACGAGAGCCAAAGCAGACACACCGAGCCAGCACGTACGAAGCCGCATAATCCCCTCCACCGACACATCGCGCTCTTCGGCGCCACTGACGCAGGGGTGCATGATCGCCACGGCGATTGCAAGCTTATTCACTCACGTGATAGCGATTTAGTAGCGGGCGGTGGCACGTGACCAATGCCCTACCGCCGGGTTATCGCCGCTCGATGACCTGCTGCGGGGTAACAATTTCCACTGGCAGCCCGAAATCCTTTAACCGCGGCGCAATCACCTTGGGGTTACCCGCCACCATTCACGACCATTCAGACGATTTCGCGCGGCCCGATGATCGGGAAGATGCCAGCCTCGAGCCTGCCCCCAACCAGCGCCGCGTAGCGCGGGGCGCAAGATAGCAGGCGGATGTCGAGCCACGCGCGCGCCACGTGCTCGAATCCGTTGTGCACACGTCCGCTTTGCTGCGCTTCAGCGATGGCGCGCTCCTGTCGTCGTTCTTCGGACGGATCAAGTCCGAGCGCAAGTTGCTGTTTCATCCCGTCGCGCTAGACACGTGCTGCCAGCAGCGACAGTCGCAGATAGGGTCCGCCAGAGAGCAGCTTCTGCTTGCCGACGAACCAGTAGGCTAAACGCCATAGCTTGGCGCTGTTGGGCTGGACATGGATGAACAGTCCGCCGCTGTCGGACCGCTTGTACGGCCGGTTTTCGGGCGTGAGCGACTTGATCGCGATGTTGGTAAAGATGTTGCTACATCGAGCCTCCGAAACAGGTTCGAATCCCGCTACGCCGAAATCTGTTGGTATGGGTGATGAAGCTACCAACATTTGGGTCGGGCTGTGACGACCGGTCGTGAAACCGCCCGAGGCGCAGATCGCTCGCAAGTTGCTGATCAGCCAGTGCTTATCGGGACGTTCCGGGATGTCGTGGGACGTCCCTGGAAAACGGACTGGCTGGGGCGGCAGGATTCGAACCTGCGTATGACGGTACCAAAAACCGTTGCCTTACCGCTTGGCGACGCCCCAACAGAGAGGCGGCCTTATAGCCGTCGCGGCGGGCGTGAAAAGCCCTGCCGTGCTGGCTTTTTCGCCGCCCCGAACCTGCCCCAGCGTCAGCCGAGCCGTTCCAGCCAGCCGTGCGGGTCGGACGCGCGGCCGCGCTGGATCGCCGACAGGGCATCGAGCATACGTTGGGTCAGTTGGCCGGTGCCGCCGCCGCCGATGGTGAAGCGGCCGTCCGCCTCCACCACGTGGCCGATCGGCGTCACCACCGCCGCGGTGCCGCAGGCGAAGGCCTCGGTCAGGCGGCCGCTGGCGGTGTCGGCACGCCACTGGTCGATGCCATAGGGCTCTTCGCGCACCGCGATGCCCTGGTCGCGGGCGATGCGGATGATCGAATCGCGTGTGATGCCGGGCAGGATGGTGCCGGTCAGCGGCGGGGTCACCATCGATCCGTCGTCGAAGACGAAGAACACGTTCATGCCGCCCAGTTCCTCGACCCAGCGGCGCTCCACCGCGTCGAGGAAGACGACCTGGTCGCAGCCCTGGCGGATCGCCTCCGACTGGGCGGCGAGGCTGGCGGCGTAATTGCCGCCGCACTTCGCCTCGCCGGTGCCGCCGGGCGCGGCGCGGGTGTAATTCTGGCTGACCCAGATCGACACGGCGCGCGCGCCCCCCTTCCAATAGGCGCCGACCGAGGAGGCGATGACCATGTAGAGATATTCGGCGGACGGCTTGACGCCCAGGAATGCCTCGCTCGCGAACATGAAGGGCCGCAGGTACAGCGCCCCGCCGTCGATCTGCGGAAACCAGTCCCGCTCGGTCAGCACCAGCTGGCGACACGATTCGAGGAACAGGTCCTCGGGCAGTTCCGGCATCGCCAGCCGCCGCGCCGAATTGTTGAAGCGGCGCGCATTGGCATCGGCGCGGAACAGCGCCATCGCGCCATCGTCCAGCCGATAGGCCTTCAGCCCTTCGAAGATTTCCTGCGCATAATGCAGCACCGCGGTGGAGGGATCGACGGTCACCGGCGCCCGCGCGGTGATCGCGGCATCGTGCCAGCCCTTGTCCTCGCTGTAGCGGATCACCGCCATATGATCGGTGAAGACCCGGCCGAAGCCGGGATCGACCAGTCGGGCCGCCCGCTCGTTGGCATCGACCGGGGTCGCGGTCGGATCGAAGCGGAAAGCGGCCGTGTCGGCCGTCAAATGCGCGTTCATCGATTTCTCTCAGGCGTAAGGGGTTGCGAACGCGTAAGGACGGTGGCTAAACCGGTCAACATGGCTGCCACAGCTCCCTCCGCCTCCGCCCAGTTTCTCCGCGAGCCCGAACTCCGTCGCGGCATGGAACTTCTGTATTTTGGCCATAGCCATCTCACCCGCTCCATCGATCAGGGGCTCGCAGCACAAGGATTGGGCCGCGCACACCATCGTGCACTCTACTTCATCGCCCGCAAGCCGGACCTGACGGTCAGCGAGCTGCTGGCGCTGCTGGCGATCACCAAACAGTCGCTCGGTCGCGTACTGAACGAATTGACCGACCGCAAGCTGGTGAGCACCCGCCCCGGCGAACGCGACCGGCGCCAGCGCCTGCTCCGCCTGACCGACGACGGCGCCAGGATGGAGAACGAGCTGTTCGAGGCGATCCGCGTCAAGATGTCGCAGGCCTATCAGGCCGCCGGCCAGGGCGCGGTGTCGGGCTATTGGGCGGTGCTGGAGGGGATGATCCCCGACACCGACCGCGCGCAGGTCGAGGGCCTGCGCAACTGAGGCGTGGCGGCGCTCAGCGCGCCGCCGCGGCCATCTCACGATTGCGCCGCGCCGCGGCGGCCAGCGTTTCGGTGAGCAACGCCACCAGCCCGTCGTCGCGATCGAGCACGTTCAGCCCCTGTCGCGTCGATCCGCCGGGGCTCGCCACCCGGTCGGCGAGTGCGGCCGGCGACAGGTCCGATTCGGCCGCCATCGCTGCCGATCCGGCCAGGGTCGCCAGCGCCAGCCGCGCCGCCTGATCGGCGGGAAGGCCCAGGGCAGCACCCGCCTGCGCCAACGCATCCGCGAAACGAAAGACGAAGCCGGGGCCGCAGCCGGCGAGGGCAGTCACGTCGTCGAACTGCGCTTCGTCCGCGATCCATTCCACCGTGCCGAGCGGCTGCATCAGCCCGGTCACCGCCTCGCGCGCCGCAGCGTCGGCCGAGGCCGAATAGAGCGCCGTCACCCCGCGGCCGATCGCGACCGGCAGGTTGGGCATGGCACGCACCACCGCGGCGGCACCGGATAGCGGGGCAAGCGTCGCTTCCTCCACCCCGGCAAGGATCGAGACGAGCAGCCGCGGCTTGTGGCCGGCAAGCGGTCCGCCCTTCAGCGTCGCCAGCTGCTGCGGCTTGAGGCCGAGCATGATGCCGTCATAGCCGCCGTCTGAAGCATCGGGGATCGCGGGCAGCACGCGCACGCCGTCCGGCATCGTCCGGCCGCTGGGGCTGACCACGGTCACGTCGGCGGGGTTCATGCCCGCGTCCAGCCAGCGGCGCAGCATCGCGCCGCCCATGTTGCCGGCGCCGATCATCAGCAATCGCATGGGCGTCAGGCCTCGCCCTGCGTCTCGATCAGCGCGGCGGCCAGCGCCTCACGCGGGGTCTTGCCGCCCCACAGCACGAACTGGAAGACGGGGTAGAAGCGCTCGCATTCCTCGATCGCCGATTCGACCAGCAGCTCGGCAGCACCCAGCGACATGGTGCCCTCCTCCTCGCCGTCGATCATCGCCGCGTGGCGATAGAGCAGCACGCCGGATGACGACCACAGTTCGAAATGGCCGATCCACAATTGCTCGTTGACCAGCCCGATCGCCTCATAAACGCCGGCGCGGCGATCGTCGGTGACCTTGATGTCCGGAAAGGCGAGGAATTGCAGGACGCTGTCGTCCTCGCGCCAGAGCGCGCGCAATTCGTAGCTCGTCCAGCTGCCCTTGACCGTCGCGACGATCTCGTCCTCGTGGCGCTCATGCTCCCAGCCGTGGGCGGCATAATAGGCCTCGAGCATGTCGATCGGGGCGGCGGGTTCCTGGTCGTGTTCTGCGTGGTCGAGCATCGTCGCGCCCCTTATCGCACGACAAGGCTGCCGAGGCAAAAGCCCGCCCGCAACCCCGTTGTGGACAGGCATGTCGATAAAACTGTGGAAAAGTCGGTCAGGCGGTCGGCACCGGATCGCCGCCGGCGGACTTGCCCTCCAGCGCATCCAGCCGGGCCTTCAGCGCGTCGTTCTCGTCGCGTGCGGCGACGGCCATCGCCTTCACCGCCTCGAACTCGTCGCGGCTGACGAAATCGAGGCCGCCGATCCAGTCGCGCATCCGCGCCCGTGCGCCCGCTTCCGCTTCGCGGCCGACACCGGCGAGCGTGCCGGCGGCGCCGTTCACGAGCTTGGCAAAATCATCGAACAGGCGATTGTCGGACTGCATGGTATCTGTTTCCCGGCGGACGAGGATCGTTCGTCAGAGCATCTGGGACGTATGCGCCGCCGGCACAAGGGTTTCCGCATCGGGGTTGAGCTGGCCGATCCGCCAGGTCAGCACGCCGGCAAAGCTGATCCAGACGAGATAGGGCACCATCAGCCAGGCGGCGAGCGAGCGGATGCGGCCGAACAGCATCGTCGTGCCGATGGCGAGCAGCAGCATCGCGACGATCACGCCCAATGCGGTGCCGACCTGGTGCATGCCGAAGAACAGCGGCGTCCAGGCAAGGTTGAGCAGGAACTGCACCGCGAACAATGCGAGCGCGAGGCCCCTGCCCCGCGATCCGCGCGCATGCAGGATCATCGCCACGGCGAGGCCGAGCAGGATGTAGAGCGAGGTCCAGGCGACCGGGAAGACCCAGCCCGGCGGGGTCAGCGCCGGCTTCTGCAAGGCGACGTACCAGGCATTGTCGCTGCCCGAGGGCACAGCGCGGCCGGACGCGAAGCCCAGCAGCAGGATCAGCGGTACGGTGAACACCGCCCAGCGCAGGAAGGACATGCGCAACTGACCCCTGGATGCGATGCCGCCCACCCCGTGCTCCCTCGAACCTTTGCAGCCGCCATGCCGCGCCCCGCAGCCTTCGTAAAGCACCCGTTGGCGATATCGTTCCGATAGCGGTTCAATTGCGGGACGCGGCGACCAGAAATTCCACATTGCCCTCCGGCCCGGTGATCGGACTTTCGACGATGCCGGCGACCGGCCACCCCGCCCCCTCCAGCCAGGCGGCGACCTCCGCACAGACGCGGGCATGGATGGCGGGATCGCGAACGACGCCGCCCTTGCCCACTTCGTCGCGCCCCGCCTCGAACTGCGGCTTGATGAGCGCCATCAGCCGCGCGCCGGGGCGGGCGAAGGTCATCGGCCGTTCCAGCACCTTGGCGAGGCCGATGAAGCTCGCATCGCAGACGATGAGGTCGATGGGCTCGGGAATGTGATCGGCGGTCAGGATGCGCGCGCTGGTCTGTTCGTGAACGGCGACGCGCGGGTCCTGGCGCAGCTTCCAGGCGAGCTGGTTGGTGCCGCTGTCGACCGCGTGGACCCGCGCCGCCCCGCGCGTGAGCAGCACGTCGGTGAAGCCGCCGGTCGACGATCCGACGTCGATCGCCACCGCCCCCGTCACGTTCCAGCCGAAATGGTCGAGCCCGTGCGCCAGCTTGATGCCGCCGCGCGATACCCAGGGATGATCGCGACCGCGCACGTCCAGCGTCACGTCGTCGGCGATCTGCTGGCCGGGCTTGTCGACCTTCCGCGTGCCGGCGAAGACGAGGCCAGCCATGATGAGCGCCTGTGCCCGCGTCCTCGATTCGACGAGTCCGCGATCGACAAGCATCTGGTCTGCACGCAATTTGGCCATGCCTGTCCTTACTCCCTTAGGCACGCGCGCGTCACCCGTTTCGCTCCGGCGCTGGCCGCCATCGATTGGCCGCATTCTCCATTGCCTACTGGAACAGTGGGATTAACTTGGCGGTTGAGGACGGCAGGTCGAACGGCGTGTCCGACACGCACCGACGGCCACCGTTCCCAGTAGGAGGGAGACGCAGCCATGACCGGATTTTCCCACTTCGACAGCGCACAGCCGACGATCCTGACCGTGCCGGGCCTGGGCGGCTCCGGCCCCTCGCACTGGCAGACCTTGTGGGAAGAGGCCCGCCCCGACACCGTCCGTGTAGAACTCGGCATGTGGAACACGCCGCATCGCAACGCTTGGGTGACGAAGCTCGACCAGGCGATCGCCCGCGCCGAGGCGCCGGTGATCCTGGCGGCGCACAGCCTCGGCTGCCTCGCGGTGGCCTGGTGGGCCGAGCTGTCGCCGCAACCCTATGGCTGGCCGGTCGCGGGCGCATTGCTGGTGGCGCCGGCGGATGTCGACCGGGCGGGCGCGCCCGCCGAGTTGAAGGGGTTCGCACCGACGCCCAAGACGCCGCTGCCCTTCCCCTCGATCGTGGTCGCCTCCAGCGACGATCCCTGGATCGGCATAGACCGCGCGCACAGCCTGGCGGCGCAATGGGGCAGCCATTTCGTCGACGCCGGGCCGCAGGGGCATCTCAACGCAGCGAGCGGCATCGGCTGGTGGCAGGAGGGGCAGGAACTGCTGAACCGCGTCATTGCCGCCGGCACCGACGGCCACGGCCGCGCCCGCCCACCCGGCGATGCACGCTCCATCCTGGCGATCAACGCGACGGACGCCGCCCAGGCGCATTACTTGGGTCGATAGGTCAGGCGGCGGCCGCGAACGGGTTCACGATCCGCACGCGGCCGTCGACGACCAGCCCGTCGTGCATGTCTTCCGAATAGAGCGTGTCACACTCCGCCGTGAGCGCAGCCGCCACGATCATGCCGTCATACACCGACAGCCGATACCGCTCGGCAAGGCGCAGGCCGAGGTGGTGGAGCGCGGGAGTCAGCGTGACGATCGAAGGGCAGCGCAGGACCACCGCTTGAGCCGCATCGGACACTTGCGCCCACGTCCACCGACGCTTTCGCAGAAGCACGCTCGCCAGTTCGTTGAGGCATTGCACGCTGATCGCACCGCCGCCATCGAGCAATCGCGATGCGGCCGCACCACGCGCATCCTCTTCGAAAGCATAGACGAGGACGTTCGTATCGAAGAAGGCGCGCGTCACCGCGCGTTGGCTTCCTCTCGATCGAACTTATAGTCCGGCGGCAAAGGATTATTCCGCGCCAACTCCCTCATCGTGTCGATCGCCCAAGCACGCTGCTGGTCCGACACGTCGATCGTCACCACCGAAGGCTTCGTCACCTGCACGAGGTCGCCCTCATGCAGCCCCAGTGCCGCGACCACGTCGTCGGGCACCTGCACCACATAGCCGTCTGGGGTCCGGGTCAGCTTCATCTCACCGGCCATAGCATAGGTCCGATCCGGATGCGAGCGCCAGTGCCAGCGTCAGTCCCGCCCGGCCTCGCGCTCCCGCCCCCTGGCGGTCGCCGCCTTCATCGCGCGGTACATGCGGATGTTGATCGCGACGAGCATCACCACCGCCAGCGCGATGATGATCGCCGCCTTCACCGGTCCGCTCATGCCCGCGCGCCCTCGCTCACCCCGCTGCTGTTGTGGCGCAGCGCGGTCAGCACCGTGCTGACGATGTGCTCGGCGTCGAGCCCCGCCTCGGCATATTGCTTCTCGGGCTTGTCCTGATCCTGGAAGGCGTCGGGCAGCCGCATCGTGCGCAGCTTCAGCCCGCCGTCGATTAGCCCCTCGTCGCTCGCCAGCGTCAGCACATGCGCGCCGAAGCCGCCGACCGCACCCTCCTCGATCGTCACCGCCACCTCGTGCGTGGTCAGCAGGCGCCGGATCAGCGCCTCGTCGAGCGGCTTGGCGAAGCGCAGATCGGCGACCGTGGTCGACAGCCCCTTCGCCTCCAGCGTCTCGGCGGCCTTCAGCGCCTCCTCCAGCCGCGTGCCGAGCGACAGGATCGCCACCGTCTTGCCCTCGCGCACGATGCGGCCCTTGCCGATCTCCAGCCGCTGCGGCACCTCGGGCAGCGCGACGCCGGTGCCCGCGCCGCGCGGATAACGCACCGCGATCGGTCCGTTGTCGTGCACCGCGCAGGTATGCGTCATGTGGACGAGTTCCGCCTCGTCCGCCGCCGCCATCACCACGAAATTGGGCAGCGTCGCCAGATAGGTGACGTCGAACGATCCGGCATGCGTCGCGCCGTCCGCGCCGACCAGCCCGGCGCGATCGATCGCGAAGCGGACGGGCAGGTTCTGGATCGCCACGTCGTGCACGACCTGGTCGTAGGCGCGCTGGAGGAAGGTCGAATAGATCGCGCAGAACGGCCGCATCCCCTGCGCGGCCAAACCGGCGGCGAAGGTGACGGCATGCTGTTCGGCGATGCCGACGTCGAAGGCACGATCCGGAAACGCCTTGGCGAAGCGGTCGACGCCGGTGCCCGACGGCATCGCCGCGGTGATCGCGACGATCGTCGGATCGCGCATCGCTTCCTTGACGAGCTGGTCGCCGAATACGTTCTGATATTGCGGCGGCCCCGGCGGCGCCTTGGCCTGCGCGCCGGTGATGACGTCGAACTTCTGCACGCCGTGATATTTGTCCGCCGCCGCCTCGGCCGGGCCATAGCCCTTGCCCTTCTTGGTGACGACATGGACCAGGATCGGCCCCTCCTCCGCGTCGCGCACATTTTCCAGCACGGGGATGAGGTGGTCGAGATTGTGGCCGTCGATCGGCCCGACGTAATAGAAGCCCAGCTCCTCGAACAAGGTGCCGCCCATCGTCATGCCGCGGGCGAATTCGTCGGTCTTGCGCGCCGCGTGATGGAACGGCCGGGGCAGGCGCCGGGCGAACTTCTTGAGGATTTCGCGCACCCCCAGGAATTCGCGGCTCGACACGATCCGCGACAGATAGGCGGACAGGCCGCCCACCGGCGGCGCGATCGACATGTCGTTGTCGTTGAGGATCACGACCAGCCGGTTGCCCGCCTGTTCGGCGTTGTTCATCGCCTCATAGGCCATGCCCGCCGACATCGAGCCGTCGCCGATCACCGCGATGCCGCGGCCCGGCGTGCCGGCGAGCTTGTTCGCCACCGCAAAGCCAAGCGCCGCCGAGATCGAGGTCGAGCTGTGTGCGGCGCCGAACGGGTCGTATTCGCTCTCGCTCCGCTTGGTGAAGCCGGACAGGCCGCCGCCCTGGCGCAGCGTGCGGATGCGGTCGCGCCGCCCGGTCAGGATCTTGTGCGGATAGCATTGGTGGCCGACGTCCCACACCAGCCGGTCGCGCGGGGTGTCGAAGACGTAATGGATCGCCGTGGTCAGTTCGACGACGCCGAGGCCCGAACCCAGGTGCCCGCCGGTCGTACCGACCGCGGAAATCGTCTCCTGCCGCAGCTCGTCGGCCAGTTGCCGCAGCTGTTCGGGCTTCAGGTTTCGCAGCTCTTCCGGCGTGTTGACGGTATCGAGCAGCGGGGTTGCTGGTAATTCGGCCATCCCGCCCGTCTACGCGCTTCGGGCCAAGCTGTCGATTGGGACCGCGCCGACGCTCAATCACAGTCGGCGCACTTGCCCCGCACTTCGATCACGGGACGAACCGGTGAAAAACCAGCGGCTTGCGCGGCATTCCTGACGCCACGCGTCACGGTGTCGTCGTCGAGGTGCACCGTCTGTCCACAGGAATCGCACACCAGGAAGATGCAATCGTGCAGGCAATCGGGATGCGCGTTGGCGACATAGGCGTTCGAACTCTCGACCTTGCGGGCGAGGTTCGCGGCGACGAACACGTCGAGGATGCGATAGACGCTGTTGGCGGCGACCCGGCGCCCCTCGCGCTTCGACAGCGCCTCGGCGATGTCATAGGCGCTCGCCGGCTTGGCGAAGCCAGCCAGTGCGTCGAACACGTTGGCGCGCATCTGCGTCCATTGCTCGCCGGACTTTTCCAGCGTCGCCTGCGCGGCGCGGGTCAGGTCCTCGCCCTGCGGCTCGTGATGGTCGTGATGTGCGTGCGCCATGATCGAGATTTAGGGCGTGGCGGCCCTATCGACAAGCCGGCTTCAGATCACCGCACGGCGGTTCAGGTCGTGGCCGAAGGCGAGCAGGCCGACGCCGATCACGGTCCACAGCGTTTCCGCTCCGCCGCCGTCGTGCGGCAGGCTCATCGCGCCCGCCATGATGCCGAGGCCGAAGGCGCCCATCGACGCCGGCATCATATAGCCATGTTCCAGCACCCCGCGTCCCAGCGCGATGGCGCCGAGTCCGATGGCGATGGTCAGGCCCACTTCGTGGAAGATCGGATTGAGCAGCAACCCGCCCGCCGCCGACAGCATGGCGAGCAACACCGCACTGGCGATGCAATGCACGACGCACAGCCCCGACAGCGCGATCGCCGCGCGATCGAGCCACGCCCAGCCGAAGCGGCGTACAGGGTGAGTGGTGTGCGTCATCCGTCGCCGACATTTAGGCGAACCTGCCGGAGGTTACAACATCACATCAACGACTTTTCTTCGGCGCGACAGCGGGAATGGCCCCGCGGCCGGGGCATGCCCATACTACCAGGGCTGATCGACATTCAGGATGAGGGGCCTTCTCTATCCTCCCCCGCCAGAGCAGCCATCGCATATGGCAATGATGGCTGCCGGCTACCCGCTTCGGGTAAAGGGGCATGCCATCCCAGCATCCTTCGTCACCCCGGACTCGTTCCGGGGTCCACCGTGCAGCGCAACCAATAGCGTATGGGTGCCCGGCACGGTGGATGCCGGACCGAGTCCGGCATGACAGAGGATTAACCGGATCAGAAAGCCCATATGCGATGGCCCTGCCCCGGCGGGCGGGGGGTTGAATGTCGGTTGGTCCTCGGGCTCGACCTCTCCCCGAACGACGCAACCGGTCCCTCTGTCCTATTTGGAGAAGCCGTGAAACACGCGCCACATGGCTGATTCGGCACACCACCCCGTCCATTGCCCGCCCCTATCGGAGGACGACCGGTCTGACGCTCCGGATAGGCAAGCGCCCGCCCATCCACGGCCGCTCGACAGCGTTGCCGCGCTGCCCCGGCCGCGCGCGGCGAGGGGCATTTCGAGCGCGACGTAGTGGCAACTTCGCCAACTTCCGCGGCCGTTCGCCCCGCCAACCGGCCGGCCGACACGCCGCTGGCTCCTCCCCCGCAACAGGCGTATGACGCTCCGCATGCTTCAGCCCAGCGCCGCCTTCCTCTCCCCTGCCCGCCCGCGCCTCGTCGCACGGTGGCTGTTCGTCGTCGCCGCGCTGATCGTCGCGATGGTCGTGATCGGGGGAATCACGCGCCTCACCGAATCCGGCCTGTCGATCACCCAGTGGAAGCCGATCAGCGGCACCATCCCGCCGCTCGACGAGGCGCAATGGCAGGCCGAGTTCGCCAATTACCGGCGCATCCCCGAATATGCCGCGTTCAACCAGGGGATGACGCTCGACGGGTTCAAGCGCATCTTCTTCTGGGAATATCTGCATCGGCTGCTGGGACGGGTGATCGGCCTCGCCTTTGCGCTGCCGCTCCTCTGGTTCGCGGTCCGGCGGCGGATTCCGGCAGGCTATGGCTGGCGGCTCGTCGCGCTGCTCGCGCTCGGCGGGTTCCAGGGCGCGATCGGCTGGTGGATGGTCGCCTCCGGCCTGTCGGTGCGCACCGACGTCAGCCATGTGCGGCTCGCCGTGCACCTTTTGACCGCGCTCACCATCCTCGCCGGCATCGTCTGGACCGCGCTCGACCTGATGGCGCTGCATCGCGATCCGGCGGCGCGTCCGGCGCGGATGACCGGGGTCGGCATCGTCGGGCTGGGCCTGCTCGCCGTGCAGATCCTCTACGGCGCCTTCACCGCCGGGCTGGATGCAGGCTATGCCTTTTCCAGCTGGCCGCTGATGGGCGATGCCTTCTTCCCCGCCGGCGTGCCGATGGTCGACCCCGCCTGGCGCAACGCGGTGGACAATCCCGTGGTCGTGCAGTTCATCCACCGCTGGTGGGCCTTCGCCGCCGCGGCCGGCCTGCTCTGGCTGTCGGCACGCGCCACCAGGGCGGGATCGAAGGCCGGCTTCGTCGTCGTCACCCTGCTGACCGCGCAGATCATCCTGGGCGTCGCGACCCTGCTGTCGGGCGTGCAGATCGACGTCGCCGTCGCCCATCAGGCGAACGCCGCGCTGCTGCTGATCGCCGGCGTCTTCGCTGCCCATGCGACCGGGCGCCGCACGGCCTGATCCAGCACCGGGTATCATTTTACCCGTCAGCAAAGCCGCGGGTTTCTTGACTTCAGCCCGCCGTTCGATCACTAGCGCCATCAATCACGCCGTCCTTCGGGGCGGCGTGCATCGTTTCAAACCGAAAGGTCTGCCCCATGAAGGCGCTCATGAAGACCACCAAGTCGGCCAAGCCGCACGAGGTGGAAAAGAAGTGGCACATCGTCGACGCCACCGACCTGGTGGTCGGTCGCGCTGCGACGATCATCGCCAACGTCCTGCGCGGCAAGCACAAGACGTCGTTCACCCCGCACGTCGATTGCGGTGACAATGTCATCGTCATCAACGCCGACAAGATCCGCTTCACGTCGAACAAGGCGCAGAAGAAGGTCTATTATAAGCACACCGGCTATGCCGGCGGCATCAAGGGCGTCACCGCCGCCAAGGTGCTGGAAGGCCGCTTCCCCGAGCGCGTGCTCGAAAAGGCCGTCGAGCGCATGATCCCGCGCGGTCCGCTGGGTCGCGAGCAGATGCGCAACCTGCGCATCTTCGCCGGCACCGAGCATCCGCACGAAGCGCAGAACCCGGAAGTCCTCGATATCGCGGGCATGAACCGCAAGAACAAGGTGGGCGCGTAATGACCGACAATCGCCAGTCCCTTTCCGATCTCGGCGCGGCGCTGAACCAGCAGCGCGAAGCTGCGCAGACCGCCTCGGACGACCGCGCCGACGCCTATATGGCCGGCGAGATCAACGAGCCGGTGCAGCGTGCGCCGCTGCGTGAGCAGGAACTCGACAAGCTCGGCCGCGCCTATGCGACCGGCCGCCGCAAGGATGCCGTCGCGCGCGTCTGGCTGAAGCCGGGTTCGGGCAAGATCACGATCAACGGTCGCGATCAGGAAGTCTATTTCGCGCGTCCGACGCTGCGCCTCGTCATCAACCAGGTGTTCGGCATCACCGAGCGCGAAGGCCAGTATGACGTCGTCTGCACCGTCAAGGGCGGCGGCCTGTCGGGCCAGGCCGGCGCGGTGAAGCACGGCATCAGCCAGGCGCTGACCAAGTACGAGCCGATCCTGCGTTCGCCGGTGAAGGCCGCAGGCTTCCTCACCCGCGACAGCCGCACCGTGGAGCGCAAGAAGTACGGCCGCGCCAAGGCACGCCGCAGCTTCCAGTTCTCGAAGCGTTAAGCGCCGGGAACATCGCTGGTCGAAAGGGGCGGTCCGGCAACGGGCCGCCCTTTCTCGTCAGGCTGGTCAGACCCGCACGATGCGCGTGCCCAGCACCTCCGCCTCCTCGGGATCATGGGTGACCATCAGGATCGGCAGCCCCGCCTCGTCGCGAATGCGCAGGATCGCCGCCATGATCTCCCCCCGGCGCCCGCGATCGAGCGAGGACAGCGGCTCGTCGAGCAGCAGGAAGGCAGGATCGCTGAGCAGGGCGCGGCCGATCGCCACCCGCCGCGCCTCGCCCCCCGACAAGGAGCGCGGCCAGCGATCGAGCAGATGGCCGATGCCGAGCATCGCCACCGTCGCAGCCAACGCCGCATCGCTGCGGGCGCCATAGAGCAGATTGGCGCGCACCCGCCGATGCGGAAACAGCCGCGGGTCCTGAAAGACGTAGCCGGCACGGCGATGCTGCGGCGCGACGTTCACGCCCGCCGCCGCATCGAACAGCACCCGCCCCGCCACCGCGATCCGCCCGCGATCGGGCCGCAGCAGGCCGGCGACCATGTTGAGCACGCTCGTCTTGCCGACGCCGGAGGGGCCGAACAGCACGGTCAGCCCCGCCCCCGCCGTCAGGTCAAGCGCGACCTGCGCATCGCCCAGCCGCTTCTCCACGCACAGCTCAAAGGACATGCAGGCCCCGCCGGACCCGCCGGGTCAGCAGCTCGGACGCGATCAGCGCGACGAGGCTCAACACCACTGCAATGCCCGACAGCCGCCACACCGTTGCTTCGGCTCCCGGCTGCTGCAGCGCCGAATAAATGGCGAGCGGCAACGTCCGCGTCTCGCCCGGCACGTTGGAGACGAAGGTGATCGTCGCGCCGAACTCCCCGATCGACCGCGCGAAGCCCAGTACCGCGCCGGCCAGAACGCCTGGCAGGCTGAGCGGCAGCGTCAGTGTCACGAACACCCGCCACGGTGAGGCGCCGAGCGTGCGCGCCGCGCTCTCCAGCCGCCGGTCGACCGCCTCGATCGACAGGCGCATCGCCCGCACCATCAGCGGCAGCGCCATCACCGCCGCGGCGATGGCGGCGCCGGTCCAGCGGAACAGCACGCTAGCCCCGAACCACCGCTCCAGCCATCCGCCGATCGGACCTGCGGGCGCGAAGGCGAGCAACAGCAGCCAGCCGGTCACCACCGGCGGCACCACCAGCGGCAGATGGACGATCGCATCGACCAGCATTTTGCCCGGAAAGCGCACCCGCGCCAGCAGCCAGGCGAGCGCAAAGGCGACCGGCAGCACCGCGATCATCGCGACGCCGCCGACCTTCAGCGACAGCGCCAGGATCGCCCATTCCTCGCCCGACAGCATCAGCGCGGGGTGAACCCGTAGCGGACGAAGATCGCCTTGCCAGCCGCGCTGACGAGGAAGCGGCGGAATGCCTCGGCCTCCCGGTTGTGCGAGGCGGCGAGCCGCGCGACGGGATAGGTGATCGGCGGATGGCTGGCGGCCGGAAACACGCCGGCGATGCGCACATGGGGCGAGGCCTTGGCATCGGTGGCGTAGACGATCCCGAGTGGCGCGGCGCCGCGCTCCACCAGCGTCAGCGCGCCACGCACGCTGTCGGCGCGCACCACCTTGGGCGCCACCGCCTGCCACACGCCGAGCGCCCGCAGCGCCGCCTCGCCATAGCGTCCCGCCGGCACCGGCGCGTCGGCCATCGCGAGCGGGCCGGCGCCGAGGACCCGCGCCAGCGCGGCGGCGGGTCGCACCGGGATGCGCACCGCATTGCCCCTGGCCGCGACCACCACCAGCCGGTTGCCGAGGAACGTCACCCGCGTGGCCGGGACGATCAGGCGCTTGGCCGCCAGCGCATCCATCCAGTCCTGATCGGCCGACACGAACAGGTCGGCGTCACCCCCCGCCTCCACCTGCCGCGCCAGGGCGGAGGAAGCCGCGAACGAGATCACCGGCCGGGCATGGCCCTGCTTGGCCCAGGCATCGGCGGCGGCGCTCATCGATTCCTGCAGACTGGCGGCGGCAAGCACCAGCGGCGGCCTGCCCTGTGCCGTAACGGGCGTGGCGAGCAGCAGCAGGACGAGCAGGACAGACCGGATCATGGCGGCACCTCGGGCGGCGGAACGATATCCGGCCATATACAGCACTTGCCGCCGCCGTCATGCCATGCCGTATGATCCAACGGGATCGCGAACCGCTCGGCGCCGCCCCGTCAGGATGCCTGTACCCGGCCGGTGCGCTGCAACTTGCCCCAGCCGACCATCGGCCCGCGCATCGCCTGGGCGATCGCCTTCAGCACCACGTAATACATCACCTGGCGATAGCCGATGCGCTGCGGGATCAGCAGCCAAAGCAATCGCCATCTCTCGCGGCGCTCCAGCGCGAAGGCGATGGTCGCGGCGAGCAGGTCGATCGCGGTGAACACCACCCAGAAGGCGAGCATGACATAGACGTCGTGGCTGGTCTGCGCCCAACCGTGCGCCTGCACGTCCATATAGGTGACCGCGAAGCTGACCAGCAGCGCCAGATCGATGATCGGGCTGATCGCCGCGAGCAGGATCTGGAAGACGATCGCCTGCGGCAGGCCGATCCAGCCGAGCCCGCGCGGGCGGCTGCCGCCGATCGCGGACCGGTGCTTCCACAGGCATTGCAGCGTGCCGAACGCCCAGCGGAAGCGCTGCTTGGCGAGCGCGCGGAAGGTTTCGGGCGCCTCGGTCCAGGCGACGGCATATTGATCGTAGCGCACGTGCCAGCCGGCGCGCTGGATGGCGATGGTGAGGTCCTGGTCCTCCGCCAGCGTATCGTCCGGATAGCCGCCGACGCTGCGGATCGCCGCCAGCCGCCACGCGCCGACCGCGCCCGGCACGACGGTGATCGCATCCAGGCGGGCGAACGCGCGGCGCTCCAGGTTCTGCGCGGTGATATATTCCAGCGCCTGCCACCGGGTGACGAGGTTCACGCGGTTGCCCACCTTGGCATTGCCGGCGACGGCCCCCAGCGCCGGATCGTCGAACCAGCGGGCGAGCCGCGCGATCGTGGTCGGTTCGAACTGGGTGTCGGCGTCGAGCGCGATGACGATCTCGCCCTTCGCCAGCGCCAGGCCGGTGTTGAGCGCGCGCGCCTTGCCGCCGTTCTCCAGCGTCAGCAGGCGCACGCGCGGATCGTCGGCGAAGGCTTCGGCGACGATCGCCGAGGTCGCATCCTTCGACCCGTCGTCGATCACGATCACCTCGATCCTGACGTCGGTGGAGGCGAGGACGCCGCGCACCGCCCGCTCGATCACTCGTTCCTCGTTATAGGCGGGGATCATCACCGTGACGAACCGGTCGGGATCGATCGCGGGGAACACCGTGCGCGCTTCGCGGCGGGCCTGGATCAGCGCCAGCGCCGACAGGATCAGCGCACGCAGGATGCCGACGGTGATCGCGATGCCGAACAGCCAGTGCAGCCCGACGACGATCCCGCCGAGCGCCGAGAACAGCGCGAGATCGACCCGCGCGGCCAGCTGGTCGCTCGCGCTGATCGGCGGCATCGACTGGTTGCGCGACAGCCCGGCCAGTGTCGACACCGGCACGAAGCGATAGCCCAGGGCGCGCAACCGCTCGATGATGACCGGCAGCGCCGCCACCGTCTCGGCGCGGTTGCCGCCGCCGTCGTGCAGCAGGATGACGTTGCGGCTGCAATCGTCGGCGGAATCATCGTTGCAGGTCGGCGGCGCGCTGGTGACGCGGGCGATCGTGTCGTCGATGATCCGCTGCACGCCCGGCCGCTTCCAGTCGCCCGGATCGACGTGCAGCCCGACGGAGATGTAGCCGCGCTGCTGCGCCGTCCACACCGGGTCCATTTCGTCGGCGGTGGTCGGCTCGGCATCGCCGAAATAGGGCGGGCGGAACAGGCGCAGCGAACGCCCGGTAAACGCCTGGAACAGGCGCTGGTTGGCGTTGAGTTCGAACCGCGTTTGCGCCGGCGATGCGGTGGCGAGATTGGGATGCGTATAGGTGTGGCTGCCGATCTCATGCCCCTCCAGGATCATGCGCTGGAGGATGCCGCGGTTGGTCAGCGCGTTCTCGCCGACGATGAAGAAGGTGCCGGGCGCATGTTCGTGCTTCAGCACGTCCAGGATCTGCGGCGTCCAGGTCGGGTCCGGCCCGTCGTCGAAGGTAAGCGCCAGCAGGCCCTTGCGATAGCCGGTCCGATCGACCTCGAACGGGGTCGGCAGCCGGTCGAACTGCATGTCGCTGATCGTGCCGTCCTGCGCGGTCGTCGTCCGCCGCACGCCGCCGACCGGCGTCGCCGCGATCTTCAGGATTTCGCCCGGCCCCTCGATATCGACATTGGTGCCGGCGGGGATCGCATCGATCGCATTCGCGGCGGGCAGCGTGCGATGATCGCGGCCGAACATCGCCCAGACACCGGGATCCTCGGCGCCCAGTCGCCACAGCGCGATGCTGTTGACGCCGGCGCGGTGCAGGAACGCCATCTGGTTGTAGGCCGATGCCGCATCGAGCAGCCAGATCGTATGTTTCGCCCCATCCTCCATATAGGCGAAGCTGCTGTTGCCGCTCGCCCGGTCGAAGGTCGGCATGACGCCCGATTCGCGGGCATTCTCCCACGCTTCCTCGACGCTCAGCGACTCGCCGCCCTTGTCGTGCCAATCGTAGGCATAGGATCCGATCGCCACGACCAGCTTGGCCGCCGGAATGCCGCGGGCGGCGTTGGCGACCTGTTCGGCGAACCAGTGCTGCGAGGCGATCGGCCCCGGCGCGCCGGACGTCTCGTGCTCGTCATAGGCCATCAGGAAGATCTTGTCGGTGACGGCGGCGTAGGCGGGCAGGTTCCAGTCGGGGTTGCCGACCGGCGCGGCGATCGCGACCACCCAGCCGCGCGGTGCGAAGCGGCGCTGCGCCTCGGCGAGGAAGGTGCGGTAGTTCGCCTGCGCGCTGGCGGGCAGTTCCTCGAAGTCGAAGAAGGCGCCACCAGCGCGGTTCTGCGCCAGCCAGGGGACCAACCGATCGAGGAAGGCGGCACGCGCGCGCGGATCGGCGAGCAGGGCTGACGTGCCCGCGGCATCCCATTGTCCGTTCAGCGCATTCTGGATCATCGGCACGACCAGCGGCCGGTGCACGGCGCGATTGAGGATGGTGCGCCCTTCTGTGTCGCGGAACACGGTGATGCGGTGGTCAGGCCCGGTGACCGAGACCCAGCCCGGGATCACCCAGTCCAGTTGCTCGATGTGCCGCCGCAGGCTGGCCGCACTGGACGGATCCCATGGCGTATGGAATCCGATGGCGAGCGCCTGGTTGCCGGAGGCCGTGCCCTTGGCGCGGGCCGTGCCGAACAGCCGGTTCGCATAATAATCGATGCCGCGTTCCGCGCGCCGGATCACCCCGCGCGGTGCCGCCAGCCGATGCACCACCGGCCGTTCCACCTCCACGGGCAGCAGCGGCGCCGCCGGCACCGCGCCGATCGACACGGCAAAGGCCGCCACCGACAGGATCAGCAGCACGATGAAGGCGAGCACGCCGAGCGTGAAGCGGCGTTTGCGACGGCCGCTGGCATCATAGAAGACGGGATTGAGAGACATGGGCGACACTCCGGATCGTCGCTTTGCGGCAAGGCGGATGGCGCCGCCCCCACGGCATCATGACAAACACGTCATCTGCGCGAAGCAATGGGCGGCAGCGGGCTCAGTTCATTGCACTATTCCGGTGACGATGCCGGCCGGGGCGGCGCCTTGCGGCCGGCGGGCGCGCCATCCCTGACGATGCTGCGCGCGATCTCGCCGACCTTGGTCACACTGCGCTGGTTGCCCGATCCTTCGTAAAGCGCCTTCAGGTAGCCGCGGTCGAAGGGCGTCATCGCCGCCGGCGGCGTCGCCGCACCCGGATCGAACAGGGTCAGGATGGTGTCGCCACCCGTCGCCCCCTTCGGCCGCACGGCGGCGAGTGTCCGCATCGCGACATAGTCGGCGACCTGTTGCAGGCTCCGCCCCAACACCGCCTTGCGATCGATGAGGATGAGCGATGTCAGCATGTCGCGGCGGGTCGGCAGCACGATGCGGGACGCGATCGGCACGTTCAGCGTCGGGATATTGTTCGCCCCCAGGTACAGCCGGTCGCCGTCGCGGCTGCGGACCTCGCTGACGGTCCAGGCATGCACCGGACCGGGTTCGTTGATGACCGCCCGGATCGCGCTCAGATCCATATTGCCGAACAGGCTCGGCCGCCGCTTGAGCAACCGCTTCACTTCCGCCTGGCCGTCATCGACGAACAGCAGCAGCACGTTGACGTCGCAGCCCTCCCCGGCAAGGCGGATGCCCGCCTCCGCGGCATCGTCGGCGAGGCGCGCACCGATCGCCTGCAGCATGTCGCGCGAAAGGCCGCCGGTGCCGAAGCACACCGGATCGGTGAACCGCGCCAGCGGCTCGTCCCAGCCGGTACGCGGCGTGATCGCCCGCGCCAGCGCCCGGATCTTCGCCTCCTCCGGCAGCGGCCGCGCGGTGACGATGATCGGATCGCTCGCCTGCGCCTGCGCCTGCGCCGACGGCGGAGCGCTGGCCGGCGGAGGCGCCTCCTGCGCGAACGCCGCCGTCGGCAGCGCAAGCGTCAGAACCGCCCATATCGCGCCTCGCCCGATCCTCATGCGCGTCGTGCCCCATCGCCCCCAACGGTGTCGCCCGAGGGGTTCACCACCGCCTTATCCCAGCGGCGTTCCCGTCAGGCAATGGGGTTCGGCGTCACACCAGCAACACGCTGCTGCCACGCGTCTCTCCCGCCTCCAGCGCGCGATGCGCCTCGGCCGCATCCTCCAGCGCAAAGGTCTGGCCGATCTCCGGCCGGATCGCGCCCGAACGCAGCATCGCGAACACCCGCTCGACACCCGCCCGCCGCTCGTCGGGCGTGACGTAATAGTCGAACAGGGTCGGACGGGTGACGAACAGCGAGCCCCTGCTCGCCAGCACGCCCAGCCCGACGCCGGTCACCGGCCCACCGGCATTGCCGTAGCTGACGATCAGCCCACGGCGTGCCGTCGTCGCCAGCGTCGTCTCCCATGTCGCCTTGCCGACGCCGTCGAACACCACGTCGACGCCGCGGCCGTCGGTGATCGCCTTCACCCGTGCCGCGACATCCTCGTCGCGGTGCAGGATGACGTGGTCCGCGCCGGCGACCGTCGCGTGCGCCGCCTTGTCGCGCGTGCCGGCGGTGCCGATTACCGTGGCGCCGATCGCGTGGAGCCAGCCGACCAGCAACTGCCCGACGCCGCCCGCCGCAGCCCACACCAACACCGTCTGCCCGGCCTGCACGCGGGCGCAGCGTTCAACCAGCGCCTCGGTGGTGCAGCCCTTCAGCAGCAGCGCTGCCGCCGTCCTGTCGTCCACGTCGTCGGGCAGCGGCAGCAGTTGCGCCGCGGCAACGTTGCGCGCTGTCGCATAGGCCCCGCGCGCCGGGCCGAAGGTGCCGACCCGGTCGCCCGGCGTCAGGCCCGTCACGCCCTCGCCCACCGCCTCGACCACGCCCGCCGCCTCGCTGCCGAGCCCCGCCGGCAGGTCGACCGGATAGACGCCGCTGCGGTGATAGGTGTCGATATAGTTGAGGCCTACCGCCCGGTGGCGCATCCGCACCTCGCCCGGCCCCGGCGGCGGCAGGTCGACATCCACCCATTCGATCACCTCGGGGCCGCCGGTGCGGGTGATCCGTGCCACGCGCTCGCTCATCGCCTTGCATCTCCTTCGTGTCCGCGCATCCGAACGGCAGATACGCGTTTCGGGTTGCAACCTTTCGCGCGCCGTCGCACTCTCCCGCCCAAGCGATAGGCGCGGGAGAGCGATGCCATGAACAGCGAACATTTCTACATCGACGGCGCGTGGGTAGCGAGCGACGGCGGCCGCAGCCACCAAGTCATCGACCCGTCGACCGAACAGCCGGTGACGACGATCACGCTCGGCACGGTCGCCGACGTCGATCGCGCGGTCGCCGCCGCGCGCCGCGCCTTCGATGATTTCTCCCGCACCAGCCCCACCGAGCGCGCCGACCTGCTCGACCGCATCGTCGAAAGCTACAAGGCGCGCATCCCCGATCTCGCCCGTGCGGTCAGCCGCGAAATGGGCGCACCGGTCGGCTTCGCGCAGGCGGCACAGGCGCCGGCGGGGCTCGGCTACATCATGGGCACGCTCAAGGCCCTGCGCGAATTCGAATTCTCCGAACGCGTCGGCAAGGCCCGCGTGGTGCATGAACCGGTCGGCGTGGTGGCGATGATCACGCCATGGAACTGGCCGCTCAACCAGATCTGCGCCAAGGTCGCGCCGGCGCTCGCCGCCGGCAATACGATGGTGCTGAAGCCGTCGGAGGAGGCGCCGAGCTGCGCGATGATCCTGGCCGAGATCCTGCACGAGGCGGGCGTGCCGGCCGGCGTCTTCAACCTCGTCAACGGCGACGGCCCGACGGTCGGCGTGGCGCTGTCCAGCCATCCGCAGGTCGACATGGTGAGCTTCACCGGCTCTACCCGCGCCGGGATCGCGGTGGCGCAGGCGGCGGCCGCGACGGTGAAGCGCGTGCACCAGGAACTGGGCGGCAAGGCGCCCAATCTGGTGCTGGAGGGCGCCGACCTCGCCGCCGTGCTGCCGCCGACGTTGCAGGGCGTGCTGGCCAATTCCGGCCAGAGCTGCATCGCACCCACCCGCCTGCTGGTCCACGACACGCAGGTTGACGACGCCGCACAGGTCGCCCGCAGCATCTTCGAGGCGACGCCGGTCGGCGACCCGGCCGAACTCGGCGCCCATATCGGCCCGGTGGTCAACAAGGCGCAGTTCGACAAGATCCAGGACCTGATCCAGTCGGCGATCGATGAAGGCGCGACGCTGGTCACCGGCGGCCCGGGCCGGCCCGACGGCCGCAATGCCGGCTATTACGTGCGCCCCACCGTCTTCACCGACGTGACCCCGGACATGCGCATCGCGCGCGAGGAAACCTTCGGCCCGGTGGCGACGATCACCCGCTACGCGACCCTGGACGAAGCGGTACAGCTGGCGAATGCGACCGAATACGGTCTGTCCGCCGCGATCTCCGGCGATCCGGCAGCGGCGGCGGAGGTGGCGCCGCGGCTGCGCGCCGGCCTCGTCACCATCAACGGCTGGAGTGGGACGATCGGCACGCCGTTCGGCGGCTACAAGCAATCGGGCAATGGCCGCGAGGGCGGCAAATACGGCATCGCCGACTTTACCGAGCTGAAGACGATCGTCGGCGAACCGGGCTGATCCCCGCCTTCCGCTACCGTCCCGTGGCGAACCAGATGGTGTGGGTCGCGCCTTTGCCGTTGCTGCGGGCGCGGACGCCGACCTCGTCGACGGCGAAACCGCCTTCGCGCAGGCGGCGGGTGAAGGCGGGGTCCTTCGCCGCGGACCACACGGCGAGCACGCCGCCGGGCGCCAGCGCCGCACGGGCGGCGGCGAGGCCGCGCGCCGAATAGAGGCGGTCGTTGGCGGGCCGCACCAGCCCGTCCGGCCCGTTGTCGACATCGAGCAGGATCGCATCATACGCGCCGCGCGCGTCGGCGATCACCGCGCCGACATCGGCGAACGTCACCGCGACGCGCGGATCGTCGAGGCAACCCGCGGTCAGCGCCGCCATCGGCCCTTGCGCCCAGGCGACGATCTCCGGCACCAGTTCGGCGACGGTCACGCGCGCCTCCCGTCCCAGCTTCGCCAGTGCGGCCCGCAGGGTGAAGCCCATGCCATAGCCGCCGATCAGCAGGTGTGGCGCCTTGCGACCGCCGAGCCGCTCGATCGCCAGCGTCGCCAGCGCCTCTTCCGACCCGCTCGTCCGGCTGTTCATCAGCTCGTTGCGATCCATGACGATCATGAAATCGTCGCCGCGTCGGAACAGGCGCAGCGGCTCGCCGCCCGGCACTTCGGCGGTTCCCAACAATTCTCGCGGCGTCATCGCCCTGATCCCTCGCGCTATTCCCTCGGTCGCCAACGCCCTACAGCCACGCCTGGCCGGAAGCGAGCGACGTTCCGCATCCGTGCCGATGGCACGATTTTGGAGATTCGCGCGTTTTGCTTTATCGGGCGCGGCGGAATGGCGCGTATCCGACGTGCCACGACACACCACGACAGGATCATCATCACCCACATGCCCGCCTACAAGCCCCAGACGTTCCAGGAGCGCGCCGCCCTTTCCGCCAAGGCCAAGGAAGCCGCGCTCGAGAAACTGCGCAACAAGGCGCCGGTCGACCCCGAAATCGTCGCCGCGCGCGTCGCCGCCGCCGAGGCGAAGGAAGCCGCCCTCGCGCAGAAGCGCGCTGAAAAGCAGGCCGAGCGCGAACGCGCGATCGCCGAGAAGAAGGCCGCGGCCGAAGCCGCCGCCGCCGCTGCCGCGGAAGCCGCCGCCAAGGCGAAGCCGCGCATGCCGACCGAGGCGGAGATGAAGGCCGCGCGCGACGCCCGCTACGCTGCCCGCAAGGCGCGCGTCGGCAAGCGCTGACGTTTGCCGCTCCCCCCTCGGCGCGCGGCCGGGGGATCGGACACGAAAAAGGCCGGCTGTTTCCAGCCGGCCTTTTTGCGTCGGGAAAGGTCCGGCGCACCCGCGCCGGACCGATCGATCAGAACTTCACGGTCGCCGCAGCGCGGAAATAGCGGCCGAGGATGCCCGAGAAATAGGTGGTCGTGCCACCGCCCGCCGGCGACGGATACGGCGGATTACGGTCGAAGACGTTGTCGACGATGAAGCGCAGGCCGAACTGCTGGTTCACCTTTACGCCCACCGTCGCGTTGAACACCGTCCAGGCACCGACGCCGCTGATGTCGCGGGCATTGTCCGCCGCATCGAGATCGAACGCGCCCTTGCCGATGTAGCGCATCTGGAACAGCAGGTTGAAGGCGTCGGCATCGTAGGTCAGGTTCGCCGTGCCCGAATGGCGCGGATAGCCGATCTCGCCGGCGTCGTGGTTGATGTCGCCGGTGCCGACCTGCGTCTCCAGCTTGTCGCGGTAGAAGTAGTTACCCGACAGGCCAAGCGTGCCGCCGCCGGTGACGCCGATGTTCTCGAGCGGCAGGCGATAGGCCGCAGTGACGGTCAGGCCGGCCATCTTGTACGCGGCGGCGTTGAAATAGCCCTCGCGAATGGTGGTCAGCTGGCCATCGGCACCGCGATCGAACGATCCGCAGAACTGGTTCGGATAATCCGCCGAGTCATAGCAGGCGTTGAGGATCGACGTGCCGTCGAGTGAGGTGATCGCGTCCTTCAGCTTGATGTTCACCCAGTCGACCGCGAGCGAGAAGCCGCGGATGAACTTGGGCTGGAAGATCGCGCCGACCGTCCAGCTATCCGCCTTTTCGTTACGCAGATCGGGGTTGCCGGCGATCGTCACCGGAATGGTGAAGTTGCTGAAGTTCGAATCGAACGTCGCGGTGTTGATCCCCGCCGCCGCGCAATTCGCCGCGCGCGTCGCCGGATTGGCACCGCCGCCGACATAGCGCGAATCGCAGGGATCGTTGCCGGTGTCGAACGCACGCGACGTCGGGTTGAACACCTCGGTGATCGCGGGCGAACGGATCGAGCGGGTGAAGTTGCCGCGGAAGGTGAGATCGCGGAAGAAGCCGAGGCGACCACCCGCCGTCCAGGTGAGGTCGCCACCCGACAGCGAGTTGTCGACGTAACGGGCCGCGCCGTCGAACTCGAGCGTCTTCAGCCAAGACAGCTCGTTCTTGCTCGACACGAACGGCACCACCAGCTCGCCGAACACTTCGTCGGTGTTGAACTTGCCGGCGATCGGATCGATCGGGATCGAGCGGCCGTACTGCTGGCGGCTGCCGTCGGCCAGCGTCTCGCCATAGTAATAATCGCCCGGATCGAAGCGCGTCTTCTCCTCGCGATGCTCATAGCCCAGCGACACGTTCACGTCGTTGCCGAACAGCTGGAACACCGGGCCGTTGATGTTGGCGTTGAACACATATTGTTCGTTCACCGACCGCGGCGTCGCGATCGCGAAGATATAGTCGCGTGCCGCCTGGCTCGCCTGACCCTGGCCGAAGATGTTCAGGGGTGCGCAGGTGCTGTTGAGCGTCGGAATCGTCGCGTTGACGGCGCCGGGGCGGCAGGTGATGTTGCCCGAGGCATCGCGCACCGCATCGATCGCATTGGCGAAATTCTGCTGCACCAGCTCGTAGTTGCGGCCGGTGGTCTCCGACCGGCCATAGACGCCCGACACCTCCCACTTGAATTCGTGGCCGGCGACGCCGAGCGAACCGTCGAAACCGCCGACGAAGCGATAGGTCTCCACGGTCGCCTGCGAGCGGCCGGTGGTGAGGTCGGCGAGCGCGCGGCCGACGTAGAATTGCTGCTGGCCGGGCGCGAGGTTGGCGGCGATCGTCGCGCGGTCGGCGGCCGTCAGATACGGGTTGTTGATGTTGACCAGCAGGTTGCCGTCGGCCGTGCCGGCATCGTCGAACAGCGCGGTGTTGTAGTTGGGCTGGTCGATCAGGTTGACGCCCTTGGCATGGACATACCAGCCTTCGCCGAAGAAACGGATGTTGTCGGTGAGCTGGTAGCTCGCCTGGACGCTGCCGATATAGCGTTCAGAATTGGTCAGCAGGTTGGACTGCGCGGGCAGGTCGAACCCGTTGCCGCCGCTGCTGATATAGCCCTGGCGCAGCACCGTGCCCAGGTCGAGCGGCACCAGCGTGCCGTTCGACCCGAACTGGAGCAGCTGGCCGGCCGCATTGCGGATGCCCGAACGCGAGGCGAGGTAATCGTCGGCGCTGAACGGCACGCCGCCGATCGTGAACGCCGAATAGCGCTGCGCGGGATAGAGCAGGCGCTGGAACTGCGAATTGGCGGACGCGGGCGGCGTGCCGAAGAAGTTGCCGGCGGCGGTGATGCCGCGATCGGCGGCGGTGAGGCCGGTGACCTTGTTATACTCGCCCGAGATCGTGATGTTGCCGCGGCCATCCGCGAAGTTCTTGCCGGCCAGCAGGCTGAGGCGGTTGTCCGGTGCGTCGCCGCGGTCGGAGATGCCCGCCTGCCCTTCGAGGTTCAGACCTTCGAAGTTGCGCTTCAGGATGATGTTGACGGTGCCGGCGATCGCGTCGGACCCGTAGATCGGCGCGCCGCCGATCGCGACCGTCTCGATCCGCTCGACCAGCGTCGAGGGGATGTTGTTGAGGTCGACCTGCGTACCCGCCGAGACGGGACCGAAGATGCTGGCGGTGTTGGATGATACGAAGCGGCGGCCATTGACCAGCACCAGCGTGCGCTGCGTGCCGAGGCCGAAGAAGTCGACGAAGGTCTGCGCCGGGCCGAACGACGACTGCGCGCCGACGCCGCTGTTGCCCGGGGGGCCGAAGGCCGGCAGCTCGGTCAGCGCCTGGCCGACGTTGGTATAGCCGCGGTTCTGGATCTGCGCGGCGCCGATCACCTGCGTCGGTTGCAGCGTCTCGAATTCGGGACGGGCGATGCGCGAGCCGGTGACGACGATGTCCTGGCCGCCGGCCTGATCGCCCGCCGCTGCATCGCCGGCCGTCTGGCCGGTGCCGGTCTGGTCCTGCGCCGGGTCCTGCGCGGCGACGTCGGGTGCCTGCGTCGGCGCGGGCGTGGTGGTTTGAGCGGCAGCAGTGCTGGCCAATCCGGCGAGCACCAGAACGCTCGCACCCATCAGCGCCCGCGAGCGCAAGATACCAAGATACATAGCGATTTTCCCTGAACCTTATGATCGACTACAACGTCGTGGTTAGGTTCGCGCCTCGCACTGGGTCAACGTAGCTGCCCGATAAAAATGGGAAAGTTTCAGACTGTTGCGGAAATGAGACAGGATGCGTCACCCATTGCCGCAATGCAGCCTCGTCCGGCCATTTTAGCGCAGGCGGCCGCTCGCGGTGTCGCGGGCCGGATCAATAGTCCTTGGACACGCGCACGTTGGCGCTCTGGCGGCCAAGCGTCGAAATGCTGGACAAGAGCGAAAGCCAGCGGGTGACCTGGAACTCGACCTGCGTCGCCGAATAGCCCTGCCCGTCCGTGACGATCTCGGCATACAGGCGCCGCGTCACGAACTTGCCTGCGGCGATCGACGTCCCCTGCCCCGTCTGCGGATCGGCGGGCAGGATGCGTAGCCGGTCGAGACCTGCGGCGCGCCGCACCGCGTTGATCGGGTTGAGGCCCCTGCCGCCATCCTGCAGCGCCGCCACCGCGGCGGCGAGCTGCAACGCCTCCGGCGCGGACAGCCGCGTGATCGACGTGCCGAACAGCAGGCGGGACAGCAGCTCGTCCTCGGGCAGCGCCGGCACGCTGCTGAAGCCGATCTCCGGCTTCAAGGCGGTACCTGTCACCCGGATCGAGGCGCTGAGCCCGGTGGTGTCCGCATTCGCCTCGATATCGAGCGCTGGGTTGGCCGGCACCTCGCCGGCGAAGCGGATGATGCCGCGGCGCAGCTCGAACTTGCGGCCGGCGAATTCGTAATCGCCGCGCACCAGATTGGCCTGGCCGCTGATTGCCGGATTGTCCGGCTGTCCCGCGATGCCGAGGTCGGCAGACCATTCGCTCGACAGGCCGAGGCCGCTGACGATCACCTTGTCGGCTGCACGCGCCTTGATCGCCAGCGTCCAGGGAGATGCCGGCGCCTCATCCTCCTCGCCGCCGTCGGGCAGGTTGATCTCGCGGATGTTGAGCCGCGGCACGGCGGTGGCGGCGGTCGCCTGGCCAAGGCGATAGCGGCTGCGGTTGAGCACCACGTCGCCGCCGATCCGCCCGCCCGCGCCATCGGAGGTGAAGGTCAGCGGCCCGGTGACGGTCGCGCCCACATCGTCCCGGTTTATCATCACCGCGTGATCGGCCTGCAACCGGATATCGAGCCCGATGCCGTGCGCCGCGGCGAAATCGAACCCGCCGCTGCCGGTGACGCGTCCGCCCTTGCCGGCGTCGGCGGCGAAGCGGTCGATCTGGAGCCGCGATCCGCCGAAGCGGCCGTTCGCCACGACATTGGTCAGCACGGTGCCGGTGGTGGCACTCTCGATCCGGGCGCCGTTCGCCTGCAACGCGCCACGGATGACGGGCGCGCCGATGCGGCCGCTGACGTCGGCTCCGATCGCGACCGGACCCGACAGGTCGAACAGCTCGACCCCGGTCAGCCGCCAGATCGTGTCGGCCGGCCCCTGATAGCGGACCTGCGCGATCAGCGGCGCGGCCGCGATCCGGTCGGCGAGGTCGCCGCTGCCGAGCGGCTTCAGCAGCGCCTGCGCCCGCCCGATCGTCTTCCCGCCCGACGCCATCACCGCGCGCACGCCCAGCCGGTCGGCGGTCAGCACCGCGGCGAGCCCGAGGTCGATCGGACGCGCCGCCAGCACCAGCCCCGCCCGGCTCAGCCCGCGCACGGTCACGTCGGCGCGGCCCGTGGGCGCCTCCCCGTCGGCACGCGCATAGCTGAACGACCCCGATGCCGTGCCGCCGAGCCCCAGGCGGGGAAAGCCGATGTCGAGGATGGCGAGCGGCATCCGCGTGAGCGAGGCATCGATCGCCAGCCCCGTCCCGGCGAAGCGTCCGGCCACCTGCCCCTCGCCGCCGGCAAAGCTCAGCCGCGTCGGCGCGAGGCGCCAGCCGTCGCCGTCCCGCGTGAACTCCGCCGGGGTGAGTAGTTTCAGCGGCCGCCGGTCGAGCGTGCCTTGTGCCGCGACCGAGACGCTCTGCGGCGTCACTTGCGTCACGCTCTGGATATCGAACGCCCGGCCGCGCGACCCCGCGATGGAGGCGCGGATCTCTCCCGTTCCCCCGCGCAATTGCGCATGGCCGGCGAAACGCGCGAGGCTGAGCCGTCCCTGCCGCAGGCCCTGGCCGGTCGCCGTCGCCTCCAGCGACGCTCCCGCCGGATCGAGCAGCACCACTGCGTCGAGGTGCCCGCGGCGCAACGTCGCGCCGGCGAGTTGCGCGTTGGCGGCATCGAGGTGCGTCTCGATCCGCTGCACGGTGTCGACCGGCCGGAACAGCAACTCGCCCGTCATGCCTCCACCCGCTACGGCCAGCCGCCCGTTGAACCCGCCGCTGACGATCGCGAGCCGCCCCGCCGCCGCGGTGCCGCTGACCGCCAGCCGATCGACGATCAGGATGTCGTCGACGCCGGGCGGCATCAGCAGGATCGATCCGGCGAGCGTGAACGGCCCCAGCCGCGATCCTCCTTGCGCCCGATAGACGAAGCCCTGCGGCGTCGGATCGAGGTGCGCGCGAACCTGCGCGAGGCCCAGCGTCGCATTGGGGCTGGTGAAAGCGAGATCCAGCGTCGGCCGATCGATCTTGCCGTCGAGCGTCAGCGTGACGGGGCCATAGGTGCCGTGGCGGCCGCTCGCCTCGATATGGAAGGTTTCGTCGCGGCGGCGATAGCCGTTGCCACGCAGCGTCAGCAGCGGCGCGGTCAGCACCATGTTCGAAAAGTGCAGCACGCCGTCGGGGCTGCGCTCCAGGCCGGTGACGATCCGCGGCAGGCCCCCGGCCAGCCCGCGCAGGAAGCCGTTGTCGAGCCGCACCACCTGCACCGCGCCGCGCCCGACGATGCGTGTGCCCCGCCCGCCGGCGCCCGGCACGACGCGCAGGTCGGATCGCAGGTCGACCACCCCCAGCCCCTTGATATACAAGCGGTTGAGCGTGCCGTTGAGGCCGACCTCATAGCGGCCGGTGGCGAAATCGATCGCCAGCATCAGCCGCGCGGCGAGCTTGTCGGAGCGCAGCCGCAGCGCATCGCCGGTCAGCAGATTGCCCTTCAGCGTCAGCGGCCCGTCGAGGCTG
The DNA here is from genome assembly GCF_058313455.1 of Sphingomonas sp. SP5. Classification (NCBI taxonomy): domain Bacteria; kingdom Pseudomonadati; phylum Pseudomonadota; class Alphaproteobacteria; order Sphingomonadales; family Sphingomonadaceae; genus Sphingomonas; species Sphingomonas sp. SP5. Next base: position 531,897 of record NZ_JBZFLF010000003.1, on the reverse strand, counting down.
AGGTTGCGCAGGATACCGCCGGCGACGGCGCCGATGCCGGTCACCTCCGCTGCGGCGAAGCGGGTCGGCATGACGAGGTGACGCTGGCCGAGACGGCCTTGGCCGGCAAGCCGCACCCCGCGCATGCCGGTGCGATCCACCGCCAGCCGATCGGCCCGCAGGCGATAGTCGAAGCGGGCGGTGGCGAAGCTGCCGTCGAGCACCATCCGCGCCTCCATCCCGCTGCCGCTCATCGCCGGGATCACCGCGGCGGGCCGGAGCAGCCGCGTGACGATGCGGACGTTGCGCCACGCGTTGGCGCCGAGATCGATCACACCGGTCGCGCGCGCCGCCAGCGCCGGGCTGCGCAGCGACAGCGTGCCGTCGAGCCGCCGTGCCGCGAAGGTCGCCCTGCCGTCGATGCGGACCCGCGGCCCCGCCAGCCGCTGGACCAGGCCACCGAACTGCCCGGCGGGCACGAGCTCACCCGCCAGGGCGTAGCGGCCCGCGTCGGCGGCGAGATTGAGGTCGATCAGGCGCGCGGTGCCGCTGCGCCCGATCGCGCGGCCGCGCCAGTGCGACCAGCTGCCGGTACCGCCGATATCGAGCGCCAGCGACCGGCGGCTGCCGATGCTGCGCGCCAGCACGCCGCCCGCCGCGCCCGCGGCGCGCACGTCGATATCGAACCGGTCGCGGTCGGGCTCGGCATCGAGGCGCAGCGCGAGCCGGTCCGAGCCTGCCACCGATGCGGCGAGCCGGACACGCGCGTGACCGCGGCGGATATCGGCACGGCCCCGCACCCGCCCGACCCGCTCGGTGCCGAGCACCGGTCGGGCGAGCACCAGCCGGTCGATCGCAAGATCGCCGATCGCGATATCGAAATCGGGCAGGATCGGGCCACGCCGCCGCGAAGGCCGCGTGTGCGGCGCGTGGAACAGCGTCGCCTGCGGAATCGCCAGCCGCCGGATCACCAGCCGGTTGTCGAGCCACAGCCACGGCGCCCAGTCGAGCGTCACCGCCGGCGCCTGCGCCAACAGCCCGTCGAGGTCGTGGACCCGCACGTCCTTCAACTGCGCCCGCCCGTACAGCGAACCGTCGATCCGGCCGACCGTGAAGCGCAGCCCGTTGGCGGTGCGGATCGCACCGATCCGCTCGGCGACCCAGCGATGGCCGACATCGGTGTCGACGATCGCCAGCGCCAGCGCGACGATGCCGGCCAGCGCCGCGAGCACGCCGGCGATGCGCCGCAGCCAGCGCGTCAAAACGCCTGCCCCAGCGATACATAGACCGCGATACGGCTGTCGCCCGGCTGCGGGTTCAGGGGCGTACCGACGTCGAGGCGGATCGGACCGAAGTTGGAATAATAGCGCACGCCGACGCCGGCACCATATTGGAAGTCGCCGAGCCGCGGCAGCGCGCTGGTATAGATCGTGCCGCCGTCGAGGAACGGCACGATGCCGAAATTGCCGAACGCCTTGACCCGCGTCTCGATCGAAAATTCGGCGAGGCTGCGGCCGCCGATCGGGTCGTTGTTGACGTCGCGCGGGCCGATCGCCTGATAGCCATAGCCGCGCACCGAGGCGCCGCCGCCTGCGTAGAAGCGCCGCGACGGCGCGATCCGATCGCGCGAGGCGCCGAGGATCGATCCCAGCCGGATGCGCTCTGCCAGCACCACGCCGCGCTTCACCGGCTGGTACGCGCTGCCGTCGACCTGCAATCGGGCATAGCCGAAGGCGGCGCCCTCCAGCGAGAATTCCGGGCTGATCCGGCCGCCGAGGCGGAAGCCGCGCGTCGGGTTGAGCAGATCGTCGGACCCGTCGTAGTTGAGGCTGGTCGGCGCGGCGGCGATGTAGAAGGTGCGCCGGCGCGGCTGGCCGGTGGCGGCGATCACGTCGCGCTCGTCCGAACTGAGCAATTCGCCGCCGAGCGACCAGGTCCATGCCTTCTGGAAGAAGATCGTCGTCTGCCGTTCCAGGCTGGCGGCGAGCGTGAACGTCTTGGCCTCATAGGCGTCGCGCTGGACGTGGCTGGCGGCGATCTGCGCGGTCAGCACGCGGTCGCGCGCCCCGAGATTGTTGCGGCGGAACACGACGCTGCCCAATTGCTCGCGCGTACCCAGCACGCTGCGCAGGGTCAGCGCGCCTTCGGGCGGAAACAGGTTGCGATGCGTCCAGCTGAGTTCCGCGCGCGCGCCCTCGCCCGATCCATAGCCCAGCTCGCCCGCGATGGTATGCGGCGGCGCCGGCTCCAGCTTGACGCCCACATCGACCGTCTCGGGGTCGCTTCCCGCCACCGGCTTCACCTCCACCGACGAGACGAGGCCGGTCTGCACCAGCGCCCGCCTCAGGTCCTCGAGCGACGCCGAATCATAGGGGTCGCCGGGGGCGAATCGCGCGATCTCCTGCACATGGTGCGGGCCGAACACCTGGTTGCCGGGCAGCGCCACGACCTGGCCGAAGCGGCGCGCGCCGCCCGGTGCCACGGCGAGGTCGAGCGTCGCCGTCTTGGTCGCGTGATCGACGACGATCTGCGGCTCGCCCACGTCGGCGAAGGGAAAGCCCTCCTGCCCGATCCGCGTCGTCAGCCGCGCCTGCCCCGCGACGATCGCATCGGCATTGACCGGATCGGCGGGCTTCACCCCGAACGCCTGGCGCAGATCCTGCGCCTTGCCCTCCGCCGCGGCGATGCCGCCCAGCGTCACGTCCTTGAAGCGGTAGAGCGTGCCCGGTTCCGCCTGCAACACCACCAGCGGCTTGGGCCCCGGTTCGACCCGCGTCGTCACCCGCGCATCATAATAGCCTTCGCCGCGCAGCAGCGTCTGCAACAGGTCGGCATCCTCGCGCGCCCGGCGATCGAGCTGCGCGGCATTGGCGGGGCTGCCGTCGTTGGCGTTGAGCGTCGAGAGTTCGTCGAAGCGCTGGCGCAGCAGCGGCGTCGCCGCGCTATCCAGCCCGTCGAGCCGCCATGCATAGCGCGCCTCCGCCGCCACGTCGGTCGTCGCGACCGGCGTGGCGGCGGCCGCGTCCTTGCCGAGGTCCGGCCAGGCGACGCCGATGTCGGGCAGCGGCGCCAGCGGCGCATCGGGGTCGAGCGGGATCGCCTCCGCGGGGCTGGTCTGCGCCGCGGCCTGCCCGGAAAGAAGAATGGCGGCCGCGCCTAGCCCGAACCACCCCACACGCGACACCATGGCATGCGTCCTAGCGTGGCGCGACGCTGGACAATAGTCCCCCGACAGGCACTTGCCCGATCGGTCCGGCGCGGCCGCGAACCCGACCGTCGGAAGGACGCGCTCAGTGGACGGTGCCGACCGCCTCTTCGGACACCATCAGCGCGACCAGCCGCTCGGTCTGCCGCCAGCGGCAGAAATGCAGATAGTTGCCGATGTCGCGCATGTGCCCGGCGCGAATCGCCGCCTCGACCGGCGCCTGCTCACCGAACGTCGCGATCAGGTCCGCCGCATCGGCAACCTGCTGGGCGTCGGCAAGATACATGGCGGCCATAAAAAATTCCTGAAGGCGTGGGGTTGGCCCGCCCTTCTTCACAACGCGTGCCAAGTTTCCCCCGGGTGCGGTGCACGGCGGCTGCCGATGGTAAACAGGGCCGGCGCGGCGCCGTGGGCGTGTCCCATATGTCCCGGGAGGGGACGGGTGGCGTCCCGCGGCGGGACGTGGCAGGGCGTCCCGCATGGCCGAAACTCCTCCTTCCGCCGCGGGCGGCATCCTGATCGCCATCTGCTCGATCGGCGGCACCGTCGTCGGATTGATGCAGGGTCAGGTGACGATCGGCTTCCTCGCCGGGCTCGTCATCGGCAGCCTCGGCGCCGTGGCGGTGTGGCTGCGCGACCGGCGCCGATAGGCGCGCTCGTCCGCCGTCTCATTGCGGCGCGCGCATCAGCCACACCACGCGGCCGATCACCTCGATCGTCCCGTCCGGCAGCGGCAGTGCCGCCGGGTTGTCGCTGGTCGCGATCAGCGCCCCCCGTGCCGCCCGGACGCGCTTGACCATCACCGCATCCTCGATCCGGATCACGAACACCCCGCCCCGCGCATCGGGCGCACGGCGGGCGCGATCGACCACGATCAGGTCGCCGTCGACCAGCCCCGGCTCCATCGAATCGCCGCGCACCCGCACGATCGCCGCCTGCCCGTCGCGCAAGCCCAGTTGCGCGGCGAGCGCCGGGTCGATCGCCGCCGCCCCGAGCACGATCTCGCCATCGACGAACGCGCCCGGCCCTGCCGATGCCGCCACGTCGAGCCGCGGCAGCGCGAAGCTGCGCCGGCGCGCGTCGGCGCCAAGCTCCACCTCGTCCACCCCGAAATAATCGGCGAGCCGCCGCCGGTCCTCGCCATCCAGCCGCCGCGGCGATCCGCGCGATACGAACTGGTGGAGATAGGCGGCATTGCGCCCCAACATCGCCGACAGCGCCGCCAGGCTGTCACCGCGCGCAGCCGCCAGCGCCCGCAGCCGCTCCCTGGGATCGATCGTCTCCACAGTGGATGCGATGCCATAGGAAATTTTCCTAGACAAGTTGGATCATGCGGAACAGATCAAGAACACAAATCACTGGACTCGAGAGGGAACGATGTGCCTGCTCATCAAGATCGACCGCTATCTTCGGCAAACCCGTATGTCGCGCACGCAGTTCGGGCGGCTGGCGGTCAACGATCCGCGGCTGGTGACCGACATGATGCGCGGCCGCGTCATCGGGCCACGGACCGCGGCGCGGATCGAACGCTTCATGGCGCGGAACGGGTGATGGTGCACCGGCCGAACCCCGCCGCGCGGCTGCTGCGGGCCCTCGCCGCGGACGCACACGGGTACGGGCTGACCCTGCGCCCCGTCAGCGACGACACGATCCCTTGGGCGAGCGCGACGTTCGTCGGCGTGCGCCTGTCGGTGCATCTGGCGGTGACCGGCGGCGATCCCGCCGCGTGGCTCGCCGCCCTGCCGGAAGCGGACCTGCCCGTTCCCGGCCACCTCGTCGCCGACTGCGTCGTCGCCCGCGCCGATCCGTCGGCGGTCGCGCTCGACGTGCTGCTGCTGGAGGCGTGAACGGCGATGCGATAGACAGGCGGCCATGACCCTCACCTACCGCAGCTACCTGCGCCTGCCCGAACTGCTCGACCTCCAGTCGCCGCTCAGCGGCGTGCACGACGAATTGCTGTTCGTGACCATCCACCAGGCATCCGAATTGTGGATGAAGCTGTGCCTGCACGAACTCGGCGAGGCGCGGCGCCGGATCGCGGCGGACGACCTGCCGCCCGCGCTCAAGATGATGGCGCGGGTCAGCCGCATCCAGGCGCAGCTGATCCAGTCGTGGGAGGTGCTGGCGACGATGACGCCGGCGGATTACGTCGCGATGCGCGGCAGCCTGGGCAGCAGCTCGGGCTTCCAGTCCGATCAATATCGCTGCCTGGAATTCGTGATGGGCAATCGCAACGCCGCGATGGTCGACATCTTCGACGAAGCGGCGGTGCGCGAGCGGCTGGCCGACGAACTCGCCCGTCCCAGCCTGTACGACGAGGCGCTGCGCCTGCTCGCCCGGCGCGGGCTGCCGGTGCCGCCCGAACGGCTGGAACGCGATTTCGCCCGCACCGCCCCGCCGAGCGACGCGGTGCAGGCCTGCTGGGCGACCGTGTACGGCAACCCGCACGATCATTGGGACCTGTACGAACTTGCCGAAAAGCTCGTCGACCTCGAATATCACGTCCAGCTCTGGCGCTTCGGCCATCTCAAGACGGTGGAGCGCGTCATCGGATTCAAGACCGGCACCGGCGGCACGTCGGGCGTGCAATATCTGGCCAAGGTGGTGGAACAGCGCTTCTTTCCCGAACTGCTCGACGTGCGCACCAGCCTGTGACGCACGGTCATGCCGAATTCACTTTGATATAATGTAACATCTCCGCTAAGGGCGCGTGCGATTGCACCCACGCACCAGTATCCCCGCGGAGTATCGATGCTGAAATCCACCCTGTTCGCCGGCGCCGCCCTGATCGCCCAACCCGCCCTGGCCCAAACCGCCGTGCCCGCCCCCACGCCCACGCCGGCACCCGCAGCTGGCCAGCAGGGTCGCGACATCATCGTCACCGCCGCCCTGCCGCAGAGCGAGCGAGACGTGCTGCAAGGCACCTCGGTGCTCACCGGCGAGGAACTGGCGCGCAACCTGCGCCCGACGATCGGTGAGACGCTGGCCCGCCAGCCCGGCGTGTCGGCGACCTCGTTCGGCCCCAGCGCCTCGCGGCCGATCCTGCGCGGTTTCCAGGGCGACCGCATCCGCGTGCTGACCGACGGCATCGGGTCGATCGACGTCAGCAACACCAGCGTCGACCATGCCGTCATCATCGATCCGCTACTCGCCGAGCGCGTCGAGGTGCTGCGCGGCCCGGCGGCGCTGCTGTACGGGTCGTCCGCGGTCGGCGGCGTCGTCAACGTCATCGATACGCGCATCCCCCGGTCGGTGCCCGAAAACGGCTATCGGCTGAACGGCATCGCCAATTACGGGTCGGCCGCGAACGAGCGGTCGGGCGGCGCGGCAGGCGACGTGGCGGTGGGCCAGCACCTCGTCCTGCATGCCGACGGCTCCTACCTCAAGTCGGACGACCTGCGCACCGGCCACGGCTATATCTTGTCGCCGCAGGCGCGTGCCGCGGCGCTGAGTCAGGTCGGCCTGCCGCAGCCCGGCGCCGACGAGCCGATCGACTTCGCCGCCTCCGCCGCGCTGCGCAACCGCCTGCCCAATTCGGCGGCCGAGACGTGGACCGCCGGCGCCGGCGCGTCGATCATCACCGACACCGGCAACCTCGGCATCTCCTACAGCCATTACGACAGCCTCTACGGCGTGCCGATCCGCTATGCGACCGAGGTCGGGCAGGAGCAGGAGGCACCGCGCCTGTCGGTCGTCCAGAACCGCGTCGACCTCCGCGGCGAGGTGCAGACCGGCGGCGGCTTCCTCGATCGCGTCCGCATCCGCGCCGGCCAGGCGAATTACCGCCATTTCGAACTGGAAGAGGACGGCAGCGTCGGCACCGCCTTCTACAACAAGGGGCTGGAAGGGCGGCTGGAGGTCGTACAGGCCAACCGCGGCGGCTGGCAGGGGGCGAGCGGCGTCCAGTATTTCAACCGCATCTTCAACGTCGTCGGCGACGAAGCCTTTCTGCCCAAGAACGAAACCAACCAGACCGGCTTCTTCACCCTGCAGCAATATGCCAACGGCCCGTTCCGCGCAGAGGGCGGCCTGCGCTACGAACTGACCGACGTCGCCGGCCGCGTGCCGGTCGGCAACGATCGCTTCTACGGCGGCACCCGGCATTTCGATGCGCTGTCGGGATCGATCGGCGCCTCCTATGCGATCGGCGACGGCATCCGCGTCGGCCTCAACGGCTCGCGCACCGAACGCGCGCCGTCGGCGGAGGAACTGCTCGCCAACGGCCCGCATGCCGGCACGCAGGCCTATGAACTGGGCGATCCGAACTTCCGGCTGGAGAAGAGCTGGGGCCTGGAAGCGACGCTGCACGCGCATGGCGACGGCTACAGCTTCGATGCCTCCGCCTATTACAACTGGTTCTCCAACTACATTTCGGAAAACCGCGTCGATCAGGCGGTGTGCGAGGCGCGCTCGGACGAGGTCGACCTGCCCTGCTTCCAATACCAGCAGGGCGATGCCCGCTATTGGGGCTTCGAGGCGAACGGATCGGTGCGGCTCGCGCGGATCGGCGGCTATACGATCAACGCCGACCTGCTCGGCGATTACGTGCGCGCCAACATCGTCGACGTCGGCCCGGTGCCGCGCATTCCCCCAGCGCGCGTGCTCGGCGGCCTGGAGGCGCAGGGCGACCGGATCGGCGGCCGCGTCGAGGTGGAACACGTCTTCCCGCAGAACCGCCTCGCCGCGTTCGAGACGCGCACCGCCGACTATACGATGGTCAACGCCACCGCCTCGTTCAGCCCGTTCGGCAAGGACAGCCGGACCAGCCTGCTGGTGTCGGCGAACAACATCTTCGACGTGGTAGCGCGCCGGCATTCCAGCTTCCTCAAGGACTTCGCGCCCCTCGCCGGCCGCGACATCCGCGTAACCCTCCGCTTCGGCATCTAAATAAATCCTCCCCGGCACGGGGAGGGGGACCGCGCCGCAGGCGTGGTGGAGGGGGCTCTCCGCGCAACATGTCGCCTGTGGAAGCCCCCCTCCGTCAGCGCTGAAGCGCTGGCACCTCCCCGTACCGGGGAGGAATTAGCGCCCCCTTGCCCCCCGCCCCATCCTCCCGTACCGCGCCTTCAAAAGGAGACGGATGATGGCCGGCATGGGCAAGTTCGACTGGGCGGACCCGTTCCTGCTCGACGAGCAGTTGAGCGAGGACGAGCAGATGATCCGCGACACGGCGCGCAGCTATGCCGAGGATCGGCTGGCACCGCGGATCGTCGAGGCGTTCCAGCACGAACATACCGATCCCGCGATCTTCCGCGAGATGGGCGAACTCGGCCTGCTCGGCCCGACGGTGCCGGAGGAATATGGCGGCGTCGGCGCAAGCTATGTCGCCTATGGCCTGGTCGCGCGCGAGGTGGAGCGGATCGATTCCGGCTATCGCTCGATGATGAGCGTGCAGTCGAGCCTGGTCATGTACCCGATCTACGCCTTCGGATCGGAGGCGCAGAAGCGCACCTTCCTCCCCAAACTCGCCAGCGGCGAATGGATCGGCTGTTTCGGCCTCACCGAACCCGATGCCGGCTCCGACCCCGGCGGCATGACGACGCGGGCGCGCAAGGTGGACGGCGGCTATGTGCTGTCGGGTACCAAGACGTGGATCTCGAACGCCCCCATCGCCGACGTGTTCGTGGTGTGGGCGAAGAGCGATGCGCATGGCGGCGCGATCCGCGGCTTCGTGCTCAACAAGGGCGTGTCCGGCCTGTCCGCGCCGAAGATCGAGGGCAAGCTGTCCCTGCGCGCCTCGATCACCGGCATGATCGTGATGGAGGATGTCGAGGTCGGCGAGGACGCGCTGCTGCCCGATGTCGAGGGGCTGAAGGGTCCGTTCGGCTGCCTCAATCGCGCCCGCTACGGGATCAGCTGGGGCGCGCTGGGCGCCGCCGAGTTCTGCTTCCACGCCGCGCGGCAATACGGGCTCGACCGCAAGCAGTTCGGCACGCCGCTCGCCGGGCGGCAGCTGTTCCAGAAGAAGCTCGCCGATATGGAGACGGAGATCGCGCTCGGCCTGCAAGCCTCGCTGCGCGTCGGCCGCCTGATGGACGAAGGCCGCTTCGCGCCGGAGATGGTGTCGATCGTCAAGCGCAACAACGTCGGCAAGGCGCTTGATATCGCCCGCCACGCCCGCGACATGCACGGCGGCAACGGCATCTCGGGCGAATATCAGGTGATGCGCCACGTCATGAACCTCGAAACGGTCAACACCTATGAAGGCGCGCATGACGTCCACGCGCTGATCCTCGGCCGCGCGATCACCGGGATCGCGGCGTTTTGAGTACAACCGAAAGCCCCTCCCCTTCAGGGAAGGGGCTTAAGAACACCCCCCTCGCCGGCCTCAAGGTCCTCGAACTCGCCCGTATCCTCGCCGGGCCATGGGCGGGACAGGTGCTCGCCGACCTCGGTGCGGAGGTCACCAAGGTGGAATCCCCCGCCGGCGACGACACCCGCACATGGGGGCCGCCCTTCGTCGACAATGGCGACGGCACGCGCGATGCGGCCTATTTCCACGCCTGCAACCGCGGCAAGACCTCGATCGTCGTCGACTTCGCCACCCCCCAGGGCCAGCAGCGCATCCGCGACCTCGCCGCGGAGGCGGACGTGCTGATCGAGAATTTCAAGGTCGGCGGCCTCGCCCGCTACGGCCTCGATTACGCCAGCCTCTCCGCGCTCAATCCGGCGCTGGTCTATTGCTCGATCACCGGGTTCGGGCAGGATGGCCCCTATGCCCCCCGCGCCGGCTACGACTTCATCGTGCAGGGGATGAGCGGCATGATGGACTTGACCGGCGAGCCCACCGGCGCGCCGCAGAAGATCGGCGTCGCCATGGCCGACATCACCACCGGGCTTTACGCCGTGATCGCGATCCAGGCGGCACTGGCGATGCGCGCACGCACCGGGCGCGGCCAGCATATCGACATGGCGCTGCTCGACACGATGACCGGCGTACTCGCCAACCAGGCCGCCAATTACTTCGCCAGCGGCGTCTCGCCGGCACGGGTCGGCAACGCGCACCTCAACGTCTGCCCCTATGCCGTGTTCGAGACGGCGGACGGATGGTTCATCCTCGCGGTCGGCAACGATGGCCAGTTTCGCCGCTTCTGCGGCGTCGTCGGCCTGGACGCGGGCGATCCCCGCTACGCCAGCAATGCGCTGCGGCTGGAGCATCGCGAGCCGCTGTTCGCAGCGATCACCGCGGCGACGCGCACCTTCGCGCGGGACGACCTGCTCGCCCGGCTGGAGGCGGCGGGCGTGCCGGCCGGCCCGATCAACACGGTCGAGCAGGCGCTGGCCGATCCGCAGGTGCTGGCGCGCGGCATGGTGCTGGACGGCGGCCCGATCCGCGGCTTGCGCACGCCGATCCGCTTTTCGGATGCGGAACTCGCGACCGGCCGGCCGGCCCCGCGGCTGGGATCGGGCTAGGCGGGCTGACCCTTTTCCCTCCGTCCATGCCGAGGGACAACGGGGCATAACATTTGTTGTGCTCCTTCGACACCGGGCCTAGCCTCTCCCGAAAAGGAGAGACACATGGCGCCACCGCCGCTCGCAGGCCTGCGCATCGTCGAGATGGCGGGGATCGGACCGGGGCCATTCTGCGGCATGATGCTCGCCGATCATGGTGCGGAGGTGATCCGCATCGATCGCGGCGTAGAGCCCGGTTTCAGTGACCCCGCGAAGGACCCGTTGCTCCGCTCGCGCCGCTCCGTGGCGCTCGACCTCAAGACCGCCGCGGGCGTTGCCGCGGTCAGGCGGATCGCGGCCGGTGCCGACGGCCTGATCGAAGGCTTCCGCCCCGGCGTGATGGAGCGGCTGGGGCTCGGCCCCGACGTGCTGCTCGGCGACAATCCGCGCCTCGTCTATGGCCGCATGACCGGCTGGGGGCAGGACGGACCGCTCGCCCAGGCGCCGGGTCACGACATCAACTATATCGCCCTGTCGGGCACGCTCCACGCCTTCGGTCCGGCAGGCGGCAAGCCGACACCGCCGATCAACATGGTCGGCGACTTCGGCGGCGGCGGCATGCTGCTCGCCTTCGGCATGCTGGCCGCGCTGCTCCACGCGCAGCGTACCGGCACCGGTCAGGTCGTCGATGCCGCGATGACCGACGGGTCGGCATTGCTGATGAGCATGATCTGGGGCTTCCGCAGCATGGGTCGGTGGAGCGACGCACGCGGCACCAACCTGCTCGATGGCGGCGCCCCCTTCTACGACACCTACGCCACCGCCGACGGCCGCTGGATCGCCGTCGGTGCGATCGAGCCCGCCTTCTATGCGGCGCTGCGCCGCGTGCTGGCGCTGGATGCGCCCCTGTGGGACCGGCAGTTCGATCCCTCAGCGTGGCCGGCGATGCGAGGGGAGCTGACGGCGCTGTTCCTCACCCGCTCGCGCGACGACTGGGCGGTGGCGTTCGCCGGCACGCAGGCATGCGTGACGCCGGTGCTCGCCCCCGACGAAGCGCTCGCCGATCCGCACAATCGCGCACGCGGCACGCTGGAGGTGGTGGACGGCGTCGCCCAGCCCCTCCCCGCGCCGCGCTACTCGTCGAGCGGCACGGTGCCGCCGGCACTCGCCACCCGGCGTGACGATGCGGTGGTGCTCGCCGACCTCGGCTTTTCCGCCGCAGAGATCGCCGCGCTTCAGGCGGCGCGCTCGACCTCGGGTGCCGGACGGCGCGCGTAGAGGCCATAGCTCAGGATCAGCGCGTAGCAGATCGCCGGCAGCAGCAGCGAAAACTGCATCGATCCGGTCACGTCGGCGATCATGCCGGTCAGCGGCGGGATGATCGCGCCGCCGACGATGGCGGTGGCGATGACGCCCGATCCCTCCGCCGCGCGCTTGCCCAGCCCCTCGCTGGCGAGGGTGAAGATGGTCGGGAACATGATCGAATTCATCAGCCCGATCGCCAGCAGCGTATAGCCCGCCACCGCGCCGGTGGTGTTCGCCGAAACGAGGATCAGCGCGATCGCACCGGTCGCCACCGCCGCCAGCACCTTGCCCGGCGCGATGCGGGTGAGCACGTAGGAACCGATGAAGCGGCCGACCAGCGCACCGCCCCAATAATAGGGCACGTAATTGCCCGCCGCCTGATCGCCGATGCCGAACACCGATGCCTGCATCAGGTACAGCACGATCACCGATCCGATCGCCACTTCCGCACCGACGTAGAGGAAGATGCAGGCCGTCCCCATCGCGAAGCGCGGCCGCTTCAGCAGGGTAAAGGCGTGGAAGATGCTGCCGGTATGATCCTGCTCTTCCTTCAGCCGGTTGCGCCGCGTCCACACCACCGCGGCGATGACCAGCAGCGCGACGGCGAGGCCCAGGTAGGTGTGCACGATCGCCTGCGCCGCCTCCTGCCGGTACGAGACGAGCGCCGCACCGGTCAGCGATGCCGCACTGACGCTGGCAAGGCTGCCGAGGATCAGCGACGAGCCGACGCGCGGGAAGATCGTTGTGCCGAGCGAGTTGAAGGCCTGCGCGAAGGTCAGCCGGCTCGACGCCGTCTCGGGCTTGCCGAGCAGCGAGATCAGCGGATTGGCCACCACCTGCACGATGGTGATCCCCGCCCCCAGCACGAACAGCGCGACCAGGAACATGGCGAAGGTGGCGCTCTGCGCCGCCGGGATGAACAGCAGGCAGCCGACCATCATCGTGACGAGGCCGATCGAGGCGGTCCGCATATAGCCCGCCCGCCGCACGATCGCCGCCGCGGGCAGCGAGAACAGCGCATAGGCGAGGAAGAACGCGGACTGCACCAGCATCGACGTCGCATGGTCGAGCGTGAACAGCTCCTTCAGCTTGGGGATGATGATATCGTTGAGGCTGGTGATCCCGCCGAAGATGAAGAACAGCGCGATCACGAAGACGCGCAGGTCGGGCGCATCATAGCCGTGCTGCGCATCGCCGGAGGCGGCGGCCGCGCTGGAAGACGTGGTATCGACATGCATGGCCATGGAAGGGCAGCCTTTTGGCAATAAACGAGTGCGCCGGGCATAGGCGTCGCCCCCCGCGGCTGGCAAGCATCTGGATCGCCTGCCCTCCGCTCGGCTAGAGCGGCTGTCATGTCGCGCCTCACGGTCAACAACCAGCCGGTCGAATACCGGCTCGATCCCGCCACGCCCCTGCTGTGGGCGCTGCGCGACGCCTCCAACCTCACCGGCACCAAATACGGCTGCGGCACCGGCCATTGCGGCGCCTGCACGGTGGATGTCGACGGGCGGGCGGTGCTGGCCTGCCAGGTGCCGATCGGCTCGGTCGAGGGGACCTATGTCACCACGATCGAGGGGCTGTCGCGCGAACGCAACCATCCGCTGCAACTCGCCTTCATCGCCGCCAACGTGCCGCAGTGCGGCTTCTGCATCCCCGGCATCATCATGGCGGCATCGGTGCTGCTCAAGCGGCGGCCCGACCCCAGCGAGGACGAGATCGGCGCCGCGATCCGCAACCTGTGCCGCTGCGGCATCTATCCGCGGCTGGTGGAGGCAATCCAGCAGGCCGGCCGCGCCAGCCGCGGCGAAGAGACGATCCCCGCGGCGGCGCGCCCCGGCATCGACCCCGCCGATGCCGCCCGCGTCGTCCCCGCCCTGGTGCCGCCGCAGCGCGACCGTCCCGACAAGCTGTCGGAACGCTGACGAACCCATTTAACCTGCGCACACGCAGGCGCGGCTATACCCGGCGTCATCATCGGGGCCGGCTCGTGCGCCGGCAGGGTTTGAGGACACAGGCGTCATGAGGAGCATGATACGGGCGCTGCTGGCGGCATCGATGCTGATGCCGATCGCCGCGCAGGCACAGGCGCAGGAGGGGCGCGAACGCGGCGAGCGCCCGAATCGCGAATGGGGCGAGCGCGGCGGCCGTCCGCAGCGCGCCGCGGAGGTCGGGCCGGACGCGCAGGTCCGCAACGAACGGCCGCAATGGCGCAGCCGCAGCGAGGGCCAGCTCGATCGCCCGCCAGCCCAGCCGCCGGCGGCAGGCGAGCGCCCCGCCCGCGTCGACTGGCGCCAGCAGAACAGCGGCGGCGACCGTCCGCAATGGCGCGGTGGCGAGCGCCAGCCGGGCGAGCGCAGCCCGGTGGACCGCGGTGACGGCCGCTGGAACCGCGGCGACCGGCCGCAGCCGGGTGCCGACGGGCGCCGCCCGGCCTTCGGCACCCCCGACGGCAACGCCGCCCCCGGCTGGCGCAACGGAACGCGTGATCCGCGCGCCGACGGCCGTGGCCGGGACGGCGGCGGCTGGAACGGCGACCGGCGGCAGGCAGATCCGCGGCAATGGCGCGCTGACCGCGGCAGCGATGGCCGGGGCTGGAATGATCGCGACCGCAACGACCGGGGCTGGGACGGGCGCGGCTGGAATGACCGCGGTCGGGAAACGCGCTTTGGCGGCACCTGGAACCGTGGCTGGCGCAACGACCGGCGCTACGACTGGACGCATTATCGGATGGAGAATCGCGGCGCCTATCGCCTGCCCCGCTATTACGCGCCGTCGGGCTGGGACTATGGCTATCGCCGCTTCTCGGTCGGCGTGTCGCTGTCGTCGATCCTGTTCAGCCAGAACTACTGGATCGACGATCCCTTCGCCTATCGCCTGCCGGAGGCTTATGGCCCCTACCGCTGGGTGCGCTATTACGACGATGCGCTGCTCGTCGACATCCGCAGCGGCGTGGTGGTGGACGTGGTCTACGACATCTTCGACTGATTCGGCCACGAAACGACACAGGGGCCGGTGGTTACGCCGGCCCCCTTGTCTGCATCCCGGCGCAGCGCCATGATCGTCGCCATGTTCTCCCGCAGGAAAGCACCCGCCGCCGCCGCCGCCCCGCTCCAGCAGATGGGGCTGGAGGTCGCTCGCCGCCTCGATGCCAATCCGGCCGTCTCCAATGCCGGCGTCGCCGGTATCCAGGTCTATTATCACCTCGACTTCCTGGATGCCGCGCAATGCGACATGCTGGTCGCGATGATCGACGCGCGGCGGCGTCCCTCGTCGCTGCTGTCGGATCGGGCCGACCCCGATTTCCGCACCAGCGACAGCTGCGATATGGATCGCTACGCGCCGCAGGTGCAGCCGATCGACGAATCGATCGCCGCGCTGCTCGGCCTGCCTCCCGAACATGGCGAGACGATGCAGGGCCAGCGCTACGCCCCCGGCCAGCATTTCCGCGCGCACCACGATTATTTCCACGCATCGGAAAGCTATTGGCAAAAGGTCAGCGAGGCCGGCGGCCAGCGCACCTGGACGACGATGATCTACCTCAACGACGTACCCGAGGGCGGCGCGACCTGGTTCCCGCAGGCCGGCTTCAAGGTGGCGCCCCGGCGCGGGCTGCTGCTCGCCTGGAACAACATGAACCCGGACGGCACGCCCAACACGCTGACCCTGCACGAAGGCATGGATGTGGTGGAGGGCACGAAATACATCGTCACCAAATGGTTCCGCGAACGGCCCTGGATCCAGTGACCGGCATGCACGGATAAGGCGCGGGACCGAAGGGCGGCTACCGAGGCCAGCCCATCAGGCCGATCCCCCCGTTTGCCCTGAGCCCGTCGAAGGGACGCCCTCCACACGCGTTACGTCAGCAGCTTCACGCGCTTCCGACGCCCGACGAGGATAATTGCATCCGGCCGATCCACCCCCCCGTTCGCCCTGAGCTTGTCGAAGGGCCGCTCTCCACACGCGTTACGCCCGCGGCTCAACGCTGTTCCGGCGCCTGACCAGGATAATTGCATCGCCCCCCCCCGTTCGCCCTGAGCTTGTCGAAGGGCCGCTCTCCACACGCGTCACGTCCGCGGCCCAACGCTCTTCCGGCGCCGCACGCGAAATTCCGGTGCCGCATGGCCGTGACGATGCTGTGGAAGCGTCCCGGCAAAGCCGTGACGTCGGACTGCGCCGGGCGCAGCCGGCCGCGCAGCATGAGCCCGCTCATGCTGCGGTGGGAGCCGGGACGACCCGCGGCGAAATCGTTGCGGCTGCTTCCTTCCGGACCTGACCGGGTTGGCGACGACCACGTCCGCCCGACTCCCGCGCGTCCTATGGCGGGGTCGGGCGACGGGATCAAGCCTTTAGTGCATCAGCGATAGGCGCGGAAACAGCGCCGCTCCGGCCCGTAATAGCCGCGCACGATCCGGCAGACCACACGGCTGCGGCCATAGCCCCGTCCATAGCCATAGCCACGCCCGCGGTCCCAGCCCCGGCCGCGATCCCAGCCACGCCCACGATCCCAGCCGCGCCCACGATCCCAGCCGCGACCGCGATCCCAGCCGTGACCGCGATCGTGATGGCGATCCCAGCCGCCGCGGTCGCCCCAGCGTTGCGCGTCGGCCGGTGTGGCGGCGACCACCGTGCCGGCGGCCAGCGCCACGGCACCGAACATTGCGATGAGCTTCATCGATCCTACTCCTCACACGCCCGTCATCGGGCATGCCGCCACACATGACGCCCCCGCCATGCACCCGTGCTGAACCCCCGGTTGTGGAAATGTCAGGATCGCGAACCCATCGCTCAGCCGGGCACGCGCACGCTCAGCCCGTCGAGCGACGCCGTCAGCCGGATCTGGCAGGCGAGCCGGCTGGTCCGCGACGCGGCCGGTACCAGGTCGAGCAGGTCCTCCTCCTCCTCGCGGGCCGGGGGGAGGCGCGCAAAATCCTCCGCGGCGACGACGACATGGCAGGTCGCGCAGGCCATATCGCCATCGCACGTCCCCTCCAGCGGCTGACCCGCCGCCTGCGCCACGTCGAGCAGCCGCGCGCCCTCCACGCCCGATGCCTCGCGCACCGATCCATCCGCAGCGACGAAGCGCACGCGGATCACGCCGCCAGCCCCTGCCGCGCCGCCGCGGCGGTGATCGCCGCCAGACCGTCGCGCAGTTCCGCCTCCGTCGTGTAGCGACCGAAGCCGATCCGGATGCTCGATCGCGCCTGCGCCTCGGACAGCCCGATCGCGCGCAGCACGTGGCTCGACCGGCCCGATCCGCTGGCGCAGGCGGAGCCGGCCGAAAAGGCGACATCGCGGCATTCCGACATCAGGCGCGCGACATCCAGGCCATCGCGCTGCGCGTTGAGGTTGCCGCGATAGCGCCGCTCCACCGCACCGTTGATCGTCCAGCCGGCCAGCATGGCCGATGCCATAGCCCACAGCCGGTCGACATGCCGCTGGTCCGCATCCCGCGCTTCCCCCATCGCCTGCGCCGCCGCCCCGAAGCCCGCGCACAAGGCCGGCGACAGCGTGCCGGATCGTCCCGCCGCCTCCTGCCCGCCGCCGTGGATCAGTGGTGAGAGGGCGACGCCCTTGCGGATCCACAGCGCCCCGATCCCCTTCGGCCCGTGCAGCTTGTGCGCCGACACCGCGATCAGGTCGCAGGCCGGCGGCACCGCGATCCGGCCATAGCCCTGCACCGCGTCGCACAGCATCAGCGCACCGGCATCATGGGCCAGCTTCGCCAGCGCCGCGATCGGCTGGATCACGCCGATCTCGTTGTTGACCAGCATCGCCGCGACCAGGCCGGTGCCCGGCCGGATCGCCTCGGCAGCGCGATCGAGATCGACCAGCCCGTCCGGCCCGACCGGCAGCACCGTCACCGCACGGCCGCGCGCCGCCTCCGCCGCCACGGTGTCCAGCACCGCGGCATGCTCCGTGGCGAGCGTGACGATCGGCCCGCTGGTCCCCTTGATCGCCCAGTTGAGCGCCTCGGTCGCACCGCTGGTGAAGGCGAGCGTTCCGTCGGCGGCGGGGCCAAGGCCCAGCACCGCCGCGCGCGCGACCTCCACCGCCGCCCTCGCCGCCCGGCCGGGGCGGTGCGCGGAATGCGGATTGGCATGCTGCGATTCGAGCCAGGGCAGCATCGCCGCCAGCGCTTGCGGCGCGAGCGGCGTCGTCGCCTGGTAATCGAGGTAGATCATGCCGCGCGCCGCACCTGCTTCGCCATCGCCCGCCATGCGGCGATGAAGGCGTCGACCTCTGCCTCGCCGGTGGTGCGGCCGAAGCTCACCCGGATCACCTCGCGACCCGCCCCCTCGTCCCAGCCCATCGCGGCAAGGACGTGGCTCGGCTTCATGCTGCCGCTCGAACAGGCGCTGCCCGCCGACACGGCGAAACCGGCGCTGTCGAGCAGGATCAGTTGCGCCGCCGCGGCGGTGCCGCGCAGGCGGTAGGATCCGATCGCCGGATGGCGCGGGCCGTCTTCGGCGACGATCTCCCCGCCCGAACGCCGGATCGCATCGTCGAGCCGCGCGCGAAGGCGGGCGTGGTCGGGCTCCGGCTCGGCCAGTGCCGCGGCATAGCCGAGCGCGCCCGGCAGGTTTTCGGTCCCCGGCCGATAGCCACGCTCCTGCCCGCCGCTGGGATGGAGCAGGCCGAGATCGCGCACCAGCAGCGCGCCGACGCCCGGCGGCCCGCCGCGCTTGTGCGCCGACAGCGCGACCATGTCGGCATATTCCGCCAGTTCCGCCGACGCGGGCATCTGCGCCGCATCGACCAGCAGCCGGCCGCCCGCGGCGCGTACCACCTCCGCGATCGTCGCCAGCGGCTGGCGCACACCGGTTTCGCTGTTCGCCCATTGCACGCAGAGGAGCGCCGGTCCGTCCGGCATCGCCCGGGCAACCGCGGCCGGATCGACCAGTCCGTCGGTGCCGACCGGCACCACCTCGGCGCCCGGTGCCGCGCGCAGCACCGCATCATGCTCGACCGCGGTCACCAGCCGGCGCGCCAGCGTGGTGCGGCCGAGCGCGATGGCCAGCGCCTCGCTCGCGCCGCTGGTCAGGATCGTCTCGCCCCGCCAGCCATGGGCCGCGGCGATGGCGCGCCGCGCCTCCTCCAGCGCCGCCCGCGCCGCGCGCCCCTCGGCATGCGGCGACGAGGGATTGGCCCACAGCGCCTGGCCGCGCGCCATCGCGGCGCGCGCGGCGTCGGTCATCGGCGTCGTCGCGGCGTGATCCAGATAGATGCGGTTGGCCAGGATTCGTTCCAATTGCGTGAGCGAGGCTCCGTCCTATATAGCGCGCAACATTCTGCGCTCCACCGGCGCCTCCTCATTCCGTGGCGAGACCCATGCCCGAAGTCATCTTTCCCGGCCCCGAAGGCCGTCTCGAAGGGCGTTTCGCCCCCGCTCCCCGCCCCCGCGCGCCGGTCGCGATGATCCTCCATCCGCACCCGTCGGCCGGCGGCACCATGAACAACCGGCTGGTGCAGGAGCTCTACAAGACCTTCCAGCGCCGCGGCTTCGCGACGCTGCGCTTCAACTTCCGCGGCGTCGGCAAGAGCCAGGGGACGTTCGACAACGGCGTCGGCGAATTGAGCGATGCGGCGAGCGCGCTCGACTGGGTGCAAAGCTTCCACCCGGAGGCATCGACCACCTGGATCGCGGGCGTCAGCTTTGGCGCGTGGATCGGCATGCAGCTGCTGATGCGCCGGCCGGAAATCCGCGGCTTCATCTCGATCGCGCCGCCGGCCAACATGTACGATTTCAGCTTCCTCGCCCCCTGCCCCTCCTCGGGCATCATCATCCAGGGCGAGGCGGACGAGGTGGCGACGCCGGGCGCGACGCAGAAGCTCGTCGACAAGCTGCGCACGCAGAAGCACATCACCATCCACCACGACACCATTCCCAAGGCGAACCACTTCTTCGAGAACGAGACGCCCGAACTGATGCAGTCGGTGGACCGCTACCTCGACATGCGGCTGGACCCGAACTCGCCGATCCGCTGACGGCGGACCGATGGACAGGCGGTGGCGTATTGGTATGGTACCAATATGCTCCGCCGCATCGCCCCGCTCGCCCTGGCCCCCCTTACTCTCGCCCTGTGCCTCACCTCGCTGCCCGCAACCGGCTGGGCGCGCGACGGAGCGTCGCAGCCCACGGACGCACGCCCACTGAGCAAGGCTGCCGCAGCGCAGGCGCTGGTCGCGCTCACCGCCGAGCGGCGGCGGGCGATCGTGGCGGAATACGGCCCGGCGATCGCCGCCAAGACGCTGACGATCGGCGACAAGACGATGAAATGGGGCGACCGTGAATATGGCACCGCGCCCAGGAGCGGCCACAGCCTGTGGATCTCGCTGCACGGCGGCGGCAATGCCGAACCGGCGGTCAACGAACAGCAATGGCATAACCAGATCCGCCTCTATCGGCCAGCCGAGGGGCTGTACCTGGCGCCGCGCGCGCCGACCAACACCTGGAACCTGTGGCATGAGAGCCATATCGATCCGCTGCTCCAGCGACTGATCGATGCCGAGGTGGCGGTGAACGGCGTCGATCCGGACCGCGTCTACCTGATGGGCTATTCGGCGGGTGGCGACGGCGTGTGGCAGCTGGCGCCGCGCATGGCCGATCGGTTCGCCGCGGCGGCGATGATGGCCGGCCATCCCGGCGATGCCTCGCTGCTGCCGCTGCGCAACCTGCCGTTCGCGATCTTCATGGGCGGGGCGGACAGCGCCTATGATCGCAACAGGCTCGCTGCGGAAAAGACCGCGGACCTCGACCGGCTGCACGCCGCCGATCCGGCCGGCTACGTCCATATGTCGCGCATCTACGAAGGGTTGCCGCACTGGATGAACCACCGCGATGCGGAGGCGGTGCCGTGGATGGCGACCTTCACCCGCGATCCCTGGCCCAAACGCATCGTCTGGGTGCAGGACGACGTGCCGCACGACCGCTTCTACTGGCTGCAAATCCCCGATGCGGCGGCGGCCAGGGCTGGCGACAGGATCGACGCGACCGTCACCGGCCAGACGATCGCCCTCACCGGCAACGTGCCCGCCGGGCTGACGCTGCGCCTGTCGGACCATCTGGTCGATCTCGACCGCCCGGTCCGCGTCACCGCCAACGGGCGCGCGCTATTCGCCGGCCGCGTTCCGCGCACGCGGGCCGCGATCAGGGCGTCGCTGCTGGAACGCTTCGACCCCAAATCCGCCGCAACCGCACTGCTGACGCTTCCCTGACGGGTGGAGGGAGGGTGCGGGAACTGCCGCTCATGCCACCCTACATCTGCCAGATCAGCACATTCCCCAGCAGCACCGCCGCCATCACCAGCAGCAGAACGGCTTTCTTCCGGTCGCCCCCACGCGCGATCAGCGCACCGCCGCCGATCAGGCAGGCGAAGCAGCCGAGCATCGCGATGGCGGGGGCGGCACTGGCGATCGATCCGAGGGGGCCTTGCATGATGCGATGTTGGAGCGGCCCGGCCCGAATGTCGAGCCAAGCCCCGCGTCGGCAAGGGATTCTCCGCACCGCCCACGCGGCGCTGTCCTATTCCCGCCGGGCATGGCACATGACACGTCCGCCGCTCGGAAGGCCCGCTCCCCCAGCCGCCGCCGACCGGTGACGGGACCCGTCTGGGCGTGACTTTTGTGACCTTTCGCGGCGTTGCCGGTCACGCGATCGCGCGCGCATAGGCCTCGATATCGACATTGCCGCCAGACAGGATGACGAGCAGCCCCGGCTCCACCGCCACCTTGCCCGCCAGCACCGCCGCCAGCGCCACCGCGCCGCCCGGCTCCACCACCAGCCGCAGGTGTTCGGCCGCCCAGCGCTGCGCCGCCGCCGTCTCCGCCTCGCTCACCGCAACGCCGGTGGCATCGCGTCTAGCCAGCACGTCGAAGGTGAGCGGCGATACGCGCTGCGTCTGCAACGCATCGCAGGCGGTCGGCGGCGGATTGTCACCGACCGGCTCGATCCACGAGGCTTCCAGGCTGCGGCGCATGTCGTCCCAGCCCTCCGGCTCGACGACGGTGATCGCCGCGTCCTTCAGCCCGAGGGCGATTCCCGCCGCCAGCCCGCCGCCGCCGCACGGCACGACGACCCGCGCCGGTGCCGGCAGGCCGAGCGCCAGCATCTGCGCCTCCGCCTCCAGCCCCGCACTCCCCTGCCCCTCGATGATCCAGGGATCATCGAAGCTCGGCACCAGCGTCGCGCCGCGCGCCTCGGCCAGGCGCGCCGCGATCTGCTCCCGGCTCTCCGTCGCCCGGTCGTAGCGGACCACCTCGGCCCCCAGCGCCAGCGTCCCCTCCAGCTTGGCGCGCGGCGCATCCGCCGGCATCACGATCGTCGCCGGAAGCCCGAGTCTCCTCGCCGCCCAGGCGATCCCCTGCGCGTGATTGCCGGACGAGAAGGCGACCACCCCGCGGCGCCGCGATTCCTCGTCCAGCGCGGTCAGCCGATGCCACGCGCCGCGGATCTTGAACGCGCCGATCGGCTGCAGCGATTCAGCCTTGAAGACGACCTCCACCCCTTTGATCGCCGACACATAAAGCGGCGTCGGCGGCAGGATGCGCGCGATCTTCTCGGCGGCGTCGCGCACGCCTGCGCGTGTCGGTTGTCGCAGAATCGTCACTTTTCATCCTTTCGTGCGCTAACCCACTTTACATGGGGGTCGGACGACCATAGATCGCGCCTCCGCTGCCCCATGGGACTTCCAACCGCAAGGCAGCTTTTGTCACCGTATGCCGCAAGGCAATTGGAGGTCCCTTGAATTGGCCAAGCACGATAGCGCGCTGGGGCTAGCGCCCCGTTCGACCGCTTCCGCACCCGTTGCCGGAGGCATCGACATCGCCCAGAGCCGCCCGGTCGATCCGGTGACGCTCGTCCGTCCGCACGCCGCGGCACGGGCTGCCCGATTTTTTGTTCAGGAGTTTCCGGGCCGCTCGATGTACGCGGTGAAGGCGAACCCGAGCGCGGCGTTGCTCCAGATCCTCTGGGACAACGGCATCACCCATTACGACACCGCGTCGATCGCGGAGGTGCGCCTGGTCAAGGCGACGCTGCCCGACGCCACCTGCTGCTTCATGCACCCGGTGAAGTCGGAAGAGGCGATCGCCGAGGCGTATTTCGTCCATGGCGTGAAGACCTTCTCGCTCGACAGCCTCGAGGAGCTGGCGAAGATCGTGCGTGCCACCGATGGCGCGACCGACCTGACGCTGTGCGTGCGGCTGCGCGTGTCGTCCGAATATGCCAAGCTCAGCCTCGGCTCGAAGTTCGGCGTCGGCCAGGCCGAGGCGAAGGACCTGCTGATCGCGACCCGCCAGGTGGCGGACGCGCTCGGCATCTGCTTCCACGTCGGCAGCCAGACGATGTCGCCGGATGCCTATGCCAACGCCATGGAGCGGGTGCGCGCGGCGATCGTCGAGGCGGCGGTGACCGTGGACGTCATCGATGTCGGCGGCGGTTTCCCCTCGGCCTATCCCGGCATGACCCCGCCGCCGCTGGAGCGCTATTTCGAGACGATCCATCGCGCGTTCGAGAGCCTGCCGATCAGCTATTCGGCCGAACTGTGGGCGGAACCGGGCCGGGCGCTGTGTGCCGAATATGCCTCGGTCGTGGTGCGCGTCGAGCGCCGCCGCGGCACCGAACTCTACATCAACGACGGCGCCTACGGCACGTTGTTCGATGCGGCGCATATCGGCTGGAAGTACCCGGTCCAGCTGCTGCGCGAGCCGCAATCGGACGCGCGCGACATGGACTTCGCCTTCTGGGGTCCGACCTGCGACGACCTTGATTACATGGCCGGCCCGTTCCCGCTGCCCGCGGACACCAACACCGGCGACTATATCGAGATCGGCATGCTCGGCGCCTATGGCTCGGCGATGCGCACGCAGTTCAACGGCTTCGGCGTCAGCGAGACCGTCATCGCCACGGACGAGGCGATGCTGTCCGTCTACCTGCGCGACGAGGCCGAAGGCGAGCGGCGCACGACCAACGTCGTCAAGCTGTAACGCCCGAGCTATAGTCCACCGTCTTCCCTCCTCCCGCCCTTGCGCGGGAGGAGCGGCCCCTGGGTTTCCGCGTCCCCAATGATGAACGACGACGGGTTCTGGATAGCCAAAGGCGAACCATGACCGACACCCTCACCAAGACCGCCGGCGCGAACGCGCCGATCAACGACACCCGCAAGGCCGAGCTGCTCAGCAAGCAGGTCAAGCACATCGACATCAAGAGCTTCGACGCGCGCCCGATCGTCGAGGCGATGGCGGACATGAGCTTCACCAGCCGCGATCTCGGCCGCGCGACCGGCATCTACAACCAGATGCTGGCCGACAAGGATTGCTCGATCTTCCTCGTCATCGCCGGATCGACCTCGGCCGGCGGCTGCATGGACCTCTATGCCGAGCTGGTGCGCAACAACATGGTCGACGGCATCGTCGCCACCGGCGCGTCGATCGTCGACATGGATTTCTTCGAAGGGCTCGGCCACAAGCATTTCCAGGCGCTGGAAATCCCCGACGACGACACGCTGCGCTCGCTCTACATCGACCGCATCTACGACACGTACATCGACGAGGAAGCGCTCCAGAACGTCGACCACACGATCTTCGAGATCGCCGAGAGCCTGGAGCCGCGCGCCTATTCCAGCCGCGAATTCATCCGCGAGATGGGCAAGTACCTGGTCGAGCACGGCAAGAAGGAGAACAGCCTCGTCAAGCTCGCCTACGAGCATGACGTGCCGATCTTCTGCCCGGCGTTCGTCGATTCCTCGGCGGGCTTCGGCCTCGTCAAGCATCAGGTCGATGCCGCCAAGGCGGGCCGCCCGTACCTGATGATCGACGCGGTCGCCGACTTCCGCGAACTGACGCAGATCAAGATCGAGGCGGGCGTCACCGGCCTCCTCATGATCGGCGGCGGCGTGCCGAAGAACTTCATCCAGGACACCGTCGTCTGCGCCGAGATCCTCGGTCACGACGACGTGCAGGTCCACAAATATGCGGTGCAGATCACCGTCGCCGACGTGCGCGACGGCGCCTGCTCCTCCTCGACGCTGCAGGAGGCGGCGAGCTGGGGCAAGGTCAACACCGGCATCGAGCAGATGGTGTTCGCGGAAGCGGGCTCGGTCATGCCGCTGCTGGCGTCCGACGCCTACCACCGCGGCCTGTGGAAGGACCGCCCGGTCCACCGCTGGGCCAAGCTGTTCGACAAGTAAGCGTCACATCCTCCCCGGCACGGGGGGGGGTCATCGCATATGGCCGGGAAGGCTGCTGGCTTCGGGTGAAGGGCCATGCCCTCCCAGTATCCTTCGTCACCCCGGACTTGGTCCGGGGTCCACCGTGCCACACATCGATAGCGTATTGATGGGCGGCACGGTGGATGCCGGACCAAGCCCGGCACGACGGAGGATTGAAGAACACCACCGCGGACCAGACAGCTCAGATGCGATGGCTATGCCCGCCCACGGGGGGCGCGTCACAGCCGTGACGGGGGGGCCGCCCGGCAGCACAACGCCCGCAGCTGCCCCTTTAGTCGCCTTCCCGCGGGACGATCGCCCCCGCGCAGGCTTTGACCTCGCATCGAGAACGCGCCACACTCGCTCCGCCATCTCTTTTGGGGGAAAGAGTCGATGCCGATCCTGATCGCCGCGCTGCTGCTGCAAGCCGCGCCCACGTCCGTCCCGCCACCCGCCGCAGCCGATCTGACACGCATGGTCGCGCTGTACGACGAAATCTGCCTCCAGACGTTTCCGATCGACGCGCAGGTCGATGCGTTGATGGCAAAGAAGGGCGCGACGCCGCTGACGCCCGAGCAGGTCAAGGTGACGCTGCGCGACGATCCGGGCCGCGGCTGGCAGTTGAAGGACGGGGAGCGTACCTACTCGGTGTTCCTCGAACTGCCGCCCTATCACGCCTGTTCGGTACGAGCGGGCATCGGCAGCGGCACACCCGATCTTGCCCCTTATCGTGCCACGCTCGACGCATTCAAGGCGACGCATGCCGGCTTCACGCCACAGCCGCCCCAGGATGTCGATCTCGGCCCCGTCCACGTCCACGCCGCCAGCGAATTTCGCGCACTGCCGGGCGGAACCGGCGAACAGCTGATGGTCATCGACCAGCATATCACCGACCCCGACCGCCGCGCCAAGGGCGAGACGGGAACCGAACTTCGCTTCGTGCACCAGATCAAGGCAGGGGGATAGATCATGCACGCCGATATCCTGCGACCGATGGCGGCGCTGGTCGCCTGGACGCTCGTCATGCTCGTCTGGACGGTGGCGACGCGGCTGCCCGCGATGAAGGCCGCGGGCGCCGATATCCGCAGCCTTGTCGGATCGAAGGCCGCCGATGCCGACCGCGCACTGCCGCCGCAGGTGCAGTGGAAGGCGCACAACTACAACCATCTCGTCGAACAGCCGACGCTCTTCTATGCGATCTGCACGGTGATCGCGCTCAGCGGCACCGGCAATGGCGTCAACGCGGCGATCGCCTGGGTGTATGTCGTGCTGCGCGTCGCGCATTCGCTGGTGCAGGCGACGGTCAATCGGGTATTGCCCCGCTTCATGCTGTTCCTCGCGTCCTCGCTCGCGCTCGCCGCGCTCACCCTGCATGCATCCATGGCGGTGTTCTGATGGCCAAGGGGGACGCGTTCGAACGCCACCGTCAGCCCTGGACCGCCGACGAGATCCAGAAGCTGCACACCCTCGCCAAAAAGGGCATGGCGCTGAAGGCGATTGCCAAGGCGCTGAAGCGCAGCGAGGAATCGACCAAGAATCGCGCCAAGGCCGACGGCCTGTCGATCGCCAAGCTGCGGTAGACCGCCGCCTAGCCGAACAGCCGCCTGGCGCTCCGCTCCAGCATCAGCAGCTGCCACAGAGTCCGGCCGTGGTCACTGCGGCCGCTGCGATGCTCGTCCGCGATCCGCGCGACGGTGGCCATGTCGAGCCAGCCGCTGTCCGCCAGCGTCCGCGACCGGGACAGGGCCTCCGCCTCGCCCGCCAGCGGTCCACGAAACCAGTCGCTGATCGGCGTCACGAACCCCATCTTGGGCCGGTAAAGGATCTCGCGCGGCAGGTGGCGTTCCAGGCTGCGCTTCATCAGCCATTTGCCGGTGCCATGCCGCAGCCGCATCCGTGCGGGCAGCCGCGCGCAGAATTCCACCAGCCGATGGTCGAGCAGCGGCTCGCGCGCCTCCAGGCCGACCGCCATGCTGGTCCGGTCGACCTTGGTCAGGATATCGCCGGGCAGCCAGATCTTGAGGTCGGCATATTGCGCACGGTCGATCGCGTCGCGCGCCGGCGCCGCCCGCATCGCGGCGACATACCGGTCCTCGGCCCGATGCCCGCCGAGCGCACGCCGCGCCGCCGCGCTCAGCAGGCGCATCCGCCATTCCGGCGGCGTCACGCCGACGCTGCGCGCATAGGCCTCGTCGCCGTCGCTGCCCAGCGCGAGCAACGTCGCCTTGGCGCGCAGCGGGCGCGGCGCCCAATCGGCCTTGGGATACCAGCGGCCGAGCGTCCCGAACGCCGCCGCGCGCCAGTCGGCGGGTAGCAGCCCGCGCACCCGCTCCTCCGCGGCCTGGAACCGATAGCGGCGATAGCCGGCCAGCGCTTCGTCCGCGCCGTCGCCGGACAGCGCGACCGTGACGCGCTGCCGCGCCAGCGCCGCGACCTGGTAGGTGGCGAGCGCGCTGCCATCCGCGAACGGCTCGTCGAAATGGCGGACCAAGGTGTCGATCAGCGCGAAATCGTCCGGCCGCACCACCTGCGCCTGATGATCGGTGGCGAAGCGGCGGGCGACGGCGGCGGCATGGTCGCGCTCGTCATGCCCCGCCTCGTCGAAGCCGATCGTGCAGGTGCGGACCGCCGCCTTGCTCGCCTCCGCCATCAGCGCGACCACCGCCGAACTGTCCACCCCGCCCGACAGGAAAGCGCCGAGCGGCACGTCGGCGACCATGCGGCTGCGCACGCCCTCGCGCATCCGCGCCAGCAATTCCTCGCCCAGCGCATGCGCCGATCCGCTCGCGCGATCCGCGAAGCTGACGTCCCACCAGCGCTGCGGGCGCGGCACGCCATGGCCGCGCCGCACGATCAGGCAATGGCCGGCGGCAAGCTTGCGCACCCCCGCCACCAGGCAGACATCGTCGGGAACATAGCCATAGGCCAGGAAATCCTCCACCGCCGTCACGTCCGGCACCCGGCGCAGCAACGGATGGGCCAGCAGCCCCTTCAGCTCGGAAGCGAAGGCGAGGCTGCCGTCGGACAGCTCGACATAATGCAGCGGCTTCACCCCCAGCCGGTCGCGCGCCAGCACGAGCGCGCCGGCATCGGCATCGTGCAGGGCAAAGGCGAACATGCCGTTGAGCCGGTCGAGCAGCCCCGTCCCCCAGGCACGCCAGCCGTGCAGCAGCACCTCGGTATCGCCCTCGGTGGCGAAGCGGGCGCCCTTCAGCTCGAGTTCGGCGCGCAGTTCGGCGAAATTGTAGATTTCACCATTATAGGTGACGGTCAGCGCGCCCGATCGCATCGGCTGCGCCGAGCCGGCGAGGTCGATGATCGACAGGCGGCGGTGGCCCAGGCCGACGCCCGGCGCGGTCCAGATCCCCTCCCCGTCCGGCCCGCGATGCGCCTGTGCGGCGATCATCGCGGCGATGCGGGATGGGTCGACCGGCTTGGGCGTGGCGGGATGGAAGATCCCGGCGATGCCGCACATCAGCGCGCGCCCGCGGCCGCGTCGCCCACTTGTCCCATAGGCCCCAGCGCCTGCGCGAAGGCGGCGATGGCGGCGCGCGCGTCACCGCCCGGCACGACCTCTGCCGACAGGTGAATCGCCACCGCCCGCTGCGGTCCGCCCAGCAGCTTCGCCTTCATCGTCTCGATCTTCACCACGCGCTCGTCCGCCGTCACCCTGTCGCCGGCGACGTACCATGTCGCGACGATCCGCTCCACCGCCCGTCCCGCCGATCCGGGCGCGGTCATGCGCAGCACGCCGCCGCCGGCGATCGGTTCGCCGTCCGCGATCCGCACCCAGCGATCCTCCTCGCGGATGACGCCGGTGCCGAAGGCGCCGATCTTGTGCCCCTCGCCCTGCGACCCGAACACCGCGATTGCCAGGTCGACCGTCGCGCCGCCCCGCGCATAGCGGCCGAACAGCTGGTGATCGGCGCCGGGGTAATAAGGCTGCCACGGCGCAACGGTGCTGAGCGGCACGCGCCGCCAGCCCGCCATCTGCGGCAACGCGATCTGCGCGGGCAAGGCGCCGCCGCGCCGGGCGATCACGGCGCTCCACACCGGGCCGGTGCCGGCGACCGCGATCGTCAGCAGCACCGCGATCGGCAGCGCGATGATGCCCGGTCCGACCGGTGGCAGCCGCACGGGGTCGAAGGCGGGGGCGTCGGGCGCGCGGTCGAACCAGCGCCAGCCCGCCGCCAGCACCGCCGCCATCACCAGCCCGAAGAACACCCAGCCATAGACGATATGGTCGAACCCGGTCGCCGCCTCGACGCTGGTGAGGTTGGCGGCATAGATGGTGGCGAAGGCGCGCAGGCCGTTGGCGATCACCGGCACCACCAGCGCCGCGACCATGAAGCCCGCCCGCCGCCGCCACGACACGAAACAGGTCGCCGCCACCAGCACCCCGAACGCCAGCATCGCGATGACGAACTTGGCGCCGGAACACGCCTCCGCCACCTCGAACCAATAGCGGCCGGCGTGGATGATGACGCCGTTCGATTGCGCGGGCACGCCCGCCAGGTGGAGCAGCGGCATCACCATGCGCACCGTCACCGCCTGCAACGGCGGCTCCAGTGCCTCGCCGAACGGCACCAGGAACAGGGCATAGCCCAGCGGGAACAGCAGCCCGCGCGCCACCTGCGCGCCGAGCAGCGTCACCACTGCGCCCTGCAGCATCACCACGAGCCCCAATTGCCGCGCGAAGCTGACCGATCCCGCATCGCCCATCAGCCAGCCGAGGCTGCCCACGGCGACCAGCGCCAGCCCCGGCCACCACGCGACCGGCGTCAGCCCGGCGAGTTCACGCCGGCGCTGCCACACCAGCCAGGCGATCACCGGACCGATGAACAGGCAATGGCCGAAGGTCGTGCTGGTCCACCAGATCGTGACGAGCTGCACCACGTCGGCGCGAAGCAGCAGCAGGATCGCAATGCTGGCCACCGCCAGCGCGATGCCATGCCGGCGCCACGGCGCGCTCATGCCGCGTCCAGCCCGACAAATGCATCGAGCGGTGCCAATCGCGCCTGCCAGTCGTAGCGCGCCAGCACCCGCGCGCGGGCGGCCTCACCCAGCCCGCGGGCCGCCGCCGGATCGTCGAGCAGCGCGGCGATCGCCTGCGCCTGATCCGCCGCACCGTCGGCGACGCGCAGCGTGCCGGCATGATCGATCCCCTCCGCCGCGGCCGAGGAGGCGACCACCGGCCGCGCCATCGCCATCGCTTCCAGCACCTTGTTCTGGATGCCGCGGGCGAGCGACAGCGGCGCGACGCACACATCGGCCGCCGCCAGCCACGGCCGCACATCCTCCACCGCGCCGGTGACGATCACCGCATCGCTCGCCAGCGCCTGCACCGCCGCGGTCGGCGCCCGGCCGACGATCGCGAAGCGCACGTCGCGCGTCGCGCGCAGCCGCGGCAGCACCTCCGCCGCGAAGCGGGTCACCGCCTCCACATTGGGGCGATAATCCATCTGCCCGGTGAAGACGACGAGCGGCCCCCTGGCGGGCCGACCTGCGACCCGGCGCGGGTCGAAGGTCGCGGCATCGATGCCGTTCTCCACCGCCGCGATCCGGCCGGTGCCGCCACCGCTTCGAAACAGCGCCGCCTCCGCCTCGCTGACGAACAGGCTCGCCGCCGCGCGGCCTGCCACCTGCCGCTCGAACGCGCCGAGCAGCCGCGCCTCGCGGCGCATCATCCAGCGCACCGGTGGCGAACCCCGATCGGCGAAGGCCGCGAACTTGGCCGAATCGACGTCGACGAAGTCCATCACCGCCGGCACGTCCGCGGGCAGATATTGCGCCATCTGCCCCGAAAAGCAGTAGACCGCATCCCATCGCCGCGCCGCCACCGCGTGCGCCATCGCCGGCGCGGCAAAGGCGGTCAGCGACACCGGCAAACCCGTCGCCAGCGCCTGTACCGCGGCGAGCGCCTGCGGCTTGCTCCGCCGCAGCAGCGCGAACCCGGCCAGCCCGGCGGCGATGTCGGCCGGCACGTCGAAATCCGCCTCGGTCTCGCCGAACGCCAGCAGGTGCACCCGCGCCCGCGCCTTGAGGTAGCGCAGGACGTGATAGCTGCGGATCTTGTCGCCGCGATCGGGCGGAAACGGCGCGCGATGAGCGAGGAACAGCAGCTCCATCACCCCAGGCCGCGCGCGATCCAGGGTCCGATCGCATTGGCGACCGGCAGCGGCAGCCGCTGCCAGCTGCGCACCATCAGCGCATATTTGGGGTTGAGCGGATTGACCTCCCGCGCCGCGCCTTCGCTATGTCGTGCGTAGCTGCGCGGGACGGGCGCGAACCCCCAGTTCTTCTTGAACGCCGCCGCGCCGGTGCCGGTCTTCGACCGGCCGAAGTCGAACCGGGTGCAGCCACGCCGCCGGGCATGCTCCATCAGCGCGAAATACATCCGGTCGTTGGCGCGCAGCGCCCGCGCCGCCGCCGTGCCGCCGCCCCAATAGGGATAGACCGTGCCGCGGAAATACAGGCTGAGCACGCTCGCCACCGCCCGCCCCCGATGCCGGACGGTCAGCACGTCGGCATCCATCGCATCCATGACGCTGCGGAACAGCCGCGCCGGAAACACCGGCGTGCCGAGGTTGCGCACCGATTCGGCATAGACGCGGTAATGATCGCCGAGCAGCGCCGCGCCGCCCGTCTCCACGGTCAGGTCGAGCGCCAGCGCCCGCCGCACCTCGGCGCGCTGCTTGCGCGGAATGGCGAGCAGCTCCGCCGCCTCGTCCGCCGCCAGATCGCGCGCGAAGCCGAGATAGGCGCTATCGTCCGTCTCCCACCCCGCCGGTGCCGGCCCGCCGCGCAATTCGACGCCGGGACAGCCCAGCCGCTGCGCCAGCGCCCAGGCCGCGCCGGCGAGCGACTCGACGCCCTCGCCCAGCACCCCGCCATCGACGCCGAACCCGGTCGAGACCAGCGCCTTGCCGAACAGCGCCGAACGCATCTCGGTCAGCGGCAGGACGCCGGCGATCCGGCCCGCCGCATCCTCGGCGACGAGATAGCGCGCCCGCTGGCCGCAGCCGCGCGCGACCGCCCGGCTCCAGGCCGGCAAATGGAACGGCGTCGCTCCGGCGGCGGTGTGTACGAAGGCATCGATGCGCGCGCCCTCCCCCGCATCGGACAGGTCCGCCTCGCGCACGGCCAGCGGCCGCTCCAGCAGCGCCATCGTCATCGCAGCCGCGCCGCCTCGCGCGCCACCACCGCATCGACGCGCCCCCAGTCATGCCGCCCGATCAGCCCGCGCAGCTTGCCCGCCATCGCGCCCAGCCGGCTGTAATGCCGCACCCGCGACCGCAGCGGCGCCTGCGCGACGCGCGGCTGGCCGGGATCGACCTCCCACGGGTGGAAATAGAAGATGCCGCCATGCCCGTCGCGATTGACCTGCCGCACCGCGAAATCGGTGATGGCGGCAGGCAGCAGGCGGAAGAAGCCGCCGCCGGTCGCCCAATGCCGCCCCGCGATCCGCGCCACCGTCACCGGCAGCTCGATCAGCGCGGCATCCTTCACCGGGCGGAAGGCATAGCGCGGCGCATCGCGCCAGCCGTAATGATCGTGCACCACGGGCGCGACGCTGGACGAATAGGCATAGCCCGCCTCGGCGAGCACATCGAATGCCCAGGGGTTGCGCGCGTCGATCGAGAAACTCGGCGCCCGATAGCCGATCACCGCCTGGCCGCCCGCATCCTCCAGCGCCGCGCGGGCGCGGGCGAGGTCGGCGCGGAACGCGGCCGCATCCATGGTGAACACGCGCCGATGGTCCCAGCCGTGGCTCGCGATCTCATGGCCGCCCGCGACGATGCGGCGAATCAGCCGCGGGTGCCGCTCCGCCACCCAGCCCAGGGTAAAGAAGGTCGCCGTGACGCCGCTCTCGGCGAACAGGTCGAGCACCGCGCCGGTATTCGCCTCGACACGGCTGGCGATGCCATCCCACGCATCGCGTGCGATCGTGCGTTCGAAGGCGCCGACCTGGAACCATTCCTCGACATCGACCGACAGGCCGTTGAGCACGCGATCAGGCGGCATGATCCCACGCGGCAGGAGCGCGGATCGGTACGTGGTCCTGACGGATCTCGGTCGCACCGGCGACCACCGCGGCGGCAGCGGCTGCGGCTTCGCTGCGATCCGCCTCGACCCAGTCGACAAGCAGCGTCAGTACCCGACGCAGCGCCGCCTCTTGTTCGGCGATGCGCGTCTCCAACGCCGCGATCCGCGCCTCGACCGGCGCCGCGACATCGGCGACCGGTTCGGGCGCAGCCTCGGGCGGCACCTCGGCGATGACGGGTTCGGGCTCCGCCGCCTCGACGTCGGGTTCGGCCGCGATCGGTTGCGGCTCGCTCGCCGTCTCCAGCCATTGCGGCGTGCGCGGGATGAAGCTGCGCACCGGGCGGGTCGGCAGGGCGACGACCTGCTCGTGCACCGGCGGCAGCGGCTCGGTAGGCTCGGGCTCCATCCGCGGCACCTCGTGCAGCACAACCGGCGCGGGCGTCTCGACCGCCTCGGCGATCGGCGTATCCTCCACCGGCTCGGGCGCCTGCTCCATCGGCGCCGGTGCCGGCTGCGGCTCCGTGCGATCCCCCTCACCCAGCATCGGCAGGTCGGCATGCAGGTCGCGCAGCACCTGCCGCACCACCCGGCCGTCGATCAGCGCCAGATCCTCGATCGCGGCATGCAGCATCACCCGCCCGGCCAGCTGGTTGAGCCGCCGCGGCACGCCGCCAGAGCCGCGATACATCGCCTCGAACGCATCGTCGGCAAAGTCCGGCTGCCCCTGCCAGCCGACCACCGACAGGCGGTGCGCGATGTAATCGGCGACCTCGTGCGGCTCCATCGGGTCGAGATGGTGGATCGCGATCACCCGCTGGCGCAATTGCTCCAGCCGGTCGGATCCGTGCAGCCGCTCGCGGAACTCGGGCTGGCCGAGCAGCAGGATCTGCAGCAGCGCATGGCCCCCCGCCTGGAAGTTGGAGAGCATGCGCAGCTCTTCCAGCGCATCGACCGGCAGCGCCTGCGCCTCGTCGACGATCAGCAGCGTCCGCCGCCCCGACCGCGCCACCGCATGCAGGCCGCGCTCGATCGCGGTCAGCAGCTGCGCCTTGGCGAGGCCGTGCGGGTCGACGCCCAGGCCGGTCGCGACGATGCGCAACAGGTCGTCGGCGGGAATGGCGGTCGACACGATGGTGATGACGTTCAGGGCGGCGGGATCGATCATGCCGGTCAGGTGCCCGACCAGCGTCGTCTTGCCCGCGCCGATATCGCCGGTGACGACCACGAAGCCCTCGCCCTGCGCCAGCCCATAGCCGAGATAGGCCATCGCCTTGCGGTGCGTCGCCGTCTCGTACCAGAAGCGCGCATCGGGCGTCAGCTGGAAGGGGCGGCCGCTCAGACCGAAATGCGCGTCGTACATCCTTGAGCCCTTAGAACGAGTAGCGCGCGGCGAGCAGCGCCTGCGCCGACCAGGTGGTATCCACAGGACCGGTGTCGAACGCGTAAACGCCCGCGCTGGCCGAGGTGGTGATCCGCCCGAAACTGTGGCCGTAGCTCGCCGTGCCGCCGTACGACCACACGCCCGCCGCCTGGGCGATGCCCGATTCGTAGTAATTGACGAGAAGATTGGCATCGATCGTCGAGGCCTGCGTCAGCGTGCGGTTCCAGAACAGCTGGCCATAGGCGCTCTGGTCCTCGACGCCGTACAGCGTCACGCCCGGCACGCTGTCGCGGTTGAACAGCTTGCGGTTGGCATAGCCGATGCCGCCGCCGAAGGTCGACCGGCCGCGGGTGATCGACAGCACCGCATCCGCCCCGCGCGCGCGATAGCTGGCGGTCGAGATCGACTGGAACACGTCGTTCAGGCAGCCGCCCGGCGTCGCGCCCTGCGTCGAAAAGATGCAGCCGTTATATTGCTGGGTGAACGCATCGCGCGCCGCGATGAAGCTCGTCGGCAGCTGCTCGAGGCCGGTGCGCAGCTGCCGGCCAAAGGTGGTGACGCTGTCGTAGACGTCGGCGCCGAAGCCGACATGCTCGGACGCCTGATAGGTCAACAGGCCGGTGTAGCTCACCGATCCGTAGCGCTTGCCGACATGCGCCTCCGCCGAGGTGCGGCGGTTGGGCCGCCACACGACGCCGGCATCGTAATAGACGCCATCGGTGCGATAGGCGATGCGGCGCGGCGAATTCGCGTCGGTCACGAAGCGGCCGTCGCCATCCACCACCGGCGCGCCGGCGGTGGTCAGCAGGGCCGATCGGCTGCTCGTCTCGATCCGTTCGTAGCCGACGCCGCCGGTCAGCGCGACATAGGGTGACACCGGCGCCAGCACGTCGCCGCGCACTCGCCACGCATCGTAGCGGCCGTCGAGCTGGCCGGCATCCTCGCGTTCCCAGCCGGCGCTGCCGGTCAGGCCGATCGGCAGCACCTGCCCCGGCTGCACGCCCGCGCTGACGCCGGCGGCCTGCCCGAACGAATCGTCGTAATAATCGAGCCGCGGCTGCCCCGCCGGCACCGCCGTGAAGCCGGGGCTCTGCACCTTGGTATAGCCCGCGCGAT
Organism: Sphingomonas sp. SP5; assembly: GCF_058313455.1. Lineage (NCBI taxonomy): Bacteria > Pseudomonadati > Pseudomonadota > Alphaproteobacteria > Sphingomonadales > Sphingomonadaceae > Sphingomonas > Sphingomonas sp. SP5. The sequence goes on along the minus strand of NZ_JBZFLF010000003.1, from coordinate 496,265 downwards.
AGCTGGCGGCGATCGCCACCGGACCGGCATGCGTCGCATAGCTCGGCCCGGCATAGACGGCATAGACCTGGCTGATGTTGTCGACATCGCCTTCGGCAAGGCCCGGCGCCGCCCCGCGGATATCGGCGCGCGCCCGCGTCGCGATGCCGCCCGCCTCCAGCGTCAGTCCGCGCGCGACCTGCGCCGACACGCGGGCCAGGCCGTAATGCACGTCATTGTCGCCGATCCGGTCGTCCCAGGCGATCCGGCGCTCGTAGCGATAGGAAAGCTGGCCGTTCACCCGCGCCGTGCTCGCCGCCACGTCGATCCCGACCGCGACCGAGGAATAGGTCAGCACATCCCCAGTGTTGAGGTCGGCGTCCAGCACCTGCCCCAGCTCGATATACGGGGTCGCCGACACCTGCCGGCTCTGCGCGCCCGCCGCCGTGCCGATCGTCAGCGCGCCCAGCGCCGCCCCCGTCGCCAAGACCCGGATCACTGCCCCCCCTCCTGTCCGTAATAGGTGCCGTAGCGGTGCCCCCCCGGCACGAACGACACGGCATTCAGCACCAGCGCGATCTCATCGCAGCCGTCCAGCCGCTGCACCGCCTCGCGCAATTCGCTTTCCGGCGTATGATCGGCGCGGACCACCAGCATCACCTGCCCGACCAGCATCGCCAGCACCGCCGCCGGCGACGCGGCAAGCGCGGGCGGCGAATCGAAGATCACGATGCGCCGCGGATTGGCTTCCAGCAGCCGCGCCAGCACCGCGCGGGTCCGGGCGGAGGCGAGCAATTCGGTATCCGTCGCCGTCTTCGTGCCGGCGGGCAGGATCGACAGGCCGCCGACATCGGTACGGATCACCAGCGTCTCCACGTCGATCCGGCCGTCCGCCAGCGCATCGAGGAACCCCGGCTGTTCGGCAAGCCCCAGTTGCGCCAGCACGTCGGGCTTGGCGAAATCGGCGTCGACCAGCAGCACCTCGGTGTCGCGCTCGGCTGCCATCGACAACGCCAGATTGACCGCACAGAACGTCTTGCCGTCACCCGGCCGCGCCGAACAGACGAGGGCGGTGCGCGCCTTCTCGCGATCCCCGGCCTGCGCCACGCGTTCGCGGGTGATGAGCAGCTGGCGCTTGATGAGGCGGAATTCCTCGGCGAGCGGCCCGACCGGCGCGCCCGGCACGATCATCCCCGCCTCGGCCAGCATGCCGCGGTCGATCGCCGCGATATCACTGAGCTCGGGCGCCTCGTAGAAGGACGCCGGCAGCTCCTGCCCGATCGGCGCGCGCAATTCGGGCGGGATCGCGAGGAAGGTCGGGTCGAGCTCGGGCGCCGCTGGGGCGGGCACCGCCTCCGGCTCCTGCACCGGCACCCGCTGCACGACCGGCTCGGCCACCGGCGGCAACGGCGCGCGCGGCCGCAGCTCCGCCCCGAAGTCATAGGTCCTCGCCGCGCGTTCGAGCAGCGATTCACGGCGGATCGGCTTGTGCATCATCGCGTCTTCCCCCGCCCTCACGCCGCCATGCCGCGCTGGAGCACCTCGACCCCGAGCAGCAGCACATAGGCCGCGACGAGCCCGGCGGTGCCGCCCAGGAACAGCTTCAGCCGCTTGGCACGGCTGTCGGCCTGCAACCGCGTCACCACCTCGCCGATCGAGCCGATCACCGGCATGCCGGTCGCCTTCTCCAGCCGCGGCCCGGTAGCGAAGGTCGCGCGCAGCTGGCCGAGCGCGAACGCGGCACCGATCCCCACCCCCAGCCCGACGATCAGCACCCCGGTCAGCAGCAGCATGCGGTTGGGCGCGGTCGGCGCGCGCGGCATCGTCGGTGGGTCGATGACGGAGAATTTGACGTTGTCGGTCTGCGTCTGCGCCTGGCCGCGCAGCGCGATCTGCTGGCGCTGGGTCAAGAGCTGGTCGTACTGGTCCTTCAGCACCTGATAGTCGCGGTCGATCTGGCCCTGCTCCGCGGCGACTTCGGGATCGCCCGACAGCTTCGCATTCAGCTGGTCGAGGTCGCCTTGCAGCTGCGCCTTGCGCATCTTGAGCGCGGCCACCGCCGATTGCTTGTCGGCGACCATCGACTGCAAGGACAGATAGAGCGGATTGGGTGTCCCCGCACTGCCGCCACCCAGCGGTTCGCCGCGCGCTGCCGCCTGCGCCGAGGCAAGCTGCCGCTTCAACGCGATCACATCGGGATGCTGTTCGGTATAGCCCCGCGCGCGCGCATCGGCGAGCTGGCCCTGGATGGCGTTCAGCGCCGCGCGCGCCGGCCCCGCGGCGACGCCGCCCGCGCCGGGGATCGTGGCGGCAGTGCCGGCCATCTGCCCCTGCACCGCGGCGAGGCTGGATTGCGCGGCGGCGAGATCGCCGTCGACCTGCGCCATCTGGCTGCGCGCCGCGCCGATCCGGTCGCCGACCGAACCCGTGCCGGGCAGCGAGCCGAGGTAGCGCGTCTGGAAATCCGATCTTTTGGCATCGGCGTCCGCCAGCTGCTTCTGCAACTGGTCGAGCTGCTTGTTGAGGAAGTCGAGGCTCTGCGTCGTCTGGGTACGGTCGCGGCCCAGATTCTGTTCGACGAAGATGTCGATCAGCTTCTGGGTGATCGCGCGCGCCAGTTTGGGCGAGGATGCCGTGGTGGTGATCTGGAACAGATTGTCCTGCTGGCTTTCCACCTTGATCGCGGTGGCGAGGCCGGCAACGCGATCGGCGACGTCGCGGTCGCTCGACACGGTCTGCGCAAGGTCGGTGCCGCGCACCACCTTTTCGAGGTTGACCGCGCTCACCAGCGTCTGCCGGATCGTGTCCACGTCCTTCTGCTGGGTCTGCGCCGGCGCATCCATCGACGCCGGCAGGATCGACTGCATCTGCACGAACACGCGCGCCCGCGATTCGTAGCGGCTCGGCATCTGGCTCACCACGAACCAGCCGAGCACGCACACGCCCCAGGCGACGGCCAGCGCCAGCCACCGCCGCGTCCAGATCGCATGCAGCGCCAGGCGCGCCTCGTCGTAGATGCCGGTCATGCGGTCACCCGCTTATGGAGGGGGGTCAGGCCCCTCCGTTCGTGCTGAGCCTGTCGAAGCACGGTGAGACTCATGCCCTTCGACAGGCTCAGGGCAAACGGAGGGTAGGTCATGCTCACCCTCAGAACATCGATTCGGGGATGATGATGACGTCGCCCGGCTGCAGGCTGACGTTGGCGCTCGAATCGCCCTTCTTCAAAAGGTCGGCGATCTGCAGCTTGTATTCGTGCTGCTCGCCCGTCTCCCGGTCGTGGCGCACCAGCTTGGCCTTGTTGCCCGCGGCATATTGGTTCAGCCCGCCGACCGCGATCATCGCATCGAGCAGCGTCATGTTGGCGCGATAGGGAATCGACGCCGGCTTTTCCGTCGCGCCGATGATCCGCACCTGCTGGCTGTAGGTGCCTGAAAAATTCTCGACGATGACCGAGACGATCGGGTCCTTCACATATTGGCCCAGCGCCTGCTTCATGTCGGCGGCCAGCATCGACGGGGTCTTGCCGACGGCGGGCATGTCGTTGATCAGCGGCGTGGTGATGCGGCCGTCGGGGCGCACCTGCACCTTCGCCGACAGTTCGGGATTGCGCCAGACGAAGACGTTGAGCTGGTCCAGCGGCCCGATGACATATTCCTCGCCCGGCTGTTCCTTGCTCGCGACATAGGTCGCGGGCGGCAGTTCGGGGCGGCCCCCGCCACTCGAACAACCGCCGAGCGCCGAGGCCGCGGCACCGGCGGCGAGCAGGACACGGACGGAAACACCGGAACGCATGCGACTTCTCCTGGCCGCCCGGCGCATCCTCGAACGCGGCACGGGCTTCCAGCGGGCTATGGGCGGATAGAGGTGAAGATAGCGTTAGGAACGCTTGGGAACGCCGTGGCTTGCGCCTAGGCTGCGCGGATGATCCGCTACGCCGCCCTCCCCTTCGCCCTGGTCTGCGCACCGGCGCAGGCGCAATCCGCGCCGCCGCTCACCGACCTCCGGATCGTCGCCGTCACCTCGGCCAGTCAGGCCGAACGCATCGCTCCCGATCAGCAGGCGACGGTGAAGCGCCACGCCGGCCCGGTCACGCTGATCGTGCGCGAAACCGGCATCGGCCGCGCCCGCGTGCTGCGGCTGAACGGCGCCGTCGCCAACCCTCCCTCGACCACCCGCCCGCTATGCGGCGCGGCGGTGACGCCGGGCGCCTGCCGGTCGGGCGAGAGCACGACGGGGGTCGAAATCACCTACCATTTGGGCGCGCTGGCCCCCGACACGATCGTCGCGGTACAGGATCAGTCGGCGAACCTGCCCGCGGCGAACCTCTCGGCGGAGCTTGTCCTGCGCTAACCCGCCACCACCTCGCTCGCGGGCGGATGGCCCAGGAACGCCGCCGGGCTTGCCGTCGCGCCGTACGCCCCCGCCAGGAACACCGCGACCACATCGCCCACCTCCGCCCGCGGCAGGGCGATACGATCCCCCAGCCGGTCGAGCGGCGTGCATAACGGCCCGACCACCGACACCGTCTCCTCCGCCGCGCCGCCGACGGCATGCGCCAACGCCAGCGGGTAATTCCGCCGCACCACCGTTCCGAAATTGCCGGACGCCGCCAGCTGGTGGTTCAGCCCGCCGTCGGTCACCAGGAACGTCTCGCCCAGGCTCTCCTTGCGGTCGACGATCCGGGTCAGATAGACGCCCGCCTCCGCCACCAGCCAGCGCCCCAGTTCGATCGCGAACCGCGCCCCGGCCAGCGCCGTCGGCCGGCGTGCGAGCGCCTCCGCCAGCGCGACGCCGACCCGCTCCACGTCCAGCGGCGTGTCGCCGGCGAAATAGGGCACGCCGAAGCCGCCGCCCAGATTGACCAGCGGCGGCGCGGCCCCTGCCTCATCCGCCAGATGGGCGGCGAGCGCGATCGTCGCCGTTTGCGTGTCAACGATCGCGCCGGCATCCAGCGCCTGGCTGCCGGCATAGATGTGAAAGCCGCGCCAGTCGGCACCGGCGTCGACGATCCGCCGGACCAGCGCCGCCGCCCGTGCCGCATCGACGCCGAAGGGCGACGCCCGCCCGCCCATCTTCATCCCCGATCCGCGCAATTCCACGTCCGGATTGACGCGCACCGCCAGTCGCGGCGCCACACCCAATTCCTCGCCCAGCCGCAGCGCCCGCTCCGCCTCGCCCTCCGATTCGAGGTTGATCGTCGCGCCGCTGCGGATCGCGCCGATCAGCTCGGCATCGCGCTTGCCCGGCCCGGCGAAGCTGATCGCCGATGCAGGCTTCACCGCCAGCGCCGTTTCCAGTTCGCCGCCCGATGCGACATCCAGCCCGTCGACCAGCGGCGCGATGCGGTCGAGCAGCGCGGGCAGCGGATTGGCCTTGATCGCATAATGCAGGTCGACGCCCGCGAACGCCGCCCGGAACCGCGCGATGCGCGCCGCGACGATCCCCATGTCGTAGACGAAGGCCGGCGTTTGCGCCGCCCAGTCCGCAGCGGCCACGCCGGCGATCGTCAGCACGCCCGATTGGCTCGCGAACTCAGGCGGCAGGGGTCCCATCGGCTTCATGCGAGCAGCGCCTGCCGGATCGCCGCGCGATCCAGCTTGCCGTTGGCGTTGCGCGGCAATTCCTCGCGCCACACGTAGCGGGCGGGCTGCATGAAGCTCGGCAACAGGGTGCGCAGCCGCGCCCGCAGCGCCGCCTCTCCCGCCGGATCGCCCGCCAGCATCACCGCGATTCCCTGTCCCAGTCGCGGGTCGGGCACGCCGACCGCCACCGCCTCGCGCGCCTCGTCGCCTGCCAGCACCCCTTCCTCCACTTCCGCCGGGCTGATCCGGTTGCCCGCGCTTTTTATCATCTCGTCGTCGCGGCCGACGAAGCGGAACAGGCCGTCCTCGCCCTCCACCACCGTGTCGCCGGACCACACCGCCATGCCGCCGCTGCTGGCCCAGGCGGGCGCCGGACGAAAGCGGGCGGCGGTCCGTTCCGGATCGCGCCAATAGCCTTGCGCGACCAGCGGCCCGGCATGCACCAGTTCGCCCGGCACCGCCACCGCCCGGCCGCCGTCCGGCGTCACCGCCATCACCTCGGCGAAGGGAATCGCGCGGCCCATCGCATCGGGGTGAGAATCGATCAGCGCCGGATCGAGCCACGTCGAGCGAAACGCCTCCGTCAGCCCGTACATCGCGACCAGCTCCGCCTGCGGAAAGCGGCTTCGCAATTTCCGCACCAGCCGCTCGGTCAGGGCGCCGCCCGAATTGGTCAGCCGCCTCAGCCGGGCGGCCGTCTCCGCCGGCCAGTCCGCATCGAGCAATTGCACCCACAGCGGCGGCACCCCGGCCAGCGTCGTCGCGGCGACGCGCTCCACCGCCTTCACCACGTCGCGCGCCGTCAGATAGTCGAGCGGCGCGACCGCGGCACCCGCATACCAGCTGGAAAGCAGCTGGTTCTGCCCATAGTCGAACGACAGCGGCAGCACGGCGAGCACGCGATCGTCCGGCGCGATGGCCAGGTAATGCGACACCGATACCGCCCCCAGCCACAGATTGGCATGGCTCAGCATCACCCCCTTGGGCCGTCCCGTCGACCCCGAGGTATAGAGGATCGCCGCCAGCGCGGCGGGATCGTGCGCGGACCGCCCCGGCCCGGCGCGATCCAGCGGCACCTCGCGCTCGTCTACGACCCCGCACTCCGCCGGCACGTCCCCGGCCGCCAGCGTCTCCGCCCGCGCGGCCTGCGTCACCAGCAGCGCCGCGCCGCTGTCCGCCAGGATATGCGCCACCTGCGCGCGCCGCAGCGCCGGATTCACCGGCACATGCACCAGCCCTGCCCGCGCCGCCGCCAGCGGCATCACGCAGGCGAGCAGGGTCTTGGGCAGCCATGTCGCCACCCGCGCGCCCGCTTCCAGCCGCCGCGCCGCCAGCCAGCCGGCGACGCTCGCCACCATTGCCTCGACCTCGGCGTAGGTCCAGCTGCCCGTCCGCTCGATCAGCGCCGGCGCATCCGGCTGCCCGCGCAGCAGGTGATCGAGCGGACGGGGTTCGGGATCGGGCGTGGCCATGACGCCCTCATAGCGCGGGGGCGTTGCCGAATGCAGCCCCAGCCTCTAACGCGTGGGTACCGCAACCGATCAGGGCGACGCTGTGCTTCCCGAAGGCTATTCCTCCGTCGAAACGACCGTGCGCGCCGTGCTGGCCGATGTCCTCGGCCTCTCCGCGGATCGGGTCGCCGGCTTCACCGCCACCACGCCGCTGTTCGGCGCGCTGCCCGAACTCGATTCGATGGCGGTGGCGGGCGTCCTGACCGAGATCGAGGATCGGCTCGGCATCCTGATCGAGGATGACGAGGTGGATGGCGACATGCTCGAGACCTTCGGTGCGCTGACCGAATTTGCCGCGGGCAAGGCGCTGGTCTAATCTTTCGCCCCCATGGGGCTGCGCATCGATCATTACGACTGGAATGGCGGCCGCGAGGCGATGCTGCGCTTCGGCCCCGATACCGGCCCGGTGCTGGTCGCGACGCTGCCGCTGTTCGAGGAGGCGAACCGCACCCGCACCTTCACGGTCGGCCTGCTCCGCCGCCTCGCCGACCGCGGCATCGCCAGCCTGCTGCCCGACGTTCCCGGCCAGGGCGACAGCCTGGTGCCGCTCGCCGACTGCACGCTGCCCCGCATGGCCGCGGCGATCGAAGCCGTGGCCTGCCGGCAGCGCGCCACCGGCCGCACGCCCTACGCGCTCGCCATCCGCAGCGGCGCGCTGCTCGACGCGGCCGCGCCCTTCGCCGGCCGCTGGCACCTCGCCCCGCAGGACGGCGAATCGCTGCTGCGCGGCCTGCACCGCATCTGGCGCGCATCGGGCCATGTCGCGACCCGCAATGCGATGCTGCGGGGCGCCACCATCGCCGGCAACGCCCTGTCGGCGGAGCTCCTGTCCTCGCTCGCCGATGCGGCCCCCTGCGACCGGCCCGACGTGCCGCGCCGCATCGTTCCCGCCCCGCCCGGCGACGTGCCGCTGTGGCGCCGATCGGAACCCGGCGACGACCCTGCCCTCGCCGACACGCTTGCCGACGACATCGCGCAATGGCTCGCCGCATGCGAAGCCTGATCGCCTTCCCCTGCGCCGGCGAGAGCCTGGTCGGCACGCTCGACGGGGCACCCGGCACCACCGGCCTGCTGATCGTCTCCGGCGGCAACGAGATCCGCTGCGGCGCGCACCGCGGCATGGCGCTGCTCGCCGCTTATGTCGCAGCCCACGGCTACCCCGTATTCCGCTACGACCGCCGGGGCATTGGCGATTCGACCGGCGAAAACCGCGCCTACCTCTCGGCGGCGCCCGACCTCGCCGCCGCCGCCGCCGCCTTCCGCGCGGCGATGCCGCACCTCACCACCATCGTCGGCTTCGGCAATTGCGACGCGGCGAGCACGCTCGCGCTGTTCGGCGGCGCGGCGAACGTCGACCGCCTGCTGCTCGCCAACCCCTGGACGCTCGAAACCTACGACGACCTGCCCCCCGCGGCGGCGATCCGCGCCACCTATCGCGCGCGGCTGACCGACCCCGCGGCATGGCGCCGCCTGCTCGGCGGGCGAATCAATATCGTCAAGGCCATCAGGGGCCTGCGCAAGGCTGCCGACACCCGCCGGCAGCCGCTCGCCACCCGGATCGTCGGCGCGATCGAGGGCTGGGGACGATCGGCCGAGGTCGTCCTCGCCACCGGCGACGGCACCGCCCAGGCCTATGCCGCCGCCGCCCCGCACCTGCCCGCGCACCGCATCGATACATCCTCGCACAGCTTCGCGCCGGCGGAGGATCAGGGGCAGCTTTGGGAGATGGTCCTCGCGACACTGGAGCGGGCCTAGCGCGGAATACCGTCCGCCTCACCCGTCATTGCGAGCGCAGCGAAGCAATCCAGAGCCGGGCCATGACACCCTGGATTGCTTCGCTCCGCTCGCAATGACGACTTGGATCAGCCTCATGTCACGCCTCTCCCGCGGAAAAGCGAGGAGGCGGCGGAAGGGCAAAGGGTGAGCCCCCCTACTCCGCCGCTTCCGCCAGCTCCGCAAATTCCGCCGCCGCCAGGAAGCGCTCGGCGTCCAGCGCCGCCATACAGCCGGTGCCCGCGGCGGTCACCGCCTGCCGGTACACCTTGTCCGCCACGTCGCCGCAGGCGAACACGCCCGGCACGCTGGTGCGCGTCGATCCGGTCTCCACCGCGATATAGCCATCGTCGTCGAGCGCGAGATGGCCGCGGAACAGCTCGGTCGCCGGATGATGCCCGATCGCGACGAAGCCGCCCTCGACGTCCAGCCGCGAATGCTCGCCGGTCACCGTATCCTCCAGCGTCAGCGCGACAAGGCCGGCATTGCCGCCGCCGTCGACGAACTCCCGCACTTCCTTGTTCCACAGCACGGTGATGTTGGGATGCGCGTGCAGCCGCTCCTGTAGGATGCGCTCGGCGCGCAAGCTGTCGCGGCGGTGGATCAGCGTCACGTCGTCGCTGTGGTTGGTGAGGTACAGCGCCTCCTCCACCGCGGTGTTGCCGCCGCCGATCACCGCCACCTTCTTGCCGCGGTAGAAGAAACCGTCGCAGGTCGCGCAGGCGCTGACGCCCTTGCCCTTCATCGCCTCTTCGCTCTCGATGCCCAGCCACTTGGCCTGCGCGCCGGTCGCGATCACCAGCACCTCGCCCTCGTACACGTCGCCGCCATCGCCGATCAGGCGGAACGGACGGCTGGACAGGTCGACCTCTACGATCGTATCCCACATCAGCCGCGTGCCGACATGCTCGGCCTGCTTCTGCATCTGCTCCATCAGCCACGGCCCCTGGATCACGTCCGCAAAGCCGGGATAATTTTCGACATCCGTCGTCGTCGTCAGCTGCCCGCCCGGCTGGATGCCCTGCACCACGATCGGCGCCATCCCCGCCCGCGCGCCATAGATGGCGGCCGACAGCCCCGCAGGCCCCGAACCGAGGATCAACATGCGCGTGGAATGGGTGGTCATCGGAACGGGTGCCTGTCGGATGGAAGGGGATTCGACCCCTCACTTAGGTGATCCGCCACCGGATTTGAACCGGGGAGCGCCATGGCTGTCCTACACGCCCAAACCTCGCTAGCATCGCGCCATGACCCATCCGTCCGCCGTTACCGCCGCCACCGCGCGCGGCGACGTGCGGAAGGCGATTTTGACGCACACGTGCCGTAAACTTCGCCAACTTCCGCGCCCGCGAATCAGTACGGTTGCGGCTTGCATCCAACCCGCGCCCGGCGCGTTCCGCTGGGGAAGCGGAAGGAATGGCAGTGAGCGACGAGACGATCGATACGAAGCCCTATACGGGCCCCGCCGGCGGCTGGGGTTCGATGAAGTCGCTGGCCAAGATCGGCCTGCGCGAGAAGGTCGGGCCGGAAACCGCGCGCGAGCTGACGCGCCAGAACAAGCCCGGCGGCTTCATGTGCGTGTCCTGCGCCTGGGGAAAGCCGGCGCATCCGCATGTCGCCGAATTCTGCGAGAACGGCGCGAAGGCAACCGCCTGGGAACTCACCAGCTATCGCAACACGCCCGAATTCTTTCAGCAGCACACCGTCACCGAGTTGCGCGGGTGGAAGGATTTCGACCTCGAACAGGCGGGGCGGCTCACCCATCCCCTGAAATACGATGCGGCGAGCGACCGCTACGTCGCGGTCAGCTGGCAGGATGCCTTCGCCGATATCGGCACCCAGCTGAAGCGATACGATCCGACCAAGGTGGTCTTCTACGCCTCCGGCCGCGCGAGCCTCGAAACGAGCTATATGTGGCAGCTGATGGCGCGGATGTACGGCAGCCAGAACCTGCCCGATTCGTCCAACATGTGCCACGAGACGACCTCGGTCGGGCTGAAATCGGCGATCGGCTCGCCGGTCGGCACCATCCACCTGTCCGACTACGACGTGTGCGACGCGATCTTCTACTTCGGCCAGAATCCGGGGGTGAACAGCCCGCGCTTCCTCCACCCGTTGCGCGCCTGTGCCAAGCGCGGCGTCGACATCGTCGTGTTCAATCCGTTGAAGGAACGCGGGCTCGAACGCTTCACCGATCCGCAGAACCCGATCGAGATGGCCACCGGCAAATCGACGCCGATCGCCAGCCAATATCATCAGGTGAAGGCGGGCGGCGACATCGCGGCGCTGCTCGGCATCTGCAAGTATGTGATCGAGGCGGACGACCAGTGCCGGCGCATCGGCGCGCCCGCGATCCTCGACCATGCCTTCATCGCCGAACATACCAAGGGCTTCGAAGCCTTTGCCGCGATGGTCCGCGCGACCGGCTGGGAAACGCTCGAACAGGAAAGCGGGCTTGTCCGGGCCGACATGGAGGCGGCCGGCGCCGTCTACGTCAAGGCGAAGCGGGTGATCTGCGTCTACGGCATGGGCCTGACGCAGCACGTCCACGGCATCGACAATCTGCACACCTTGGTCAATCTGATGCTGCTGCGCGGCAATGTCGGCAAGCCCGGCGCGGGCTTCGGCCCGGTGCGCGGCCACAGCAACGTGCAGGGCCAGCGCACCGTCGGCATCACCGAAAAGCCCGAACTGGCGCCGCTCGATCGCCTCAAGGAACTCTACGATTTCGAACCGCCGCGGGACAAGGGGTGGGACACCGTCGAGGCGTGCGAGCATATCATCGACGGCAGCGCGCAGGCGTTCCTCGGCCTCGGCGGCAACCTTGCCCGCGCGGTCCCCGACACCGCGGCGATCGAGCCGGCCTGGCAGCGTCTCGACCTGACCGTCAGTATCGCCACCAAGCTGAACCGCACCCACCTGCTGCCGGGCAAGACCTGCTACCTGCTGCCCTGCCTCGGCCGGATCGAGACGGACGAGCAGGCGAGCGGTGCGCAGGCTGTGACGATGGAGGACAGCTTCAGCCGCATCTACGGCTCGCGCGGGCGCGCCACGCCGGCGGCCGATACCCTGCTGTCCGAACCGGCGATCGTCGCCGGCATCGCCAAGGCGACGCTGGCGCCCAACCCCAAGGTCGACTGGGACGGCTGGGTCGGCGATTACGGCAAGGTGCGCGACGCAATCGAGACGACCTATCCCGACAAGTTCGCCCGCTTCAACGAACGCATGTGGGTGCCCGGCGGCTTCTGGAAGGGCGTGCCGGCGGCGCACCGCCAGTGGCTGACCGAGAGCGGCCGCGCCGAGTTCAACGTGCCGACCGCGCTCAATGCCACCGGGTTCGAGGATGCACCGGGCCGGTTCCGGCTGATGACGCTGCGGTCGAACGACCAGTTCAACACCACCGTCTACGGCTATCACGACCGCTTCCGCGGCATCAAGGGCACGCGCGACGTGGTGATGATGAACCGCGGCGACATGGCCGAGATGGGGCTCGCCGAACACGATCTGGTCGATCTCGTCGGCGATGCCGGGGGCAATGGCGACCGGCGCGTCGCCAAGCTGCTCGTCGTCCCCTACGACATCCCGAGGGGCTGCATCGGCGGCTATTATCCGGAATGCAACATCCTGATACCCGTTACCCACAAGGCCGAGCAAAGCCATGTTCCGGCTGGTAAATCCGTACCGGTGCGGGTGGAGCGATCGTCCTGATCCTGGCCGCGATCCTGGCGGGCGGCCAATCGAGCCGCTTCGGGACGGACAAGGCGCAGGCCGTGTTCGAGGGACGACCGCTGCTCGATCACGTACGTGCCCTGGCCGGCGTCCATGCCGATGCGGTGGTGGTCGTCGGGCGGGCGGGCGGCGTGCCCGACCTGCCGGTGCCGGGTCTGGGGCCGCTCGGCGGCATCGCCGGCGCGCTGGATCACGCCGCCGGCCATGGCTTCGCCACCGTGCTGACGCTGGGTTGCGACATGCCGCGGCTCCCGGCCGGGCTGATCGATGCGCTGCTGCGCCGGGCGCCGAGCTATTGCCTCGATGCGCCGATCATCGGCCACTGGCCGTCTGCGCTGGGCGCACAGCTGCTCGCCCATATCGAGCATGCCGAGCGCCGTTCGGTGACCGGCTGGGCGCGCAGCATCGGCGCGCTGCCGATTCCCGCGCCCGCCCCGCTCGCCAACGTCAACACGCCCGAGGATCTGCTGGCTTTATGAGCGCCTCGCGCGTCGAGGCGACGCGAATCGTGCATCCCGACGGCAGCCCCCGCGACGGCACCCGGCAAATCGCGATCGAGGCGCCGGTGGCGATCGAGGTCGACGGCTTCGGCTATGCGGTGATGATGATGACGCCGGCCGATCTCGACGCCTTCGCGATCGGCTTCATGCTGACCGAGCGCCTCGCCGATCGCCCCGACGACGTGCTGGAGGTCGAGCCCTTCGAAGCGCCCGCTGGCTGGATCGTCCGAATTGCGCTTGCCGCACATTGCCGGAACCGCATCCAGGATCGGATCCGCCATCGCACCAGCGACACGAGTTGCGGCCTGTGCGGGATCGCCAGCCTGGAACAGCTCGTCCGCCCCGTCGCCAGCCGCCCGCCCCGCCCGCGCGCGGGTGCGACCGCCCTGTTCGCGGCGCTGTCACGGCTGCGCGGCGCGCAACGGCTCAATGCGGAAACCGGCGCCGTGCATGCTGCCGCCGCCTGCACTGACGACGGCCGCATCGTCGCGCTGTGCGAGGACGTCGGCCGCCACAATGCACTCGACAAGCTGATCGGGCGCCAAGCGCGGGCGGATGCGGCCGCCTTTACCCTGGTTACCTCACGGATCAGCTTCGAAATGGTCGACAAGGCCCTGGTGGCGGGCACGCCGCTGCTTGCCGGCATCTCTGCGCCGACCAGCCTCGCGGTCGATCATGCGCGCGCCCACGGCCTGACGCTGGTGGCGCTCGCCCGCGCCGATACGCTGCTGGTGCTGAACGACCCCTGGGGCGTCTTCGCTCAGTGACCCCAATCCCACACATGTGCCGACCAGTCGCGCGCGTTCGCCGCCATGGTGCTGAACCAGTCGATCACCATGTGTCGATAGCCGCCCTCCAGGAACACGCTGTCGGCGAGGATCAGGATCATCACCACCGCCGCCCACAGCACGCCGCGGTGCATCGGCTCGCGCTTGCGGACGAGCTTGACCTCGGTGACCCGCCGCTCCGCCTTGCGCCGCTCCGGGCCTGCATAGCCGGCGGCGGGCGCGACACGGCGCTCGATCCGACGGCGTTCGTTGGGAAAATGATAGGACATCGTCGCGCCTTGACCCTGACCGGCAGGCACGATCGCACGGTAACGGTTGATAAATCGTTCAATGCGGACAAGTCGTTCACACCGGCGGCGCTACCGATTGTGGTAGCGGAGGACCGCAGCCAACGTAGCCGCCAGAGGCGATCCTTCATGACCTGACCTCCCCCGCGCTCAGCCGCGGGGGCTCTCGGCCCTGGTCCGCACGTGCGCCGCCATAGCGCGCACGCTCTCCCAAACACCGCAACCACCACGTCTAGCGTCGTCTGACCCCGGTTCAGGCGCCGCTTTCGTGCGCCCATCGACTTCCCATCCCGGGAGCCGACACGATGTCGCTTACCCTCTCCTCGACGCCCACCATTGCCGCCTTCGGACACCTTGCAGGCCGAATCGCCCGAGCTGCTGATCCGAAACCACGGGAGCGAGGTCCCGATCGCCGCGTGCGCGCAGGCTCCATCGATGAGGCGACGCCTGCAGCGCAGCCCTGGGATCGGAACAGGTTCGGCACGTCGGCAGAGCGCATATCCACGACCGAGTCCTTGGTCGCGATCACCAAAGAGTTGCAGGCCGAGCACGCGAAGGCGTTCCCGCGCGGGTCCCTGCTGCAGCTGAAGGCGGACCAGCAACGTCTCCGCGCCGAGGCCGCCGAGCTGGACGCCCTGCCCGCCCAGCAACGTCCGATCGGACGCCCGGCGATGATCCGGATTGAACTGGAAAAGATCGAGGCAGCGCTCGATCAGCATTCGCTCGGCATCAGGCGCGCAGACGTCGCGATATACGAAGCGCTCTTGAGCTTCATATGCTTCGCGGGATCGGGGCGCTGGTTCCCCTCGGTGGCAAAGATCGCGATAGCCGCCAACACCTGCGAGAGGAGCGTGACCCGCGCCCTGCGCCGGTTCAAACATCACGGCCTGCTCGCCTGGATCAGCCGCAGCACGCTGAAGTCGCGGCGGTGCGATCCCGCCAAGAAGCAACGCGTGCAGACCAGCCACGCCTATTTCCTCGATTTGAAGAAGCGGATGGCCGATCGCGTCTACCAGCGCTTCGTCCAGCTCCGAGAACGCCGGCTAAAGCGGTTCGGCCTGGCGAAGGCGCCGCCCGCCCCCGTGGATGCCCCCTCACCCGCGCTCAGCCGCGACATTGCTGAACAGCGGCGGTCGATCGCGAGCCTCGGCGCCGCCCTTGCGGCTCCAGACGGACATCTTGGCTGAGTATGGAGCATCGAGTTCTATAGTGGATGAGGAACGTCTCCGCTGAACGCGGAGCCGGCGCTATTTTAGATCTCCCGAAGCCGAAACGGCACGCGAAACGCAACCGACCGCCAAGACCCGGCTGTCGGGACGCGGCGGCTTGCGCCGCCACGATGCTGCCGAGGGCGTCAGGGTTTGGGACAGGTCTGGACTAACCCAGAGCCCGCGCGCCCGCGGCGCGCGATCGACGTCGATCTTTTTGCTCTGGAACACGTAGCAGTGCGCACGAAGCCACTGCGCGGTGTCCGGCCTCCGGCCGGGCCCAGTTTCGACCCCCCCGCCCCCGCCCGGCGGCCGCGGCGCTGGCGGCGAGCCTCGGTCTGAGCTTAGGCGGCCGCGGCGCCGGCGGCCGGGCCGTCCAGCTCGTCCGCCCAGATTTGGAACAGCTGGGCGCGCAGCGCGAGGTGGGCCGGCCGCTCGCCCGACCGATTATAGGCCGCCTCGACCTTGCGGTTGATGCCCGCTTCCTTCTCCGCCTTGCCGTCGCCGGCGTGACCGAGCGCCTTGTCGATCGCCGCGCGATGTTCCGGGTGCCGATCGTTGAGGATCGTCGAGAACGACGCCCGCCATCCATGCGGCACATGCCGTCCGGCGAAGCCCGCCCGATCGTACAGCGCGCCGATCGCCGCCTCGCCGATCTGTCGGCCGCCGACGCCGGCGAAGATCAATCCTGTATCGTCGAAGGCCTCCGACGTTACACAAGTCGACTTGGCGACGGCGGATGATCGACAAAGGCGCAGCAGCTCGGCCGCCTGCTGCGCCAGCGGTACCAGGTGATCGTTGCGAGCATCGAGCTTCTTGGCCGCCGCGAGCTTCATGCGGGCCGCCGGCACGCGCCACAGCGGCGCGGCGCCATCGAGGTCCTCGATCTCGTTCCACCTGGCGCCGCGTACCGCGGCGAGGCGGACCGCGGTCAGCGCCAGGAATCGCGACGCCAGCTTCACCACCGGCGCAACGTCGACCAGCTCGGCCGCAGCGAGCAGAGCGCGAACGTCCTCGATCTCGAGGAGCGAGGCGTGGTGCTCGACCGGCGGGGCAATCGCCATCAAATCGTCGATATCGGCCGCCGGGTCGCGGTCGATCAGCTGCTGCCGCTTCGCGTGTCGGAACACGCGCGAGATCCGCTGCCGGACCCGGTGCGCCGTGACGACGCTACCGCGCGCCTCGATCGTGTGCAGGACGTTGAGGATCACGGGTACGGTGATCGCACCGATCGGCATGGCGCCGATCGCCGGGAACACGTCACGCTCCAGGCTGGCCAGCACATCGGCCGCATGCACCGGCGTCCAGCGCTGAAGCATGTGGGCGTGCCACGCCCTGCCGATCGCTTCGAAGGTCTGAGCCTGCGGATCCTCACCGGCGCGCGCCTGGCGGGGATCCTCGCCGCGGCCGAGCTGTTGGCGCGCGAGGTCTCGGGCGCTGCGCGCCTGGTCGAGCGACATCTCCGGCCAGCTCCCGAGCGTCAGCAGCTGCTCCTTGCCACCGATACGACAACGCCAGCGGAAGGATCGGAGGCCGGTCGGGGCGATGTAGAGGTGCAGCCCGCCGCCATCGGTGAGCTTGTAGGCAGCCGCGCGCGGCCGCGCGGCTTTCACCGCAGCGTTCGTGAGCATAGTAATGTCCTCGAGGGAGAGGGTTATGGATTGGCAGTTGATCGTCGACGTCGCGGGAAAGCTGGGTCCCGCCACCATCGCTCTGCTGGTTCTTCTCACAAGCCGAAGCCAAAATTCGGCGATCAATGCGGTCAGCCTGAGAGCCGCAAAAGTCGAAGATCAGAAATTCCGGCTCGCTGTTCTCGACCGACGGCTTGTCGCTATCGACGCCATGCGAGAAGCTGTTGCTCATTACACCCGCACCGGCGAATTGGGGGGAGAGGCACTCGCGAAATTGCTAGATTCGTTGCGTGTGGCCGAAGTCGTTTTTGGCCCTGCGCAAGAAGAGGAGATTTCCCTCTGCATCCGCATGGGATTACGATGGCGCCTCTTGAACCGCCGGCTGGAGCGAGAACGTGACGAGACGCGTCGCAACGCTCTAATCGACGACCTTGTGCAGCTCGATACCAACTACGAACAGGCAATCAGCGCCCTTGTCTTGTCACTTATCGAGGCAACACGGGTCAGCGATATTCCTCCCCTGGAATGGCCCACGCCTTGGTACCGCCGGCGGATCCGCTTGCGTCGATCGTTATTCGGGCGTCGACCATTCCGCAGAATCGGGGTCCGCTTTCGACGATGGTGGCGCAAGCGGCTTACCGTATCCGCGCCTTCTTGACGTAGCACGGCGGAGATGCCCTCCGCCACGATCACGCATTTCTGCGGCTTTGCGGCGCGTCGATACCCGCTCGATCGCGCCGCGATACCCGCACTTTCCTCGTGCTATGACTCGGAAAACGTCAGCCTCGGCATCCCCTATTCAGCCGCCTCGGGCGTCCAGCTGGTGAGCAGACTTGAGAACTGCCCACGCGAGCGCTGCAGCCATGCTGCATACCCCGTTACCGGCGCCCCGGGTGCGGTCCAGCCGATCGGCCACCCCATCATCATCTCGTAGAATTGCGGGTTGGGCTTCAGGGCGCGCAGCCAGCAGCCGCTCCCATGCTTGAAGCTCACCCGGACCGGGGGCGAATAGCGGAAGCTCGCTGTCGTTGCCGACCACCCCACCGCCTTCAGCGTCGACCAGAGCGCCGTCCAGGCTCTCGCCGATTCGCTGACCGCGAATTGCCCCCCGCTGCCCGTCGCCAGATCCGCCGGCGACACGATCTTGATCCGGCCGGCCTCGATCAGCAGATCCGGCACATAGCCGCCATCGCTCGCTGTCGGCGTGGGCCAGGATGAAGAGGCGGCGACGTCGGTGCCGAGCGCCAGCTTCTCGCGCTGTGAACAGGCCCGCCTTTGTCGTGTAGCCCAGGCTCCGTAGGCTGTCGACGACGTCGGGAAATCCCAGAGTGAGGTGGCCTTCGACGTTTTCGCACCACACCCATCGGGGGCGGACCTCCTCGACGACGCGGGCGACCTCAGGCCAGAGGTGTCGAGGATCGGCGTCACCGCTGCGCTTTCCGGCGTAGCTGAAGGGCTGGCAGGGGTAGCTGGCAGAGACGAGATGAACTCGGCCGCGGAACGGCCGACCGTCGAAGGATCGGAGATCGCTCCAGACAGCCGCCTGATCCAGGGCCGCGTCTGCCATCCGCGCCACGAGAGCGGCCGCAGCGTGACTTTCCCGCTCAACGAAAGCCACAGTGCGGTACCGGGGCTCTGCGATGTGGAGGCCGAGATCGAGGCCGGCATAGCCGGCGCACAGGGAGATGCCGCGCAGCTCGTCGCTGTCGGGTTCGAAACAGGTACGTACGTCCACAAGGTCCGCTCCATTGATCGCGAGGCGATCGTCGGTGCGCTCGGCTATGCGCGCGGATGGGTGCCGGTCGGAATTGACCGGCACGCACACCACAGCGGCAGAAGGTTAACGCGACACAGAGGCGGTGCCGCCGCACGTCGAGCCGTGGCTCGCGCGCGGCCGATTGCGGATGATCAGCTCGGTCACCTTCGCCCCGGCGCCGGTCATCTTCGTGCCGATCGTCCAGGTGGTTGGCACCTCCTCGATATCGAAGCTGGCGAACGTCTCGCGTATGAAGGGCGTGTCGTTGATCGACATGATGAACTCGCCGGCGATCGCCGCCAGCTGCGCAGCCATGGCGACGTAGTCGTCACGGTCGAACGCCAGCCCGTATCCTGTGGTCTGGTCGTATGGCGGATCCAGATAGAACAGCGCATCGGCGCGATCGTAGCGCCGGATGATCTCGGCGTAGGGCTGCTGCTCGATCTTTACCGGCTCCAGGCGGCGGCTCAGCAGCTTCAGCTCGCCGCGCAGCTTGCCGAGGTTGAAGCGTGACCCGCAATTGCGATCCACGCCGAACTGCCGCCCGATCACCTTGCCGCCGAATGCCTGGCGCTGGAGGTAGAGGAAGCGGACCGCCCGCTCGATATCGGTGAGCGTGCTCGGATCCAGACGGTTCTGTCGGTCGAACTCCGCCCGGCTGGCGATCATCCAGCTCAGCTCGTCGACGAAGGGCTCGTAATGCCGCCGGATGATCCGGAAGAGATTGGCCACGTCGCCGGACAGGTCGTTGATGACCTCGACGGTCGGCCGGCGCGATCGGCGCAGGAAGACGCCGCCCATACCGACGAAGGGCTCGATGTACGCCGTGTGGGGCGTGGCATCGATGAGCGCACACAGGCGAGCAGCGAGATTTCGCTTGCCGCCCAGGTAGGCAGCAGGCGGGCGGGTGACGATGACGGGTTCCATGTGGGTGGTGCTCTCATGACGAGACGCTCGGCTATGCGCGTCATGATGGCCGCCGATCGGACGATCGACGGGGTCCCGGCCAGCTGGCCGCGGATGGGGTGGCGACGATCGTCGCGGATCTGTTGAAGGGGATGCTGCGCGGCCATCCACCGGACGGACCGGGTGGATAGCCGCGCAGGCTCTGGGGTCTACGCCCCGCCTATTCCCCAAGCGGGTCTTCTATTCAGCGGGCCACCCGGCGAACCGGAGACCCAGAGCGAACCGCGCGCGCGGGCCAGTCCTCGCGGCTATGCTCGGAGAGGCGGGGTCCGTATGGCAGAACAGCCGCCCGCGATCACGCGGTTTCGGTGCGCTACCGCTCAGTCGAAGATGACCGCCTGCTCCCAGGCCGGGTGCTCGCCGAAGCTCGTCGAGGCCACGAACACGATGGTCGCGCGCCGGCGCGGCGTGCCGCCGCGCAGCCAGAACCGCATGACGGTGCCCTCATAGGTGATCCGATCGACGATCAGGCTGGGGTCGGTGCTGGTGGCCGTGATCTGTCCGACCAGCTCCGCGCCGGCGAGATCGGCCGCCCAGTCTGCCGAATAGGCGCATTCGGCGGCAGCGCTCTTCTTGATCGGCGACATGCTTACCCCTCTGCGGATGATGAAGGCGCTCTGTCGCGCCGGAATGACAAAGCGGCGCTGCCGCCCCGGGATGACGAACCGATTGGCCGGAAGGATCTCGAAGCTGGTGGATCGCGCGAAGGTCAGCGCACCGCCTACGAGCTTCAGAGCGGCGCGAGCCGCGGGTAAGACTCGCCGGCGCAAGGCCCCGACCGGTGCAACGGCCACGATCATCGCGGCAGCATCAGCGATCAGACGGCGCGATCGAGCTGTGTCCACCTGCGCCGGCGTCGCCGCGAAAAAGCCAGTCTCAGCCTTAGCCAGGATTCGACGTCGGATCGCGACACCGGGTGCGGAGAAAACATAGCTCGCGCCATCGAGGCGCGTGCTGCCCGCTCGCCGAAGGGTTGCCCCGTTGCCGGTCAGCAGCAGGGCCGCCGGCGCCGCCAGGAGCGTGTGGCCCCGGATCAGTCCCGCCGCCCCGCCCGTGGTCGCGTAGCCGCCCATGATGGCAGGCACGACGCGCGCGACGCGCAGCTCGGCCGAGCCCGCAACGGCGAAGCCGCCACGGGCGGCGCTCACCCTGCGTGCGGCGGTACCGCCGGCGACGTCAGGTGAGGTGAGCGTGTACGTGCCTCGCCCCGCGACGATCGCTCGCGCCGGCAGCAGCCGGGCGTCGGCGCCGGCGACAGCAAAGCCGGCACGATCGGCGCCGATGAGGAAGCCGCGGCGAAGAGCAGCAGCAAGATACGTCGCGGCGAATGCGGCTGCGCCGACCTGGGCGACCCGCGCCAGGCGGAGAGACACAGGGGGACCGGTGACGGTCGCCGCGTAGCCGTTGAGCACCTGGCCGCCGCCCCGGCGCAGCATTGCGGCCGAGCCGGTCAGCGCGATCGAGCCTCGCTCCGCGGCGAGGCTGAAACCTCGCCGGATCGATGCGGCCTGTCCGGCCGTGACGAATGACCCTGCTGCGGAGCTGACCACGAAGCCGCGGCGGAGATCCGCAGATCGGCCGCCGAGCGTGATCCCGCCGGCGCCGGCCGGGATCTTGCGCTGAGCGCGGATCGCGGTGGCGGGGCTGGTCAGCGCGAGCAATCCGGCCGCTGCCGGCAGGATCCGTGTGCGGCGCGGCATTACCGCTTGGCCGCTGATGACTATCTGCCCTTTCGACGCCGGCAGCCCAAAGCCGCGGGCGAGCCGCGCCGATCGGCCGGCGACGCTCAGCGAGCCGGCTGCAGCCAAAAAGGTGTAGCTCGGCGATGGCGCTGAGACGGTCGGTGCCGCAGCCTTGTAGGGGTGAGCGGCGGGCAGTGCCGCCTGCCTCCCCCAGCGCCAGGCGCAATAGCCTTCGATCTGCTGCCGCTCGGCGAGCGTCGGCACATAGCCGAGGACGAGGACTTCGCCGATCGAGCCATACCAGCCGCCTGGTCCGATCGCACCGCTTCCGCTACCCGTGTTGAAGGCGCCGGACACCTCGTAGGGTGTCGGATCACCGTTGCTATACGACCGGACGAGGTTGCCGCCGATGTAGGCGCCGACGATGATCGTGCCGGCCGCGGAGTCGATACCGGTGTTTCCATCCCGCCCGTTATTCGAGGCGACAAGGAACGATGTGCCTCCGGTCGCGAAGATCTGGCGCTGCTGCCCCGATGTGGTCGGACCGTAGTGAAAGACTTCGGGATAGAAGCCGCTGCTGGTCTGGGCGGCGACCGCGATGATGGTCCCGTCGGCGGTGCCGATGGGAAAGCCGTCCGTGCTGGAAAGCTGGATCGGCTGCGTGCCGCCGCCCGCGAAAACCGCCGCAGGATAGCCACCGGGAAAGGCCGTGGCCTCTCGACCGACGCTGGTACCCGTCCCTGCCCCGGTGATTGCGCCAACCTTGCTCCGCCATTCGGCGATGAAGTTGCCGTTTTCGAAGGTGAAGGTGGACGCATCCTGAGCGTCGAACCACGCGACTGGTGGCGTGGCGAGATTGGCAGGGGTCCATAGGGTCGGCATGTGGCCCCCTCAGTCGGTTGGGTAGGAGTAGATCCGTGCGGCCAGGGTGAGGCCGGCCGCACGAATGACGGTCAGCCGGTGCGGCCGCCGAGCGCGCGGGCGATGAGCGCGGCTTCCTGATCGAGGTCGAAGAGATCGACCTCGATCGCGCGGATCTCGGCGTCGATCGCGGCGGCCGCGGCGGCCGCCTCGCGCACCAACGTGTCGCGCTGCTCCCGCTTGGGCGTCGATGCGGCGATGATGCCCTCGCGCGTCTGGGCCAGTTCGGAGAACCGCGCGCGCAGCTGCTCGGGCTTGGTGAAGTCGACCATGGGTGATGCTCCTGAGGTTAGGCGATCTGGATGACGCCGTTGGTGTCGTCGAAATCGACCGTCAGGGTTTCGCCGGCGCCCTGGGTGAAGGACGAGCCATAGTCCCACCAGCCGATCAGCAGCCCGGAGGTCGCGTTGTAGAGGACGGCGTATCGGCACGGGCCGATCGAGCCGCCGCTTGCGGTGATGACCGTATCGGCCAGCACGAGCTTGTACGTGCCGTTGGTCTGCGCCGACGAGCTGACGGTCGCCTGCGGGCCGCCGGCGACATAGCCGTTGCCGGCCGCGATCTCGGTGATGTCGGCCTTCACCGCGTTGCCAGCGACCGGCAGCGTGTTGGTCAGCATGACCCGCAGCGTATCGCTCTGCAGGTTGTGCTGCTTCTCGGCCAGCGCCTCGACGAAGGCGTTGAACTTGTTGAACGTCGCCATGTCTGGTTCCTTATGGCTGGGGGCAGCCCGCCGGCGCCGTGCCGGTGGCCATGATGGCGGCGGTGCAGGCGCGTTCCTGCACCAGGCCGCCGATGCGGGTGTTGAGGCGCTCGACCGCGCCGATCGCCGCGGCCGCGGTGGTGACCAGCCCGGCGAGGACGCCGCGGTCGATCGTCACCAGCTCGCCGGTCGGCTTGGCGTCGACCGGCGCCAGGTGTTCGGTACGGGTCAGCTCAGGGGAGAGCTTCGGCAGTTGCGGCCGCTCGGTTCGCGCGATCGATGCCGGCGTTGAGCGTGTCGCGCAGGCTGTCGACAGGAGCGGGAGGAGGAGCAGCGCCAGCAGCTGCGGGCGGAACGGCATCGATCGCATCGCGGAGATCCTTCACGGTGGCTTGGAGGGCGGCGGTCGACAGATCGTCCGACCGGGTGACGCGGCGCTCGATTGCCGCGGCGACGTCGCCGGCGGTGCGCTCGTCGGTGCGCGCCTCGACAACCCGGGCGCTGTGGTCGCGCTTGGCGCGGTGCTCGACCTTGGCGGCGCCGGCCTTCTCGCCGCCCGCGCGGATCCACACGACAGCGGCGATGATCGCCAGCAGCACGAGGCCGCCGGCGATGATGCGGATCCGGGTCACGCCCTGGGCGTCCGGCAGTGGGCGCGATCGACGTTGCCGACGCGCTGGTTGATCCAGCCGCGGTAGAAGACCTTCAGCGACGGGTTGTTGCGGACCAGCCGGCCATATTCCTCGTGCTGCTTGGCATCGAGGACCTCGAGCATGGCGACGCATAGCTTCGTAGCGCCGAGGCCAACCTGGCAGCCCTTGTAGGCGCCGATCGTCGCCGGGCCGACGCGGCCGTCGACGAGCAGCTCCGAGCCGCACAGCTCGTTGATCCCCTGCTGGAACCACCGGCCTGGGCGCGGCGCACCCATGTTGACCGTGGTGTCGAACAGCTCTTCGGTCACCGCCGCGTCGATCGCGATCAGCGGCGCATAGCCGGGCTCGACCAGGTACCGGTCGTAGTAGATGCTCTGCGCCACCTCGCGTGGCAGCGTTCGCATGGGGCCGGTATAGCCGTTCTTCACGGCGACCTGCTTGGTGATGCCCATGTTGGTTTCGCCGCCCGGGTCGGCCGGATGGTTCACATAGCCGCCTTCGACGGCGATCACGCCGGCGATCATGGCGAGCGCGGCCGCCGCGATGCCGCCGGCCTTCTTCGGCGCAACCTTGCCGGCGACATCCTTCAGCAGGCTCTTGCGCTCGGCCGCCGGCGTCTGCGGGATCATCCGGACGACCGCTGTCAGGACGAAGAGGATCGTCGGCACGAGCTGGCCGAGGGAGGCGGGCACCAGCACACGCAGCTCGTCGGGTAGCGCGTTCCAGAGCTGGAGCAGCGTGTCGGGGGTGGCGGCCGCGATAGCGGTCAGCAGCGCGCCGAGGGCGGACACGCGGACAGACCACAGCGGCCAGGCGCGCGACCACAGGTCACGCGCCCGACGCAGGACGTCGAGAGGGTTCATGATGTTCTCCAAGGTGAAGGCGGCTGCCGGCCGCCGGCGGGTCAGCGGTCGAGCGGTGCCGGCGCCACGATCGCCGCGGGCCGGCCGGGCAGTGCCGGCTCGTGAGGGATCGGAAGGAATGCGACGGTGGCGAGCATGCCGGGACCGCGCAGGTGCGGCCGCAGCGCGGCGATCGCCAGGCGCGCCGGCATCGCCATCTGGATCACGACGCCGGCGATGATCATGGTGGAGCCGTCGATCATCGCTGCGCTCCCTTTGGCCCCGGTACCAGGATATCGAGCTTCGTCTCGATCCGGATGGCGCGATCGTCGATCGTGCGCAGCCGATCGGCCTGAGCGGCGTCGGCCGCCTCGAGCTTCTCGATGCGGCGGGTGTTTTCCTCGACCTGCTTATCGCGACCGCCGTCGACGCGCAGCGCGCCGCCCAGCACCACCGCCAGGCCGGCGAGCGAGCAGGCGATCGGCACCACGTCCTTGAAGGTCAGGCGCGGCGCCGGCGCCGGGTCAGCCATGCTGCACGTCCACCCAGGGGCGGCCCTCACGGATCGCCCACACGGCGCCGATGCGGCGCATGTATTGCTGCAGGGTCATTTCGGCCTCACGCACCGCGGTGACGCCGATGCCGGCACCGCGCGCGACGGCGACGAGGTAGACGCCCTCGCCGTCCGCCAGCGCCGTCTCGCAGGCCGAGAGGGTGGACGCGCTGACGTTCACCGGCACCTGACCGCTGAAGGCGATGCGATCCACCGTCTGGCGAGCCTCCTCGAGGTCGGCCTCCCACGCGGACAGCGCCGCCTTGTAGGTGGCGACCGCCGCGTCGTGCTCTGCCTTGGCAGCCGGATAGGCGGCCAGCGCAGCCTGATAGGATGCCAGAGCAGCGGCGTCAGCGCTGGCGGCGTTGGTCGCGACCGAGAGCGCGATCAGGTAGGCGACGCGACGGTGGATGAAGCCGTCGTCGTCCTCGTCTTCCTCGCCCACGGGCTCCGCCGGCAGTGCGCCGGCCGACGGGGTGGGCGCGATCGGCACGGTCGGCGCATCCGCTGGCCCCTCCGGCCGAGGCGGCAGGTGGGAGGCCCAGGTGTCACCGCCGACCAGGTTCGGATCGGTCGATTTGACGACGAACCGAACCGCGTCGGCCCAGGTGCGGGTAAGCAAGCCATCGCGGGTAATGCCGCAGACTTCCCCCTTGGCGATCGTACCGCAGCCGTTCGCCTTGGTTAGATACTCGGCATAGTCGGCGCCGCTGGCGTTGATCGTTCCGCCGGCGTTAATCGATCGGCCAGAGTTGCCCGCCCGGCCCACCCATTGAGCCGCGTTGGACTGGCTATATCCTGCCTGATCGCAGGTCAGAAACTGTGTGGTGACGACAGACCCGTTGTCGACAGACATGATGTAATTACCGACCGCGAGCACAGGGCCCTTAAACCTATGCGCGTTGCCGAATCCGGCTGAGGTCGTGACGCCGACGAGCAGGTTGCCGGCATGATCGAAGCGAGCAGCTTCGATTGGCCCCACGTTCTGTTTGTAGGTTTCGAAAGAAAGGCCAACCGCTGCCGGCGATGTTGCCTCGACGATCGACGAGATCCCCGAGCCAGTAGCGCCGGGGATCTGCCCGGTCACGATCGCCGTCTTGCCCGCATTGACCAGATAGACAGCCAAGCGCGACAAGGGGTTGGTTGTGCCCAACCCCACGTTGCCGCCGGCATCGACAGTGATCCGGTCCGAGCCACCGGTCACCAGCGACAAAACGTTCTCTGCGATGCGACGGAAGCCGGTATCTTGATCAGCAGCAAAGCTGACTGCCGGCGCGACGAGCGAGCCATCTCCGAAGCGGCCGGCAAGAACGCCGCTGACCCAACCCTGGATCTGGCTGAGGAAGTCGCTAAGCCGCGTGGCTGCCGTCTGCGCGAAGCCCTGGTTCGGCTGCACGCTATACGACTGGCCGCCGGCGCTGCCGCCGAGATAGGGCGAGCCCAACGTGATCTGGGTGTTGCTGTCGACGGACAGCACCTCGTAGGCGCGGCCGTCCGGCAGGTTGAGGGCATGGCCTGCCTGGACGTTGGCGACCCATGCAGTGCCGGCGCCGGTGACCACGGCCGAGCCATTCGTCACCGTCGCCGAACCGGCGCGATACCATGCCATAATAATGCTCCTGGGTAGGGCCGCTACAGGGCGGCGCGCTTGATCTCGGTGATCTCGATGTACGCGCCGGCCTTCACCGTCAGGGCGCCATCGGGCTCCTGGTTGCGGATCGAGAAGATGACGTCGTACTGGCCGGCGGGCAGCCCGGTGACGAAGGTGGGGATCGTCTTGGCGTCCTGCGCCCGGCTATTCTGGTTGTCGAAGACGAGGTTGATCGGCGTGACCTGGCGCACGACGCCACCGATGGTGACGTAGGCGATCAGCTGGAGATCGTCCGGGCTAGCCAGGCTGGCGTAAACCAGGACCTTCAGGACGCTGCCGGCCTGCTGCTTGGTGAAGGGCACCGTGAAGATGGCCGTGCCAACGTTGCTGCCGCCCCCGGCACCACCGCCACCCCCGCCGCCCCCGCCGACGGGCGTGCCGTCATCGCCGATCTCCGGCTCTTGCTCGATTGCCATGGCGACCTCAGCCGTATGCGATTGTGATATCGGCTTCCGTCATCCGGAACACCGTCTGCTGCACGGCAGAGGCGGCGATCTCCCGCGCCGTCACGACTTCCGCGCCGAGGTTGGTGACGCGGACGTCTGGCATCTCCACCACGCCGTCGCCGGCGATCGAGAAGACGGTCCGCCCGCCCGAGCCGTCCGGCTGCGCGATCTTGAAGGTGTTGACGACGAAGGTGGCGTCGGTGCGGCCGGAGCCATTGTTGAGCGCGAAGCCGGTGACGGCGCCGTTGCTGTTGAACTCGACGCCCCAGCGCAGCCGCAGGCCATCGATCGACTGGCCATAGGTGGTCAGCGTCGCCGTGTGGCCGCCGACGGTGGTCGACAGGCTGGTGACCGTGCCGCTCAGCGCGGAGAGGTTTCCTGCCACAGTGCCGATCTGCGTGTTGGCCTGGCTGAGCGCGGTGTCGGTCTGCGACCGGTAGGATTGCAGCGCCTGCGCGTTTGCCTGATCGCCGGCGACCCAGGCGGTATGCTCGTCCGTGATCCTACCCGAAAGGGTGCCAAGCGAGGCGTCGTAGGCGTCGAGGCGTCCGCTCAGCGCCGTCAGCTTGCCCGTGTTTGCCGTGATCGCGGTATTGACGGTCGAGAGCGCTCCATCAGTGGCGGCCTTGTAGGTCGCGAGATCCGACACCGTTGCCCGGTCGCCATCGATCCGCGCCGCCTGCTCGGTGCTGAAGAGCGCGGTGACGGCGCCGATCTGCGCGCCGAGCTGCGTCGCGAGCGAGGCGATCGCGCTGGTGTTGCTGTCCGTAAAGGCCCGAAGCTCGGTCTTGGCCGCAGCGATCGCGAGCAGCGCGCTGTTCTGCGCGTTGAAGCCGCCGAGCAGCGACAGGATGTCGCTGGCGCCGGCGACGTCGGCGTCCGCCGGGGCGCGGCGCGAGGCGGTGACCGAGTTGGAGATCGAGGCGCCGTCGAAGGCGTTGATCACCTGCTCCGCCAGCGTCAGCCTGGCGCCGAGCCCATCGACCACGGTCTGGCTGGCCTTGGACGCGATCAGCCCGTTCAGCGCATCGAGCGATTGGTTGATCGAGGTCACCGACCCTTGCAGGCCGGAGACGATCGTCGCGTCCGCCTTCAGCTGGATCGATGCCTGCAGGCCGGAGATGCTCGTTTCAGCCGAAGTCAGGCGGACATAGATCGAGGACAGGTCAACGCCGCTGCCGTCCAGCTTGGCCTGCAGGATGGCCTGGTCGACGTAGTTGACGGTCGCCTTCAGGTCGATCGATGCGAGTGCGGCGTTGAGCGACACCGACAGACGGCTGATCTGCTCGGCGCGGCTTTCGATCGCGAACAGCTTGGCGACGCCGCTCGCCTGGTCGACGAAGAGGCCGGCATCCCGGAACACGTTGTTGACGATCTGCTGGCCGGCCGCGAGCTGGGTCACCGCGGCCGAGAGTGATGCAAGGTCGCTCTCGAGCTGGCGGCGTGCCGCATCATTGGCGGCCCCCATGTCGATCAGGTTGAGGCGGCCCAGCGGGCGCGTCGTATTGCCGATCGTCGCGACCAGCGTCCCGTCAGGCTGGAGCACCAGCGCGCTGTTGAGCACGTCGATCGGCGCGAGGATCTCGCCGGTCGGGGTCTTGATGTCCTTGCCGACCGTGCCGCCGACCGTGGCGTTGGGCTCCGGCCGGGTGGGGCCGGTGACGCCGCTGTAATCGAGTTTCGATCCGCCGGTGACAACCGGGCCGATGATCCGGCGATCGCCGGTGAAGCCCTGCTTGCGGTAGCTGATCGCCACCTCGTAGGCGGTGCCACCGCGGACGCTGGTGATCTGCTGCCGCGTCAGTGACGGCTCGAACACCCCGGCGCCGGTCCAACCTGCGCCGGCGGCTTGGCCGTCGATGAACAATCGATATTCAACGACGATCGCCTCGGCCGTGCCGGCATCGACGGCGCCGGTGACGATCAGCGCTGGCGCTTCGGCGCCATCGGAGACGATGCTGGTGCCGGAGATCGTCCAGGCAGCAGCGCCCGGTACCGGGATCAGCATCGGGCCGGTCACCCCGGGCGTCGGGGGCGGTGTGGCGGTCTGGCCAAGGGCGAAGGCATGCTTCGCGGCCGTCTCGCTGCGCGCGGTCATGGTGGTGATGCCGGCCGAGGGGTCGAGGTCGCGGTTGAGCAGCAGGATCGGCTGGTTGTTCAGGCCGACCTCCGGGAGGTCCGCGGTCACGCAATCGCCGGGCTTGTAGCCCATCCATACCAGCTTCAGCGGCAGGACGATCGGCCCGAACTCGCGCGCGTTCTCGATGTCGTAGCGGACGGCCGTGCCGACCTGCGGCGTGTTCTGGATGAACGGATAGTCCAGCACCTTCGATCGCTTGCCGCGATCCTCGGCGACGTGGGCGGCGACGCTGATCGGCGAGCCGGGCAGCAGCTGCCAGTTGTTAGCCTCCAAGCGGTACCGCGGCGTGATGGTGTTGACCCGGTCGCGCCGCGGCTGGGTCGCCGATACGCTCGCCTCGCCGATCACATCGTCGATGGTGATGGTGGCGAGGCTGACCTTGGGCGCATTGACCAGGCAGGAGATCTTGGCGCCGAGCGCGAGCGGCTCGCCCATGCCGGCCTGCAAAATCTTCTTCATGCTGGCCCATTTGTCATCGCCAGAGAAGATGATGCCGCCGCAGGTCCAGCCGTTCGCCTTGGCGATGTTCCGGCCCTCGACGAAGGCGGCGACATCGATGCCGGTCCACGGCGCGCCCATGCCCATGACACGTTGATAGGTCGAGCCGGCCACGCTGGGATCGCGCTGCCAGAAGCCGTGCGCCCAGCGCAGGCCGAGCAGGTACGGATCCTCAGTCCATTCCCACGTCGCGACCGCTGCATCATAGGCGGCCGTGTCGGCCGGGTCGGCCATGCGGTGCGACCCGCTGCCGCCCGGGTAGGTGCTGTCCTTGGTCGGATCGTAGGCGAGCGCACCGCGTACCGTCCACATCGGCGCAGGAACGGTGCCACTTTGGAAGACCTTCGCCTTGGTATCGAACCGCAGAGTCCACGACGCGGCCGCGAGGCCGGATAGCTTGTGCTGCGCGGTCCAGCCCGGCGGGGTGCCGGCGCCAGCGCCAAAGCCTAACGCCGCCGGCTCGGGCAGCGCGCCCAGCTGCGTCATCGACCACATGAACCCGGCAAAGGCGCCGATCGCCGCGCCGGTACCGCCGAAGAACGTCGGGACCTTATCGACGGTCATGCCCTCGATCGCGCCGATCGGGCCGAGCGACAGGATCGAGACGAACGCCTGGCGGTCATTGTCGCCGGCATCGCGCGTGTCCCAGCCGCGGCGGAAGCCGATGTTCCCGGCGGTGCCCGTGCGCCCGAGCGCGAGCGGTATGCCGGCATCCGGATCCGCGCTGAATTGTTCCTGTGAGCCGGTGGCGGTGGCGGTCGGCTTCTTCGCAGTCAGGCCGGCCGCCAGCGACAGCACGCCAGCCGCAACAGACGCGACGGTGGCGATCGTCGCAACGGACACGCCGGCCGCGACAACGGTGCTAGCGGCAGCGGCTGCGCCGATCGCGGCGCCGACGCCGGTCGCCACCAGCGCGACCGCGCCAACCACCAGGGCTGCCGTCTTGAGGGCTTTTGCCATTTTCGCCCTCCGGAGGATGCAGCAGCGGCCCGCCGCGCGGAGGCGGCAGGCACACAGGCGTGATGACAGGGTGCTCGATCGAGCGAAGCGCCGGAGCAGGCTGCCTCACCGGCAGCCGAACGTTACAGGGTGCGCCAGGCCGATCGGAACTCGATCGGCTGCAGCACGGCCGCCGCTGCGATCTCTTCGTGGTAGCCGACGACACGGCCGTTCCCGAGGCAAACGGTCAGCGCGCCCAGACGGTCCACCCCGGGCAGCATCACGATATCGCCGACGATAGCGGCCGCCGGCGCGATCCGTTCCAGCCCCATGCCGTCGAGGGCTACCTCGATGCTGTCGAAGCCGCGGGCAGCAAGCGCCTTCAGCGCGCTGTTGACGGTCCGGTACGATCCCGATGCCGGCAGCTTCACCTGGTGCCCGAGCAGCCGCAGGTGCGATGCGGTCATGCGGACGCAGTCGGAGGTGCCGAGCTGCATCGGTCGCTTGGACCAGATATCGAGCGTCTTCTGCGCGGCGTCCCGCCGGCGGACGAGCGGGTCAGCCTGCATAGCTGATCCCGGTCGGGTTCTGGCCGGCGATGCCCCAATATACCGGCTCGGCGACCCCGGTCACGAAGTCGAGTCCGGCCTCGCTCGGAAAGATGCTGCGGTGGAAGCCGGCGGACAGGCGGGCGCTCTCATCGTCCTCGAACAGGCGCTCGAAGACGCTAACGATCTCATAGTCGAGCCGCCTGCCCTCCTCGCCGCTGACCAGGGCCGGCACGTCGATCTCGCCGAGGAAGATCAGGTGCGGTGACGGAATCACGGCGCCGGTCATCTTGTTGACGGCGCCGAGATAGATCGCGACTGGCGACCCCTGCATGGTCGGCGAGGCCAGCGCGGCCGCGGCGGCATCGCCGGCCGGGAGCAGCGTCAGGCCGATCGCCGGCGCGTTGTCGCCGGTGCCATCGGTCAGGTTCTCGACGTCCGATATGGTGCCGAACGTGTCGTCCTGGCCGACATAGGTCCGGCCGCCGAATTCCAGGAGCCCTGCGCCATCGAGGAGGTTGACCTCGCCGGAGGGCAGCGTGATCGACACCGCGCCGAACACGAGCGGCGCATCGCTCTTGAGCGCCGCCTCCAGCGCCGGGGTCAGGTTTGACATGGATCAGGCTCGCTCGGTGATGAGGATGGCCGGGATATCGGAACGCGCGCTGGTCAGCTCGTTGTCGATGCTCGCGCCTGCGACGATGCCCTCGATATATGGTTTCGCGAATTCGCATACCGCACCGTCAGCCGGCTTCACCCGCAGCAGCGGGTAGAGGCCGAGGGTCATGCCGCCGTTAGCCGCCGCCACGGCATCGCTGGAGGCGCAGTGCAGATAGCGCCGGCCGCCATGGATGATGCTGAAAAATTGCCCCTCGCGCACCACATAGCCCGGCGTGAAACCGCGCAGCGACAGCGCCAGCCCCGCCTGCCCGGCGCCGTTCACCACCGGCACACCGGGCGCGCCGGTGTCGAGGCCCGGTTGCGGGACCGGGAACAGCGCACCCTCGGTTTTCGCCTGCCGCAGCCGCGATGACAGGATGCGGCCGTCCGGCTCGGGCTTCAGCCGCGGATAGGTGATCTCCAGCGCGAAGCGGTTGCCGAGCCGGTTGAGCCGCTGAAAGGCGCCGCCCATCGGCGCCTTCTGGTCGGCGCCCCAGTCGAGCAGCTTCGGCACCGCCTTGGACGGCAGGCGCGGCTGCGGCAGTTCGATCGCCATGCCTCAGCGCACCGTCAGCGAGCGACGGCGCTGTTTCGCCTGCTGCACGCTGCCGAGGCGCGCAGCGCCCGCGGCGATCCCCGGGGCGGCCGACTGCAGCTGGCCGCCCGAGATCGTGGACACGGTCGCGGTGAACAGGTCGGTATTGAGGTTGATGTCCACCGCCATCCGGCCACCACCCGTGTCGTTCGCCGCCATCATGCGGCGGGACTCGGCCGCCGGGTAGATGCGGGTGCCGCTCGGCAGATCCATGATCTCGTTGCCGTTCTCGTGCACATAGGTGAGACCGCCCGACCAATTGGCCGTCCCGACCGCGTTGCCGGAGAGCAGGCCAGACGTGCCGATCGTCGTCGTCGCGGCGGCCGCACCCTTCCCGCCCCCGAACAGGCTGCCGAGCTTGCCCAGCGCGCTGGTAAGGGTCGGCAGATCGCTGTTGCCGTTGATGAGGTTCTTCAGCGGGTTCATCAGCGCCAGCTTCATGAACTCGGCCTGCAGCTCGCGCGTGATCGCCTTGCCAGCCGAGCCCCAATCGTCCCAGTTGCTCGGATCGAGGACGGTATCGACCAGGCCGGCGCCGAACGCCTTCAGCTCGCCCATCGCCGCGGCCGCGACCTTCAGCTTCACGTTCATCGCGTCCTGGGCGGCGATGCCGGCGACGATGCGGTCGACGTCGGCGGCCGCCATGTCGGGGAACTGGCGCCGGATCTCGAGCGACACCTTCAGCTTGTCGAGCTCGGCCTCACGATAATTGTCGTTGGCGCCGACGAGCTCGAGCTCGCGCTGCGTCAGCGCCAGCCCGTCGCGCTGACCCGCCAGGGTGTCGGCGACATACTTCGCCCGATTGGCCTGGTAGCTGGCCTCCGCTTCCTGCTCCCGCTGCCGGATCAGGCGCGTGCGCTCGGCGGTACCCGCCTTCATGCCCAGGCCATCGGCCTCGATGTTCGCGGCGCGGTTCGCGGCGTTGAGCGCCTTGTCGAGCGGCGCGAGATCGATGTCGGCGATCGCGCTCTTGAATTCCTCGGCGCGGTCGACGCTGCCCTGCATCGCCTTTTCGAAAGCGATACCGGTTTCCGCCGTCCGCGCCCTGGTCATGGCATCGCGATACTGATCGATCAGCGTGTTGAGCTTCGTCAGCGCATCGCCCTGCGCGATCGTGCGCAGCGCCAGCAGCGGCCGCAGGGCGGCTTCATCGGCCAGCGCCGCGGACATATCCGATACCGCCAGGGTACCGTCGCGCACCTGGGCGAGGATGCCCTCACGTGCCGTCGTCTCGTTGCGCATGCCCGCCAGGGTCTTGGCGCCGTTGGCGACCCCTTCCGCGACATTGAGCGCGAGCTGGCGCCGCACCTGGGCATCGACGTCGGTACCGCGCTTGGTGGCGTCGGTCAGCGCCTTGCGCCGCGCCTCCGCCTGCAGGCCGGCAGAGCTGCTCTTGAGATAGGCATCCGCGACATCGAGCGCGGCGCGGGCGCTGGCCTCCATAGAGGCGGCCTCGCGCGCAAGTGATGCGGCTCGGCCCGCGCCGCTACGATCCGCCTGGTTGCGCGCCCGGTTGCCGGCCTCGGTCGCGCGGGTCTCGGCATCCTGGCGGCTGATGACGGTGCCGGCGAGCTCGAGCCGCTGGCGCTGCGCGGCAAGCGCGGCCTTCTCCGCAGGCGTCTTGGCCGCGGCCAGCCGGGCGTCGATCGTCGCGAGCTGGTTGGCCTTCTCTTGTCGCGGGATGAAGGTGTCGACCGCGTTGGTATAGGCGGCGATGGCGGAGGTGATCTGGCGGCGATCGTCGGCGGACGCGTTCGATGGGAGCGCCTTCAGGCCGGCGCGCAGCGTGCCGAGGCGCTTCTGATATTCGTCGCGGCTGTCGCCGGCGAAGTTGCCGGCAACGTCCATGGCGCGCTGCAGCGCCTGGTTGTTCGCGGCATCGACCTTGCGCTTCTGCGATTCCACGCCCGGCAGCAGGCCGCCGAGGCCCTGGTTGATGAGAGCGACCTGCCCCGCCATGTCGAGGTAGCGGCCGAGCGACACCCACGCGGCGTCGGTCTTCACCTTCACCTGTTCCCAGACGTAGGCGAGCCCTTCCGTCTTCGACGCGGCACCGCCGATCGCGCCCTGCAGGTCGCGCAGCAGCTCGGCCTGGGCGCGCGTGTAGTCGCCCTCCTCGACCAGCTTGGCGATATGCTCAATCTGCGCCTGGGTCAGAAAGCCATACTCGCCTGCCAGCGCCTGGGCGCCGGCGATCGGATCCTGGAAGCTGCCGGCGAGCACCTTCTGCGCGCCGGCCAGATCCTGCCCGGTGGCTTTGGCGAAGTCGTTGGTGACTGCCGTGAGGCCGATCAGCACGTCGCCTGATTTGGCGACCTGCAAATAGCCGGCGGTGATCTGCCGGGCGGCATCGGTGGTCATGTTGCCCGCGGCCGCCGCAGCCTCGGCCGACGCCTCCAGCTGCATGCCGGAGAGCCCGAGCGACAAGCCAGTGCCGCGCGCGGCCGCGTTCAGCTTATCGGTTGCGGCCGAATAGTCGTACCACGCCTTCGCGCCGATCGCCGCGGCGGCTCCTACGGCGCCGATCGCGACGCGCGTCGGGGTGAACAGGGCCTGCAGCTTCTTCAAGCCGCCGGCGACGCCGCCCTCGTCCATGCTGAGGACGGACTCGAAGTCGCCCGCCTGCATGATCGCCGCGCGCATGATGGGCGTACCTGCCGAGACGCTGTCGAAGAAGTTGCGGACGGCGGCACCACCGACCACCATCTGCATGCGGTTGAAGCCCGCCGCATTGGTGTGGCCTTCCACCGCCTTCTTCGCCTCGTTGAGGCGCTGCGTCGACATCGAGATCAGCCGGGCATGCTCGACCTCGTTGATGTCGGTCCGCTTCAGCAGATCGTCGTAGGTGGCGAGCTCCTCGTCGTAGCGATGCTGCGCGACCGTCAGCGGATCGAGCAGCGCGCGCAGCTTCGCCACCGTCGCGGCGCGATCGTCCTCGGCCTTTTGCAGCAGCTTCTGCGCCTCGGCCGCCTCGCGGGCGCCGCGCTCCTCCTCCTCGAAGGCGGCAGCGAACACGGCAGCGGACGCCTTGGCCGCGCCGGTCGAACGGTCGAGGTTGACCGTGGCGAACTGCGTGGGGTTGCCGCGCTGGGCGAAGCGGGCGTCGAACGTCGAGTTGGTCGACATGCCGGCGGCCGCCAGCTTCGCGGCGTTCGCCTGTTTCTGGTAGCTGTCGATCTGGCGCTTGGTGAACGTCTCGGTCGCCTGGGCGGCACGCTCGCCCGCCTGTTCCGCGGCGACGGCAACACCGTCCATCGCGTCGACGCCGGTCTTCTTCACCTCGGCGAAGTCGTTCTTGACCTCCGCCTTGCCATCCATTCCGAGCCGGAAGCCGACGTTACGCATCGTCATGGTCGTCCTCCTCCTCGTCGTCGGGCTGGGCCGGGTTGATGATCGCAGCCTCAATCCGGGGCAGGATCGAGACGAGCATGCGGGAGTCCACGCCGGCGGCCGTCGCCATCATCATGACCGCGGCATTGTCGAGGCCGACGGGCCGGGTCGTGAAGCCCTCGGGCGTCGGGATGGTGGCGAGCCTGACCTGATTACCGATACCGGCGATCAGCTCCCAGAGCGCCTGCCCTTCCTCGGTTTGGCAGGCGTCGACGTCGTAGGGACAGGCGGGCTCGCCGGTGTCGTCGTCACGGCATCGACCGTGCTCTCGATATCGGCAGCTAAGCTGGCAGTATCGGGATCCGGCGTCACCGCCGCTGTGGTGCCACTCACAGAGGCGGACGATCCGTTTTTTTCCGCATCCAGCGCCACCCAGGGCGACACATATTCGCGATCGGCGGCCTCAACGAGCCGCGGCTCGGCGAGGAAGGCGGAGATCGTGCCGAGCTCGACGTCGACCACCGCGCCGTCATCGTCGGTGATCTCGCGATCATGAGTGGGCATCACTTCCCCGCCCGCCGCATCGCCGATCCCCGACCAGCCGGTGAGATTGTAGCGGATCACCGCGGCCGTGAAGGCATCGGCAGCTCGCTGCATGCGATCGGGCTGACCGTCACGCATCACCGCTGCGACCGCCGACCGCGCCGCGCGCAGCGACAGCGGCGTCGGTTGCGGGTTAAAGGTGGCGGTGACCGCCGGACGATCGCCGTGCGCGGCGATCAGCGTCCTGGTCACCGGCTGGGGGCTGCCAAGCTGGAACATCAGCCTTCCTGCCCGCTCTCGCCCTCGTCGTCGTCGACGGGCGGCTCGATCCACTCGATCCGGATCTTGCGATCCTCCTCGATGACGACGAACGCATCGTTCTTGCGGACAAGGTTGCCGTCTTCAACCGCATAGCGGGACACCTTGCCGGCATCGCTGTCGGCAGTGATGACGCGGATGAGCGGCTCACCGGTCGCCGCATCGACGACACGGAGGTTGGCGAGGATGTCGCTCGGCGTGGTGCCGAAAGCGATCGACGTGGGTGCGGCGACTGCCGCCGCGATGTTGCGCTTGGCCATGTGATGCTCTCCCAAAGGGCTCAGGCGTACGACGGGACGTCGTTGACGAGCGTCGTGGTCAGCTGCGCACCGGACGCGCCGGATGCCTGATAGTTGAAGGTTGCCTGGATGCCCTTCGGGCCGGACACCGGCCGCTTGGGCTTGGGCAGGAAGATGCGCGGCAGCGAGAAGATCAGGCTGCCACCATCCTGCGTCCAGCCGTAGCTCACCACGGCCGGGAGCTTGGCACGGGCCTTGGCGAACAGCGTGCCGCGCGGGCCGCGCGCGGTCAGCGATCCGCTGGTCATCGCCTTACCGGGGTCGACACCGCCGATCCGGCCATCCTCGCGGATCACCTCGACCTTATCCAGCTGGTTGCTGTAGGCGATATCGGCCGAGACGATGTCGGCCGCGGTCACGCCCTCGATCGTGATCTTGCCGGTCGCCTGGGCGAAGCGTGGGCCTCGCAGCGACGTGGCGATGCCGGCGATCGACACGGTGACCGGGTCGCTTTCGCCCTGCGCGATGAACGATAGCGTGGCGTTCAACATGCCCGAACGGGCAAGCGAAATCTTGAGCGAGTTGACCACGGCGCCGTAATTGGTCGTGTAGGACGGCTCGTCCGGGTAACCCATCTCGATCGACGTCGACGGCAGCGACTGCGCGCCCGACGTGAAGACGTGGGTGTATTTGCCGTTGACCGGGCCGGTGGTCGTCGGCGGGCCGAAGGTCTGGCGCAGCCAGAAGCCGATGCCGCGCAGGTCGACCGGCACCACGACATCGCCATCGTTGTTGATGACGTCGGGCACGGGGTCGAGGCCCTCACGGCCGAAGCCGAGCTGATCGTCCTCGATCAGGCCCTGCTCCTCGCCCATGGTGTGGCTGACGAGCGCCAGCTTGGTGAAATTGGTGGCGGGGGTCTGGCCGTACGTCACCTCGGCGACGGCGTTCATGACCATGTTGATGCCAATGGGGCGACCCATAGACTTGTCTCCTGGTGACGGTGGGAAAGGATCAGCCGAGCGGGCTGTCGGTCGAGTAGGAAGCGATGATCGCGAAGTCTGCCCAGCCGATCGGCCTGGCGCCGGTCTTGTCGAGCTCGCCATCGGAAGGCGGCTCGGCGTCGAGGTAGATGCACAGACCGCCGAGCGTGCGGTCCCCCTCGATCGCGACGTCGATCGCCGCGATCATGTCGTCGAGCGCCTCCTGATAGGTGCGCGCCGAGGACTGATAGCCGGCGAGCTCGATGGGGATGCGATGCTCCCACCAATAGGTTCGTGGGGAGAGGTCGACATCCGGCGTGCCCGGATCGCCCGAACGGACGATCGCCATCCCCAAGTCGCTAGCGCGCGCGGGCTTGGCCTCCTCGGCGTCCATGCCCAGCACGTCGGCGCCCGGCAGTGCCTCCTTCACCATCGCCTTCACGGCGGTGAGCACCGCCAGCCGCTTGCGCATTGGCCTATCTCCAGCGGGCGTTGAGGTGGCTGTCGAACCGCTGCTCGGCGATCGCCGCGGGGGCGGACAGGTCGACCGACTTCGGCTTCTTCACCGAGCGGACCAGGCTGAACATGATGACCGCCTGCACGGGACGCGGGTTGCGGGTCTTGCCGCTCAGTTCCCGCTCCGTTGCGCTCTTCCACCGGCCGCTGCGCTTGTTGATCACAAGCCCTTTCAGGACGAGATACGCTACCGCGCGGTGACGGGTAGAGGGCGTCTGAAAGCCGCGATCCCCGGGGGTGATCAGTACGAGGCGCTTGCCGAATTTCGCTTCGACCTTTTCGGGGGTGGCAGCTCGGCCATTCCGTTCGCGTGGACAATCGTCAGTTGGGACGGCGAGGAACTTGCGGCCGTTACGCGCGACCAGCATGCGGCCA
This sequence comes from Sphingomonas sp. SP5, assembly GCF_058313455.1. Taxonomy (NCBI): domain Bacteria; kingdom Pseudomonadati; phylum Pseudomonadota; class Alphaproteobacteria; order Sphingomonadales; family Sphingomonadaceae; genus Sphingomonas; species Sphingomonas sp. SP5. The sequence goes on along the minus strand of NZ_JBZFLF010000003.1, from coordinate 457,420 downwards.
TCGGCGTAGCTCTCGATGATCGCCGCGGCGCCGCGGCCGTCTTTTGAGGGCTGCGCGTAGATCCAGCCGGACGGCTCGAGGCTGTGGCGACCGCTACGGTTAGGATAGGCGACGCCGCGAACGGCATCGGCCAGCCGATCGCCGAGGCCGGCGGCACGCACCTGGTCGCGGAAGGCTTCCTTCACGTCGTCGGTGGTGTCGCCCATCGCCTCGGTGACGAAGCGGGCAACATCCTTTTCGGACCCGTCGAACAGCTCGCCGAAGTCGGGCCGCTTCATCCTCGGCCGCAGCATGGCCTACAGCGGCTCCAGCTCGCAGGCATGGATATCGCCGGCGCGGTTGAGCCGCGGCTCGCCGGTGACGCGGAAGGCTTCGCCGGTTCGGATGATCACGACGATGCCGCCATGCGGTTCCGGCACCTGGGCGATCGGCAGGTGCATGATGTTGGTGTCGATGACCACGCCATGCGCGTTGAGATCTGCCACCTCGGTCCCACGATCCCAGATACCGGCGATCCCGCCGACGCCATTGAACGTGATCGCCTCGCCGAATTCAGCGGCGTTGAAGAACACGTCCATGTCGGCAGCGGGATCGAACGGCATGGAATCAGGCCTGGTCCGCCGCGTCGGCGGCCGCAGCGGCCATGGTATAGACGTCGACCAGCTTGACGTGGCCCGCCTCGATCAGATCCTCGACGTCCTCGACCTCCAGGCCGGCTTCCTCGGCGATCGCCTTGGTGATGACAGTCCCGGCGGGGATCACGTCCTCGGGCGACACGTGGATTTCCGAAACGGCCTGGGGCAGCTGAACGGTCTCGGGCTTGTCGAGGACGGCGCCGATGATGTTCTTGGTCACCGCCGCGGCGGTTGCGGCGAGGCTCGCCTTCTTCGTGGACCGGCGGCCGGTCGCTGAGGTCTGGGTCATGATGGTCTCCTAGGGTTCATCGAAACCGTGGAGCGCGGCCCGCGCGGCTTCGAAGAACCGGGCCGGCGCTGGTGGCCGGCCCAGTCTGTCAGGCGTCCGTGTCCGCTATCAGCGGACCGTCACGCACATGGTCGCAGCGGCGCGCTTGGGAATGAGGAGACGCGAAGTCTGCGTCTGCACCCACTCGGCCGCCGGGTTCTCATCGATCCAGTTCTTCGGGAACCACTCGATCGGCACGTAGCCGGCGCGCGGATCGAGGATCGCGCCGTAGGTTGGCGTGCCCTCGTAGGCCGCCGGCGCACCGAGGATCACCGTGTAGTCCGGCAGCAGCCACTTCTTCGAGCCGTCATCGTCCTCGTAGAAGTCGTTGTAGACGTAGAGCTCGACGGTGCCGATGCGCCCCTTGAAGACGGGCGAGCCCGGCGCGCCCGGCTGGAAGCCGAGTTCCACCGCGCTGCGCGACTGGCCGAGCGTGAGGTCGATCTTCGTCTTGAACGCCGGGTCGGCCGCGAACAGCGCCCAGGCCTTCTTGTCGTAGATGACATGGCTGTAGGCGGCGCCGACCTCGCTCGACCCTTCATCGAGCCAATCCTCGACGTTCTGCACCGGCGAAACGCCGGTCTCGCCCCAGCGGGCACCGAGCAGCAGCACCTTCGTGAGGTTGGACGGACGATCGAAGTCGACGATCGAGGTCGGATAATCCTCGCCCTTCATGGTGACGCGGCCGGTGCGGATCGTCTCGGCCGCCATGACCTCGTCGCGCCGCTCGATCGCGGTCTTATGCTGAAGCATGTAGTCCAGCATCAGGAGGTCGCGGCGATCGGACATCGCCAGCTCGCCGCCCAGCGCCTCGCCGGGGCGACGCTTCTGGAGCTTGCTCGGATCGACGCGATCGGTCGGCTTCTGATAGCCGGGCACGAAGCTCTCCGTCTGGAAGCCGCGGTCCTGGCGGGGGCGGCCGGCGACGTAGGGGCTGACGAAGGGCGACAGACGACGATCCTCGAACACCTTGTCCCACTTGATATCGGGGGTGTCGAACAGGATCGGCGTTGCCGAGAAGAACAGGCTGCGCAGGAAATTGCCACGAATGCTGAGCGGCTCGATGATGCCGTACAGCGTCGTGACGTCGTAGAGATAATCGTCGTCCATGGGGCTTCTCCAGATAGGCACACGACAAGGGCCGCCCGATCTCGACCGGGCGGCCCTTCAGGATGGAAACTGAGGCGGGGTCGCTGCCCGGATCAGCCGAGGGTGATGTTGCGCCGGCGCAAGGCCTCGCGCGCGCCGTCGGCGGTGATGCCGGCGCCGAACACGAGCTGGTCACGCAGGAAGTCGCCGCTTTCGTAGGCGATCGCCTCGACATCACCGGCGGTGGCGTCGACGTCATAGGCGAGCACCAGGCTCGGCTCCTGGCTGCCGTCGATCGACGCGGCCGCGGCAAGCTTGGCGCGGTCGATCCCGGCCACCTTGGGCGCGGCACCGACGGTCACGTCGAAGCCATCGCCGACGATGAAGTCGGTTGCGCCATCGGTCAGCGTGCCGCGGATATGCTCGTTGACGACGGCGGTGCCGCCGGCGCCGGCGGTGATCACGACATCGCCGAGGACGTAGCCGTTGGGATCTTCCAGCCGGAAGGTACCGCCGTTCGCCGCCGCGACGATGCAGCGCAGCGTATAGGTGCCCGGCATCGCGCGCGGGCCCAGCGGCGCAGCGCCATCGAGGGCAAAGGTGCCATTGCCGGTGTTGCCGCCGGGCCTGGCCGCAACGGCTGCGGCGCCCAGCATCACGATGCCGAGCACCGAGGCGGCCAGGAACTTGGCGCCCGAGAGCACAACCTTACGGCTGCGCAGCTGCGCCTGGGAGCGGATGAAGGTCTTGGGCGCGGCGAAGTTGCTCACCGATCGCGAGGCGCGTTCGTACATGGGTCACGTCCTTGTCAGGAGGATAGCGCGAGCGCAGCTCGCACCAGTTCGGGATTGGAAAGGCGATCAGCCCTTCTGGGCGAGGTGGGCGACCCCACGGATGCCCATCGATGCCGCCTTTGCGACGATCGCGGCCCCGCGCGCCTTGCCGGTCGGCGCCTTCAGCCCCGACTTGGCGCCCTGTTTGGTGTCCGTGGGCAGTTCGCCGGGCTGAACGGCGCCGGCGCGCAGCTGGTCAACGGTAGCGCCGCGGCCCTTGGCAGCCTGCGCAAGGCCGATCGCGAAGTCGCCAGCGGCTTGGCCGCCATCGATCGCCGTCTGGAGCGACGCGGAGATCGTCGTGTCGGGGCACAGGTCGACCAGCGCCATGATGCGGCCGCGCTCATCTTCCGCGGAGGGACCGCTGGCGGTCGGCGCAGCGTCGACGGCCGTGACGGTCACGCCTTCGGCGCCGGCGGCCACGAGGGCTGCCTGGATGGTGGAGGCGTTGTCGGCCGAGCCGACGATCGTGATGGCCGTGAGGCCGGCGAGGATGGACACGGTGCTGGGCTCCTGAGATGCGCGTGTGGCCGCCTTGGCCTTGCGCGTGGGGGTCGATGCCGGCGCGGGCCGGCCATTCACTTTTGCGACGAACTCGGCTTGCGCTTCCGCCCAGCCCATCACCTTGTCGGCAAAGCCGATCTTGACGGCCTCATCGCCGCGAAAGACCCGCGCCTCGGTCGCGCGGACTGCGTCCACGGACATGGCCCGGCCGGCCGCGACGTGATCGACAAAGCGACCGTAGGCATGATCGATATCCGCCTGGATCGATGCACGCACGTCGTCGGGCAGCGCTTCGAAGGGGTTGCCGTCCGCCTTGTGCTCGCCCGCCTGGATCAGGGTGACCTTGATCCCAGATTGCTCGAGCTGTCCCGAGAAGTCGGCATGCATGGTGATGACGCCGACCGAACCGGCGAACCCGAGATCCTGCACGGTGATGTCGTCGCAGCAGGCGGCCAAGGCATAGGCCGCCGAGCATCCGACCCCGCGGATGATCGCGCGGCTAGGTTTCGAACCGCGGTCGTTCATCATGCGCGCGCACAGCTCGAACAGGTCCTCGACCTCGCCGCCAGGCGAGCTGATGTCGACGATCGTGCCGCGCACGTTGGTGTCGCGCTGGGCGAAGCCCCAGGCGGCGCCGATCGCGTCATAGCCGGTAAAGCCCGAACTGGGGCTGACCCCGCCCCCGTTTTCCGCAACGAGCTCGCCGCGAACGTTGATGTGCGCGATACCGTCCTGCACATCGAGGACGTCGGTCGCGTTGAGATCGGGACGGCGCTGGTCGGCACCGCGCTGCGCGTCGATGCGGCCGCGCTCGCCGGCAGCGAGCGTCACCAGCTCGGCGATGTCGCGCTGCTCTCCGCCGGCATGCATCAGCAGCTGACTGACGTCGAAGCGCGGGCCTACCGCGCCGAGCACGATCGCAGCGGTCGAGGGCAGGACCGCCAAGGGCGTGTTGAACAGCCGGCGGGTGATGCCGGCGCGGCTGAAGGAGCGGAAGCTCATTCCTCGTCGTCCTTCTTCTTGTCGCCTTCGTCGGCGGGTTCGGGCTGAGCCGCTTTGGCGGCGCCGGCCTGCGTCGGCACGACGAGCCCCTCGGCCACGAAGGCACGATGCTCGGCGCCGCGCTTGCGGATGTTCTCGCGGAAGCTGCCACCGGTCAGCTCGGCGGTGATCTCCTCGCCGGTCTTCCAGCCATGAGCTTCGTGGATCTCGTAGCCCTTGGCTTCCTGCAGCGGGTTGAGCGTGATCTTGCCGTCACCGCGCCAGCCCACGCCTGCCCAGGCGGCACGACGTCGCAGGTCGGAGAAGAAGCCGGGCATGTCATAGTCGCCGCGCGCGATCTTCTCCGCGAGCCAGCAGACATATTGCCAGACGGCGATATCGCCCTCGAGCCAGGCGCGTTCGGCGCGCACCTGGAGGTAGAACACCTCGAGCTCCGCCTTGCTGGCGGTGTAGGAGCTGTTGAACATTAGCATCAGCACGCCTTCGGGGATGCCGATGGCGGCGCCGATCTGGCGAACGATGGCGTGGAAGAACGGCTCGAATGCGGAGTTCGGCCGGCCGGGCGACTTGATCTCGACATCGGCATCGCTGTCGATCTCGAGAACGGAGCCGGACTCGAAGCGGTAGTCGTTCGGCGGCTCTGGAGGGGCGACGCCGCCCTCCCCGCCCCCGCCACCGCCGGTGCCCGCTTCATCATCCTCGTCGCCGAAGTCCGGCATCGGCATCGGGCTCGCGCCCTTGGACTTGTAGATGACGGCGATCATCGCCGACATGACCGTCGCGTAGAGCTCGGCGTCGCTCGCGTCGGACACCGTCTTCAGAGGCTCGATGATCGTCGCGAGCAAACCGACGCCGCGCACCTGCTCGGGCCGCTCTCTCTTGAACAGGTGGATAACGCGTGGAAGCTGCAGCGTGCGATCCCAGGCCTCAATCCGCTCAGGGACAAGGTTGTAGCTGGGCCGGATCTGCAGATCGCCGGGGTGCTGCCGCAGAACGTGATAGGCGACCGGGGCGCCATAGCTGTCGACCTCGACGCCGCCTGCGATCATGTTGCCGGTGCGCGGATCGATGGCGCCGTCCGTGACCGTCGGCGGATTGCGCAGCCGATCGGCCTCGATCAGCTTCCACGCGGTCTCGGTGCCGCGGCCGGGCTGATCGGCGGGCATGACGCGCATCGCCAGCATGTCGCCGGATGTGATGGCGCCACGGTAGGAAACCGCCTGCAGGCCGTAGCCTGTCGATTTGCGCTCCGCGTCGACGTCCTTGGACGCCATGTAGGCATCATAGTCGGTGGCGATGCGACGGTGCCAGGCCTCGACCTCTTCCGGCTCCAGCCCCAAGGCCACGCCGTCGATCGCCGGCAGCGCCATCAGGCCCGAACCGACGACGAACGTCACCATGCGGTTGATCGCGGCCGTCGCGATCGGCGCGTTCATCACCGCGTCGCGCTGGGTGGCGCGCAGCCGCTCCGAACCGGGCAACGTGTCGGCATTCGCCGACCGGGCGCGGGCGAACCAGCCGCGCCGCTTGCCGCGATCGCCGCGGCCGCCACGGTATCCGCTGCCCCCACCGAACAGGCTGGTCGTGGCAGCGATGCTGGTCCGCGCGACCATGCGTTCGGCGCCGGCTTTGGGCGCGAAGTAGGAGATTGCCCTATCGAGAAGGTTCTGGCGCGCCTGGATCTTCACGTCAGCGGATCCGGTACCGGCCGCTGCGCATCCGCCCGACCGGGCGAGGCGTCGGCAGCGCCCGCTGCACGGGGTTGAGCTTGTCGACCCAGTCCGACCAATAGGCGATGCCCGAGCGGATCGCATCAAGATCCGCGCGCGTCATCTCGCGATCGTCGATCTTGTACGCCTGGCTCGACAGCACCGCGGTCTCGGCCGCCATATACTGCTGAAGCCGACCGTCGGCGATCTCGAGGGTGATGCCTGCCATCTGTGGCTCCTCAGCGTGAGCGGACGACGCGGACACCGCGGCGAGGTCCGGTGGATGTCAGCCGTGCCGGCGTGCCCTGGCGGCTCACCCGCGGCCCGGTAGGGCGCGGCGGCTGCGGAGCAGGGTCGTCATCGGTTGGCGGCGGCAGGACGATCGTCGGCGCCGCGTTCCGCGGTGGGCGCGCCCAGGGCGGCACCATGGAGAGGTTGGGATCGCGCCCGACCTGCTTCATCATGACGACCAGCGAGTAGACGAAGAGGTCCCACGTTTCGTTACGCACGCCTTCCGGCTTCACCCAGAGGCCCTCGATCTCTTCCTCGGCGCGCAGCTCGGCGATCCAGGGGTTGACCAGGCGGTTGAGCGGCAGGTCGGCGAATTCGCGAGGCAAATCGATGAAAGCGGGCCCGGGCGCCGGCCGGCGCAGTCGGTAATCGGCGATCGACTTGAACCGGTTGACGTTGGGCACCCACAATTCGCATTCCGGCGCGTCCGGCATCTGGCGCTTCGCGTCGATCGTCGGGGGCGGCAGGAGCTTACCCTTGGGTCGGTTGCCGCCCTTCAGCAGCACGATCATCGATGCCGGCAGCGCGGGCCGGCGCTCGGCGAGGTTGCCCGACACCATGTCGTGCCACCACGCATAGGCATTGTCGGTCGCGTCCTCGGCGCCGCCCGTATCGAGCCCGGTGCACAGCACCCGCATCGACTGCGAGGGGTCACGCTGCATCGGATAGCGCTTCGCCAAAACGCGCTTGTAGAGGACCTTCCAATGTTCGCGCCGGCGGAAGGGCTCGACCTTCGTGATGCCGTCGTCGAGCGTCAGGATATCGAAGCGGTCGATGATCCACGCCCGGTTGTTGAGACCATGGCCTACAGCGAGGACCGAGAAGCGGTCGACGCCGAGGTCGACCGTATGTGTGATGGCGACGACGCCATCGGGCACCGTGCCCATCCGATAGGTCGACGCCTTGGCACGTTCGGTCAGCGCATCCTCGGTCACCGGCGCGTCGCCGCGCCCGCGGCCCGGATCGTTGCGACCGATCTTCGTCTGCCAGAACGACTTGATCGGGCCGTCATCCTGGTGCTCCTCGAACCGAAGCTCGGCCGAGCGATGCTGCCGCGCCAGCGAGGACCACGGCGCCAGGCCGAACACGCCGTCCCAATAGTAGGAATCGGTCGTGTTCGGCTCGATGTCCCCCGTCTTGCCCGAGTTGCTGCCGGTGGACCACGGTACCGCCGTCTCACCCTTCCCCACCCAGCGCCCCGTCGCCATCAGCGCGGGCTTGTCGGTCTGGAGGTGGATGCCGCCGCAGCCCTCATGGGGGCAGACCATGACGGCGCTATCCGCCGCCTCCACAGGCGTTCCGTCCTGGCGGAAGCTCAGGCGCTCCCACGCCATTTCGAACGGGTCGCCGCACATCAGGCAATCGACCCACCAGCGGTTGCCGGTGCCGGAGGCGACGAGCGCCTCGATGCCGCGCTTCGGACCCTTCTTGGGGCTGGAATTGACGTAGAGCTTCCAGCCGTAGCCCTGGAAGCTGGTGGTGCGCCCCTCGAACAGCGATACGGCATCGCCCTGGCCGCCGATATCATCGTCGAAGTCGTCGAGATCGTCGAGGCGGCCGCGCGAGAAAGGCCGGGCGCGAAAGTTGGAGCCGGTCGGCCACAGAAAGTGCCAGTCGCAGCCGCGGAACTGCTTCAGGTGGATGTTGTCGGCCGACGATCCGGTCAGCTGCCGGGCCTTCACGTCCGGGCATTCGTCGAGCAGCTTGTCGATCTGCGTCGTTACGTAGCTGTGGATCAGGTTCTTGTCGCAGAGCCAGAACCCGATGTCCGCCGGGTCGTATATGACCGAATGGACCTGCCAGTTGTTGCCGATCTCCGACTTGCCCATCTGCGATGGACCCATGATCGCGATGACGTTGTACGAGCACGTCATCATCAGATTATTGGTCGGCTGCACCAGGTGCTGCATCGGCTCGGGGCTGTCGCGCCACGGTCCGCTGTACGCACCGGGGTTGCGCAGATAGCGGTGACGGTTCGCCGCCTCCATCGGCGTCACCTTCTCGGGGAACGCCACCTCTGCGAAGGCTTTGACGATCGCGGCGCCGGCGTCGGCGAACCTTGGCGGCTCCCGGCGACGCTCCATGAGCATCGCCAGTGCGCCCAGGCGCGGCGCCTGCGCTTCCTCAGTCTCCGGCGCCGACATCGACGCCGAGCTTCTTCACGAACGCAGCCAGCCGGTCGCCGATCTTCGTCTCGATCGCCAGCTCGGTCTCCTTGTCGAGGCCGAGCTCGCGCCGGATCTCAGGCGCGACACGCAGCAGCTGGCGTCGGAGCTCGATCACCGCGTTCACGGTCTCCTCGTAGATCGTCGCGGCTTTGACGAGCTCGCCGATCGCCTCGCGGTATTTGAGCTCGACCATGCCGGCCTGAAACTCGGCCGATCGCTCGCTCCCGGTCATCCGGAAGCCTTCGTCGTCTCCGCCATCGCCAAGCGCCATCAGGCGCCATTCGGCGAGCTGCGACAGGCGGGCGTCGTTTTCCGGGTCACCGCCGCGGGACCGGTCCTTCCACCAGGCCACCGCACCCGGCGCCGCGATCTTGAAGCTGACGCCGCGGCGGCCGCGCTCGATCATCCACGGCGCATCGGGCGGCGCGTCGGCGAGATGCTTGCGCATCGTCTCGGGCGTGACGCTGCAGATCGAGGCGAATTCGTCGAGGCTGACGATCAGCTCAGGCTTGGCCCGCTTCTTCTGCTGGCGGCGGGGTGGAACGGCTGTGCGCGGCATCTAACCTCCCGCCCCCGTCCAGCGGCTCGGCCGAGCAATCCGAAACACGAATAATAAGGCGTAGCCCCGGAAAATATGGGGAACGTGCACGCGTCGCGGCTTCGCCCCCCGTATCGGTCCGGCCCGCCGGGGAGGACCCTAGGGGGTCAGTCCGGATCGGATCAGACCCCCTCGGGATCGATCAGGCCAGCCCGAGGCGGCGCGTCTCCAGGATGGAGCGCGGCGTGCCGGGCGTCAGGTGCATATGGCCCGGTCTGCCCCGCAGCAGGGCACCCAAGCCTTCGATGACCAGAGCAGCCACTGCGATCAGCGGCGAGAGCAGCAGCGAGGCGAGCGAGAACAGGCTCAGCAAGAGGCGCATTCGATATCCTTCCATTGGGCACGATGCCCCGAGGCGGCAGGCATCGCGACTGATCGTGGTCCTACCGCGGGAAACAGGAGCGCTGGTCACGCTGGGTCGCAGGCGGCAGCGAAGCCTGCAGTCGAGCGGTGAAGCTTGCCGACTGCCGCTCCTGCACACCGATGAGGAGCGGCGCGAGCGCACCGCACCGGTTGAGGATCACTGGAAGCCGCGGCCGCGCACTACGGCGCGCACATCACCGGCGACCGTCTCGGTATCGTCATGCAGCACCTCTCGCTGCACCAGGCTGTGCCCCGGCGTGTCGAAGCGGTCAGCGAGGTCGAGCAGCTGCTCGGCTGCGATGCGCAGGCGATCGCCCTGCGTGAGGGGCTTGGGTGCGGCCATTGCCACCTCCGAATGTCAGACATGCTTACGACTTCCTCCGCAAGGCTGCGGGGAAGGTGTGGCGGGCGCGCAAGGGTCAAAGCCCCAGATCGTCTGTCCCGGTGACCGCTCAGGCGGTGGCGGCGGCTAGGCCGTCTGTTTGTGCTCAGCGGCTGGCAGTAGGCGCCAGCCCTCAATTTTCCATGAACGGTTGCCGAACTGGACCCGGGCGCAGGTCTTGTTGATCGACTCGACGATGCCGGTAATGCCCTCCATCGCCGGCATGCCTGTGACATTTACCCCGGCGCCAAGCGCAAAGGTCATCGGCTTGCCCCGAAGCTCGCGCAGCTGGGCCAGCTCCACCGCCCGCGCGGCGCGCCGGCGCGCGGCCTCGGTCTTGGCCTTGGCCATGCGGATCCGCTGCGTCTCCTGATAGGTCTCGGCGTCCCGTATCGCCTCGATCTCCGCCCGCTTGGCCGCTTCCTCGGCCTGCAAGCCGGCGATCTGACCACCACCAATGATCGGGGCCTTGCCGGCGCGATGGAAGATCGAGAATGCCGGATGCTGGCTGGCGGGGTCCGCGGCCTCGGCGGTCAGGGCGACCAAGTGTTCCTCCCGGGCGAAGAGGAAGGTCGGCAGGATCGGCGCGTCCACTTCGATCGTCCGCGTCCCGCTCAGCGTCTTCGCGCGTATCGTGCGCCGTGTCACCATCGATGGTGTCCAGACGTCGTAACCCGCTGCGCGCAGCGATCGCAGCAGCGGCAGCGTTTGGCCGCCGCTCGTGCGGAGGATGAACCAGCGCGCCATGAGGGTCAGGCGTTGGCGAGATCGAGGGGGATGCCACGCCACGATGCGTCAGCCGCCAGGCGCTCGTAAAAGCGAGCATAGGTGCGGGAGCCAATGACGCGAATAGAGTCGCGGAGCGCGTCCATGGCTCGATTCCAGCGCTCGTCGTCGATCGGTACGCGCAGCAGCATGAACATGCCGGAGTGGCTAATCTTCCCCTGCTTATCTACGTCGAACACCTGATCGACGAGAGACCGAAGCTCGATGCGGCTATCGGCAGCCCATTCGCGCAGGCATTCATCGATCATGGTTTTGGCGACCAGCAGCTCGGCGCCGAACTCGAGCCGGTCCTGGACGGCAATCTGCACGCGCTCGCAGCCATCGTATGACGTCAGCGTGATGTTGCCCTTCGTTCCGCCGATCGACGCGCCATAGTCCTGCGCGAGCAGAGCCTGAAATTCACCTACGCGATTGAAGACGCTTGGTCGGAAGGCGGCGAGATGTTCGCGAAACGCGCGCGCTTCGCTGACGAAGGCGCGCACGAGCTCATCCATTAGGAGATCGACAGGCTTCACCGCCTCAATCGGCACCAGCGAATCCTTGGCGTTTCGCAGGTACCATTTGCCGCCGACGTCGATCGCTGCGGGATGCGGCTTGTGGCTCATGCAGCGCTCGCCAAGTTGCGCACGGTTTGGCTCATCCCGGCGAGGCCGTCGGCGATGCGCCCGAGGTCGACGGCATCGAGCAGCGAGCGGATGTGATTTTTGTCGACAGGCAACTTCTCACCCGGAGCTTCCTGAATCAGGGCGATCAGGTCGCCCTTGCCCATAGCCATGCGATCGCCGGGCGTGGCGTCCATGAAATCTCGCATGCTCTTTGTGTCAGCCGCCATGATGCCCCCGTCAGTGCATTGGAGGCGGTAACTCAATGAGCGGGAGAACAGGGAGGTGCTCAATTGTGCCCTGGTATTCAAGAGATCCCAGAGCTTTGGAGTGACGCCATCCACCACGGCCAAGCGCCTCGTTGATCATTTCACGGCATCGCTGAAGATCACGAATGCGAATACCCCGCCGCGAGGCCAAGGGCCGCTCGATCACACCCAGCGCTACGAGTTGATCGACCAGCTTACGTGCGCGGGATTGCTGGATCGGTGGCCGCATAGCGAGCCCGATTTCGCCATAGCTCGGGCTGGTGCCGGAGCGTTGGATCCGTTCGATGATATATGCGAGCGCTTCGATGCGCCGCGGAACTGCGACGGCATCTGGCCTCGCCACCCTGTTCACACAATGCCTCAGGTTGCCAACCTCGACCCAAACGTTTGCTCGATCGATATAACGTACTTAAATTCCGGCAACACTTCATTCTTAGTGCCCATCTTTGCTGCCACCTTCACCCCCAAGCCCAGCGCCGCTGCCTTTCCCGCGGCCAAGACACTATTAGTTGCAGCATACGTCGCGGCTGCAGCGCTACCGGCAGCGCCCAAGTCTGCTAGCTTGAAATCCAACGTCAGGTTGGACAACTTAGTTATAAGACCCGCTTCCGCGATCGTTCTGCGTTGGGCCGCTGCCGCCGACGCAAGTTTATCAGCGGCCGCAGCTAAGGCGTAGCCATCTTCGGGGTTCGATCTCACAGTTTTGTAAATCTCATCTAGATACACTCTTAATGCCAAAAGCTCGTCTCTGCGCTTAGTTCTGAATTCAAGCACTTCATCGAGCGGCACGTTTAAGGCGGGAATCGCAAGAAGATTGGTAAGATCGACAAGTAGCTTCCGGGTAGAATCGCCTTTGTCGTTATTCAAAATGCTCTGCCCATGCCCCAAAGACCACCGACCTGGCTGTGTCTGTTCGGCATATGCAAAAGCTAATTCGTGAAGATTTATAAGCGTACTTTTACTATGTACACTTCCGTGGGTCCCTCCACTCGTGCGGAACATTATGCCAGCGTCTATGAGAAACTTGGCGTCGGCGCTCACGGGCACATCTACAATGTCCGACTTCGGCCAATCTAATCTATCCCACAAAAACAATGCAGATCTTATCTCGTCGGCATTAGCTCCTTCAACCCCGACTACTTCTCCATCTCCATCGTCCTGGATACCCGCCATTAATATGAGCCCCCGCTCGTTCTCAGCCAGCATTTCCTGCCGATTGATGATCGTAAAGCTGATAGGAGGCCCGTTACCTGTGACAAAGGTGTCTGGTTTCGCTTTGTCGGATAGCCTTGCACCTGTAAGCGCCGCAAACTCCTCAGGCGTCAGGCGCTCGGCAAATTGAGAAACATTTTCGACATTGCAAGGTGCAATGTAGAAGTATGCCTCGTTGTTCCCCTTCATCACGTGCGTAAAGTCACGACGTCCGGTTTTCAGAAGCATTTCGTAGAAGGGCCGCGCCTCTTTGGGCTGGGCTATGAACCACTTACCTGTTCCAATGTCAAAAGATGTGCCTCTGGGTATACGAAGCTTCGGCATTTTAAAGTTTCCTCCCGTGTGACCACTCTCTGATTTAAGCAAGGCAAGCGGTACCTTTCCTCACGTGCACGGCATCTCTACTTTCCGCTGTCAGCACCGCATCTCGCCGTTGCGTTCTTCAAAAGACTTGCGAGCTGGCGCTGTTTGAATCGGCTGAGCATCACATACAGCGCCGGCAGCTCGCATCACAACGCACATCGGCCCTTTCCGCTTTTGATTCATTCTGTGGCGGAGCACCCTCCGCGCAAATCCCGCTTTCTGGTCATAGCCAGCCCTCTGTATCCCTCAGTACAAAGCGATATTCACATCTGCCCCACCTAAGCAGATATGCTACTTTCAAGCCGCGGCATCTACCATCACCGGCGCCCGCAAGGCTCTGCTGCAAGGGACCAAATTTTGGGGAATAATACAATGGCTAACGCCACCAACCCTCGCGATCGGCGTCCAGATGTGCCGCCTGTGGTTCGCTTCTCGCCTGTGGGCGCGTGTATCTACTGCCGCCGGCAGCCGCCGGAGGTTACGTTGACCGACGAGCATGTCATCCCATTCAGTCTTGGTGGCTGGTTGATACTCCCAGATGCATCCTGCCTAGACTGCATGAAGGTCACATCTGCAGTGGCTGGTAAACTGTGCTCTTCGATGCTGCTAGCACTACGTGCGCATCATGACTTTCCAACCAGGAACAAGAAGCGGCGCCGAACCACTTTGCCGGTAGGGACATACGGCGATCCTGACGAGATCAGCACACAGGACGTTCCGATTGAGCAAGCGCCGGGCATTGTCATGTTCCCGATTTTTCATGCTCCGGCACTGATCACGGGCGGCGCCCCGTCGCCAGTCCCCGATCTGCTCGGGTTCCAAGCAGTTCCAACCACGGAGGACGCTGGCCAACGCGCCCGCGCTTTGCAAGAGAGCGGGCAAGGAAACGGCATCATAGTGGGCCACACGGCGCCCGATGCGTTGGCTCGCGTACTTGCGCAAATTGCGCTGGGCTATGACGTCTCGCAATCGGGCCGTATCCCCGACGATGATGTTTTAGCAAACATAGTTCTTGGGCGATCAAAAACGACGAATTGCTTCATAGGCGGCCTCATTATGAACATCCCATCGGTCATCCCCAATGGTCGAGCAGGTTTGGCACTAAGCCAAGTCTACCCCCTAATAGCCCGAGTAAATGGAGAAAACTACTTAGCGATTCAAGTAAGACTATTTCCATATCTAAACTCTTCCAGCCCTGAGTCCGAAGCAGTCCAACACATCATTCCCATATACCTAGTTCTAGTACGTAAAACGGTGCCAGCTGATGCAGACACCATACTCGAACTAATCTTCGAGAGAGCAGAAAATCCAGAAACAAATGACGTAGTGAAATGTTTTGAGATCACGAACGGTCAAAGAGTGGCAGAATTCATCGGATATGACGATGGCATGATGATGAGGCACGCCATCTTTTAACGTCGACACGCAACATCCCTTGCCCCAGCCACGGTACTAATGAGCTTCTGGCAGACGAAATCAGCCGATTTGGCTGCCCCTATGATCTCGTCATCGAAGCGCCGAACCTATCTTGAAGATGAAGAGACCGCCAAATACCTGCCACGCTAAGCAAGCAGCTGCGGCGGAGATACCCTCCGCCGCGCGTCCGCAACAGGCGCGGAAATGCGCGGTTTATTGACCGGGTTTTGATCGATATACCCGCGCGATACCCGCACCTATGCGCTCACGCATGCTCAGGTTGTCGGTTCTCCGCGTTCAGCTTTATGCCTAGCGCGCGGAGCACCTTCATGACCGTATCAAGACTTGGATTGCCGGTGTCGCTGAGGCTGGCATAGAGCGCCCCTCGGCTGACTCCCGTCTTTGCCGCAATTTCGCTCATTCCACGCGCCTTCGCGACGGTGCCGATCGCTGCGGCAATGTAAGCAGGATCGCCGTTGTCGAATGCGTCAGTCAGTAGTCGCGCCTGCGCACCATCATCAGCAAAATACTTGCTTGGATCGAACGCTTTGGTTCTGGTGGCCATGGTTACCGTCCCTTCTGGGCTAGTCCGGGTTACAAATATCACCACTACTTCGCGAGCTTCTTGGCACGCCTGATGGCGCGCTTTTGATCAGACTTATCGCTTCCATACAGGCTGACGAAGATCGTCAGGTTCCTGATCGTGTAATAGACCCGATAGCCGGGTCCGTAGTGGATACGCAGCTCGCTCACACCGTCGCCAACCGGCGCCGAGTCGCCGAAGTTGCCGACGCTCGCCCGGATCAGCCGGGCCGCGATTGCCTCGCGTGCGATCGGGTCGGTCAGCCCGTCGAGCCATTCTTCGAACTCGTCGGTCTGCTCGACCTGGTAATGGATGGTGGGGCGGCTGCTCATGCGTCCTGTATACAGGACACGCGCCAGCTGTCAACTATAAAGGACATCAACTGCCGATCCTGTCACAGATCGCCGTGTTGCGGTCCATCAAGCCAGGGGACGGCCGTCTGAGCCAGCCCGCTGCGATAGCAATCTGAGCACGATGCCAACCGTGATCTCTCGGCCCTTCGACCTCTACCCCTTCGCGAGAAAGGGTGTGTGGGGCGGCGCTTCCCACCTCTCAGATTGTACTGTGGATCCACACCTATGATCTACGACAAATCACAACAATTCATAGCGATCACCTTCCGCAGCCGGATCGCCCTTACTCATCACCCTCGTTGTCGTCCTTGCCCATCGTCTTCTCGATGCGTTCGCGGGACTGCGTCAAAATGAGCGTCAGCGCGGCAAACTCAACCGGGAAGCTGACACTCAGCAGCTGCAAGCCAAGCGCGACGGGCAGCGCCACGATCAGGGCGCTGACACCTTTCACAGCCTTGCCGCGCGCGTCCTTGAGAACTTCGCCGCTGAACGTCCTGACGTGACGCGCCAGCGCCTTCAGCGTATTCGACGTTGACCGGCGCCATGCCACATCGCCCAGCGCCGAGCTGGCCTGCACGGCTCGCGCCGCCTGAAGCGTTCCAAACTCACTCTTGACCGCTGGCGCCACCACCTCGTCCGGCTGCTCCAGCAATACGGTCACGACCGATTGCAGCGCTGCCTCTTCATCGGCGGTGATCGGCCGCGTGGCCTCAGCCTCAGCACGGAACTGGCGGCATACGGGGAACTGGTTGGTGAAGGCCTGTATGTCATAGACCAGGCTGCCCAACACGGCCGCAGGCAGCGGCAAAAATTCGTCTTGGATCGTTGGCAGGAGGCGGGCGTATCCGTCGATACCGACGGTCAACCCTATAACCATGTCGTCCGTAAGTGGCCGGCCGAGCATGGCTGCGATCGCGTCGAGCTTATGCTGTACCTGCCGCGAGCCGTTGCCAGCTCTGACATCGTCAGCCAGGTAGAGCGCCTCATCGCGGAGCTGCTGCCGCAACGCATCCAGCGCGGTAAAAGGGACGACTGCTTCAGGCGTCTCGCCGGGAGCTACACGCAGTTGGCCATCGATGACTTCGGCGTCGATCGGCGCCGCTGCGGGGGCAAGCGCCTCCTCCGAAACATCGGCACCGTCTTCCGGCGGAGCAGCCCAACGAAAGGTCTCGTCAGGTGGCGCCCAACGATGCGGTTGCAGGTACAGCAACTCTTGAGCGACATCGTGCAACACGCGAGGTTCGAACGGCTTGGTCAACAGGCGAGATTCCGGCTCATCGGTTCCCTCCATCACCCACGGCGAGCTCGTCGTCCATATGGCCGGCATATACGCGTAGTGAGCGTATTCGACGAGGTCCCTCAGATCGCTGCCGCCTTCCGATCTGACAGGTTCGGCGATGAGAAGATCGTAGTCGCGGATTTGCGCAACGTTGAGAGCATCCGCCGCGCGGCTGAAACTCTCCACCTCGATATGTCTGGCGACGAGGTACTCCCCGATTGCCTCGCGAATGGCGAGATCGGGCTCAACGTACAGAGCCATCCGTCGCTGGGCAAATACGCGCTCCAGCACAGAGTCAGCCCTTGCCCCGACAAGCAACTCTCGCAGCGACAACATCGAAGCGATCTGCGGGGTGCTGTAACCTTCGATCTCTCCAAGCGCGAAAATCAGGCGTTCCTCGCCATTCAGCAGCTCCAATTCGGTCTGCGCCAATTCCCGAAGTCGGGACTGGCCGTTCGCACCTCCACCGACGAAATATGGGGAGCGACGGAACAGGCGCGCCATGGCCTTGAAACCATCGGTCATCAAATTGTTGGTCGCTGGCCTACGCAGGAGGTCGATCGACTGAGGAGCGGCCAGCGTAAGCATTTCACGCACGAGATCGTCGGCATCCCGCTGATGTCCGACCAGCATCCGCGCGAAACGCCGCAGGCGGCCCAAGGCACTAGGCAGCGGGGTCTCTATCGCCATTGGATCGTCCCAGCGTGAGAATGCCCCCAGATTTTGCGCGGGTGGTCCAATGACCCGGCCGCGCCGATCGCGAGAACGTATCGCGAACGGGAGTTGAGTATGAGCGGGGCCATGTATCGATCGCAGCCAGGTTGCGAGCAGGGGTGCGTACCTTGCCGCATCAGGTGCGCCTTCCTTGCCGGGCTGAAGGCCGCGCGCCACCAGGCGCTGCTGGACGCTCGTGCTCGCTATCGCGAGGACCCGACGCCGGAGCGGCGATCTCGTGTTGAGCGGCTTGAAGGATTATGGGCAGCTGCGTGGCGATCTCATGAACGAGTTCGGCCGGCGAATAGTCCTGCCCTTCCTCAAGCAGACCAGACATCGCATCCTCCAGCGCCTCGCTGCTCGGAAGCGTGATCGGCCTCGTGGTCACCTGATGGCCGGAAAGGGAGCCTGCGATCTGCAGCAACGCGTACTGATCAGGACGGTCCATAGCCTCAAAGGCAATGAGCAGTTCCGAGGCTGAGCGGCCCAGGGCGCTCACGCCTCTTTGCCCCGTCAGGATGTACGTTGTGTCGATACCGTTCAGCTGCAGCGAGATCAGATAACCCAGCGAGAAAGGGCGCTTGCCAGACTCATATTCCTGCTGGCTGCCTCGCGTCACGTCAGCGATCGCGCCGAATGCAGTCTGATTCATACCTCGCCGATCGCGCTCTTCCTTCAGGCGAGCGCCTACCTCGACAAGAATGGGCGAAATATCTTGCACGATAGTATTGACCCTGACAGGAATTTCGCCCACCAAAGGACGGCATTGACCAACAAAGCGGGCATAGCATGGATTCGCCAGTCGCCAAGGGAAGGGAACGTAGGGGTCGCCCCGTCGCGCCGCGTCCTGACGCCGCGCGCATCGCCGCGCTGCGTGCCAGCATGGTCGCCGAGGGCAAGACGGTTGCCGCGCTCGCTGACGAGATCGGCGAGACGGCCGCCAACGTCTACAAGGTGCTGAGCGGTCGACGGGCGGCATCCGCGGGCGTCGGTCATCGGATCGCCGTCAAGCTCGGGCTGAAGGACAAGCCCGCTCCCGCTGGAGCCAGCATTGGCGCGACGGAGGCTGCACGATGAGCGGCATCAGCGATGGAGTCCTGTGAGATGATCGAGGAGCTACAATCGATCGCGCTGGTCGGGTTGGGCGTCGCGTGCGTCATACAGGGCGACAGGCTGACCCGGTTGAACGTCGCCCGAATGGAGGACAATGCCAAGCATGCCGGCCGTGACTGGTCACGGTTCTTGGCCGATTGCCGGTCAGATGATCTGCGCCGCAAGCTCGACGATCGGCAGGTTCGCCTGGAATGCCTGCAGCTGGCCACCGCCTCGTATGATCCGATCGATGGGCGGCCAGCGAAAGCGCGCGAGCTCGTTGCTGCCGCTGACGTGCTCGCACGCTTCGTGTTGGACGGCCCGGATGCGTAGTCCGTCAGCCGCCCAGCTGCGCCCCGTTCTCGATAAAGGCGAGGTAGCGCACGTATGCGCGCTTCACGGTGTTCGGATCGATATCGACTGGAACGCCTTCCTTCCTTCCAGCGAAAACGCCGCCCGTGAGAGCCATCTGCGCCTGTGTCAGCTGCGCGGCGACCAGAGCTGCAGTGTCGGCGCTTACCTTGCGATCCATCATTACGTCCTTCGTGCGTGTGTCGGAACTTGCACGATAGCCGGACGGGGAGCGGTCGCAAGCCGCTCCCCCGAAGGCCCCCTTGACCAGATCCGCCGCTCGCAGGCCGGCGGATACCCTCGACAGCAAAGGGCCGGCCTGACCACCCCGCCCGCGTCGACGGTACGAAGTCTGTGCGCTCCCAAGAGCATCGGCGCCGGCTCCCTCTCCCTGTTCGTGGCCGGCGCCGACCAGCGGCTTGATGATGAATCCGCTCGGTCGCCGGCGGGCCGGCCGGGCGTGCACCTGGGGGTGCCTGCCGGGGCCGCCCGGTCGCCCGCCACCTCACCACAAGCTCGTCCAGGCGCGATCCGTCGTCATGGCAGGAGCATTGCCGCATGAGCGAGCCGCACATCCACAACCGCTACCGCACGGTACCGGCGTCGTTGCTGCTTCAGGTCCTCGGCAACAGCCTCGAGGACATTAAGAGCGAGGACGACGCCACGGATGCCGATCTCGGCGCCGTCCTCGGCAAGCACGAGGACACCGCTGGCCGCTACCGCACCGCGCTCGCCGAGATGGGCGTCGTCGCCTTCTTGCGCGGCTGCCGGCAATGGGACGGGCGCTTCGCCAACGCTGTGCTAGCTCTGGTGGGCATGAAGCTGTGCCCGATCGAGGCCAGACACGCCGATGATCAGGTGGCGGTCACGACGCTGCTGCGCCTAACCGTTGAACTATCGACCGAGCTCGAGCGCGATGGCGACATCAGCGACGAGGATCTGAACACGCACCGCTTCCTGATCGAAGCGGTAGGCGGTCTGGTCGATGGCTTCCGCCATCGGCTCCGCACGAAGGCGATCGAGTCAGGATGATGCCACTCGACACCGGCTGAGCCAGCCTCAGCACCGAACCGCCAGACCAGACCGTCACCCGTCGATCATCGTCGCCGGGAACGGCTTTTCGCATGCCCGGACGATAGCCAATGCCGCCGCTCCCTGCCCCCGTCACCGCCCCTGCGATTACGCCCGGCACTTACGTGCGCCTGCGGCGCGAGGCGCTGCGCCTCAGCCACGAGGATCTGGCGCGCATGCTCAGCAGCGTTCCCGGTGTGTCGACGCAGCGGCGCGTCGGATGGCTTGTGGCGATCGAGAGCGACCTCGTCACGATCACGCTGCCGACGGCCTGGGCGCTGCACGAGGCGATTGGGCTCAACCTGCAGATGCTGTCCTACTGGATGGAGATCGCAGAAGGCGCGGAGCCGCCGCTGATCGGCCTGTTGCTGAGCTGCGGCGCCGTCACCGGCACCGTCTACATTGGCCTAGATCTCGCTCGCGGCGCGGACCTCACCGCGTGAACCGCCTACGCTTCGCATGGGGCCTGGGTGCCTTCCTCCTCGGCATCGCGCTCGCCTTACTGATCCGCGGCTGGGACCAGCGCGCGCCGATCGCCCTCATCATCGTCGCCTGCCTGATCCTGTTCGGCAGCGCCGCGATCCGCCCCTCCTCCATCCGGAAGGTCAAGCCATGACGCGTCCCGTCGCACGTCTCGTCTACGACCGTGACACAGCCCCGTTTGCGAAGTCCGCCCCCGTCACCTGCCACTGCGACGCATGTCGCCAGGCAGAGCATGATCGGCAGGACCAGAACGTCGCCTATGTCGTGAAGATGGCGCTCGCCGGCCTCGCCGTTGGTGCACTGCTCGTCGCGGCCGCATCGTTGCTGGGGGTGCAGCTGTGATCAACCGCGATGCGCCCCTGACGATTGAGATCGTCGATGGCCGGCTGTCTATCACCATCGGCATCGACACCCTCATGGTGGCGGTTCAGGGCGGGGACGATTGGGACGAAGATCGCATGACGATCGTCGATCCCGATACCTTCGCGGCCGAGATCGCCCAGGCGCTCGAGCATAACGAGCAGGAGGACGGTACCACAGACATCCACCTCGCGATCGACAAGGCAGCCCTGTCGGCCGTTGAGGATGGCTCACAAGCCGTGCGTCTCGTCGGCGAAGACGACGGTGAGGACGACTGATGGCCATCGTTGCTGTTCTCGTAGGCGCAGCGATCGCTCTTCTGGCAGCTGTTGCCCTGCTCGCCATCGCCGTGATGGTTGTGCGGGCCTGGCGCCAGCAAAAGCGTGCCGGTCTGCTCCGCCGCAACTCTGTCGATCCCGCTGCTCTTGGCACAGGAGGGCGCCGTGGCTGACGAGCGCGCCGAGGGCATGGGCGGCGGTCACGTCGCGGCCGACGAGCTGCGCCTCCTGATCGAGCGCGCCGAGCGCCTCGAGGAAGAGAAGAAGGGTATCGGCGAGGATCTGAAGGACGTCATGGCCGAGGCGAAGGGCCGTGGATACGACCCCAAGGCGATCCGCCGCATCCTGACGATCCGGAAGAAGAAGAAAGAGGATTACCAGGAAGAAGAGGCGATCCTCGAAGTCTACATGCAAGCATTGGGGATGATCTGATGATCGGCCATGTCATCGGCGCCGGCTTACTGGCGCTGGCATCCGTATCGTTTGCGCAGCTGGCAAAGCAAACGACCGTCGAACCCTGGGAAACCGAATCTGAGAAGAGGCTCGGCCGCGTGCTGCGGCGCATCTTCGTAGGGCTCGCGATCGCCGCGGCGCTCGGCGCCGTGCTCCTGCTCTGATGCCCCCTGCAGTGCTCGCCCTCGTGATCTGCCTATCGCCGGCAGCGCTAATGATCGCGACCAAGCTGATCGTTGGCGCTCTCCGACGGCGCCGCGAACGCCACCTCGACGAGATGCGAAGCCAGTACCGCAGTGTGCAGTCGATCCAGCGCGCGCGCGGTGAAGCCGCCAAGATCGAGCGGCAGCTGCGCGCGGTAGCCCAGAAAACAAGGTACCGGCGGTGAAGCTGCCACTCGTCCTCACCCGCCGGACCACAACGGAGCGCGTGTTCAGCGCTGGCTGCCACGTGTGCCATGGCGAGCAGGCGAATTGGACGGGCGGCAATGCGCAGGCGCTGGCCGCGAAGCACCACGACCGCACCGGTCATCATACCTGGTGCAAGATCGCGACGTCGATCGAGTACGGCCGCGCCGCACCTGACGATCGTCAGCATGACATCGAGGACGCGATCGCGTCCGCCAGTTCGGGGAGCGCGCGAGGATGCGCTCCCCTCCCCGAGTTCGACGCATCGCCCATCCCCATGGGCGATGTGAGCGCACCCGTCGGCCGCTCGTCGAGACCAGCGCTCGCGGCCGCCCACAGCCGCCGCCCCAGGACCACTAGGGCGAACGGCCAACAGCCGGAGGCTGTCGATGCCTAGCACAACCCTGGCGATAGGCCAGCTGGCGCTGTCGCCGCTTAACGTCCGCACCTACACCCCTGACGCCGAAGACACCCGCGCCCTGCAGGCGTCAATCCTCGCCGATGGCCTGCTCAACCCGATCACCGTGCATCCCATGCGCGGCAGCAAGACGAAGTGGGGCGCGATCGCCGGCGGCCGCCGGTACCGCGCGATCAAAGCCCTCATCGCCAACGGTGACCTGCCGGCCGACTATCAGGTGCGGGTCAACGTCCTGGAGGGCCTCAGCGACGCCGCGTTGGTCGAGCATTCGATCACCGAGAACCTGGTCCGCAAGGATTTGCGCGATCACGAGCTGTTCGCCGGCATCGCCAGCGCAGCGGCGCGCGGCCACGACGTCGCGCAGATCGCCAAGGGCATCGGCCAGCACGACGTCGCCGTCGTAGAGCGCTGGCTGCGCATGGGCCGGCTCGCCAAGCCGGTATTCGAAGCACTGCGCGCCGGCACGATCACGGAGAAGCAGGCCAGCGCCTTCGCCGCTACCGAGGACCAGGAGCTGCAGCGCGTCACCTTTGAACGGTTCGCGCCGCTTAATGTCCATGCCCCGACGCCAGCCGAAATCCGTAAGGCGATGAACGTCGGCGATATCCGCGCCCAGCGCGACCTCGCCTTCGTCGGCGCCGACGCCTACCGCGCCGCTGGTGGCCGTTTCGAGCTCGACCTGTTCGCCGAGGAGGAAGGCGAGCGCGGCCGCATCGTCGACGCCGGCAAGCTCCAGCAGCTCGTCGACGAGAAGATGGGCGAGGTCCGCATCGAGGTCCGGGAAAGCACGAGCCGGCCCGACCTCCGCTTCATCGCCGAGAAGCCTGCTGGCGAATATGCTGGCAGCATCGATCACCAGCTTGCCGTGTCGCCCAAGGATGACGGCCTGGGCGGCCTCGAGCTGCCCGAGGGCGATATTGTCGCGCACATCGCGATCGATGCGGCCGGCCAACAGGTGGTCAGCTACTGGTGGGCGAGCCGGAAGGCGAAGTTCGGCGGCGAGAGGAAGCCCGCCGCTGCTGCCTCGCCGGCGCCGGCGACGCCTTCCGTGCCGGCGGCTGAAAGTCCGTTCGCCAGTCACCATCGCTCGACCGAGGCGGCCGCAGCTAGCGACCAGCTGAAGCCGGAGGCGTTGGTCGCGCTCAGCGCGATCCGCAAGGTCATCCAGCGCGCCGGCCTCATCGATGACGTGTCGATGGACGGGGCCGTCGGCCGCGATCTGCTCGTGTGGTCTCAGGCCCGAGCCTTCTTCAAGCCCGGATCTCGCCTCGGCATCCGAACGATCGCCAACGAGCCCGTGGGTACCTTGTCGGACAGCGCCTTCTCCCTCGCACGGGAACTCGCCAGCGCGACCGAGGCGTCGCGTGTCTGCAACGAGGCTTTCGCTCAGATCGCGCGTGAAGACTTCATCACCGACGATGATCTGCCCGCTGCCTTTGCCGCGTTCTGCGATACGGACGACCATACCAAGCGGCTCACCGCCGCGATCGTCGCCGGCATGGCGCTGGAGCGTAGCCTCGCCTCCCCCGGCTACGAGCGGCCGATACACGATGTAGTCGCGCTACGCGTCGGCATCGAGACGGACGGCTGCATTCGCCACTATTGGGCGCCCACCGGCGACATGCTCGATCTGCTGCCCAAGCTGCAGCGCCTGGCGATCGCCGAGCCGATGGTCGATCGCGCGACGATCGCCACCTGGGCGAAGATCAAGTCGAGCGATCTGACCACCGCGATCCTCGCGCTTCTCACCCGAGCGGGCAGCAAGGGGGCCAGCTGGGTCCATCCGCTGCTGCGCTTCACCACCACTCAACCGCAGGACGTCCGGGAGGCCGCAGAATGAACCCGATCTACCTCCGCCAAGGCTTCGCGTTCGCACTGGCACATGCTGTCGAAGAGGCAGGCGAATTCCTCGCAGCGGCCGGCAAGACCCAGCGCTGGGGTCCGGAGAGCGTGAACCCGGAGCTTCCAGCCGCCGAGCAGGAAACGAACTCGGCATGGCTGCTTCGCGAACTGGCCGATCTTCAGGGCGCCCTTGGTCGCTTGGGACTCGCGATCGTCGAACATGAAGGTCAGGCGGGATATGCCGCCACCCCCTGGTCGACGGAGGTGCAGGCACTCCCGAACAGCAACATCTGCGTCACCGTGATGCTGAGCACGGATCGCGGTCCAATGCGTATGTTCCGCCCGTTCCTCGACGTGGAGCTGGACGAAGCGCACGCGACCGAGCTGCTCGGGAAACTCAGCCTGGCACTGCGTGATCGGCGCGTGCAAGCCGAAGGGGCGCAGGCATGAGCGACGTAGCGGATCCCGCAAAGCTCGCCCGCCTCGCGGCGCTGAGCCGTCAGCTCGCCGCGGCCGGCGCGCCGGCTATGGTGTCGCGCCCGGTCGTCGTCGACGAGCAAGGCTATGCCTTCGGCCTGTGCCCCAGCGACCCTGACGGCACGAGCGGCGACTTTATCCACGCCGGCGTACGAGTGAGCTGGGCGCCGATGCCGGTCCAGGGCGGCCTGCTGCTGGGCTTGTATGGGGGACCAGAGCCCGATCCGAACTATGAAGAGGAAGGGATCGTCCTGTTCATGACGCGTGACAGCCTGCGCCGCCTCGCGGCCGACCTGCAGGCGATCGCCGACGCGAGCGTGCCGGCATGACCAACGCCACCCACGAGATCGGCAGCGGCAACCCACCGCTCGCTGCCGAGGTCGAGCCGCCGGCATCCACGCTGGTAATTCCCGCCGGCGGCTCGGCCAATTATGGTTCCGTAGCTGAGAAGCAGAGCGCCGCTGCGCGCTATGATCAAGCTGAACATGATCGAATCTTCGCAGCTGGTTTTCGAACTGCTCGCGAGAAGATGAACAAGCACTACGGCACTGTAGAGCAGTACGAGCGGTACAGAGCCGAATCGTTCGCCGGTGCTACGCCTCTCGTGCCGGAGGGCAGTCAGGCGGCGTTCACTGTCGAGGACGGCGCGAACAGCCATGTCTTCGAGCGGCGCATCATGCGTGGTGACGCATGCATCGCATTCGCAGACGAGCCGTGGGCATCGCTGATTGCGGACCACCTGACGAAAATGGCTGTCGAAGGCTTGAATGGCCGATGACCCTCAGCGCTGCCGTCCAAGATCTCGTCCGAACGATTGCTCGCCAGATGGCGGCAGAGGATGCTGCGGCATCCCTGACCAGCCGGAGTCGCAAATGCCCCGTGTCGCCATCTACGCCCGTTACTCGTCCGACCGCCAATCCGAAACCTCGGCCGAGGACCAGGTCCGCGACTGCCGCGCCCGCGCCGATCGCGAGGGTTGGGATGTCGTCGACGTCTACAGCGACCTTGCCATCTCCGGCGCCAACAACAGGCGCCCAGGCATGACGGCCATGCTGGCGGATGCGGCTGCCGGGTCGTTCGATATCGTCCTATCGGAGGCGCTCGATCGGATCGCGCGCAACCAGGCGGATATCGCGACGATCTACCAGAAGCTGCAATTCGCCAGCGTGCAGATCGAAACCCTGTCCGAAGGAACGGTCAACGAGCTGCATATCGGCCTGAAGGGCACGATGGGCGCGCTGTTCCTGAAGGACCTTGCGGAAAAGATTCGCCGCGGCCAGCGCGGCAGCGTCGCGCGTGGCCTGGTGCCGGGCGGGCTCTGCTATGGCTATGACGTGGTGCGCGAGCTGGATGAGCGCGGCCAGGTGCAGGCGGGCCGTCGCCGCATCAACCCGGAACAGGCCGCCGTCGTGCGCCGGATCATCCAGGCCTACGTCGACGGCGTCAGCCCCAAGCAGATCGCCCACGATCTCAATCGGGAGGGCATTCCCTCCGCCCGGGGCGGCGAATGGCGGCAGTCGGCGATCTGCGGGAACAAGGCCCGGATGCTCGGGATCCTGCACAACCCGATCTACGTCGGCCGCTTCGCTTACAACCGCGTGCACATGAAGCGTGATCCGGAGACGCGGAACCGGGTGAGCCGGCCGAATGCCCCCGATCAGATCCTGTTCGCGGAGGTACCGGAGCTGCGGATCGTCAGCGACGAATTATGGGAGGCCGCGCAGGACGCCCGAGCGAAGCGCGCCGCCTACCCCCTCGTCCAGCGCCGGCGGCCGAAGCATCTGCTGTCCGGCCTGATACGCTGTGGCGAATGCCAGGGCAGCTATACCGTGATCGCGGACACCCGATTCGGATGCACGCGCCACCGCGAGGCCGGCACCTGCAGCAACGGTCGCCGGGTGGAAGGTGCCGAGCTGCAGAGCCGGGTGCTGAGCGGGCTGAAGGAGCAGCTGCTGTCGGCCGAGGCCGTGTCGCTGCTGGTGCGCGAATATCACGAGGCGCGCGCGGCCGAGACGAAGGCCGCCGAGAAGGCGCAGCGCGCCCTCGGTGCCAAGCTGAAGAAGGAGGAGACCGCTGTGGCGCGCCTCGTCGCCGCGATTGCGGACGGGGGCGCGGGGTTCGCGGACCTGAAGTCCGCGCTGGCCGAGCGCGTGGCCGAACGCGATCGTCTCCGCGCCGAGCTGGCGGAGGAGCAATCGGTACCGGTCATCGTGCTGGAGCCGCGAATCGCGGAGCGGTACCGCGAGCGCGTATCGAAGCTGGTCGACGGATTGAGCGACGCGATCGTCGCCGGGGATCCGACGGCCGAGCAGATCAGGAAGCTGGTCGAGGTTGTCTATGTGTCACCGGCCGACGACGGCCGCGTGTCGATCGAAGTTGTGGGATCGCTCCACTCCGCAATCGCCTTGGCGACCGGGGTAGAAGCGACCCCCTCCATCAGGAGGGGATCGCGTCTGGCGCACACGTTGGTAGCGGAGGAGGGACTTGAACCCCCGACCCCAGGATTATGATTCCCGTGCTCTAACCAGCTGAGCTACTCCGCCCCGCCGTGTGAGGGGGCGCCTATAGGTGCGGGATGCAGCCCCCGTCAAGCGAACATATGACGCGACAGTGCTTCCCACGGACCGCCCCGATACCACCATGTCGCCAAGCCGGCGATTTCGACCCCGCGGGGCACGAAATCGCGCGACAGCGAAGCGAGCAGCAGCTTGGCGATATTGGGCTGCACCTTGTTCTGGATGGTGACGTGCGGACGCCACCCGCCCGCATCCTGCGGCGTCAGCAGGCCGGCGAACGCATCGGCCAGATCACGGCGGATGGCGACCAGATCGGGCGATTCGATGCGATAGGCGACGCCGCGCCCCAGCGACATCAGCCCGCCGACCCGCGCCTGCGGCGCCCGCACGCCGCGGGTGAACCCCGTCAGCCGATGCTTCAGCTCACCCTCGGCCGACGGCGGCAGGTGGTGGAACAGCGTGAGATGCGCCGACAGCACATTGCGTTCGGGCGGAAAATGCGCGGCACGCTGCGCATCGAACCACCCCTGATCCTGCCGGCCGAACAATGCGGTGACGATGATCGGCGCGGGGACCGCGGCGGGATGACCGGCGGTCAAATCTCCACCTGACTGCCCAGTTCGACGACGCGGTTCGTCGGCAGGCGGAAGAATTCCATCGCGCTTTCCGCGTTGCGCAGCATCCAGGCGAACAGCTTCTCGCGCCACAGCATCATGCCGGGGCGGTCGGAGGGCAGCAGCGTCTGGCGCGACAGGAAGAAGCTGGTGTCCATCATCTTGAAGTCGGCGCCGCATTCGTGGACGCGCTTCAGGGCTGCCGGCACGTCGACCTCCTCCATGAAGCCGTAGCGCAGGACCAGGCGGTAGAAGCCCTCCCCCATCGGCTCGCGCGCGGCGCGCTCCGCCTCGGGCCAATAGGGCTGGCTGACGATCTTCACCGTCAGCAGGATGACCCGCTCGTGCAGCACCTTGTTGTGCTTGAGGTTGTGCAGCAACGCATGCGGCACGCCGTCGGGCGAGGAGGTCATGAACACCGCCGTGCCCGGCACCCGGCTCGCCGAATTGACCGCGGAGGTGATGAAGACCTTGATCGGCATCGC
This sequence comes from Sphingomonas sp. SP5, assembly GCF_058313455.1. Taxonomy (NCBI): domain Bacteria; kingdom Pseudomonadati; phylum Pseudomonadota; class Alphaproteobacteria; order Sphingomonadales; family Sphingomonadaceae; genus Sphingomonas; species Sphingomonas sp. SP5. Next base: position 429,094 of record NZ_JBZFLF010000003.1, on the reverse strand, counting down.
CGCCTCGTGAAGGCGGTCCATCATCAGCTTGCGGCCCTTCGACCAGGTGGTGAGAAAGGTGAAGACGATGAAGCCGATGGTCAGCGGGAACCAGCCGCCATCGGGCACCTTGGTGAGGTTGGCCGAAAAATAGGCGCCGTCGACCAGGAAGAAGAGGGCAAGCAGCGGCGCCGCGGCATAGAGCGGCCAGTTCCATAGCCGGGTGAGCGCGACGCCGAGCAGGCACGAATCGATGAACATCGCCCCCGTCACCGCGATGCCGTAAGCGGAGGTGAGGTTGGACGAGGTGCGGAAGAACAGCACCAGCAGGATCACCATCACCATCAGCATCCAGTTGATAAGCGGGATGTAGATCTGCCCGGCGGTCGCCGCACTGGTATGTTCGATCCGCAGCCGCGGCATGAAGCCCAGCTGGATCGCCTGCTGCGTCACCGAAAAGGCGCCGGAAATCACCGCCTGGCTGGCGATGATCGCCGCCATCGTCGCCAGGATCACCAGCGGCAGCTGCAGGCTGTCGGGCGCCAGCATGTAGAACGGGCTCTTCAGCGCCTCATGCCCTTCGCGGAACAGCAGCGCCCCCTGCCCCAGATAGTTGCACATCAAGGCCGGCAGCACGAACACCAGCCAGGACAGGCCGATCGGCTTGCGCCCGAAATGGCCCATGTCGGCGTAGAGCGCCTCCGCCCCCGTCACCGCCAGCACCACCGATCCCAGCGCGAGAAAGGCGCGGACGGGATCGAGCAGGAAGAATTCGACGGCATAATGCGGCGAAAACGCCCAGAGCACGCCCGGCGTCTGCACGACGCTGATGAGCCCGAGCACGGCGATGACCGAGAAATAGACCAGCATGATCGGCCCGAAGACGAGCCCGATGCGCGCGGTGCCGCTCTTCTGCACCCAGAACAGAGCGATCAGGATGGCGATGACGATCGGCAGCACCAGCCCGGCAAAGGCGGGAGCGGCGATCGCCAGCCCCTCGACGGCGCCCAGCACGGTCACCGCCGGAGTGATCATCGAATCGCCGTAGAAGAGCGATGTCGCGAACACGCCGAGCAGCACGATGCCGGTCGACCAGCGCCGGCTCTTGGTGCGACCCGAGACGAGCGCGAGCAGCGCCAGGCTGCCGCCCTCCCCCTTGTTGTCGGCGCGCATGATGATGGCGACATATTTGATCGTCACCACGATCATCATCGACCAGAACATCAGGCTGAGCACGCCCATGATGTGCAGCGGATCGAGCGCGAGCTGGTGATGGCCGGCGAAGGTTTCGCGAAAGGCGTAGAGCGGGCTGGTGCCGATATCGCCGAAGACGATGCCGATCGCGCCGACCGCGAGCTTCAGCAGCCCGTCGTGATGATGGCCGTGATCGTCGTCCTCGGCCCGCGCGCTCGGCACGGCCGCCGGTACGGGGGCGCTCACGAGGCGCTCGACCGATCCGTTGGCATACGACCGGCCCTGTTCCCAACCTGTTCCATAATCATGCGCCTTAGCATGGGCTGAACGACCCTAGCAACGGCAGCGGTCATCGCCCGTACCGCTCAGGGACGGCGAAACACCTCGCGGATGACGAAATGCGAAGCGAGCCGGGTGACCCCCGGCAGGCGGCTCAGCGTTTCGCGGTGGATGCGTTCGAACGTGTCGTCGCGGCGCACCTCGACGTGCAGAGTGTAATCCGCCTCGCCGCTCATCAGGAAGCAGTCGCGCACCTCTGGCACCTCGACGATCTCGCGTTCGAACGCGGCCATCGTCTCCTCGCGCTGATCGCGCAACGTGACGTTGACCAGCACGACACTGGGGTTGCCCCGCGCCGCCTTGCTCAGCACGGCGCGATAGCCGGCGATCAGGCCCCGCTCCTTCAACGCGCCGACCCGCCGGTGCGCGGCGCTGGGTGACAGGCCGACCGCCTCCCCCAGCTGCACGCTGGTGAGGTCGGAATCGGCGAGCAGCTGGGCAAGGATACGGCGATCGATGGCGTCGAGCATGATCCTTGCTCTATCAGGGGCGCCGGCGAGATAAAATCCCGGAGCGGCGGCCGAAGGCGGATAACATTGCGACCTTCTCCTGCCCGACCGGTTGTATGGGCAACCGCGGAAGAGGAGATCGGATCATGCGGATCGGCGTGCCCAAGGAAATCAAGAACCACGAATATCGCGTCGGCCTGACGCCGCCGTCCGTGGCGGAACTGGTCGCGGCGGGCCATGAGGTGGTGGTCGAGACCAACGCCGGCGCCGGCATCGATTTCGAGGATGCGGACTATGTCGCCGCGGGCGCGCGCATCCTGCCCGACCCCGCCGCCGTCTTCGCCGCCGCGGACATGATCGTGAAGGTCAAGGAGCCGCAGGCGAGCGAGATCGCGCTGCTCGAACCGCGCCACCTGCTGTTCACCTACCTGCACCTCGCCGCCGACAAGCCGCAGGCCGAGGGGCTGATGAAGTCCGGTGCCACCTGCATCGCCTATGAGACGGTCACCGCGGCGAGGGGTGGCCTGCCGCTGCTCAAGCCGATGAGCGAGGTCGCGGGCCGCATGTCGGTGCAGGTCGGCGCCCATTATCTCGAAAAGGAACAGGGCGGCCGCGGCGTGCTGCTCGGCGGCGTGCCGGGTGTCGCGCCGGCCAAGGTCGCCATCCTCGGCGGCGGCGTGTCGGGCGTCAACGCCGCGCAGATGGCCGTGGGCATGCGCGCCGACGTGACGATCTACGACATCTCCAACGACCGGCTGGCAGAACTCGACATGTTCTTCTCCAGCCAGATCAAGACGGCCTATGCCAGCAAGGCGGCGATCGCCGCGGCGGTGAAGAACGCCCACCTCGTCATCGGCGCGGTGCTGGTGCCGGGTGCGGCGGCGCCCAAGCTGGTGACGCGCGAGATGGTGAAGACGATGAAGCGCGGCGCGGTGATGGTCGACATCGCCATCGATCAGGGCGGCTGCTTCGAAACCAGCCACGCGACGACGCACGAGGACCCGGTGTTCGAGGTCGACGGCGTGACGCATTATTGCGTGGCCAACATGCCCGGCGCGGTGGCGCGCACCTCGGCCTTCGCGCTCAACAACGCGACCCTGCCCTTCGCGCTGAAGCTCGCCAACCTGGGTGCCGAGGCGGCAATGCAAGCGGACCCGCACCTCGCCAACGGCCTCAACGTGTCGGGCGGCAAGATCCGCCACGAGGCGGTCGCCGAAGCGCTCGACCTTCCTTATGAGGCCTGGCAGGCCTGACCGGGAACGGATAAGGAACACAAGGGTTGAAGCCTCGATACGAACGAGAGGCTTCAACCCTATGTCCGAAACCGAAAACCCCAAGACGCACCCGACCTCCAACGCCGAAAAGGACCCGGACGACTGGACCACCGGCGACGAGGCGATGACGGGCGCGCAGGCAAGCTACCTCAAGACGCTGAGCGAGGAAGCCGGCGAAGCATTCGACGATACGCTGAGCAAGGCGGAAGCGTCGAAACGGATCGATGCCCTGCAGGAGCAGACCGGGCGCGGGAAATAACGTCCCGGCGTCGAGCCTGCACATGGGCCCCGAGCGGTCGAAGGGCACAATGCTACTAGCATGCGGGTTGCGAAAACCACGCCCTTCCACACGCTCAGGGCAAACAGCGAGTGGGGATCACCCTACACTCAGGTTGATCCGGTACGCGGAGCCTGGCCCGTTCGCCCTGAGCCTGTCGAAGGGCACCGTCCCGCAGGCGTATAGCGTGGGAAATCCCCGCCCCTCAACACGCTCCAGGCAAACGGCAAAAGTTGATCAACTCCTCGGCAGACCGCTCTACCGCGCCCCATTGCGCTCCGCGAGCAGGCGATCGATCAGCATGACACGCACTGCAATCTCCGGCCGGTAGGATGCACCGGGCGGCGACAATGCCACCGCCTTCGCCCATTCCGCCCGCGCCGCCGGGAAGTCGTTGGCGCGGGCATAGGCCAGCCCCAGGAAGAAATGCGGCGCCGGGTGCTCCGGTGCGACGCGGATCGCCTGGCGAAAGGCGAACAGCGCGGGCGGCGATGGCCGGTTGCCGTCATGCGCCGCCAGCGCGGTGCCGAGCGCGGTCCACAGCATCACGCTGCGTGGATATTGGTTGAGTCCGCCAAGCAGCGCCTGCACCGCCGTTTGCGGTTGGCCGGCCCGCATCATCGCATCGGCAGCGGTGAGATAGGCGGAATCGGCGGTGAAGCGGCCGAGCATGCGTTCGCGCAGGTCGAGCAGTGCCGGGTCGTCGGGGGCCAACAGCGCGGCGGGCTCGGCGGGGCTGGCGGGCAGCGTCGGCCGTCCCTGCCACGCATAGCCGGCTGCACCCAGCATCAGCGCCCCGGCGACCATCGACCACATCAGCCGATCGACCCGCAGCGCGATCAGCGCACCCGCCGCTCCGATGGCGATCAGCGCGAGCGTCACCCAGCCCATCAGCGCGCCACTTCCTTCGGCCGGCGGAAGCTGATCCGCGCGACGGCGATACCGACCGCCAACAACACGAGCGGTGCGAACCACAGCGGCCAGGTCGCACCGCTCAGCGGCGGATCGTAGCTGACATAATCGCCATAGCGCGCGACCAGCCAGGCACGGATCGCGTCCGGCCGCTCGCCCGCCGCGATGCGCTGGCGGACCAGCGCGCGCATGTCGCCGGCCATGCTGGCGTCGCTGTCGGCAATCGACTGCCCTTGGCAGACGACGCAGCGCAGCGTCTCCATTAGCGCGCGCGCCTCCGCCTCGCGCGCCGGATCGCGCAACTGCGTGTCGGCGAGCGCGGCGGGCGGCGTGGTCGGATCGGCCAGCGCCGGAGCGGCGGCGAGCAACAGCGCGAGGAGCGGCAGCCAGCGGATCATCGCGCGTCCCGCACCGCGGCGGCGATCACATCGACGTCGTCTGCGCGGATATCGCCGACATGCTGGTAGACGATCCGGCCTCGGCCATCGATCACGAAGCTTTCGGGAACGCCGGACGAACCGAGCGCGAGCTGGACCGCACTCTGCGGATCGTCGCCGATCCGCCGATAGGGGTCGCCATGACGGCGCAGGAAGTCGGCGAGCGCGGGCGCGGTGTCGCGGATCGCGACGGCATCGATCGCCACGCCCATCGCCTTCAGCCGCATCAGCTGCGGCGCTTCCGCGGCGCAAGGGATGCACCAGCTGGCAAAGATGTTGAGCAGCCGGGGGCCGCCACGGCCGAAATCGGCGCTCGACAGGCCGGGCTTGCCCGGCGCGATAGGCGGCAGCGCGAACGCGGGCAGCGGCTGGCCGATCAGTGCCGAACGGACCGTCCGGTCCGCCGGCCGCAGCAGGTTCGCCGCGACCAGCACGACGAGCAAGGCGAAGGCGACGAGCGGCGCCCACAGCAGCCAGCGCCTCATGCCCATGCCTGCCCCTGCGCCTCGCGCTGCGCCGCACGCCGTTCGCGCCGCCAGCGGCCGGCGAGCGACAGCGCGCCACCCAGCGCGACCAAGCCGCCGCCCAGCCAGATCAGCGTGACGAACGGCTTCCACCATAGCCGCAGCTGCCATCGGCCCTGTTCATCCGGCTGGCCAAGCACGGTGTAGAGCTGGCCATCCCACCGGGTCGCGATGGCGCTTTCGCTGGTGGTGGTGACTGGATCGGCGAAGAAGCGCGATTGCGGGCGCAGGACGATGGGATCCTCATCGTCGCGCACCGCCGTCAGACGTGCTTCCAGCGCCGACCAATTGTCGCCGATGATCGGCTTGATGCCGTCCAGCGTCACCCGATAGGGGCCGACGCGCACCGGCTGTCCGATCCGTGCGGCGACCAGCGTCTCGGCGGTATAGGCGCTGTCGCAGGCCATGCCGGCAAGGCTGACCGCGATGCCGAGATGCGCCACGACCATGCCCCAGGTGAACAGCGGCGCGCGCCAGGGCTTGCGCCCGACGAGCGGCAGCACGCTCGCCACGGCAAGTCCGCCGGCCAGCGATAGGCCGAGCAGCGGCATCAGCCCCGGCGGCGCGAGCACGACCAGCGCCGCGCCGGTGAAGCCGGTGGCGGCGATCGGCCAGATCAGCCGGTCGAGCAGCGCGCCGGCATCGTCGCGCCGCCAGCGCAGCAGCGGACCGACCGCCATCACGACGACCAGCGCCAGCGCGATCGGCCCCGCCGCCTTGTTGAAGAACGGCGGCCCGACCGACAATTGCGTGCCGAAACTCGCCGCGACCAGCGGGTAGAGCGTGCCGATCAGCACCGTGCCGAGGATCACCGACAGCAGCAGGTTGTTGATGACCAGGCCGCCTTCGCGGCTGACGAACTGGAAGGTGTTGCCCGCCCGCACCGTTCCGATCCGCGCGGCGAACAGCGCCAGCGCGCCGCCGATGTAGAGCGCCAGCAGCACCAGGATGAAGGCGCCGCGCTTGGGATCGACGGCAAAGGCATGGACGCTGGTAAGGATGCCTGAACGGACCAGGAAGGTGCCGATCATCGACATCGAGAAGGCGACCACCGCCAGCATCACCGTCCAGGCGCGCAGGCCGTCGCGCGTGGCCAGCACCGTCACCGAATGGAGCAGCGCGGTCGCCGCCAGCCACGGCATCAGCGAGGCATTCTCCACCGGGTCCCAGAACCACCAGCCACCCCAGCCGAGCTCGTAATAGGCCCAATAGGATCCCGCGGTGATGCCCAAGGTCAGGAAGATCCACGCACCCAGCACCCACGGCCGCATCGCGCGCGCGAACGCCGGGCCGACGTCGCGCGTCACCAGCGCGCCGACCGCGAAGGAGAAGGCCACCGAAATGCCGACATAGCCGATGTAGAGCGTCGGCGGGTGGAAGGCGAGGCCGGGGTCCTGCAACAGCGGGTTGAGCCCCAGCCCCTCCGGCGGCGCCGGCGCGATCCGCGCGAACGGATTGGAGGCGAAGAGCAGGAAGGCATAGAAACCGAGTGCGATCCCCGCCTGCGCGCCGAGCGTCGCGATCAGCGTCGGCTCGGCGAGGCGGCGTTCGAGCACCGCGACCGCGGCGCCCGCGACCCCGAGGATCGTCACCCACAGCAGCATCGATCCTTCGTGATTGCCCCAGGCGCCGGCGAATTTATAGATCCACGGCTTGGCGGAATTGCTGTTCTCGACCACCAGCTTCACCGACATGTCGGAGGCGAGGAACAGCGCGATCAGCGCCGCCATCGCGATGGCGGCGAGCGCCCCCTGCACCATCGCGATCGGGCGCACGGCGGCCATCGCCTCCACCCGGCGGCGCGCCAGCCCGAGCGCGGCCATCGCCAGTTGCAGCGCCGCCAGCGCGGCGGCGAGCCAGAGCGCGGCAAGGCCGGTTTCGGCGGTCATGGCTCCAGCGTCTTCGTTTCGTGCATCTTGCCCGCGACTTCCGGCGGCATGTATTTCTCGTCGTGCTTGGCGAGCAGGTTGGTCGCGGTGAAGCTGCCGTCCGCATTGAAATGCCCCTCGGCGACGACGCCGGAGCCTTCGCGGAACAGGTCGGGGACGATGCCGGCGAAGGTGACCGGGGTCGTCGCCCGGCCATCGCCGACGACGAAGCGGACGGTGACGCCATCGGGAGCACGCACCACCGACCCCTTTTGCACCATACCGCCCAGGCGCACCGCACGGCCGAGCGGCAGCCCCTGCGTCTTCACGTCGGACGGCGCGTAGAAGAAGGACGCCTGATCCTTCAGCGCCGACAGGGCGAGCAGCGCCGCGATGGCGATCGCACCCACCGCCAGCAGGGCGAGCGTCAGCCGTTGATGCTTGGCCTTCACTTCTCGGCGCGCCGCATCGCACGGTAGCTCGCCAGCGCCAGCGCGCCTGCCACGCCCAGCGTGACGGCATAGGCCGCGATCACGAACGGCCAGGGATTCATGCGCGCGCCATCCGGCGCAGCCGCGCCTCGGCCTTGATCCGGGCGAGCGCGGTGCGCATCCGCATCAGCACGATGGCGGCGAACAGCAGCGTGAAGCCCGCCATGGTGAGGCCCAGCGGCCACAGGATGCTGCCCGCGATGCTCGACCGGGTGAGGCCGATCGACGGCCCCTGGTGCAGCGTGTTCCACCAGATCACCGAATAGCGGATGATCGGCAGCAGCGCGGTGCCGGCGATGCCGTAGAGCGCCGGGATACGCCCGTCACCGCCGCGATCGGCATCGGCGCGGGCCAGCGCCATATAGCCGCAATAGACGAAGAACAGCAGCAGCATGGAGGTCAGCCGCCCGTCCCACTGCCACCACGTGCCCCAGGTCGGCCGCCCCCAGATCGACCCGGTGACGAGGCAGACTGCGGCAAAGGTCGCGCCCGGCAGCGCGATGGCACGCGCGGCGATATCGGCGAGCGGGTGCCGCCAGACGAGGAAGGCGATGCTGCCGATCGCGATCCCGCTCCATCCCCCCATGCCGAGCCACGCGGCGGGGACATGGATGTAGAGGATGCGCACCGTCTCGCCCTGCAGATAGTCGGGCGGCGTCTGCGTCAGCCCCGCCCAGCAACCGATCGCGAGCAACACGATGCCGCTCCACAGCAGCACCGGCGTCAACGGCCGGGCGATGGCAAGGAAGCGCGCAGGATTGGCAAGGGCATGAAAAGTCGGCACGGCTGGCGTCGTTCATAGGAAGCTTTGCGGGCGCCGTCACCCCACGTGTGCGCGGGGCGGTGCCGGGCCGACGATGACGGGGCGGCACCACGCCTTCCGACGCGCTCACGGCCAATGGAGGTAGGTGGACGGCTCGGTTCCCGAGTCATCCCCCGAGGACAGGGCTATTCCATATGGCCAGGATGGCTGCTGGCTTCGGTTGAAGGGCAACCCATCCCACCATTCTCCGTCACCCCGGGCTCGTTCCGGGGCGACGGAGAATCAGGCCGGATCGACATTCGATCCTCCCCCGCCAGGGGGAGGTGGCAGGCGTAGCCTGACGGAGGGGGAGGTAAGCGACGAACGCAATGCTCGCTCGCACCGCCCGCCCCCGGTAGCGAAGAAAGGCTCAGCCCCGGCCGATCAGCCGCTGCGCGATCGTGTCGGCGACCTCCGCCGCCGGGCGGCCGGTCCGCTCGCTCTCGTCCCACACCTCGTCGAGGCGCGCCGGGATCTTGGCGATGCGCGCCATCACCTCGGCCTCGTCGCCCTGGCCCAGATATTCCAGCCCGACGTTGATGATGCCGCCGGCGTTGATGACGTAATCGGGTGCGTAGAGGATGCCGCGATCGTGCAGGCGACCGTAATCCTCGCGCGTCGCCAGCTGGTTGTTGGCGCCGCCCGCGACGACCTTGGCACTCAGCGTCGGGATGGTCGCTTCGGTCAGGATCGCGCCGAGCGCGTTGGGGCTGAAGATATCCGCCTCGACGCCCAGGATCGCGCCGGCGGCGACCGTCTCCGCGCCCAGTTCCGCGGCAAGCGCCTTGGCGCGATCGGCATCGACATCGGCGAGCGTCAGGCGCGCACCGTCCCTCGCCAGCAAGCGGGCAAGTCCGCCGCCGACCGAGCCGACGCCCTGGATCGCGACATGGACGCCGCGCATGTCGTCGGTGCCGAGGCCCCGCTTCGCCGCCGCCTTGACGCCCAGGTAGACGCCATGCGCGGTATAGGGTCCGGGGTCGCCACCTGCGGCGCCGCTCTGCACGGGCAGGCCACTGACGTAGCGCGTCTCGCCCGCGATCACCTTCATCCGCGCTTCGGACATGCCGACATCCTCGGCGGTGACGTAGCGGCCGCCGAGCGATTCCACCGCACGGCCGAACGCCTTCAGCTGCGCCTCGCCGATCACCGCGCCGGGGGCATCGGCCAGGATCACGCCCTTGCCGCCGCCGAGCGCCAGGCCGGCCATCGCATTCTTGAAGCTCATGCCGCGCGACAGGCGCAACGCATCGGTCAGCGCCAGGTCACCCGCGGCATAATGCCAGAACCGGGCGCCACCCGCTGCCGGGCCGAGATGTGTGGAATGCACTGCGATGATCGCACGCAGCCCCGATTCGCGATCGGTGAAGGTGTGCACACCCTCGTGCATATCGAAATCGGTAAGATCCCACACCGCTGCCATGGCCTGCTCCGCGTGATAATGATGTTGCGAGCGAGAGTAATATTCTTTCCCGCCCGGCTTGGCCAGTCCCTAACGGGCGGCAGGAACACGGGATTTGCGGGAAAATGGGGCGACCGACGGGACTTGAACCCGCAACTTCCGGCATCACAAGCCGGCGCTCTAACCAATTGAACTACGGTCGCCGCGAAGGCATGCGCCCCTAGCGGGGCGATACGCCTCCCGTCAAGGCTATCAGAAGCTGCCCTGGATCGAAAGTCGATATCCGTCGGCCCCGCCGACGAATCCGGTGGCCGCCAGCCGCTGGGCGGCGGCCGGATCGGAGGGGACGAGGCGCAGCGCCGCGGTGTAGCGGCCCCCGCCCGTGATCCGCATCGTGATGCTCTCGCTGCCCGACTGGCTGGCGAGCGGCAGCAGCAGCGCATTGCCCTCGCACCGCGCGACGCCGGAGAGTTCGGAGGGCAGCGCGATCCCCGCCGCCTCGCCGACCAGCGTCGCCCGCACCCGGCCCTCGGCACGCTCGCAGTTGTCGTCCTGGAAGCGGATGGTGACGTTTTCCAGCGCCAACTGCGTGACCGGCAATGGCGCGAAGGCGCGGCCGGTCGGCAGCGTGGCGGTGAGGTCATCGACGCCCCGGCCGTGACGGCTGAGCACCAGCGCGCCGTGCACGATCCCCGGATCGCCATCGATCGCGACCCGCGCGCGGCCGAGCAGCAGCGCGAACGGCGAGACGCTGGCGTCGAGCGACCCCAGCGTCAGGTCGCCGAACCGCGCCTCCTCCAGCCGGCCGTCCCAGACGCTGCCGGTCACGCTGCGCGCGCTGAACCCCTGGTCGCCCAAGCCGATCCAGCCGAGCACCAGCCGCATCGGCAGGAACATGAGCAGCGCGACGAGCATCAGCCCGCCGAATAGCGCGGCAGGACCGGTGCGCAGGCGGATGCGCCTCATGACGCGCGCGCCCGCACGACGAAGTCGACGGCGACGCTGCCGTCGGTGTTGTCGCGCCACGTCGCCGAATCGACCAGGATGCCGCCCGCCTCCAGCCCGGCGAACCAGCGCGCGAGCGCAGCGGGCTTGGCTGCCTGGATGGTGGCATGGGCCCGGCCGGCACCCGATTCGTCGACGGTCGCCAGCGCGAAGCCCGCCGCCTCCGCGCGCAGGCGCAGCGTATCGGCGAGCGTGCCGCTCAGCGGGATGCGGCGGCCGACGGCATGCAGCTGGTCGATCGCACCCTCCGTCGCGCCGAAGCGGACGGCGGCATCGGCATAGCGTTCGCGCGCGCTCGACAGCCCGTCGCGCACCGGCAGGATGATGCCGCCCCAGACGACCGTCACCGCCAGCAGCGCCAGCATCACGAGGATCATCCGCCGCTCGCGCAGCGACCGGCCGGCGAACCAGGCGCGCATGCCGCTCATGGCCGGCTCACCGTCATCTCACCCGTGATCCTTCCGTTGGCCGACTGGAACGTGCCGGCGGTGACGGCGAAGCCCGCCGCCTCCAGCGCACGCTTGAGGTCGGTGGGCAGCGATTCGCGCGCCGCGGCGACGCTGATGCGCAGATCGCCGTTCGACTGAAAGTCCAGGCCGGTCAGCTCGGTACCGGGCGTCGCTCGCACCGCGGCATAGACCGCTGCGGCGGTGGTGCTGAACCCCAGGCCGGGCCCGCGCACCGCCGCCAGGCGCTCGGCGAGCTGGCGGTCGACATCGGTCACCGTCTCGCCGCGGGCGAGGCCGGTGCGCCCCAGCGCCTCGGCCCGTGCCTCCAGCGCGTCGGCGCCGAGGCTGTATTTGGCGATGCGGACGAGGTCGATCGCCAGCGTCACCAGCAGGATGGCGGCACCCAGCAGCGCCATGCGGCGGACCAGCGGCCAATCGATGCCGATGCGCCGCCGGCGCCGCGCGAACGGCCCCTGCCTGAGGTCGAGCGGCACCGCGGCGGCGACTGCGGCAAGGTGCGCGTCCAGCGTCTCGCGGTCGACCGTCACCAGCGGCGCGTCGCCGACGACGAGGTCCGTCAGTCGTGCCTCATCGGCGAAGCCGGTGGTGCGGCTGCGAACCAGCGGCGCTGCACCGACGATGCCGCGGACATAGCCCTCCTCCGGCCGCGGCAGCAGCAGGGGGGCGGGCACGATCGCCGCCGGATCGATGCCATGCACGGCACATTCCGCCAGCCAGCCGGCCATTGCGCCCATGCCGGCGACGGCGATCGGACGGTCGCCCTCCCCCGCCGCCTCGCCGCCGACCGCGACATGCAGTTCGCCGATCGGAGTCGCGCTCGCCTCGGCGACGAGCAGGCGCGCGGCGGCGACCGCCTGCGCCGGCGAGCGCGCCGGCAGATCGGCCCAGTGCAGCGTCACGTCCTCCGCCGGGGCGACGGCGATCACCGTCTCATCGGTCGCCCCGGGCATCCCCTCGCCTTCGGTGATCGTGCGATCGTCCGCGATGCGCAGCCAGCGCCAGCCGCGGTCGCCATGGGGAAGGAACAGGAGCATCGTCATGATTCGTCGCCCCATTGCCGTGCCACGAGCCGCGCGGGAAGACGGCTTGCGTCGATCAGCGCCCTTTCCTGCAAGCGTGCGCTGCCGTTGGTCACGTCGATGCCGAGCGCGAACCATGTCGATTTCACCGCCAACCCCCCGCCGCCGTCGGGCGTCGCGCCGTTGCCCGCAAGGTTGAGGAAGGTGCTGGCATCCTTGAAGCCCTGCGGCGGGCGGCGCAGGATCATGCCGCGCGCCGCCGCCGCCGACACGTTGCCCGGAAACAGCATCGCGACCAGCGGCGCCTGTTCCGGGGCCAGCGTGTTGATGTTGAGCGGCGCCGCCTCCGCTCGTGGCAGGGTGCAGATCCACGGGCGCAGCTTCGCATAGATCTCCGGCGTGACGCCATCGACCGCGCGCAGCTCGCTGGGGTCGGCCATCAGCGTGCCGGCGGTGCGATAGGGCAGAGCGCGGGCGAGATAGACCGGGTCCTCGGCGCCGCCTGCCTGCTGGTCCTGGTCGCTGTCGATCCAGTCGGCGCTCGCCGCGGCGATGCGCTCGGCGGATTGCGACGGCACGCCGATCAGCCCCATCAGCCGGACGAACTGGAGGTGCGCGGCGAAGCCTTGCGTCGACGTGTAGACACCGGGTGCCTGCTGCGCGACGAGGCTGTTGAGGTTGAAGCAATTGCCGCCATCGCTCACCCGCGCGACGGCGAGGCCGCCGCCGGGCAGCGGCAGGCCGAACGGCTTGCCGCTCCAGCCGCCGGCCAGCGTGACGCGATCGGGGTTGGAGCCGAGCATGTCGGTCACCTTGGACGTCGCCAGCGCCTCGGCGGCGCGGGCATAGCCGCGCGCCTGTTCGGCACCCAGCGCGTTGCCGGCGAGGCGGGTGGTGAGGCGCAGCCGTTCGAGCGCGGTGCCCGCGAGCACCGCGATCATCGCGACGAGCAGCAGGACGGTGAGCAGCGCGGCGCCGCGCTCGCGTTCAGCTGGCACCGGGCGTTCCCGAAGCGGTCGGCGTCGGCTGCGGACCGCCGACCAGTGGCGGCGCATAGCCCGACCCGACGAGCAGCATCAGCCGCAGCGTGGTGCCGTCGGTGCGGCGCAGCACGACCTCCGCCGCCTGCGGCAGCGGCGCACCCTGCGTGCCGTCCCAGCGATCGCTCCACGCCCCCTTGTAGCGGTAGCGCACGCTGACCCCCGCCACCTTGCCGAGCAGCGCCACCGGCGGCAGCGGCGCCGCGCCGTCGATCATCGGATAGGCGATGCGCTGCAACGTGTCGCCGTCCATCGCATAGGCGACCTTCTGTGCGCTCGCCCGCGGCGCGGCATCGACGTTCGCCCAGCCGGTGCGCACGAAGCGCATCCGCCCATCCGCCTCGCCGGTGAAGGCGGGCAGCCGATTGCCGCCCTCGTCGCGCGCCGGCCGGTCGATCGCCTGGCCGAGGTCGCTCGCCAGCAGCGCGGTGGTGCGGTTGAGCGCGGCGACGTCGTCGAAGCGCTTGCCCGTGGCGGTCTGCGCCCGCACGCTGAAGGTCAGGATGGCGACGCCCGCCGCCGCGATCAGGCCGAAGATCATCAGCGCGATGAGCACTTCGACCAAGGTGAAGCCGGCCTCCCCGCGCCGCTGCGCCGGCGAGCCCCCCGCCCCGCCCCTCACGACGGCGTATCCGGGGGCCGCACCGCGGTGGTGCGGCCGACGATCTGGCCGCGCCGATTGGCGACGGCGACATCGATGCGGACGATGCTGGCATTGCCGGTGGCGGTCACCTGCCGCACCCAGTTCCAGCTGCGGCCGCCATCGACCTCGCTGCCGGTCGTCCGCCCGGCGACGGGGGGCCGCGCCTCGGTGATCGCATCGTTGGCGACGTTGCGGGCGACGATGCCGCCGATCAGGCTGTCGTCCAGCACTTGCGCACCGCGGATCGTCGCCGTCTCCAGCCGCAGCAGCGCGAGCACCGCAAGGCTGAACACCGCAAGCGCGACCATGATCTCGACGAGGGTGAAGCCGCGTGACGACGGCGGGGCGGCGGGGATCATCAGCTCGCCACCCGCACACTGCCGTCGGCGGCCATGTCGATCACCGCGCGGGCGCCGCTGCGGCTGAGCGTCACCTGCGCCGGCCGGTCGGCGAGTCCGGTCGGGTCGAACACCACGCGGAGGCGCCCGTCGGCATCGCCGATCGCCGCCTGCGTCCCCTCCGACCAGCGCTCGACGCGCAGCGGCTTGTCCGCCATCGCCACCCATTGCCCGGCGGCGCGACGGTCGAAGCCATAGCCGCCGGCGGTGACCCACAGGCTCACCGGGCTGCCGCCGACGATCGCGGCATCGTGGGCAGCGCGCGCCCGCAATGCGAATCGCGCCGCCTCGTCCGCCACCCGACCGCGTGGATCGGGCATGTTCCACACCGCAACGGCCGCCGCGAGGCCGATGATGGTCACCACCACCATCAGCTCGACCAGCGTGAAGCCGTGTTCGGTGCGGCGCATGCTCACTGCCAGCTGGTAATGTCGGCGTTGGCGCCCTCGCCGCCGTCCTTGCCGTCGGCGCCGAGGCTCCAGACGTCGGCCTCGCCGTGCTGGCCGGGCGAGGCGTAGAGATAGGGGCGGCCCCAGGGATCGGGCGGCAGCTTCTTGATATAGCCGCCGCGCTGATATTCCGCCGCATTGACGCCGGCCGGCGCGGTGACCAGCGCCTGTAGCCCCTGGCTCGTGGTCGGGTAGCTGTTCATCTGCAGCCGGTACATTTCCAGCGCGCCTTCGATGGTGCTGATGTCCGACTTCGCCTTGGTGATCTTGCCCTTGTCGCCTGCGGGCAGGACGTTGAAGGTGACGATCGCGGCGAGCAGGCCGATGATGACGATGACGACCATCAATTCCACGAGGGTAAAGCCCTCCTCGTTGCGATGGCGCTTCTGTTCCGGTTTACGCATGACGGTCCTTATTGTCCGGCCAGGGTGTTGAGCTGGAGGATGGGGAGCAGGATCGATAGCACGATCGTGGCGACGATGCCGCCCATCACGACGATGATCGCCGGTTCGAGCAGCGACAGCGCGGTGGCGGTGAAGCGGTCGAATTCGCGCTCCAGATAATCGGCCGCCCGCTCCAGCATCTCGTCGAGCCGCCCCGCCGCCTCGCCCGATGCGGCGAGATAGGTGAGCAGCGGCGGGAACACCGCCGTGCGCCGCATCGCCGCGGACAGGCTGCCGCCCGATCGGATCGCCTCCACGATCTCGTCCGAGGCGGCGCGCAGCCGCCGGTTGTGGATCGTCGAGGCGGTGAGCGCGAGTCCCTCCAGCAGCGGCAGCCGGCTCGCCACCATGGTCGACAGGGTGCGCGACATGCGCGCCGCATGCAGGTCGCGCAGCAGCCGCCCGAGCAGCGGCAACCGCAACAGCGCGGTGTCGAAGGCGAGCCGCAACGCCGGATCGCGCAAGGCATACCAGGTCCCCGCCACAACCAGCGCGATCACCAGCGCCATCAGCCACCACCAGCCGACCAGCAGGTCGGACAGGCCGATGACGATGCGGGTAAGCAGCGGCAGCGCCTGCCCGACCGTGTCGAACTGCTGCACCACTTGAGGCACCACGAACATCATCAGCGCGGTGACGACACCCAGCGCCACGACCGCGAGGATCGTCGGATAGGCGAGCGCGGTCAGCAGCTTGCCGCGGATTTCCGCCTGCCGTTCGAGCAGGGCGGCAAGCCGGTCGAGGATCGTCGGCAGGCTGCCCGAGCTTTCGCCCGCCGACACCATCGCCCGGTACAGCGGCGGAAAGCTCTTCGGCTCGCGCGCCATCGCGTCGGCGAGGCGACGCCCCTCGACCACGCCGGCGTGCACCTGCGCCACGATCGTGCGGACGCTCTCCTGCTCCGTCTGCCGGGTGATCGTGCGCAGGCTTTCCTCCAGCGGCGAAACGCGGTTGAGCGTCGCCAGCTGGCGGGTGAAGAGCGTGAGCTGCTTGTTGCTCATCCGGGCGCGGCCGAGGCGGATGCCGAACAGCGGCCGGCTCTGCACCGCCGGCGGCGCCCCCGGTTCGAGGCGGACGACGTAGAGCTTGCGGCGGTCGAGCGTCGCCCGCGCGGCATCGATGCTCGCCGCCGCGACATGCCCGCGCTGCTCCTGCCCGCGGGTATCGATGGCGAGATAGTCGAAATCAGCCACCAATTCCTCCCCGGCACGGGGAGGGGGACCGCCGCGCAGCGGTGGTGGAGGGGGGCCTCCTCAGGCGGCACGCCCAGTGGCGCCCCCCCTCCACCAGCCTGCGGCTGGTCCCCCTCCCCGTGCCGGGGAGGATTTGGCGGGGCTCACCCATCATCCACCACATCCGTCGCATCGCGGCGGCTGACCCGGATCGCCTCCTCCGGCGTCGTCAGCCCGCGGCGCACCAGCGCCTCGGCCGCCTGCGCCAGCGTCGGCGTCCGCGCAAAGGCGTGCGCGGCGATCGCCGTCTCGTCGGCCCCGTCGTTGATGAAGCGGCGGATGGCGTCGTCCACCCGCACCGCCTCGAACACGCCGATCCGCCCGCGAAAGCCGGTGTGGTTGCACTCCGGGCAGCCGACCGCCTCATACACCGTCGCCCCCGCCTCGATCCCGAGCAAGGCGGCGACGCCATGATCCGCCGCCGGCCGCCGGCACGTCGGGCAGAGCCGCCGCACCAGCCGCTGCGCGATCACCGCGCGCAGCGTCGAGGCGAGCAGGAACGGCTCGACCTTCATGTCGCGCATCCGAGTGATCGCGCCGATCGCATCGTTGGTGTGGACGGTGGACAGCACCAGATGGCCGGTCAGCGACGCCTGTACCGCGATCTCCGCCGTCTCGCGGTCGCGGATTTCGCCGACCATCACCACGTCCGGGTCCTGGCGCAGGATCGCGCGCAAGCCAGCGGCAAAGGTCAGGCCGACCTTGGGGTTGACCTGCGTCTGCCCCACCCCTTCGACCGCATATTCCACCGGGTCCTCGACGGTCAGGATGTTGCGGCTGCCATCGTTGAGCAGCCGCAGCGCACCATAGAGCGAGGTGGTCTTGCCCGATCCCGTCGGCCCGGTGACCAGGATGATGCCGTTGGGCTCGGCCAGCGCTCCGCGCAGCAGCGCGTACATCCGCTCGTCCATGCCCAGCGCATCGAGGTCGATCCCGGCATTCTCCTTGTCGAGGATACGCAGCACCACGCGCTCGCCCGCCCGGCTGGGCAGGGTCGACACGCGCACGTCGAGCAACTTGCCGCCCAGCGTCAGCCCCATGCGCCCGTCCTGCGGCACGCGCCGCTCGGCGATGTCGAGCCGCGCCATCACCTTGATGCGGCTCACCACGACGGGCGCGACGTGCGGCGGCATGCGCAACGTCTCGCGCAGCACGCCGTCGATGCGCATGCGCACGATCAGGCCCGTCTCATAGGGCTCGATATGGATATCCGACACGCCGTTGCGCGCCGCATCGGCGATGATGCCGTTGATGAGGCGGATCGCTGGCGCATCGTCGGCGGTGTCGAGCAGGTCCTCCGCGGTCGGTAGCCCTTCGGCGAGGCTGTCCAGTTCGTCGCCCATGCCGACCGCGGCGAGCGCGTTCGCCTGGCCGTCCATGGCGTAATGATCGGACAGCAGCCGGTCGAAGGCGGGCGGCTCGACCAGCGTCACGTCGAACGGCCGGGCGAGATAGCGGCGGATCTCGATCAGCGCCCTGGGGTCCGCACCGGCGCGCAGCGCGACCGTGAGGTGCGCGTCGGTGTCGGTATGCGTGACGACGACGCCGTGCCGCCGCGCGAAGGCATAGGGGATGGCGAGCATCGGCACCGGCTCGGCGATGGCCGCGTCCGCGCTCTCGACGATGGCGCTGCCGGGACGGATCATCATGCGCGCGCCCTCCTGCCTTTCGTCATTCCCGCGTAGGCGGGAATCCATAGTCGCTGCAGCTGCGATGGAGCCGAGAGGTCAGCCGCTATGGATCCCCGCCTGCGCGGGGATGACGGGGTGTTGGAGGAGCATTCCGCCCGCCCCTCCACCGTCATCCCGGCGGACGCCGGGACCCATGGACGCACCCGGCCGATGGCGCGCGCCAACGCTACGCGCACCCCCGCCATGGGTCCCGGCTTCCGCCGGGATGACGGCGGGACGGAGCGGCTCATCATCACTTGTCCCTCGGGCGGATGACCTTGGTGGTATTGTGCTGGATCGGCACGGCGACGCGCGGGTCCTCGATGTTGCCGGGGATCGGCGCCGAAGGGATCGGCGGCGCCGCGCCCATATAGTCGCGCACCAGCTGGTCGATCGACGGCTCTTCGTCGGGCGACTGCAATCCCTGTTGCAGGCGGATATAGCCATAGCGCTGCTCGGCGACCTTGCGGCTGTCGGCGGCGGACCGCAGGATCGTCGGGCGGATGAAGATCATCAGATTGGTCTTGTTGCGCGACTTCGCCCGCGACTTGAACAGGTTGCCGAGCAAGGGGATGTCGCCGAGCAGCGGGATCTTCTCGATCGTGCGGCGCTCCTCGTCGCTCAGCAGTCCGCCCATCACCGCGATCTGCCCCTCGTCCACGGTCAGCACCGTCTCGATCTCGCGCTTGTTGAGGATGAGGTCGCTGTTGTCGCTCGACACCGGGCCGGCGATCGAGCTGACTTCCAGCCGCAGGTTCAGCTTCACCGTGCCGCTGGAATTGACCTGCGGCCGCGCGGTCAGCTCGATGCCGACATTCTCGCGCTGCGTGGTGCGGAAGGTGTTGTCGAAATTGTTCGACAGCGCCTGCCCGGTGGTGATCGGAATCTCCTGCCCGACCAGGCTGTGCGCTTCCTGATTGTCCAGCGTGACGAGGTGCGGGACTTGCAACAGGTTGGAGGTGGTGTCGCTCTTCACCGCATTGATGATCGCGCCGAAGATGACGTCGCCGATCTTGCCGCCGAACCCGCCGAAGCCGCCCGACGAGCCGATGATGGAGCTGATCGCCGACTGGGTCAGCTGGTCGGACGCCGTGTTGTTGGTGGTCGTCTCCGTCCGGGTCCCGTCCGGCGCGATGACGACGGTACGGCTCGATCCGATCTCGCGCGCACCGATCGCCCCGGCGATCTGGAGGATGTTGGGCGCGCTGTTCGAGAAGGTGGAGGCGGCGAACGCCCCGCCCGACGGATTGGCCAGGATGAACTGCGCGCCGAGCCGGTTGACGGTCGCGTCGGAGACTTCGGCGACGATCCCCTCGATCAGCACCTGCTCGCGCCGCGTGTCGAGCTGCCGCACGACGTCGGACAGCTGCCGCTGGATATCGGCGGGCGCGGCGATGACGATCGCGTTGGCGCCCTGGAAGCGGGTGACGACCGCCGCCGTGCGCCCGCCCTGCGTGGTGATCGCCGGCTGCCCGGTGCCGCTGCTGCCGCCGCCGCTGCTCTGCTGCACCGGTGCCTGCGCCACCTGCCGCTGCTGGCTCGCCTGCGACGCGCCGCCGGTGCTGCTGCCGAAGCCGGTCTGGGTGCGCGACAGCTGCGTCTCCTGCACCGGATCGGGGGTCTGCCCGACCAGCTGCTGGAGCACGGGCAGCAGCTGCGCCGCATCGGCATTTTCCAGGAAGACGACGCGAATCTCGGTGCCGTTCTTCGCCTTCTGGTCGAGCTCCTGCGCCACCTGCACCAGCCGCGATACGCTGGCCGCATCGCCGCGGATGATGACCGAATTGCTGCTGTCGACCGCGGTCACCGTGGTGCCGACCCCGCCCGGCGTGCCGCCCTGGCCGCCGGCCGCGCCGGTGGCGAGTCCCTGCAGCGCGGCGGCGATCTCCTTGGCCGACGCATTCTTCAGCGCGACGACGCGGGTAGAGGCATTGTCTGCGTCGACGCGGCGCAGCACCTCGCGGATGCGGCGGATGTTGTCGGCGAAATCGACGATGACCAGCGCGTTGGAGCCGCGGTTGGCGCTGACCGAGCCTTGCGCGCTGACCAGCGGCCGCACCGTCTCCAGCGCCTGCTGCGCATCCACCGCGCGCAGCCGGACGATCTCGGTCACCAGGCTGTTGCGCGCCGCGCCCGACAGGCCGATGCGGCTCGGCTGCGAGGCGGCATTGTCGATCGGCTGGATGCGGAACGCGCCGTTGCCGGTCGGCACCGCGACGAGGCCGTTGGCGCGCAGCGTCGACAGGAACGCCTCGAAATATTCCGAGCGGCTGAGCGGCCGGTCGGTGACCACCGTCACCTTCCCCTGCACGCGATTGTCGATGATGAAGGTGCGGCCCGTCACCCGCGCGGCATCGGCGATGAAGGCGCGGATATCGGCATCGCGGACGTTGAGCGTCGTCTGGGCGATCGCCTGCACCGGCAGCATCGCGGCCGCGGTGGAGAGCATCAGGGCGGGAAGCAGCGTCTTCATGGATTGGGTGCGATCGTGATGGCGAGCGCGAGCGTCTGTTGCCCCCGCTCGACGGTGATGGGAATGTTGCCGCCGCCGGCGAATTCGGCGGTGACGCGGTCGAGGTCCTGCGGGCCGGTGACGGGCCGCCCGCCGATCGCGGTCACCACGTCGCCCTCGCGCAGGCCCGCGGTGCGGAACAGCGTGCCGGTGCCCTGCGGCCGGACGACCAGGCCGGATATGCGACCGCCGTCGATCCGCGGGATGAAGCCGATCTCGTTCCGGATCTGATTGGCGCCGACCGGCGGCGCCGGCGGCTGCCCCGCCATCGCCATGGGCGCGCCCCCCGCCGGGGCCTGCCCCGGCGGCAGCGGCGGCCCGCCCGCGCCGGGCGCATCGGACTGGACGAGGAACAGGTCCTCGTCCGTGCCGCCGCGGTCGATGGTGATATGGTCGAACGCCACCGCCTTCAGCCGCACGCCGGGCTGGATCTCCTCGCCGACGCCGACGCTGCGCTGCACGTTGTCCGGCCCCGCGACGATCGCCGAACCGCGCCCCGAGGCTTCGTCGACGCGGATGCCGAACAGCGTCAGCTGCAAGGCGGTGACCGTCGCCGGCCCCTGCTGCTGCCCGCCGAGGCGAAAGAACGGATCGAACCCGGCGAGCACGTCATAGGGGCGGCCGGGCACGCTCACCTCCGCCGGGCGCCAGTCGCCCAGCGGCGACACCGGGGTGACCAGCGTCCACACCAATCGCGCCGCCTGCGTCGCCAGCCCCGCGATCAGGACCAGCTCGACCAGCGAATAGACGTTGACGACGGGCAGACGGCGCAGAATGCGCTGCGTCCGCGCGTCGAGTTTCAAGCGCATGTACCGATCCCGTCCCGCGACCCTAGCGCCTACGCATGCCATGTTACGCTTTTGCGGCAAAGGGGGCAGATGGCGGTACGGTGGCCGGACGAACGCCGCCTTCCCCGAATCCTGCCGCAGATGATACAGCCTGACGTCATGGCCTCCCTCCCCATCCTCGGCAGCGGCGTCGACGCCGGCCCGATCGCCGCCCGCATCCTGTCGCAGCCCGGCGTGCAGAAGGTGCCGAGCGCCAAGCTCGACCTGTTCCTCGCCCGAGACTTCATCGGCCAGGCCCTGTGCGATGCGCTGATCGAGCGGATCGACGCGGTGCGCCGCCCCTCGACCATCGCCGATCCCAACGGCGACGCCGCCTTCCGCACCAGCGAGACGGGCGACCTCGCCGCGCACGACCCCGTCGTGCAGGCGGTGGAGCGCCGCCTCGCCGACTTTACCGGCCTCGACCCCGCGCATGGCGAGCCGTTGCAGGGCCAGCGCTATGCAGTCGGCCAGGAATTCAAGGGCCACACCGACTATTTCGAGCCGCAGGGCGCCGACTTCGAGCGGTATTGTTCGGTGGCGGGCAATCGCACATGGACGCTGATGGTGTACCTCAACGAACCCGAGGCGGGCGGCGCGACGCGCTTCAAGGCGGTCGACAAGATCGTCCAGCCCGAAACCGGCAAGCTCGTCGCCTGGAACAACCGGCGCGCAGACGGGTCGCTCAACCCGGCGACGCTGCACCAAGGGATGAAGGTGCGCAGCGGCGTCAAATACGTCATCACCAAATGGTACCGCGAACGCCCCTGGGGCTAAGCTTGCCCGCGTTCCGCCATTCGCCTAGTCCCTGCACGCAGAGGGCAAGGCAGGCATGGCTGACGAGATCATTTCCTACGAACCCGCCACGGGAGCGGAATTGTGGCGCGGGCCGGTCGGCGATGCCGATACGGAGGTCGCCGCCGCGCGCAGCGGCTGGGCAGCATGGGCGGCGCTGCCGCTGACCGTCCGGGTCGAGACGCTGCGCCGCTTCGGCAACGTCGTCCGCCAGCGCCACGAGGCCTTCGCCGACCTGCTCGCCCGCGAAACCGGCAAGCCCCTGTGGGAAGCGCGGACCGAGGTCGACACCGTCATCGCCAAGGTCGACATCTCGGTCACCGCCTATGCGGAACGCACCGCGCAGCGCCGGCTCGAATCGCCGATGGGCAGCCGCATGGCGCTGCGCCACAAGCCGCATGGCGTGCTGGCGGTGCTCGGCCCCTATAATTTCCCCGCGCACCTGCCCAACGGCCATATCGTGCCCGCCCTGCTCGCCGGCAATGCGGTGGTCTTCAAGCCGTCCGAAAAGACGCCCGCGACCGGCGCCTTCCTGGTCGAATGCTATCGCGCCGCCGGCGTGCCGGACGCGTGCATCCGCGTCCTCATCGGCGGCCCGGCCGAGGGCAAGGCGCTGGCCGAACATCCCGATATCGACGGCCTGCTGTTCACCGGCTCGGCGCGCACCGGCCTCGCGCTCAACCGCGCCTTCGCATCCAAGCCCGAAAAGATCTTGGCGCTGGAGATGGGCGGCAACAATCCCATCGTCGTCTGGGACACGCCGGACCTGCATTCGGCCGCGGTGCTGGTGATCCAGTCCGCCTTCACCACCGCCGGCCAGCGCTGCACCGCGGCGCGGCGGCTGATCGTCGAGGATCGCTTGTACGAGCCGCTGCTCGACACGATCAACACGATGGTCGGCCGGCTGATCGTCGGCGCGCCGCACGACGATCCCCAACCCTTCCTGGGGCCGGTGATCGACAACCAGGTCGCCGACCAGCTCACCGAAAGCTTCCTTGCGCTGCTGATGCGCGGCGGCCGCCCGATCCGCCACCTCGAGCGCCTGCAGGACGACCGGCCGTTCCTGGTGCCGGCGCTCATCGACATGACCAACGCCAGCGAACGCCCCGATATGGAGCTGTTCGGCCCCATCCTCCAGGTCATCCGCGCCACCGAGTTCGACGAGGCGATCGGCATCGCCAACGACACGCGCTACGGCCTGTCCGCGGCCTTGGTCAGCCAGACCCCGTCGCTCTACGACCGCTTCTGGGCGGGCATCCGCGCCGGCATCGTCAACTGGAACCGCCCGACCAACGGCGCCTCCTCCTCCGCCCCCTTCGGCGGCATCGGCTGGAGCGGCAACCACCGACCGAGCGCCTATTACGCGGCGGACTATTGCGCCTATCCGGTGGTCAGCAACGAGGCGGAAGCCGCGCGCGCCAACATCGGGATCGGCCTCAGGGACGCGTGAGGCGCATTCACGCCGTCGAACCGCGTACCGCATCACCTTTTACCAAAGTCGCGTTATAAAGGCTCGATGCGGACCTTTGATTTCACCGAATATCTCGCGCAAGTCGAACAGCGGGCACGCGAAACGGGTGTAGCCGACATTCCCGTCGACTCCCTCCGCAACAAGGGTGGCCGGCGTACGGAGAACAAGCGCATGCTGCTGGCGCGCGCCGCGGCCCGCAGTGACGGGAAACCGCATCCCGTCATCAGCTATTTCTGACCGGACGCGCCGGGCCGTCGGCCCTACCCAAGTTCACCTAACCCTCACCAAAGCAACGCTGGCTTGTTCCCCGGCACGTGCCGGCCCATCTGCCGGATCATGGCTACGCTTCTCGATCCCAACGCCCGCGGGCGCGTCATCCTGGTCGGGGCCGGTCCGGGTGATCCGGGGCTGCTCACCGTCCGCGCCGTCGAGGCGTTGAAGACGGCGGATATCCTCGTCCACGATGGGCTGATCGATCCGCGCGTGCTCGATCTCGCGCCGCCGCAGGCGCAGCGCATTTCCGTCGCCAAGCGCCGCGCGCGGCATACGCTGCCGCAGGAGGCGATCAACGCGCTCATCGTCGCGCACGTCAAGACCGGCGCCATCGTCGTACGGCTGAAGGGCGGCGACCCGTTCATCTTCGGCCGCGGCGGCGAGGAGGTGGAGGCGGTCCGCGCCGCGGGCCTGCCGCTGGAGGTGATCCCCGGCGTCTCTGCGGCGCTCGGCTGCGCGGCGGAGGCGATGCTGCCGCTCACCCATCGCGATCACAGTTCGGCGGTCAGCTTCGTCGCCGGCCAGTGCAAGGGGCTGTCCGACCAGGATTGGGCGGGGCTCGCCGGCCAGGGCCGGACGCTGGTGATCTACATGGGCGTCGCGACCGCGGCCGATATCGCCGACAAGCTGATGGCGGACGGCGTCGCCCCGGACATGCCGGTGGCGGTGCTGGAGCGCGGCACGCTGGCGGGCAGCCGCGCACTGCGCACCCTGCTCGCCGACCTCGGCCCGATGGTCGCGCGCGAAACCGTGCAGAGCCCGGCGATCATCGTCGTCGGCGAGGTGGTCGAACTGTCCGACGCCGAGGACAAGCTCGCCCGCTGGGCGCGGGTGGCGGAGGGAGCCCACGAAAGTACTACTTTCGTGGGACCCGTGGAGGGAGCCCACGAAAGTACTACTTTCGTGGGACCCGCGGCATGAGGCTGTTGACCGGCAACGACCTGCCCAGCGGCGATGTCGTCTGGTGGACCGGCTCCGGCTGGTCGCGCCACGTCGAGGATGCCGTCGACGTCGGCGCCGACGGCGAGGCCATCCTGCGCGCCGAGGAAGGCGCCCGGCGGGTCAACGTCCCCTATCTGATCGATGCGGTCGCGACACCGGACGGGCCACGCCCGGCGCACATCAAGGACCGCATCCGCGCCCTGGGCCCGACGGTCCGCCCCGACCTGACGCTCAAGCCGGCCGACCCCACGGCGGGAAGCTGGGTGATATGATCCACGCCAAGAATGCATCCGGGATGCACGCGCGCCTTCCCGTCATCCCGCCGAACGCCGGGAGTAGGCGCCGCCCCTTAGCCGTCATCCCGGCGAACGCCGGGATCCATAGACGCCACCCGGTCGAGGTGCGGACTGCAATCGCGACAACATCCCCTCCATGGGTCCCGGCGTTCGCCGGGATGACGGAAGCGCGTGTGTCACGACACGCCTCCGCGCCCGCGCGTCTCGGCGCGAACCCAATCCTCTCCGCGCCTACCCGCCCCCACGCGAACACCAAAGCTCCGCGCCAAAAGGCCCAGCATGTATAAATACGACAAATACGACCAGGCGATCGTCGACGCCCGCGTCGACGAATTCCGCGACCAGGTCGAACGCCGCCTCTCCGGCCAGTTGACCGAGGACCAGTTCAAGCCGCTGCGGCTGATGAACGGCCTCTACCTGCAACTCCACGCCTATATGCTGCGCGTCGCGGTGCCCTATGGCACGCTCGACAGCCGGCAGATGCGGATGCTGGCGCATATCGCGCGGGAATACGACCGCGGCTACGGCCACTTCACCACGCGCCAGAACCTGCAATACAATTGGATCAGGCTCGCCGACGCGCCCGATATCCTCGCCAAGCTGGCGACGGTCGAGATGCACGCGATCCAGACCAGCGGCAATTGCATCCGCAACATCAGCGCCGACCAATATGCCGGCGCCGCGGCGGACGAGGTCGCCGATCCGCGCCCCTGGGCCGAGCTGCTCCGCCAGTGGAGCACCTTCCACCCCGAATTCAGCTATCTGCCGCGCAAGTTCAAGATCGCGGTGATCGCCGCGGAGGAGGATCGCGCGGCGATGCGGCTGCACGACATCGGCATCCGCCTGACGATGCGCGATAACGAGCACGGCGGCGAATTGGGCGCGGCGATCTACGTCGGCGGCGGCATGGGCCGCACCCCCATGGTCAGCCACCTGATCCGCGACTTCGTGTCCGCCGACGACCTGATGAGCTATCTGGAAGCGTGCTTGCGCGTCTACAATCGCTACGGCCGCCGCGACAACATCTACAAGGCGCGCATCAAGATCCTGCTGCACGAGATCGGCGCGGACGAATATCGCCGTCAGGTGGAGGAAGAATTCCTGGCGGTGAAGCAGCTCGGCCTCGATCCGCCGCGCGCCGAGCTCGAGCGGATCACCGCCATGTTCTCCGAGCCGGCCTTCGACACCGGCCCGGTGGCCCAGATCGATCGCAGCGATCCCGACTTCGCCGTCTGGCTCGACCAGAACGTGGTTGCGCACAAGCAACCCGGCTACCATATCGTCAACGTCAGCCTGAAGCCCGCTGGCGGTATTCCCGGCGATGCCTCGGCCGATCAGATCGACCTGCTGGCCGATCTGGCAGAACGTTTGTCTTTCAACGAGTTACGCGTAACGCACGCGCAAAACATCGTGCTCCCGCATGTGCACGGGCGCGACCTTTGTGACCTTTGGACGGCGCTGCGCGACGCCGGCCTCGCCGAGCCGAACCTCGACCTCATCACCGATATCATCGCCTGCCCCGGCCTCGATTATTGCAGCCTTGCCAACGCCCGCTCGATCCCGCTGGCGCAGAAGATCGCCACCCGCTTCGCCGACCGCGAGCGGCAGCGCGACCTTGGCGAACTGAAGCTCAAGATCTCAGGGTGCATCAACGCCTGCGGCCACCACCATGCCGGCCATATCGGCATCCTCGGCGTCGACAAGAAAGGCACCGAGAACTACCAGCTGTCGCTCGGCGGATCGGGGGCAGAGGACGTCAGCCTCGCCAAGATCACCGGCCCCGGCTTTTCCGAGGACGGCGTCGTCGACGCGATCGAGCGGGTGACCGATCGCTATCTCGCCGTCCGCACGCCCGGCGAACGCTTCCTCGACACCTATCGCCGGGTCGGCTTCGAACCGTTCAAGGAGGCGATCTATGGCTGATACGCTGCTGCGCTTCCGCGACGACGAGGCGCATGACGAACCCGCGGTGACGCTCGACGCCTTTTTGGGCCAGAGCAACGCCACCGCGGTGCGGCTGGAGGCGGGGGAGGATGCTCGCGCGCTGTTGCCGCAACTGGGGCAGCTGGCGCTGGTCGAGGTGAGCTTCCCCACCTTCCGCGACGGCCGCGGCTACAGCGCCGCCCGGGTGCTGCGCGAGGCGGGCTATACCGGCGAATTGCGCGCGGCGGGCGACGTGCTGGTCGACCAGCTGCCGCTGATGCGCCGCTGCGGCTTCGACAGCTTCGCCCCCGAAGCCCCGATCGACGCCGAGGTGCTGCAACGCAGCCTCGACCGCTACGATTACCGCTATCAGGCCGCCGCCGATCGAATCGCGCCGGTATGGAAGCTGCGGCATGGCTAGTCGCGCGCTCGACACGATCGACGTCGCCCCCGCCTTCACCGCGGCGGATGCGGCGGCGATGCAGATCCGCTTCGCCGGGGTCGCCGCGCCGGACATGCTGCGCGCGCTGCTCACCGGCGAACTCGCCGGGCGGGTCGCGTCGGTGTCGTCCTACGGCGCCGAATCGGCGGTGCTGCTCCACATGGTCGCCAGCATCAATCCCGACATCCCGGTCATCTTCACCAACACGCAAAAGATGTTCGGCGAGACCCTCGCCTATCGCGACGAACTGTCGGAGCGGCTCGCCCTCACCGACCTGCGCGTCTTCCGTCCCGATCCTCGGATGCTTGCCGCAAAGGATGCGACCGGCATGCGCTGGTCCTACGACCCGGACGGCTGCTGCGACCTGCGCAAGGTGGAGCCGCTGCGCCGCGCGCTCGCCCCCTTCGATGCCTGGATCTCGGGCCGCAAGGGCTTTCAGGCCGGCACCCGCACCGCCCTCCCCCGCTTCGAGGAGGACGAGGGGCGGCTGAAGATCAACCCGCTCGCCGACTGGTCGAAGGACCAGCTCGACGCTTATTTCGCCCAGCACGACCTGCCGCGCCACCCGCTGGAGGCGCAGGGCTATCTGTCGATCGGCTGCGCGCCCTGCACCAGCAAGGTCCGCCCCGGCGAAGACCCCCGCGCCGGCCGCTGGCGCGGCTGGGACAAGGTGGAATGCGGCATCCACGTGAGCCCGCTGCCGGGCGACGATCCGACGTTCTGAGGCGGCATACGTCGGTCACCCCGCGCCGTCATTGCGAGCGGGGCGAAGCAATCCAGTGCCGGACCAGGACGCCCTGGATTGCTTCGCTGCGCCCGCAATGACGGACGCGCTAGGCGCAGACTCACCGGCATTAGCAAACGTCATCCCGCTCACTCGGCAACGTTTCCTTACATATTCGCCTAGAACCGTTACGGACCCGACGCGTTGTCGGCTGTCATGGGGGGAAGGTACAAAGCTTTGATCGCGGGGGCATTCGTGCTTCTCGCCGGATGTAACACGCATCAGTCGACGCTCGCGCCGTTCGGTGCGGACGCGGCGGACATCCGCCATCTGTTCATCGTCATGCTGATCGGCGCCGTGCTCATCGCCGCCGGAGTCGCGCTGCTGATGCGCCACGCGGTGCGGGCGCCCGAAGGGGAGCTCGGCCTCGACAAGGGCATGCGGCTGGTGCTGTGGCTCGGCGGGGTGATCCCGACCATCGTCCTCCTCGGCCTGCTCGCTTACTCCCTCCCCTATATGCGGCCGCGCAGCTACGGCCCCGCCGACCTGCAGATCGCGGTCGAGGGCGAGCAATTCTGGTGGCGCGTCACCTATCGCCCGTCCGGCGGCGCCCCGGTCGAAAGCGCCAACGAGGTGCGCATTCCCGTCGGCCGTACCGTCGCCTTCCGCCTCACCGCCGCGGACGTGGTGCACAGCTTCTGGATCCCCGGCCTCGGCGGCAAGATGGACATGATCCCCGGCCGCACCAACACCCTGGTGGTGCGCGCCGACAAGCCCGGTCGCTACCGCGGCCAGTGCGCCGAATTCTGCGGCCTCAGCCACGCGCTGATGGCGATGGACGTGGTGGCGATGGAGCCCGCCGCCTTCGACCGCTGGCTGACGCGACAGGCGGGTCCGCCGCCGCCGGTCGTGACCCCGGCGTTTCCCGGCTCGCCGGTGTTCACCGGCGCCCGCGCCTTCGCCGCCTACGGCTGCAACGGCTGCCACACGATTCGCGGCACGGGCGCCGCCGGCACCATCGGTCCCGACCTCACCCATCTCGGCAGCCGCGCGACGCTCGCCGCGGGCATCCTGCCGATGACCACCGCCAATCTCGCCGCCTTCATCCGCCATCCCGAACGCACCAAGCCCGGCGTGCGCATGCCCGCCTTCCCGCAGATGTCCGAACCCGAGGCCACCGCCATCGCCCGCTACCTGCAAGGCCACCTATGAGCCTCCACGACCAGGACGATCCTGCCCTCCGCGCCGCCCAGGAGGAGCGGCTGCGCGCGGTGTGGAAGCCGCCATCGGGCTGGTTCTTCCGCTGGACGGACGTCAACAACAACCGCGTCGGCATCTGGTATGTGCTGACGGCGTTCGGATTCATGCTGTTCGCCGGCGTGCTCGCGCTGGTGATGCGCACGCAGCTGGCGGTGCCGGACAACGACCTCGTCTCGGCCAACACGTTCAACCAGCTGTTCACGCTGCACGGCTCGATGATGATGTTCCTGTTCGCCGTGCCGATGTTCGAGGCGGTGTCGATCATCCTGCTGCCGCAGCTGCTGGGCGCGCGCGACCTCCCTTTCCCGCGCCTCTCCGCCTTCGGCTATTGGTCGTTCCTGCTCGGCGGCGTGTTCGTCGGCGGCTCGATCTTCTTCAACGCCGCGCCCGACGGCGGCTGGTTCATGTACCCGCCGCTCACCACGCGCACCGACCTTTCCGGCCTCGGCGCCGACATCTGGATGCTCGGCCTTTCGTTCATCGAGGTGTCGTCGGTCGCCGCCGCGGTGGAGCTGATCGTCGGCGTGCTCAAATGCCGCCCGCCGGGCATGCGGCTCAACCTGATGCCGCTCTATGCCTGGTACATCCTGGTCGTGGCGGTGATGATCCTGTTCGCCTTTCCGCCGCTGATCGCGGGCGACCTGTTGTTCGAGATGGAGCGGCTGCTCGGCTGGCCGTTCTTCGATGCGGCGAAGGGCGGCGATCCCTTGCTCTGGCAGCACCTGTTCTGGATCTTCGGCCATCCGGAGGTCTACATCGTCTTCCTGCCCAGCATCGCCCTGTTCGCGATGCTGATCCCGACCTTCGCCCAGCGTCACCTGCTCGGCTATCCGTGGATCGTGCTGGCCGCGGTCGGCACCGCGTTTCTGTCCTTCGGCCTGTGGGTCCACCACATGTTCGCGACCGGCCTTCCTAAGATCAGCCTCGCCTTCTTCTCCGCCGCGAGCGAAGCGGTGGCGATCCCGACCGGCGTGCAGATCTTCGCTTTCATCGCGACGTTGTGGGCGGGCAAGGTCAAATGGTCGACGCCGCTGCTCTACGCGAGCGGCAGCCTCGCGATCTTCGTCATCGGCGGGCTCACCGGGGTCATGGTGGCGATCGCGCCGTTCGACTGGCAGGCGCACGACACCTATTTCATCGTCGCCCATCTTCATTACGTGCTGATCGGCGGCACGCTGCTGCCGCTGTTCGGCGGCCTTTATTACTACTGGCCGCTCATCACCGGCAAAAAGCTGAGCGACCGGCTGGGGCGCATCGCCTTCTGGATCATGTTCACCGGCGTCAACCTCACCTTCTTCCCCATGCACCTGTCGGGGCTGGAGGGCATGCCGCGCCGCGTCTTCACCTATCCCGCCGACCTCAACATCGGCTGGCTCAACCTTGCCTCGACGCTGGGATCGTATTTGTTCGCGACCGGCGTGCTGGTGCTGGTGGTCGACCTCGCGCTGTCGCCCCGCCGGGCCAAGGCGCCGCGCAATCCGTGGAACGCCGGCACGCTCGAATGGCTGGCCCACCCCGACGACGAGGACTGGGGCATCCGTTCGGTGCCGTTGGTCGAGAGCCGCTACCCGATCTGGGACCAGCCCGGCTTCGTCGCCAAGGTCGATGAAGGCCGCTTCTTCCTGCCCGATGCGGAGGAAGGCCGGCGCGAGACGATCATCACCTCCGTCCTCGATGCGAGGCCCGTATCGGTGATCCGCCTCGGCACGCCGAGCGTCAAGCCGATGATGACCGCGGTGGCGCTGGGCGCGGTGTTCATCCTGACCACCTATCATCTCTACTGGATCGCGGCGCTCTGCGGTGTGGTGACTGTGGCCTGCATCTTGTGGTGGCTGTGGGATACCGCCGAGATCCCGGAAAAGCCCGAAAAGCCGATCGGCCACGGCATGACGATGCCGCTCTACATCGCCGGGCCGGCGGCACCCGGCTGGTGGGCGATGTTCATCACGATGATGGCGGACGCAACCGCCTTTTCCGGCCTCGTATTCGGCTATTATTTCTACTGGACCATCCACCCCGATTTCGGCGCCGGCTTCGCCGGACCGGGGGTGAGCGCGCCGATGATCGCGCTGGCCGTGTCGCTGGCGAGCTGGGCCGCGACGCTGGCGGCACGCGAGGTCCATCGTCGTGGCGGCGTCGCGGCGGCCCGGCTGCTGCTCGTCGTCGGCGCCGTGACTGCCATCGCCGGCCTGTTCGCCGGCCTGCGTTGCCTCGACGGCCTCGATCCGAAGGCGAACGTCTATCCCGCGATCGTCTGGGTGCTGGTGATCTGGACGGTCGTGCACGCCGCGGTCGCCGCGATCATGCAGGCCTATACGCTCGCCCGCAGCCTGGCCGGGCGGATGACTCCCAGCCACGATGCCGACCTGCGCAACATCACCTGCTATTGCCACTTCTTCGCGCTCACCGCGCTCGTCGCCTATCTGACGGTCGGTTTGTTCCCGGAGGCGGGGCTGTGAGGCGCTGGCTGCACCGCGCCCGCCGCCTGCGCGTCACCTTGTGGACGCTGATCGTGCCGCCGACGACCTGGGCGGTGCATTTCCTCTTCTCCTATCTCTGGGCCGCGGTGTCCTGCGCGAAGATCGGCGCCTGGGCGCGCTTCCCCACCGCCTTCGCGGTCGGCACGGTGATCGCGCTGGTGGTGATCGTCGGCGCCGGCGTGATCGCGTGGCAACAGGCGCGCACCCCCGGCGATCCCGCGCCGCACGATGCCGGCACCGAGATCGACCGCCTCCGCTTCCTCGCCTATTCGACGCTGCTGCTGTCGGCATTGAGCTTCATCGCGGTGGTCTTCACCGCCCTTCCCGTCCTCGTGCTGAGCGATTGCCGGTGACGCGCGGCCTGCTCCTCGCGGCCGCCCTGCTGCTCGGCGTCGGCTGGAGCCTCAGCGGCTGGGGGATGACGGGCCATATGGTGGCTCACATGATCGCCGTGGCGATTGCGGCGCCGTTGCTCGCGCTGGCGGTGCAGGGCAGCCGCCATGATCCGGCCCTGCGCTGGCCGCGGCTCGCCACGCCCCTGCCGGCGGCGCTGATCGAGGCGGTGGTGGTCTGGGGCTGGCACGTCCCCGCCCTCCGCATGGCTGCTGCGCACCATCCGGCATGGCTGGTCGCCGAGCAGGCAAGCTTTCTCGCCGCCGGCCTGCTGCTCTGGTCTGCGGTGCTGGCGCCGCAGCATCGTGCCGCGGGCGTCGTCGCGCTGCTCGTCACCTCGATGCACATGACCCTGCTCGGCGCGCTGATCGGCCTCGCCCCGCGCCCGCTCTACATGCACCATGGTCCGCATGCCCTCGTTGACCAGCAACTCGCCGGCGTCGTCATGCTGCTCGTCGGCGGCATCGCCTATCTGGCCGGCGGACTGGCGCTGCTCGCCCGCCTGCTCCGCTCCCCGCAAGAGGCCGCCGCATGACGATCCGTATCACCTGGTTTCGGGCGCTCGCGGCCGCCGTCGTGCTTGGCGTGGCGGGTATGCTCTTCGCCTGGTCGGGGGTGATGAACCTCGCCGCATCGAGCGGCCATTGGAAGATCACCGACTGGTTCCTCCACTGGGCGATGCGGAGTTCGGTCCGCACCCATGCCGCCTTCACGTCGCCCGACGATCCCGCCGATGCGACCGGCCTCGTCAGCGCCGCCGGCCATTTCGCCAATGCCTGCTCGGTCTGTCACGGCGCGCCCGGCGTGAAGCCTGCGCCGGTGATGCAGGCCGCCACCCCGCCCGCGCCCGACCTCGCCAGGAATGCGAAGGAATGGAGCGACAAGCAGCTGTTCTGGATCGTCCAGCACGGCGTCAAATACACCGGCATGCCCGCTTGGGCCGTGCAGGACCGCCCCGACGAGGTGCGCCGCATGGTCGCCCTCGTCCGCCGCCTGCCCGGCATGACGCCGGCGCAATACCAGGCGCTGGTCGGCGAACCCGATCCGGCATCGGACCTTGCCGCCTGCACCGGCTGCCACGGCGTCGACGGCAAGGGGCGCGGCGCCCCCGACGTGCCCGTGCTCGGCGGGCAGGACCCCGCCTATCTGCTCGCCGCGTTGCAGGGCTATGCCAGCGGCCGCCGCTCCAGTGCGGTGATGCAGCAGGTCGCGATGCGCATGCAGCCGCAGGACATGGCGGCGGACGCACGCCGATTCGCCGCCATGCCGGGCCTCGGCACGCGTCCGGCCGCTGGCGCCGCCACGGACGCCGAGGCGGCACGGATCGTCACCAGCGGCCTGCCCGCCGTCCAGCTTCCCGCCTGCGCCAGCTGCCACGCACCGGGCAAGCCCTATCCGGTCCTCGCCGGGCAGCGCGCCACCTATATCGCGCAGCGCCTGCGCGACTGGCGCGGCGACAAGAATGTGGTGGATGCCCGCAAGAGCCACGCGACCATGCCGGTGATCGCCCGGCGCATCCCGCACGACATGATCGATCGCGTCGCCCGCTACCTGGCCGGCGATCCGCCGCAGCGGTGATGGCGTCGGGGGAAAGTGGCGGAGCTGTCAGTTTAAGGCGGACGCGTCTCCGGTGCCAAAGCTTGGATGGTCAAGGCCACAGATCAGCTGACGAGCACTCGCCACTCAGCCAGTGCCGCTGAGCGTCGTTCCTTGTAGGTCTGTCGGTCGGTGAGATGGCGCTCCAGGCTGAAGTGGTTGTGGACGTTGGCGTGGACAGAAGCGAACTTCTGCAAGCTCTTCATCCGTCGGAAGCGGAGCATCGCCCGCTCTCGTCGTCGGAACGGCAGGTGTGAGTTCTCCGCCCTGTTGTTGGCCCAGCGGCCCACCTCCTGACGATCAGCATTGCCAAGCTCGTTCATCGCGGCACGATAGCTGCGCAGACCATCCGTCGTGATCGCCTCAGGCGAGCCGTGGCGCTTCAGCGCCTTCTTCATAAAGGTGAGCGCCGCTGCCTTGTCCCGCGTCCTGGTGACGTAGCTTTCCAGCACCTCACCTTCATGATCCACCGCTCGCCACAGGTAGGCCATCTCGCCGTTCAGCTTCACGTACATCTCGTCCAGGTGCCAGCGCCAGTGGCGAAAGCCACGCATGCGGCTTACCCGCCTGCGGCGCACCTCGCCGGCAAACACCGGCCCAAACCTGTTCCACCACATCCGCACCGTCTCATGCAGATGTCGATGCCGCGCTCGAACAGCAGGTCTTCCACATTCCGCAGCGACAGCGGGAAGCGGACGTACATCAGCACCACCAGGCGGATCGCCTCAGGTGATGAGTTGAAGTACCGGAACGGACTGGCTGGCTTGCGCGGTCGAGGCATGCTGCCCGCCTACCCTGCCCTAATTACCAGCCGGTGCACTTGGGCTGACAGAGCCCTGGCAGCGGCTTGTGTATCACGGTCCATGACGACGGACGCGGATTGCTTCCCGGCTTCGACGCCGAGAGTAGCGCCAGCCTGGGACTGCGTATCGCGACGACCCTCGCGCGCGGACAAGGCGGCCGATTTTATCTTGAGCCGCGCGAGGGAACGCTCGCGACCCTCATTCTCCCATCGGAATCATTGGCAAGTGCCTACTTGGCTGCTCAAGATGCTGGCTAGGTTGTGAGTTTCCAGGCCGGGACTCAACGACCGAGCGACATCAGCGGCAGTTCGTATTGTGCAGATAATGAGGCGGAGGGCGAACCACTTGAGGTCGAGCGCTTGACGTTGATTCGATCGAGAGCCGCGAATGGGCCTGGGTGCCAAGGGCACGCCTCTAGAGATCGCTAGGTACTCCGTCGAAGTGAGCGTAGGCGGAGGAATGGTCGAACCTGTCACACTGACCGAGCGGGCATATGAGTTGGCGCGATCGGGTGAGTACGGATCGGTGAACGCCCTTCGCCAGCGGCTTCGACGAGAGGGCTATGCGACCATTCACGCCGATCTGCACGGCGCCACGATCAATATCGAGCTGATCGCGATCATTCGCGGCTGCACGCTCCGGTCCGCGAGCATCGTTCACCAGCGCTAGCGATGGTCTCGGTTGCGCTCGCCTGAGCCTCCGGCGCAAGTAACATCCCGCCGTGCCCAATCGGATGGGCAATCCGTTGGGGCGTGATGACAGCTGCCGCTCTGCTACCGGATCCGTACATCCTGGCTCTGACCGGCTTCGGTCTGCTGACCGCACTAGTCGTGTGGCTTCCACTGGTCTTGCGCAAGCTGCCGCTGTCGCTGCCGATCGTCTGCATCGCGCTGGGAGCGGCCTTGTTCTCGCTGCCGCCGATGACGCTCAAGCCGCTGCCGGTTCTCTATCCGGAGATCGCCGAGCGCGTCACCGAGTTCGTGGTCATCATCGCGTTGATGGGTGCCGGCCTGAAGATCGATCGGGTGTTCCGGTGGCGGGACTGGATGGTGACGTGGCGGCTGCTCGCCGTGACCATGCCGCTCAGCATCGTCGCGATAACGTTCCTCACCGCCTGGATCATGGGTCTGCCCTGGGCGGTGGCGCTGCTGATGGGCGCCAGCCTTGCCCCTACAGACCCGGTTCTCGCGTCCGACATCCAGGTCGGTCCGCCCGAAAGCGACGACGAGGACGAGGTTCGCTTCGGCCTGACCTCGGAGGCGGGATTGAACGATGGCCTCGCCTTCCCCTTCGTGCATCTGGCGATCGCGCTGGCCGTGGCGGCGGGCACCGGAGAGCCGTGGTTTGTCGGGTGGCTGAGCTACCGCGTCCTGTGGGAGGTCAGCGCCGGGATCGGCGGCGGGTGGTTGGTTGGTCGGCTGTTCGGCTGGCTGACCTTCCACGTCTCGGCGGAAAGCAAGCTGGCAAAGACCGGAGACGGGCTGATCGCCCTCGCGGCGACCTGCGTGTCCTACGGCTTCACCGAGATCATCCACAGCTACGGCTTCATGGCGGTGTTCGTCACCGCGCTGACCTTCCGCGCGACCCATCGGCAGCACGACTTTCACCACGACATGCACGACGTCACCGAGCAGATCGAGCGGCTGGCCATGATGGTGCTGCTCATTCTGTTCGGCGGCGCGTTGGTAAGCGGCCTAATGGCGTCTGTTGGCTGGATCGAGATTGCCGTGGCAATCCTCATTTTGCTCGTCGTCCGCCCCGTGGCAGGGTTGATCGGCCTGATTGGTCACAAGGCCGACAGGTCTGAGAAGCTGACGCTCGCATTCTTCGGCATACGTGGCGTCGGGTCGATCTACTATCTCGCCTACGGCCTCAACCACGTCGATGCCGATGGCGCGGATCGGCTATGGGGACTGATCGGGTTGGTCGTGCTGTTCTCGATCGTGCTGCACGGGCTGACGGTCACGCCCATCATGCGGAAGCTCGACCGCCAACAAGGACGAGATCCTGATCGAGATAATCCGAGCACTGTGGTTGACTAGCGATCGCAATGGCGATTGATGATCTTGTTCTGGACGTGCGCTGCTTGGTCTGGCGTTCAGTAAAGGGAGCGATCGGCGCCTCGTCCATTTGGCCGTCGCTATTCCCCGGCAGGCGTGATAGGTAGTGCCATCGGCAGCATCCCCATAGTAGGCGCTGCCGGCTGAGAGACCACCGCGCTCCCGCTTACGAACGGGAGATCCCTCGTGGACCTGAACTACATTCTTAGCCGCCATCAGCTTTCGCTGTTCGCGGCTGAAATTGCCAATGGCCCTGAAGCGCGTGACGCGCATCTCATCCTTGCTCAAGGCTATGCCGCACGCATTCACAGGGGCGAGCACAATACGTGCGTCACTGCCAACTCGGCACCAATCGCATGAGCTGGCGCAACGCGACGAGCAGCGCGACTGGTCAACTGACGACGTCGCGCGCGATTAACTTGGGCATGGACGAGAAGGACGTCCGCGCATGCTGCGCCAAGCACGGTGTTGAAATCAGCGCCATAGAGACGCTGCTATCCGGCGGAACGCGGGTCGTCCTGATGAGCGGGGCTGCGGCGGAGACGATGCGCAAGGCGTTCGGCAAGCGGGTGCTCAGCTGTGCCGTCCAAAGGGCACCGCTGAGAACCTGGGCACGATAGTGGGGCTGGAGCTCGCCGGAACGCGCATCATCTCCGCCTCAGTTGCCTTCGCCCATGCCTTTCAGTTAGGCAGGGACCCAAGGGAACTGCCCCCTGGCACGTACAGGATCGACACGCATGGGGACATGTTCTGCGGCGCGTTCGCACCGGTGTATGTCGCGACGAGCATCGATTTCATCGTGGAGGACCAAGGTGGCACCACCACCCGAATGGTGCAGCCCTTAGATCTGGCAGCTGCGATCGCCCGGGATGAGGCACGATGCGACTTCTTGGACGACGCGAGCGACAGCTCGCCGACCATAGGCTCCAAGGCGGATCCGTCATGAGCAGCTTTGTCGCGATAGCAGCAGGGCTGTGGCTCCTACCGCTCGCCATGGCGCTGGTCGCTTACGGCGCCGCTGCCATCTCCCCCCCAGCGCGGAGATGGATCAATCGCCTGCTATTCGGCTAGACCAAGTGGCATAGCGCTGGCATGCTGTTCAACGGTCGGCTGCGTCAACTCGATTTGACCGACACCAGTACCTCCATCTCTACGAAGTCGTTCGAATCGCCGACGTAGCCGCCGGTAACTGGCATGGTCTGTCCGTTGCAGCGCCCCACAGCGACCGGGATCAGGCTGGCAGAGCCGACCCGCTGGTGTGTCGGATCGAATGCGATCCATCCTGCGCAGGGCAGATAGACCTCTGCCCAGGCGTGCGTAGATCCACCATCGTCGCTGCCTACGTCGGGATCGAAGAGGTAGCCGGACACAGCCCGCGCGCCGAAGCCGAGGTGTCGGACCGCGTCGATGAACAGCGCGGCAATGTCTCGGCAGGAGCCGCTGCCCAGGGTGAGCGTCTCGAGCGGAGCCTGCGTGCCTTCCTCGTCGCGCGTGCGGTACGCCACCGTCGCGGTGATGCCGGCGTTGATATCCTTCAGCAGCGAGAGCGTGTCGGTCGGCGGGCCAAGGATGAAGCCTTCGGCCCAGCGTGCTGCGACGCTGTTTTCGTGGGCTTGGATCGGACGTAGCAAGGCGCCTAAGTCAGCCGCCTCATCGTCCGAGTAGCGAAACGGATAGGCGTGCGCGGCTGGCGCGATCCGGAACACAGGCCATTCCGGCGCCGATTGCTCGACCAGCATATCCGCCGCGATGACCAACTCCGAGGCGGACTCGGCAAACCGGGCGGTGACGACGATGTTACCGAAAACATCCTGCGTCCATTCCAGATCGGCCGCCGGCTGGCAGTCGAGCGCGCTCGCGAGAACCCGCAGGTCATGGTCGCCGCGCGGCACAAGCAGCAATCGGTGCTCACCGAGCTGCACAGGTCGCCGATAGCGATAGGTGGTCGTGTGGCGGATGCGGAGCCTCATGCGAGCGTCAACGCATCAACTCGAGTCCCGGGCAGCGCCAAGTTTGCTACTAGCCCTATCTTTCCCGCGTTGAGTACCTATATCGGTCGGGCTCAACGTCGCCTGCGACGGATATCGGGCCGCTCAGGCTCCCCTTGTCCCTTTCTAGCCTCACGAAGCCGGGATGCGCCGCTGTGGGCGTATGCCCGACCACGCATGGGACAAAGGATACCCATATGATCACCGGCACCGTAAAATTCTTCAACACCGACAAGGGCTATGGCTTCATCGCGCCCGAGGACGGAAGCACCGACGCCTTCGTCCACATTACCGCCGTCGAGCGCGCCGGCATGCGCACGCTCAACAAGGACGACCGGGTTTCCTACGAGCTGGAGACGGATCGTCGCGGCAAGTCCTCGGCGGTAAATCTCCAGGCTGCCTGAGCAAGGCCGATCGGCGGAGGCCCCCAAGGCCTTCGCCAAACCGTCCTTCTGCGCAGGAGCATCATGTCCTTACCACTTTATCGAGACGAGGCCGCTCGTCAGCGGCTGACCGCCGAGGAATCATCCCTCCAGAACGTGCGCGAGCGATGCGAACGCGCAGCGCAGGCCTGGGATGCACTCGCCGTTCGTAGTGAACGAGTCGACGCGACGCGCACTGAGGCCGCGGCGGACAAGCTGCTGGGCGACCCGAGCGAGAACCCGGACCGCGGACTTGCCACACCCGTTCGTCGCGACACCTGACGTTGGCGACGCTCGAAACTGCAATCAATCGAGACCCGGGAGAGCGGGCGGGCTTGCTTGTCGACACGGCCGAGATACCCGGCGGCGGTGAGCTGCGCCTGCTTCGACATGGGCCTCATTACGAGATCATGTTCGGCCAGGAGCAGCTGATGGGAAGCTGGTCCTACCGATCGGAGCAGGCGCTTGCGACATTGGCGCTTGAGGGCTTGGGCGAACGACCGCGGGTCCTGATCGGCGGGCTGGGCATGGGATTTACCTTGGCCGCAGCGCGAGCCACACTTCCGATAGGCGCCAGCATCGTCGTCGCCGAGCTCGTGCCCAAGATCGTGACCTGGGCTCGCGGCCACCTGCGTCATCTGTTCGGCAATTCTCTGGAAGACCCGCGGGTCTCGGTTGAGGTACGGGATGTCCACGACCTGATCGTCGATCAGGCCGGTGGGTTGGACGCGATCCTGCTTGATGTCGACAACGGACCCGACGGGCTCATCACCCTCGCCAATGAGCGGCTCTATTCCGCTTGGGGCTTGCGTGCTGCGCGTGCGGCACTTCGGCCCGGCGGCGTGCTCGCCATCTGGTCGGCTTACCCGGACCACGGCTTTTCCCATCAGCTGCGGGCGTCCGGCTTCGACGTCGAGGAGTTCAGGATCGACACGGATCGAGGCGAGGACAACCCGGATCACACGATCTGGCTCGCCACGGTGGATCGAACACGCGATAGGCCGAGCGGCGCCGATACTACCCGGTTTGGAGTTGAGGCATAACCAAACGCGCGCCATCGCTGTTCCTCTGCTTCGACATCTGGATTGAGGGTTGCACCACCAGCCTTCGCATGTTCGAGACGATGGCCGCAGTGCCGGCGGTGTTGAACGCCCGCATGCCGATGATCGGGGCAGCCGCTTTCGACCCGCTCCATGGCAATTGGCCCGAGCTTCACAGAATGGTGGCGGAGAAGACCGAAGCATTCGTGAAGGCCAGCCTCTCGGTGGCGCGAGACATGCATGCGATCCAATCCGAGATGTTGCAGCCTAACCCCTCCGTGGGGAGCGCTGCCTTATCAAGCGCACGGATCCAGTACCACGCCATCGGGGCTGCCGGGCGGGCACTGGCCCCGCTCCACGCCGCGGTGACTGGAAACGCGAGGCGCTTCCAAGCCCGGCGCTGAACAACGGTCGACGCTCAGGCGGGTCAGACTTCTTGACTCAAAATCCGCCGTTCGGGCGAAAAGGAAGCTTCCAACAAGCTGCCGTTCGTTCAGGTGACGGACAGCACTACCGTGTTGATCGGTCGAGAGATTTCCGCTTTCGCTAGAGCCCTGAGAAGGGGGCAGCAACATGCATGCGGCGGCACAGTTTGAGTTGATCATCGCGATGTCCCTGGTGATCGTCGGACTGCATTATATCGCGCGGCGCCTCTCGCTTCCGCCTGCAGCGGCGCTCATCGTCGGCGGCGGAGCGGTCGCCTTCGTCCCCGGCCTGCCCGCGGTCGCGATCGACCCGGAGCTGGTCCTCGTCCTGTTCCTGCCGCCGCTGCTGATGGACGGCGCCTGGTTCACCGCGATCGCGCCGTTCCGCCGCCATATGGCAGGCATCCTGTCGCTGGCGGTCGGCGCCGTGTTCTTCACGACCGCAGTCGTCGCGGTCGTCACCAAGCTGCTGCTGCCGGCGCTGCCGTGGGCGGCGTGCGTGGCGCTAGGCGCGATCCTGTCGCCTCCTGATGCGGTGTCGGCGCGCGCCGTGCTTCAGCAGGTACGCTTGCCGCGACGCCTGTCGACCTTACTGGATGGCGAGAGCCTGCTCAACGATGCCGCCGGACTGGTGCTGTTCCGCTTCGCAGTGGCGGCGGTGCTGACCGGCACCTTCAGTCTTGGTGCAGCAACCGGCACCTTCTTCCTGCTCGTGGTCGGCGGTATCGCGGTCGGCTCAGGCATCGGGGCGCTCTGGGTGTTGTTGCTGCGACGGCTCGGCGACGACACGTTGATGATCGCGGCGACGATGCTGGTGTGCTGGAGCGCCTACTTCGCCGGCGAACTGCTCCATGTGTCCGGCGTGATCGCCGTCGTGACCGCCGGGCTGACTTGCGGCTGGTTCCAGCATGTCGTGTTCAGCGCCAGCGTAAGGATCCGTGCGCTCGCCTTCTGGCAGGTGCTCGTCTTCCTCCTCGAGGCGGCGGTGTTCACGCTGATCGGACTGTCGCTGCGCGGTATCCTGGACCGCATCGGCGATCCCGCGCGCATCCTCGACACGATGGCGGTGCCCGTTCTGGCCATCGTCGCGGCGGTGATCGTAGCGCGCTTCCTGTGGATCTTCGCTGCTGACGCGATCGTGGCACTCCTACGCCGCGCCGGTCGGGTATCGGC
Source organism: Sphingomonas sp. SP5 (assembly GCF_058313455.1). Classification (NCBI taxonomy): domain Bacteria; kingdom Pseudomonadati; phylum Pseudomonadota; class Alphaproteobacteria; order Sphingomonadales; family Sphingomonadaceae; genus Sphingomonas; species Sphingomonas sp. SP5. The sequence continues at coordinate 386,932 of NZ_JBZFLF010000003.1, read as the reverse complement.
GCGCCCGCTGGGTGGACGCGCTGCGCTCGTCATGAGCTGGGCGGGAATGCGCGGCGTGGTGACCCTGGCCGTGGCTCTGTCGCTGCCGGAAACGATGCCGGAGCGCGATCTGATGCTGGCCACCGCCTTCGCCGTGATCCTGGTCACCGTTCTGGTCCAGGGCACGTCGCTCGGCTGGATCATCAATCGCGCGCGGCCCGCGGAAGACGAGGGCGCGCTACCACCGCTCGACCTTCAGGCCGCCGAACATGCAATGTTCAGGGCGCAACTCTCGACGGTCGAACGCGAAGCGCATGACGCCGGCGGTGAAGTCATCCATCCCCAGCTACTCCGCCGCTATCGCACGCGCGCCACCGCGGGCGCGGCGTTCGACGGCACCGCGGAGGAGCGCAATCGGGCGATCGCGCGCCATTTCGACGTCATCATCGCAGCGGTAGAAGCGGGCCGAGCCGAACTGGTCCGGCTGCACCGCGCCGGCCAGATCGACGACGAGACACTTCACGATTTGGAGCACGACCTAGACCTTGAGGAATTGGGCGCCGTTGCCGCCAAGGGTTGAGATGATAGACGAGGTGAGCGCCTTTGCCGCAAGCGATGCGTTGCCCGAACTCGCCGACGCTCGGGCGGTCGGCCTCCCGATGCTCGACCGCCATGTACAAAGAATACGCGAGGGGCGAGGCGCCGCCGGTGCTGGAGGAGCTCGCTGGCAAAATCCGGGCGGCTGGCCGGAGCGCATGCCAGCGTCGCCTGGGACGGCCCGCTCACGGAGATGGGGATGGTCGTGATTTCCAGCACGCGGAGGGTCGGCGGGATCGGTCGAGCCCCCGACGTTGCGGAAACGCCGGTCGGTGACGGCGGCGCGGTTCGAGCCAAACCTTTCCCGCGGTTTGCAGCGGACCTGGCCTGGTGGACGGAGGCTGCGCATGAGCAACGCGGCCGGGTCGCCCCGGCATACTGATCCAGGTGACCCACAATCGGCCATTCGCGGTGGAGCCGGACCCTTCCAACTTCTGCCATTCGTTCACTCCGGTGTCGCAGTCCCTTTTGCCGTCGCGACCTTCCAATATCAGCCTCCTGCAGGGCTGAGGCTGGTACCGCATGCGAAAGTGCTGCACGAGCAGTCCAAAGGGGAACGAATGAGGCTCGGCGTGCTGAACAAGGTGTTGCTCCGCGTCACCACCGCAATTCTGCTAGCTCAAGCGCCCACCTCGTTGTGGGCACAAGAGGTGCTCGATCCCGACCCGAACACGCTGGCACCGTCCAAGGACCCGAGGCGTACTGCAAACGGCCTCGCCCAGCAGCCGCCCATGGGCTGGAACAGCTGGAACAAGTTTGCCTGCAAGGTGGACGAGACTACTATCCGTGCGACCGCTGACGCGATCTCGTCTAACGGGATGAAGAGCGCCGGGTATAGCTATATCGTTATCGATGATTGCTGGCACGGCGCCCGAGACGCGAACGGCTTCATCACCGCAGACCAGATGCGCTTCCCCAGCGGGATGAAAGCGCTGTCGGACTATGTCCATTCCAAGGGGCTCAAGTTTGGCATTTACTCAGATGCCGGCACGAAGACCTGCGGGGGGCGTCCGGGTAGCCAGGGACACGAATATCAGGACGCCCTCCAATATGCACGTTGGGGCGTGGACTACCTTAAGTATGACTGGTGCTCGACGGGCGTCCGCAATGCCGAAGAAGCCTATGCGCTCATGTCGGACGCGCTTCGTGCCTCGGGGCGTAATATCCTTTTTCGATGTGCGAATGGGGGAATTCGAAGCCGTGGCTATGGGCGTCCAAGATCGGCAACATGTGGCGCACGACTGGCGACATCACTGATAAATGGACCGGCCGTCACGGCTACAGCTGGGGTGTGACGTCGATCGCCGACATGAATGAGCCGCTATGGCCCTACGCCGGGCCGGGTCATTGGAACGATCCCGATATGCTGGAGGTCGGCAACGGCGGTATGACCGATACCGAATATCGTTCGCATTTCTCGCTCTGGGCGATGATGGCCGCGCCGCTGATCGCCGGCAACGATATTGTTGGCATGACCGATGCGACCCGCGCGATCCTTCTCAACACGGACGTTATTGCCGTCGATCAGGATCGTCTTGGCGTACAAAGCCATCGGGTATGGAAGGACGGCGACCGCGAAATCTGGTCCAAACCTATGTCGGACGGAGGGCGTGCCCTGCTGCTGTTCAACCGCGGCGATGCCCCCGCGGCTATCACCGCCCATTGGACCATGCTTGGTTTGCCCCGACAGGTCCGGATGCAGGTGCGCGACCTCTGGGCACACAAGGATCTCGGCAAACACTCTGACCGCTTTGCGGCGTCGGTCGCACCTCATGGTGTCGTTATGGTGCGATTGAAGCAATAATCCCGAAAAGTATGCTTTTCAGAAAACGATCCTGGCTCACCCTTTCGGTCGATCCGTTCGTTCAGCATGTGTAGAGCGACGACCCAATTCCAGTCATTCAGGTCCAAAGCTGCGCCGCCCGAAAGCGGACGTCCATTCAGGGCGCGCGATGGAGCAGCGAATGGGCCGGTTGCCGCCCGGCAGCTTCTACGTGGGTAGCGAAAAGCGGCTGTTTGGCGGGTGTTAAAACCGCTCGTGGCTGTTGAAAAAGCGAGGTAGCTACTTGCGATGAAGCGAGCGTACGACAGAATGTCGCCGCTCGCCCCAACCGTTATCGTTAGTTGAGGATCAGCGAACGCTGCCGCGACGAACCAGGTTGACGATCGCCAGCAGGATCACCGCGCCGAGCAGCGACACCAGGAACGAGGTAATGTTCAAGGGCGCCTCGTTGATCGATCCGCCATTGACGATCAGACCGCCGATGAAGGCGCCGACGATGCCGACGATCACGTTCACGATGATGCTGTTGTTGTCGCGCATGATGAGCCCTGCGAGCCAGCCGACGACGCCGCCGATGACGAGCCAGATGAGGATGCCGATCATTAAATTGTCTCCTAGATTGAGGTGCGGATCAGTTGTGTGACTTGGCGGCACGACGCTTCGGCGCCTTGGCAGGCGCCGATCGTATGAGCACGAAGGCGCCGATCGCGAACACCGCGACCGCACCGGCAAGAAGGTAGAGCGGACCATTAACGCCCAGACGCTCACGCACGACCTCGTCGCCCTTTCGGCCGAGTTCACGACCGCGATCAATCGCCTCGGCAACCACGCCGGGCGCGTCGTCGATCGCGCCCGCGACGACATCCTTCACCACGCCGTAGCCGTGCTGGATCGTGCCTGCGGCCTGATCGACGAGACCATCGCCCTTCAGCTTATCGGTGCCGACCGCATCACCCAGGCCGTGCTCGGCCTTGCCGACCACGTCGCGGGCGGAGCCCATGATCCGATCCTCGTTCACGTCTAATCTCCTGAAGGGACCGACGGGCTCGGCCATGATCTCCATTTAAGGGCGTATTGAGCACCGCCAAAGATGCGATCTCATCAGTCCGTCTGATACAAATGTCGCGGTTCATTCGTTTCGTGCTACATCCGATCGGCCGCCCGGCATCGGGTCTCGCGGCCCATCCAAAAAGGAACGTCGATGGCGGATCAAGCGGCAGCTGGCCTCGTCGGCATCAGGGATGCGGCCGACCTCGGCAATCTGCGGCTGATCGTCGCGGGCCTGAGCGAAGGGGTTCTGCTGATCGATCCCGACCAGACCATCCTGTGGGCAAACTACGCCGCGCTCCGGATGCACGGCGTCGGGGAGCTCGACGGTTTGGGCGGCACCGTCGACGAGTATCGACGCCGGTTCGAGCTGCGCTATCGCAACAACCATAAGCTGGATGCCGGCGAGTATCCGATCGCGCGGGTGGTATCGGGCGAGACGTTCACGGAAGTGACCGTCGAGGTCGCGCCGACCGGGGAGAACGAGACGCACTGGGTCCATCAGATCCGCAGCATCGTGCTCGTCGACAAGAAGGGCGATCCTGAATGTCTCGTGCTGGTGATGCTCGACGTGACCGAGCAATGCGACGCCGAGGAGCGCTTCTCGCAGGCGTTCAACGCCAATCCCGCCCCCGCGTTGATCGGGCGCCTCTCCGACTTGCGCATCATCAAGGCCAACCAGGGCTTCCTTGACATGACCGGTTTCGAGCGCGACCAACTCGTCGGTCGCACTGTATACGAGGTCGACCTGTTCGGGCGCGCCGCGCACCGCGAGGTCGCGCACGAACGGCTCGCCGAGGGGCGCGCCGTGCCGCAGATGGAATCCGAGCTGGCCCTCCCCGACGGCACCGACAAGCTCGTCATCCTCGCCGGGCAGCCAATCGTCTATGCCGACCAGGACTGCATGCTGTTCACGTTTGCGGACCTCGAGCCGCGCCGGAAGGCCGAGACCGCGATGCGGCACAGCGAGGAGCGGTTCCAGCAGGCGTTCCAGTTGGCACCCGTGGCGATGGTCGTCGCCTCCCGGAACCGCCACATGCTGTTCCATGCCAATCGCGCCTTCCAGGACATGACCGGCTATGCCGACGATCGCCTCGTCGGGCGGACCGCCGGAGAGATCATGCTGTGGGACACGGCCGCGACCCGGCGCCGGCTCGAGGAACAGGTCGAGACGACCGGCAGCTTTCGCAACGTCGACGCCAAGGTGCGAACCTGTGACGGCGGTTTGCTCGACTGCTTAGTTTCCGCCGCGACCGTCGACATGGCTGGTGACGCCAGCGTGCTCTGGGTCATTCAGGACATCACCGAGCGCCGCCAAACGGAGCTCGAGCTGGTCACCGCGATCGAGACGGTGATGGCCGACGCGAGCTGGTTCAGCCGCAACGTCGTCGAGAAGCTCGCCAACCTGCGCGCACAGCAGTCGGGTGCTCCGACCAAGGAGATCACCGAGCTGACCGCCCGCGAGAAGGAGGTGCTGAGCCTTGTCTGCCAGGGCGAGGACGACGCCACGATCGCCGAGACGCTGGTTATGTCGCGCACCACCGTGCGCAACCACGTTGCGCGCATCTACGGCAAGATCGGGGTCAACAAGCGCGGCGCGGCGATCGTCTGGGCGCGCGAACGCGGGTTGGCTAAGGCGCCAGTCAGGCCGGCGCGGCGAACCTGACCGGCATTTCGGCCGACTGATGCAGATGGCCCGCCTCGCCTGAAGCACCTGTTTCTTTCGGCGTGCTCCACCGTTTCCTAGCTTCAGTCATGTGGGATCGGGCGCGTATCTGCCCGGTCCCGCACCTTCAGGAGCCGATGCGATGCCCGATCAGCCGCCCAAGTCCGACGCCGACCGCACGCGCGGCTCGATCAAGGAAGCGATCGGCAAGATCACCGGCGACCGCAAGGCGATCCGCGAAGGCGCGGCCGAGAAGATCGCGGCCGCACCCGACACCCCCACAGTTCCATGAACACAGGAGCCTATCCCATGGCCGACACCAAGCACGACATCAGCGTACTCAACGGCCTGATCGCTACCACCCTCGACAGCGTCGACGGCTATACCGAAGCCGCCCAGGATGCCGACAACAATCGTTTCGGCGCGATGTTCACGGCGCGCGCCGGTGAGCGCCAGCAGGTCGCCCGCCAACTCCAGAGCGTCGTCACCAGCCTTGGCGGCAACGCGGAAGACGACGGTACGGTCCTGGCTAAGGCCCATCGCATGTTCACCGGGCTGCGCAACAGCATCAGCGGCGGTGACACGGTCGTCGTCGACGAGGTCGAGCGCGGCGAAGATCACATCAAGGCGAAGTTCGAGGATGCCATGCAGGACCGTGATCTATCGCAGTCGACACGCAATGCCATCGAGCAGGCCTATGCCTCGGTCCGCGCAGGTCACGACCAGATGCGCGACCTGAAGCACAGCCTCCACGGCTCCAACTGATCGGCTCGGGGCGGCTATGGCCGCCCCGACCTCACGAGGCGACACGATATGAAACGCACTCTCCTCTCCGCAACCGCGGTGCTATCGCTTGCCGCCTGCGACGGCCCTGCCGAGAAGGCGGGCAAGGAGCGCGATCAGGCTGCCGCCGCGGCAGCGGGCCAGCCCTACAAGGGCGAGGGATCGAACGAGAAGCTGGGCGAAGCCCAGGACCGCGCCAACAAGGCCGCGAACGACGCACGCGATGCGCAGGCCGACGAACTGAAGCAGCAGGGCAAGGCGATCCGCGAGGAAGCCGATGGCCGTGCCGACAAGCTCGAAGTGCAGGCGAAGCGGATCCGCGACGAGGTGGACAAGCGCGCCGACGTCTACGACGATCGCGCCAAGGCGGTCCGCCAGTGAACACTGCCGCGACCGTGGCACTCGACAACGGCGGGGCCGTGCCCCGTGCCGGGCGCGGTCGCCTCGCGCACCAGTTCTGGGAGATCCCCAAGGCCGGGTGGCGCGACATCGCGGTGCGTACCTGGCAGGAGACTAACGACGACAACATAAGCCTGCTCGCCGCAGGGGTCGCGTTCTACAGCTTCCTTGCCTTCGTGCCGATGCTGGCGGCGATCGTGCTCATATATGGGATTGTTGCCAATCCTGCTGACGTCGCAGGCCATCTTGACACGCTGACGCGCATCCTGCCGACCGACGCCGCCAAGATCGTAGCCGACCAGATGAAGAGCATGACCGAGACCCCGCCCACCCGCTCCACGGTCGGTCTGGTGATCGCCATCCTGCTCGCGATCTACGGCGCGATGCGCGGCGCGACCTCGGTGATCGGCGCGCTGAACGTCACCTACGATGAGCACGAGACGCGCAACTTCTTTCGCACCACCGGGCTCTCGTTCGCGTTCACGCTGGGCGCGGTTCTGGTGGCAATCGTAGCCATGCTCGCGATCAGCGCCATGAGCCTAATCGGCACGGTTATTCATCTGCCCGCCTTCGCGGCACCGCTCGTCACCGGCGGTCTCTGGTTCAGCACAGCGCTGGTCGCGAGCGCGCTCGTCGCCGTGGTCTATCGCTACGGCCCCGACCGCGAAGATGCTCGCTGGACGTGGCTCACCCCCGGCGCGGTGTTCGCCAGTGTCGTGGCGCTACTCGCGACCTTCCTGTTCGGGCTCTATGTCAGTCATTTCGCTGGCTACAATGCGACCTACGGCGCGCTCGGTGCCGTCGTGTCGTTTCTGATGTGGCTCTACGTCACCGCCTTCGTGGTGCTGCTCGGCGCCGAGCTCAATGCCGAGATAGAACGCCAGACTGCCCAGGATACCACCACCGGACCGGAAACGCAGATGGGCGAACGCGGTGCGACCATGGCGGACACGACCGCTGCGGGAGGCGAAACGCCTGCGAAGCTCGACAAGGCCGATGCCGCCTTAGCGACGGACGGTGTGCCGGTCCCCGGCAAGCCTTCGCTCGCGGCACCGGTGGTCGCCGGCATCGCCGCGTCGCGGATCAGCCGCCACGTCGGCGACGTGCCGCTCGGCGTCGTATCGATGACCCTGATCTCGACCGGGCTCACGCTTATCGGCCAGCGCGGCTCCGCGACACGCGGATTGCTATGTCTCGCGGGCGGTGGTCTGCTGACCTGGCGCGCTCACGTCCGTGCCCGCTGACACACATATCAAGACGAAAGCGCCCATCCCCATGAGCAATCTCGACAGTGTCGCCGGCTACAAGGATGTCGTTACCGGCAGCCGCGAGGCTCCCGAGGACACCCCCGGTGCCGCGCAAGTCAGGTCCGCCTCCGCGCCTGAACTGAAGACGCTCGCCGCGGTTGCGGTCGGTACGCTTGTCATCGCCGCGCTCTATTTTGGGCAGGAGGTGCTGATCCCGATCACGCTGGCGGTCATGCTGTCGTTCGTGCTGTCACCGGTGGTCAACTTCCTCCAGCGGCTGCGGCTGTGGCGCGCGCCAGCGGTTATCATCACCGTGCTCGCCGCACTCGGCGTGCTCGGTTTGGTCGGCACCCTCATCGGCAGCCAGGCCGCCTCGCTTACCGCCAATGCGCCGCAATACGCACAGACGATCGAAGCCAAGGTGCAGGGCGTCCAAGGCTTCGCGGTCGCGCGTCTTGCCTCCATCACCAAGCAGCTCAGCGGCAAACCCGCTCCGAGCGCCGCGCCGACACCGGCGAATGGCGCGGGCCTTGACGCTCGGCGATCCTCCGTGTCCGGAACGCAGAAGCCTGTTCCGGTTCAGGTCGTCTCCGAAGGCGCTTCGCCGTTCACGATCGCAAAGACGGTATTGGCACCGATCCTCGGACCGCTCGAAACGACGGTCATCGTCCTGATCGTCGCGATCTTCGTCCTTCTCCAGAAGGAGGATCTGCGCGATCGTTTCATCCGCGTGTTCGGCTCGACCGACCTGCACCGCACCACCCGTGCGATGGACGATGCCGGCCAGCGGCTGAGCAAATACTTTCTCTCGCAGCTCGCGGTGAACACCAGCTTCGGGGTCGTGATCGGGCTCGGCCTGTGGGCCATCGGGGTGCCCTCCCCCGCCATGTGGGGCATCATGGCCGGATTGCTGCGGTTCGTGCCGTACATCGGCTCGTTCCTCGCCGCGGTCGCGCCGGCCGCACTGGCCGCTGCGGTCGATCCGGGATGGACCATGGCGATCGAGGTGGTCGTGCTGTTCGTCGTCGTCGAGCCGATCGTTGGCTATGTCGTCGAGCCGCTCCTCTACGGTCACTCGACCGGACTCTCGCCCGTGTCGGTTATCGTGTCGGCGATCTTCTGGACGTGGCTGTGGGGCCCAATTGGCCTCATCATGTCGACCCCGCTCACCTTGTGCCTCGTCGTCATGGGCCGGCACGTAAAGAGCCTGGAGTTCTTCGACGTCCTGCTCGGCGACCGACCTGCGCTGACGCCGGTGGAGAGCTTCTACCAGCGCATCCTTGCCAACAACCCGGATGAGGCGCTGGCGCAGGCCGAGACGCTGCTTAGCGACCGCTCGCTGACCGACTATTATGACGGCGTCGTGCTGGAGGGGCTCAAGCTCGCCGTGGAGGATCAGGCGCGGGGCACCATCGACCAATCCGGCGCGGTCCGCATGACCCGCTCCATGCTGTCAGTCATCGATGACCTGCGTCCTTCGGCGGTGCCAACAGACACGGCCACCGCGACCGTCAACGCGATCTGCGTCGCCGGCCACGGCCCCTTCGACGATGCGGTCACCGCCATGTTGGTGCAACTGCTTGGGCAGCGGGGCGTCGAGGCCCGCCGCATCCCCAACGCGGCTGTCTCTCGCGAGACCATCACCACCCTCGACGTGACCGGCGTCGAGGTAATCGCAATCTCGTATCTGGAGGTGACCGGCTCGCCGGCGCAGCTCCGGTATCTCGTCCGTCGTCTCCGCGAGCGCGCACCTACCGCGCGGATCATCGTCGGCCTGTGGCCTCAAGGCGAGGCCGCACTGAGCGATCTCACGATCCAGCGCACGCTCGGGGCCGATCGCTATGTCGGCTCGCTTGCCGACGCCGTGACCCAGATCGCTGCCGAAACGAACACCGCGGCCAAAGCCGCCTGACCGTCACCGCCACCACGCCGCGACACCACGCCCCCCACGAAGGAACAGACATGACCAACCGCATCACTCTGGCGCTCGCCCTCGCCGCCGCGGCCTCGCTCGCCGCTTGTAGTCAGAACGCCCGCGATCAGAGCGCCCAAGCCGGCAACGCAATCGCGACGGACGTGAGCGCGACGACCGACAACGTCGCTGATGACACCGCTGCCGCGACGGATAGGGCAGCCGATCGGACTGGCGACCACCTGTCCAATGCCGGCGACAGCATCGGGGCGACAGCCGACAAGGCAGGCAATGCAATCTCGAACGGGGCCGACCGCGCGGCGGATGCGACCGGCAATCTCCTCGAAAAGGCCGGCAAAGAGCTCAAGGACTGAAGCATTGTGGCCGCTTAGCAAGCGTCGGGTGCCTCGACGAGCCGAAACGCGGCGTCGCGCACAGCACTGCTTGCTCAGCTCTCCGCCCATCCCTGGGCGCTTGACGGCGACATCGTCTCCACTGAACTGGAGGGGCTGAGCAGAACGCCGACATTGGACGCGCTCGTTCATAGCCTTGCCACGGGACCTGAACAGACCGGCCCCGCGGCCCCCGGCACCGGCCGAGTTGTCATCGGGTGGGGAACACACGATCGGCTTTGCCTGCCAAGACAGGCAGCGCGAGCACAGGCGGCCTTTCCTGAGGCAGAACTGCACTGGTTCAAAAACAGTGGCCACTTTCCAATGTGGGACATGCCGGAGGAAACGATCGCGGTGATCCTCAATGCCGCCAGGTAGGGCCCAAACTACCAGCCTGTACGACTGACCCAAATTCGGTCGTTCAGGAAGTTCGAGGCAGCGCCCGAAACCGATCGTTCGTTCAGCGTTACCGCCGGCCGGTAGACCATACTTCCAGACCACCGGTTTACCGCACCTGCAAAAGGGCTACAGATCCTCTTCTTGGTAATCGGCCGCTCTGGTCCTGAAACTAGGTGAGGCCGAGAATGGTTATGAACGATCAGGGCAATAGCGGCAGAGGTTCCGATCTCCGTAGCCTGACGGCCGCTTGTGACTGGTCGGCGACGTGTCTGGGCGCACGCGAAAGTTGGCCGCGCTCGCTCGAAACCATCCTCGACATGATGCTGTCGTCGCAATTCGCCATGTGCGTCGGCTGGGGGCCGGAGCTGACGCTGTTCTACAATGACGCCTATGTGCCGTTCCTCGGTTCGCGGCACCCCGCCGCTCTGGGGAAGCCCTTGAGCGAGGTTTGGGCGGAAGTCTGGGACGACATCAAGCCATCGATCGCGTCGGCCATGGCCGGCACGCCGGTCGGGCATGAAGACCTGCCCCTCACCATGACACGGCACGGCCATCCGGAAGAAACGTGGTGGACGTTCGCCTACAGTCCGCTGCGCGATGACCAGGGCGCAATCGCCGGCTTCCTCAACATCGCGACCGAGACCACCGCGAAGATCGTCCACGAGCGCGAACTGGCGGCGCGCGAGGCCGAGCTGCGGGCGCTCAACAGCGACCTTGAAGCACAGATCGTCGCGCGCGCACGCGAGCGGGCGACGACGTGGACAGTCACGTCGGAACTGCTGTCGGTGATCGATCTGCGCACGGGCTGCTTCGACCGCGTCAATCCAGCCTGGACGGTAGTCCTCGGTTGGACCGCACAGGAGCTGGAAGGATCGCCGTTCTCCGACTTTCTGCTGCCTGACGATGAGCTTGCCAGTGCCGCGGCCTTCGAGGAGGTGCGCGACGGCAATCCGGTGATGCGGTTCGACAATCGCTACCGGACGAAGGACGGTGAAATTCGCTGGCTGTCGTGGGTCGCCGTGCCGTTCGAGGGAAAGCTATACTCCAGCGCCCGTGATATCACCGGTGAGCGCGCCCAGACGGACAGGCTGGCGCTGGCGGAAGATTCATTACGCCAGGCTCAAAAAATGGAAGCGGTCGGTCAGCTCACCGGCGGGGTTGCGCATGACTTCAACAACCTGCTGACCGTTATCCGTGGCTCGGTCGATCTCCTTCGCCGCCCCGACCTCAGCGACGATCGCCGTGCGAAATACATCGACGCGATCGGCGACACCGCGGACCGCGCGGCCAAACTGACGGGACAGCTGCTCGCCTTCGCGCGAAGGCAGGCCCTCAAACCCGAGACGTTCGACTGCGGTCAGAGTATCGCTGACCTGGTATCGATGGTCCGGACGCTCACCGGCTCGCGCATCGTCATCAACACGGTCGTGCCCGAAGAACCCTGCTACGTCCTCGCCGACAAGGGGCAGTTCGATACCGCCATCATCAACATGAGCATCAACGCGCGCGACGCGATGGATGGCGAGGGCGATCTCACCATCGTCGTCGGTCCTGTGTCGGGTATTCCGGAGATCCGGCTGCATCCGCCAATCGCCGGCGACTTTGTCGCGGTGACGATCAGCGACACCGGGAGCGGTATTTCGCCCGAGAACGTGGCGCGCATTTTCGAGCCGTTCTTCACCACCAAAGGCGTCGGCAAGGGCACGGGCCTGGGTCTTTCCCAGGTGATCGGCTTTGCCAAGCAGTCGGACGGAGACATTCGGGTCGAAAGCGGCGAGCACGGCGGCACCACCTTCACCCTCTACCTGCCCCGTGTCGCGGTCGATGGCAGTCGCGCGGCGGTGGAAGAGGACGAACCCGTCGCCGTCACGGGCGACGGCGTATGCGTGCTGGTAGTCGAGGACAACAGCAGCGTCGGCGAGTTCGCGACGCAGGCGCTGCGCGAACTGGGTTACGACACGATCCTGGCGCTCAACGCCGATGAGGCGCTGGCCGAACTGGAGAAGGATTGCAGCCGTTTCCACATCGTCTTCTCCGACGTTGTGATGCCCGGCATGTCGGGCCTGGAACTGGCGCAAGAGGTGCGCCGCCGCCATCCGAGGCTGCCCGTCATCCTGACCAGCGGCTATAGTCATGTGCTTGCGCAGAATGGCCGCCATGGTTTCGAACTGCTGCACAAACCCTACTCGATCGAGCAGTTGTCCCGCGTGTTCCGTAAATCGATCACTTGGCAGACGCGGCGGTAACGAGGCGCATGTCGGCCAGCGTCGTCAAACGACGCTGGCGCACCGGCCACGCCAAAACCTTGGTTTTGATCGGAATGGCCATTAATCTGGAGTGACAGGATGGCACGGGGCCATGCCGAGCATGGATAACGGCCAGCGTGACGACCCACGGATCAGATGCGAAAAGCCCGTACCTCGTCGATACGCCTTCTCTGATGCCAGACCTTACCCGAGCCACCGACTGGGCCTCGACACCGCTTGGTCCCGTCGACCATTGGCCGCAGAGCCTGCGCACGGCGGTCGACATGATGCTGGGGTCTGGCCATGCGATGTGCATCGTCTGGGGCAAGGACCGCACCCTGCTCTACAACGATGCCTATGCGCCGATCCTGGGGAGCCGCCACCCGCAGGCGCTTGGCAAGCCTTTCGCAGAGGTCTGGCCCGAGATCGAGCCGCTGGTCGAGCGTACGTTTGCGGGCGAGACATGCACATTCGAGGACTTGCCGCTGCTGATGACCCGCAACGGCTATGCGGAGGACACGTGGTGGTCGTTCTCCTATTCGCCGATCCATAATGAGCAGGGGCGTGTCGCCGGCCTGCTGAACGTGACGCTCGAGACAACCGGCCGGGTGCTGGTCGAACGACAGCGTGACGCCGCGATCGCTGACCTGCGGGCCAGCGAAGCACGGTACAGGGCCATCTTCGAGAACATCGATGCCGGCTTCTGCATCAGCGAGGTCAAGTTCGATGCGACCGGCGCACCGGTGGATCACCGGGTCGTCGAAGCCAATCCTGCGTTCGAGCGTCACACGGGACTGAGCGATGCCGTGGGACGCTGGGCCAACGAGGTCGCACCCGGCATCGAGCAGCATTGGCATGATGCCTATGGACATGTCGCCAAGACTGGTGAGCCGGTGCGGTTTGAAGGCGAGGCGAAGCCGCTCGGACGCTGGTACGACGCCCACCTGTTTCCCGTCGCCGATGGTCGTGTCGCTATGCTCATCGCCGACACGACCGAGCGTCGCCGAACCGAGGACGCCGTCGCCCGCAACGAGGCGAAGTGGCGCACCATTTTCGAGACGCTGCGCGAAGGCTTCATCCTCGGCGAGCTTGTCCGCGACGAGACAGGCCGGGTCGTCGACTGGCGATATGATGAGGTCAACAATGCCTGGTACGACCTTGTCGACATCGAGCGGGGTTGCGCGGTCGGGCGGACGATCCGGGAGGTCTTTCCTGGCATCGAAGACGCGTGGGTTTTCGAACCTGTGACTGCGGTCGAAACGGGCGAACCCGTCCGTTTCACGCGCCAGGTCGGGACGCTCGGCCGCTGGTATGACGGGGTAATGCAGCACGCCGGAGACGATCATTTCACGATCATCTTCACCGAAGTCACCGACCGTGTGCTGCGCGAACGGCGACAGGCGGCCCTGATCCGCCTCAGTGACCGTTTACTGGACGAGGAATCAACCGAGGATCTGGGCCCGTTGGCGAGTGCCGTGCTTGGGGAGGCGCTGGGCGTCGAGCTCGTCGGTTATGGCGACATCGACCCCGTGGTTGAAACGATTACGGTCGAGCGCGATTGGACAGCGGAACCTGCCCTCAGCCTCAGCGGAACGCTACGCCTTCGCGACTATGGTTCGTTCATTGATGATCTGAAAGCCGGAGAGACGGTTGTCGTTCGCGACTGTCGCTCCGATGCCCGCACCCGCCACCAAGCCGCTGCGATGGAGGCGCGCGGCGCGCGCGCCTTCGTCAATATTCCCATGATGCAGCAGGGCGTCTGCGTGGCGATGGTCTATGTCAGCACCGCCTCGCCCCGTGACTGGACCAGTGACGAGGTGCAGTTCGTCCGCGACGTCGCCTACCGCGTCCATGTCGCGATCGAACAGCGCCGGGCTCGGGCGCAGGAGGCGCTGCTCAACGGCGAGCTGGCGCACCGGGTCAAGAATACGCTCAGCGTGGTGCAGGCGATCGCCAATGCGACGCTGGCGCGTACCGCCAGCGATGCCGCAGCGACCGAGTTCGGCAACCGGATGAAGGCGCTGGCATCGGCGCACGATGTACTGCTGGCGCGATCCTGGTCCGCGGCGGGCTTCCGACAGATCGCCGAGGCGGCACTGGCGTCCTTCGACACCGCTCGCATCACCATCTCGGGACCGGAGGTCAGGATCGGCTCGCGCACCGCCATGTCATTGTCGCTGCTACTGCATGAGCTGTCGACTAATGCCGCCAAGCACGGTGCGCTGAGCGTGCCCGACGGCCGCGTCACGCTGAGTTGGACGATATCTCGAAGCGACGACGTCGAGATCCTCGACATGCGTTGGGCGGAACGAGGCGGTCCACCGGCGGTTGAACCATCCCACCGTGGTTTCGGATCACGCATCATCCGCATGGGTCTGACCGGGTCGGGGGGCGTTAAGCTTCACTATGATATCGAGGGGCTGACAGCAGATATGAGCGCACCGCTCCACCAGATCATCCAAGGTTAAGTCGATCAGCCACGTCATGGGTCAGTCACAACCGATCGGGCCTTTGCCTGTTCTCATCATCGAGGATCAGCCGGTGCTCCGCATCGAGGTCGCCGATATGGTCGAGCGGGCGGGTTTCATTCCCGTCGAGGCGACCAGCGTCGATGAGGCGATCGATATTCTCGAAACCCGCACGGACATCCGGATCGTCTATATAGACCTCGACATGCCAAGGGGCGTGAAGGGGATCGAGATCGCCGCTGCGATCCGCAATCGATGGCCGCCGATCGAGATCATCCTGACCGCCGCCACCTTCGCCAAGGCCGACCTCGACCTGCCGGTCCGCGCGGAGTTCTATTCCAAGCCCATCCATCATGGTGACGTGATCGCTGCCATGCGCCGTATGGCAGCCGACACGGATCACAAAGGCTCTGATCAACTGGCCTGACGTCGAATCGGCTCTTCCGACAGAAATTGCGACGGCCGACGCTCTCAAAAGCGATGGTGAAGAGGCGAAGCTAACGGTTTCTCGAAACCGAGGTTTCGCGTATTCTGAGAAGGATCATTGTACGAGCCCAGTGTCACAACCGTTAAGTTTGGACGCAAAGGTTTGTGCATTGCGAGCGGAGGGTTATGCGCCGGCTTTAAAGCCGCTGTCGCCTAATGACCCGCTACTTCGAGATTGTGGCGCATCTGTCGTAGACCGCGGCGTATCCAGCTCTTCATCGTGCCAATCGGCACACAATTGCGTTCGGCAAGCTCCGCATAGGTAAATCCATGGAAAAACGCGTTCCGGATCGCGTTACCCTGATGACTTTCCAGCGCGGCGAGGCAGGCGAAAACCCCCCGCGATGCTTCATCGAGCAGCATTCCCGCTTCGGCATCAACCGTTGGGTCAGGCAAGTCGGGTGCGTCGTCGAGCGGCACGGCAGCCTGTCTTGTCTGACTGCGGCGCCAGTCGATTGCACGGTTTCGAGCGATGGTCGCCAGCCAGCTGATCGGACTGCCGAGACACGGCTCATACGTTCCAGCGCGCTTCCAGACGATCATGTAGACATCGTGCAGCACGTCTTCGGCAGCGGCGCGGTCCCAGCAAATGCGAAGACATATGCCAAACAGCTTGGCCGAAGTCAGAACGTACAGAGTGCGGAACGCATCCTGCTCCCCCTGACCTGTTCGGGCCAACTGGTCGATCAGATGCAGACGCGCTTCGCTGACGGTCGATTGCGTCAGAACCAAAGCGGCCTTCGCTGAGAGCGATGTGTCGGAGGGAGAAGCTGAGATCGATCGCATCGATGTGACCGTCGTAGCGCTTTGTGTAGAAAAACAATCTGACGAACGCTCTGACGTTTGTGCCATTGCCCCCTCACGCGAACACAGGAGAGTGAAGCCCTCGGCACAAGATGCCGGCAAGTGCCGAGGGCGGCGGGGGAGCGCTGTTCTCCCGCACGTTTCAGTCGATCGTCATGGCCTTTGCGGGAACATCACCGAGCGAACGCGGCTCGTGCATCGGGCACCCATTAAATTCGCCGCGAAATTTTGCGGACGCTTCATAGGTCGGCTTGCGCGCCCGATTGACGCCCCCGATCGGCTGATGCGCAGCAAGGCCGTGCCATGGGCTGAACGCAATCGCCTTGTCCTGACCGTCGCTGGTCCCATGCTCCCAGCTGATCTGCGCAGGAACGGTAAGTCGGGCAATCGGGACAAACGGGCTTTTCTTCTCGTCCCAGACGACCGAAGCATCCTCGATCGGCATCTCTTCCAGGTCCGTGCAAAGCTGGACCCGCAGCTCCCAAACGCTGTCCTGCTCGATCAGCACCTCTCCCAGATCCTCGCGTAGGGCGTCGGGGCGACCCGAGGTTTCGACCTTGTCACCCGTCAGTGCCGTCATGTTTGACGACACCGGTGCCAGCGAGAGCTTGGCGATATAGTCGCCGTAGCGAAACGGCACCTGCGTATAATAGGTTTCGCCCAACGGGTGAGTGTTCGGCGCACCACCCAGCGTCTGGACCGTAGGGCTCTGGACCCCGATCGTTTCCAGTGCGGCGTCAACCACCTGCAACGTCGCTGACAGTGCCTTCTTCAGACCCTCGCCCGTATCGGTGGTCTTGGCCAGCATCTTCAGATTGGCAAGGAACGCCTTGGGCGTGGGGGCGGCAAAGGCAGGGCCGTTGACGAGAACGAAATCCTGCGTGCTGTCCGTCTCGGAACCCGGCAGGCGGTCGCCAGAAACGTCGAACAGTTTGATCGCTACGCCGCGCGGTACGCTGATGCTGTCGTCAAGGATATCGCCCGGCAACGTCGAGAACCGCATCAACACATCGTAGGAGCCCGACGTGGCGAAAAGCCCTTGCGCCAGCGGTGCCGTCAACCCGGGCAGAACTTCGATCCGGCCCTTCACGATCGCGTGCGCCTTGGCATGGACACCACGCACGGCCGAACCATAATCCTTGGCAGTCTGCTCCTGAATGAGATGGAACTGCTCGTTCAGGCCCTTGATGGTTTCCCCCTCATCGGGCTCCGGCTTTTCGATAGCCGGCGTGTAACGGATCGCGGAATGGGAGATCGCGTCGGCCATGAGGTTTCTTTCGCTGGAGATGCGCCCGGCCTGCATTGCTGACCGGGTCGTTACGCTCCAAACGCCTGAACGCCGATGTCGCCACATGAGATCGCAAATTTCTTTGGAACGTCGCTCCGAGGATAAGCTCGTTCTACTCGCGCTGGCTCTAATCCGGTCGGAAACGGTAAGACTGTTCCCGATAATCTGGTTTTGCCCGTCCACATCAAAGACGGGCGGCGCGTTCAGGCCATCGTCCGGCGGTTGCGTCTATTTTGGAAAATGGATTCCGCACAGCTTGTTGCCGTCGGGATCGCGAAAATAGGCCAATTCGATAGTTCCCATCGAGGCAGTTTCGCGCGGTCCAGGCGGAGCTTCGATCGAAGTGCCGCCAGCGGTAACGGCTGAATCGTGAAGCTTCTTTACCTGCTCGGGCGAGTCGCAGGAAAAGGCGACGGTGCTGCCGTTGGCGACGCTTGCCGGTTCGTCATTGATCGGCTGGCTGATGATGAAGTTGGTTCCGTTGCCATTATTGTAGATCAGACGGGTATGGCCGCTGTCGGCGATGTTCCGCGTCCCTTCCCCTACACCCAAGGTGCCGAGCACCGTGTCGTAGAAGCGCTTGGACCGTTCAATGTCGTTCGATCCGACCATGGTGTGAAACAGCACATTTTTTCTCCTGCTCAAGGGTCTAATACGAACGTGAACCGGAATCGGGTCATAGGGCGGTTATCCAGCTCGGCTACGCCGCTGCTGCGATCGGCGTGAACGGTTGGGCAAACCGGATGAAATTGTCGATGCCGCGCTTTGGATGAGCGCTGATCTGGGCGCGTTCGTCACCGGCGCGGCAATATCTGTTGATGGGGGTTGGTTACTCTGAGCTCTACTATTGGATCAGTCGCAGACAGTGTCACAACCGTTCGGTTTTAACACCAGTGCACCTCGAACTTCCTACTAGTTTTCTAGCTTCAAACAGTCAGCTGTAAGCCTCGGCATGACGAACGATCCCGATCAGCCGGCGGGCGTCGCCTTTGCCATTGTCCCCTTTTGCCAGCCGATCGCCTTATGAAGAACGCGTGACAGCTGCTCGACCGAATAGGGTTTGTGCAACAATTCGAAGCCGTGCTTGCCATTCCTCGCCAGCACGTGACTGTATCCGCTGGTGAGAACGATTGGTACACCGGGATACGACCGCCGTATTTTGTTTCCAAGATCGATGCCGTTCATGCCGGGCATCACCACATCGGAGAACACGATGTGAAAACGGTCGCAGCCCTCCTCCAATGCCGCTAGCGCTTTTTCCGCGTCTGTTGCGAGGATGCTGTCGTACCCCAGCTCTTTGAGCGCCTGGGTCGCAAATTCGCCGACCTGCGGATTGTCCTCTACGACGAGAACGCAATACCCTTCCCCGCTGATCGGGGCCTCAACCGCCGCCTCATTCTCCATCCCCGCTTCGTCGGTATAGGCGCGGGGCAGATAGAGGGTGAAGGTCGTGCCCTGTCCAACGACGCTCTCGACGCTAATATCTCCGCCCGATTGCTTCGCGAAGCCGATGACCTGCGAAAGGCCAAGGCCTGTGCCCTCGCCGACACCCTTGGTGGTAAAAAAGGGCTCGTAGATACGGTTGATCTGTGCGGGGTCGATGCCGGTGCCGGTATCGGTGACGGTGACCGCGATGAAATCGCCGACGACCGGCACGTGAGACCGGATCGCTGGTATGCCCGACACAGCACCGGCCGCGATAGTCAGCATTCCCTCACCGTCCATTGCGTCGCGTGCATTCACGGCAAGGTTGACGATCGCATTCTCGAATTGCGCCCGATCCGCCAGGGTATGAATGGTCTGGTCGGGGGTGTGTGTTTCCAGAACGATGCGCGATCCGATGAGCGTGCCGATCATATCGGACACGTTGTCGATACAGGCACCAAGGTCGAACAGTTCGGGCGTCAGAGCCTGTCGGCGTGAGAAGGCAAGAAGTTGGCCGGTCAGCTTGGCGGCGCGGTCGGCGGTGTCGCCGATCGCGTCGATGTAGCGTGCGCGTTTGTCATCGGCGATACCGGGCCTGCGCAACAGATCGACAGAACCGCGGATGACGGTTAGCAGATTATTGAAGTCGTGTGCGACACCGCCTGTCAATCGACCGATCGCTTCGAGCTTCTGTGCCTGTCGCAGCTGTTCTTCAGCGCGTGCCAGCTCCTCGCGCTGCTCGATGACTTCGGCGGCTAGGGTCTGATGGCGCTCCTCCATCTGGACCCGGTTGGTCTGCTCGTTGGTGACGCAGAACAGACCTGCTACCTGTCCCGCATCATCGTAAGCCGGTGAGTAGGTGAAGGTCCACCAGCTCCGTTCAGGCACGCCCTCACGGCTCAGGTCGAGGGGCATGTCCGTCATCTTGCGGCTCTCGCCAGCGAGCGTTGTAATGACCAACGGCTCAATATCGCTCCAGATGCTCGCCCAGACCACCTTGAAGGGCGTGCCCAGCGCGGTGGCGAGACGGTAGCCGAGGATCGGACGGTAGGCGTCGTTGTAAAAGCACAGGAGATCGTCGCCCCACGCCAGGAACATCGGCGTCGGACAGGCGAGCATTATTGCCAACGTCGTCTTCAGCGACGCAGGCCAAGTGTTAATCGGCCCGACCGACGTGCCCGTCCAATCCTTCGAAAGGATTTCCGCACCTGTGATGCTCTCTGCGCCGATATGGGGATCGATCGATGGAACGGCGTTCGTCATGGGTTCCGCTTATACAAGGGCGAGCGGTCATGATCGCCGTGCCAGCATCAGCCTAGCCGGTTCCATCGTGGGGCGACAACTCGCTTCGCCAAGCGAGGACTGCGAACCCAAACAGCGGCAGTGCTGATCGTTGTGCCGGCTTGGCAATAGCGGCTTGGTGTCAAAACCGTCCGGGCCTGTTGAAAAATACCGGACATGCCGGGTCGCTCCTTCGTTTCACCCCTGCCGAAAGGAGCGCCGCCATGATGGGACCAGCCTGTCGCGGTGGGCGGGGAGGGGCATCCCGCCGCACCATAGAAGCCATGTTGCCCGCAGACCACCTGCTGCGTCGCATCGACCGATGTCTCGATACGAGCGAGTTGAGGCAAGCACTGGTTGGTCACTACAGCGCGCGGGGGCGACCATCTGTCGATCCCGAACTCCTCATCCGCATGACCCTGATCGGCCGCATCTACGCCATCACGTCCGACCGGCGCCTGTGCGAGGAGCTGAGCTACAATCTGGCCTACCGCTGGTTCTGTCGTCTCTCGCCAGGAGACAGGGTTCCGCACCACTCGACGTTCAGCAAGAACCGGCATGGCCGCTTCCGCGACGCCGGCGCATTCCGGGTCCTGTTCGAGAGCACGGTCCGACGCTGCATCAGCGCAGGGCTGGTCGGAGGAAAAGACGCCGCGATCGACGCGTCGTTCATAGCGGCTGATGCAAGCTGGCAGCGTAAGACCATTCCTGGCTACCTGCCGTATGTCGCCAACGCATCGCGCGCGGTTCGGGAATGGGTGCAAGACAAAGGAGATGCCGTCTGGGAAATGGCGCGCTCGAAGAGCTGCCAAGGCGTCTCTCGAACGGATCCTGCCGCGGCCTGGTCGGCGCGAACGGTGCGGGGCCGGTTTGGCTATGCCCTCAACGCGCTGGTCGACACCCCGAGTGGCGTTGCGCTTGATGTCGAGGCGACGCCGGCTCGTTTCGCGGAGGAGGTCGATGCCGGCCGCGTCATGCTCGAGAGGTCGGCCGATCGGTTCGATTTCCACCCCAAGCGGGTTGCTGCCGATAAGGCCTACGGCAGCGCCGGCTTCCTCGGCTTCGTTCGGGATCACGGCGCAACCCCGCACATCCCCGTAATCGACCGGACGCAGCAGACCAAGGGCAAGCTGCCGCGAACGGCCTTTAGCTATGATCGTGGCACTGACAGCTTTACTTGCCCGACCGGCAAGACGCTCCGGCACCACGCCTTCCATTCGCCCACCGGAGTGCATCGCTATGCCGCCGACGTTCGGGACTGCGAGACGTGCGTGCTTCGGAAGAAATGCACCAAGGCGCGGCGTCGTACCCTTGTCCGACTGGACGAAGAGGATGTTCGTGATCTTGCCAGAGCCGAGGTGGAAACCGGGCTTTACAAACGGTCGATGCGGTTGCGGCGCGGGGTCGAACGGTTCTTCGCCGACGCCAAAGGCAAGCATGGCATGAGACGGCTTCACCTGCGCGGCATCCGCGGAGCGGAAGAAGAGTTCCTGATCGGCGCGGCAGTGATGAACCTGATGATCCTGGCACGACCTCAAAGGCTGACCGGCAAGCCGCGCCGCGGTGTCTGCGTTCCGGCAGCCCTGACCCCGGCTGCGATCTCGGCCCGTTCGATCGAACATGACGTGATCGTCTCGCCTGTTCGGCGATATGTCTGATCGTTGAAGCACCGCCCGGTTCATCACGCGGCGCGCAGTCGTTCTTTGCGGTACGGCACGCCGTCAAGCAGCGCTTGGCCCGGCGCCTTGGGCGTGCCGTCACCGTTCACATACATATAGAGCGTCGTCGTCGTCATCCCGAGGCGGCGCGCAACGTCGGCCGCGACCGCATTGCGATCGGCCATTGCGGCCATGGCCATCGCCAGCGTCGCCTTATCCATCTTGCGAGGTCGTCCACCCATCCGCCCCCGGGCGCGTGCCGCAGCAAGGCCCGCCTGTGTGCGCTCGGCTATCAACTCACGTTCGAACTCGGCGAAGGCTGCGAAGATGCCGAATGCGAGGCGGCCGTTGGCGGTAGTGGTGTCGATCTGCGCGCCGGCACCCGTCAGCACCTTCAACCCGATGCCACGCTCGCGCAGCGCCTCGGCGGTGATGACCAGATGCCGGAGGTCGCGCCCAAGACGATCCAGTTTCCAGAGGACCAGTGTATTGCCAGGCTGCAACGCCTTGAGGCAGGCAGTCAGGCCAGGACGCGCATCGTGGCGGCCCGAAGCGAGATCCTCATAGATACGTGAGGCATCGACGCCAGCGGCGAGCAGTGCATCGCGCTGCGGCGCCAGCGTCTGCGATCCGTCAGCCTTAGACACCCTCACATATCCGATGAGCATCATTACCCCGCCAGAAAAGATATTCACCACCCTGCAATGTGTCGGTGGTTTCCGCAACGGGTTTTCCGATCTGAATGGAGCGTCGTCGAGGCAGAAATTGCTATTGCCAGAAAACCGGTCGTTTTTCTTGTTTGGATCGGCATGGATCATGACCTACCAATAGAATTGCATGCTATGAGATAACGTATCCCTTGAGCGTTGGCGATCTCCTGCGTAGGTGACATCGTAACGCGGCTCGGGAGGAGCCGCTTACGAGGGGTTAGTACGTGCTGATTTCAATCAAGGCACGGCTGCGCGCAGCCGCGGCCGGCGCAGTCATAACGATCGCAACGCCGGCGCTCGCCCAGGTACAAGGGAAATCGCCTGGGCTCGGCGATGCTACGACCGATCAAACGCAGCAGGAGGACGGCAGCGACATCGTCGTCACCGGCAGCCGCTTCGGCGGTCGCACCGCCACCCAGTCGCCGACGCCCGTCGACGCGATCTCGCGCGAGCAGTTGCAGCAGAGCGGGCGCGTCGACCTGCTCCAGCAGTTGAAGGTTCAGGTGCCGAGCTTCAACATCCCGCGCCCGCTAGGCTCGGGCGTGGGCGACTATCTCCAGCCACCGTCGCTGCGTGGGCTCGGCCCCGGCGAGGTGCTGGTGCTGGTCAACGGCAAGCGACGCCACACTTCGAGCGATCTGAACGCCAGCAACGGCGTCGGACGCGGCGACGTGTCGGTCGACTTCAACGCGATCCCGTCGTTCGCGCTCGCACGCGCGGAGGTGCTGCGCGACGGCGCATCGGCGCAATACGGGTCGGACGCAATTTCAGGTGTCATCAACCTGATCCTCGATCGCTCGGTCGGCACGCGCGCGCAGGCGACGTTCGGCACCACGACGGAAGGGGACGGCGAAACCTACGAGGCCAGCGTCTCGTCCGGCGTCCGCGTCGGCGAGGACGGCGTTTTCCGACTAACCGCGTCAATCCAGAAGCATCAGGGTACCGACCGCTCGCGGCCCGACACGCGACAGCAGTATTTCGGCACCAACGCCGCGGGGCGCCCGGTCGCGATCTCGGGCAATTACGGCTCGGGCACGGGTCTGACCCCATCGAACGGCACGCTCGACCCGCGCGAGGCGACGATCGACCGCAACGTGTTCCGCTTCGGTGACCAACCGAACACCAACAAGCAGCTGTTCTACAATTTCGTCGCACCCGCGTCGGACAGCGTCGAGGTCTACTCGTTCGGCGGCTACAATCGCCTCGACGGTGACATCGAGTATTTCTTCCGTCGCGCCGGCCAGGACGAGACGATCCGCGCGATCAATCCCGACGGCTACCGACCTACGCTCGACTCTCGGATCGAGAATCTGTCTGTCGCGCTCGGCCTGCGCGGCAGCAACCTTGCCGGCTTCGGCTGGGACCTGTCGAGCGTCTACGGCCTCAATACGCAGGACCTCTTCTACGACAACAGCGTCAACGTGTCCTACGGGCTGGCGACGCCGCGCCGCTTCTACCGGCTGGGATCCGATTTCTACCAGTGGACCAACAACCTCGACCTGACCCGCGAGGTCGCGCTGGGCGGCGGTGATCCATTGAAGCTGGCGGCGGGTGTCGAATATCGCGAGGAGACCTATCGCCTCTTCTCGGGCAGTCCGGCGGGCTATCTGAACGGCGGCGTGCCGATCCTCGACGGCCCCAACGCCGGCAGGCCCGCGATCGTGGGTGCGCAGCCGGGTCCAAGCAACGGGCTCGACGACCGCGCGTCGATCAACCGACACAATTGGGCAGTCTACGCAGAGGCGCAGAAGACCATCTTCGACCGGCTGCTGCTCGATGCAGCGGTGCGGCACGAGAACTATTCGGATTTCGGCACCACCACCAACTTCAAGGTTGCGGGGCGCGCCGAGCTGTTCGGCGGCTTGGCGGCACGCGCGTCGTACAACACCGGCTTTCGCGCGCCCGCCTTGGCGCAATCGGGTTACAACGCGTCCAACACGTTGATCCTGGCGGGCGGGCAGCAGGCGATCACACGCGTTGCGGCGGTCAGCAGCGCGGCCGCGCGGCTCGCCGGCGCGACCGACCTGAAGCCGGAAGAATCGCGCAACGTCTCAGCCGGGCTCGTCTTCAAGCAGGGCGGGATCACCGCCACGCTCGATGCCTATCAGATCAAGGTGCGCGATCGCATCGCCATCTCCTCCACCTTCCAGGATGCGCGCATCACCAACTATCTCGCCGCGAACGGACAGGCGGGGTTCAGTGCGCTCAGCTTCATCACCAACGCGGTCGACACCACGACGCGCGGCGTTGATCTGGTCATCAACGCGCGGCATCGTTTCGGCGACGGCAGCTCGCTTACAGCGACGCTGGCGGGCAATTACAACAAGACGAAGTTCGACCGGATCGCAGGCACGCCGGCGCCGCTCGCGGCACTCGGCATCACCACCGCACTGTTCGACCTAACGCAGCAGCTCCGCTTTTCGGACAGCCTGCCGCGCGACAAGGTGACGCTCGACCTGAACTATGCACGTGGGCCGTTCTCGATCTCGCTCACCAACACGCGCTACGGCGAGGTATCGACGGTCGCGCTCACCAACGTCACGCCCGCGCGCATCGCGGTGCTGACCCCCGGCTACGACACGCGGCTGGTCACGTCGCCGACCAACGCCGCCAACTCGGACATCGTGCAGACGTTCGGTGCCAAGGTGCTGACTGACATCGAGCTGGCGTGGCAGGCGACGCCGGTCCTGCGGCTGAGTGCGGGCGCGCAGAACCTGTTCGACGTCTATCCGGACAGGAACATCGCCTCGACGGTCGCCAGCGTCGCGGCCGGCACCAATGGATCGGACAATGCCGGGACACAGCCCTACAACGCGATCTCGCCGTTCGGCTTCAACGGTCGATCGGTGTTTGTCCGGGCGGGGGTGAGCTTCTGACCGGATCAATATCGTCGAGGCGGGCAGCCCTGCGTAGAAGCAGAGCAGCCGCCGCGGCCGCTTCACTTCTACGCCGGTTGGGTCGGCTTACCCGGTGAGCATGCCCGCAACCGCCTGATCGAGCATCCGGGAAGCCGCGTCGATCTTTCGCTGGCGCTCCGTCAGCCTAGTCTGTTCGCTTACCAACTCGCCACGGGTGTCGGCGATCATCTTCGCCACCGACGACGACGCAGGCCCCCCGATGCCATTACGACGGGCGACGTTGCGGATTGGGTCGAGCGCCTCGTGCACCGCCGCGGCGGAGATAGGCAGCGTGTGGCCTAGTTGCGCCTTGGCCGCCGTCTGGATCATGCCCACGGTGATCTGGTCGGCTGTCTTGTTCCGGTCGATCGCGGCGTTGACCACGCGTGCGATCACCTCGTGCGCCTCGCGGAAATCGATCCCACTCTCGCGCACCAGCGCGTCGGCTAGGTCGGTCATGGTGGAGAAGTTTTGTGCGGCGTAGCGCAGCATCTGCGGCTTGTTGGGGTGCAGCGTGCCTACCACGCCGGTCATCGCGTGGGTGGCGGCGATCATCGCGTCGATCGAGCGCGGCTCCAGCGGCACGCGCGAGACGCTGTGCTGATATTCAATCGAGTTCAACGAGGTCAGGATCGACACGAGTTGCCCAACCGCGTTCGACGCGATCGCGCGGCTACGCTCGATCGAGTCCGGGTTCTTCTTCTGCGGCATAATGCTGCTCGTGCCCGCGAACGCCGGGTCGAGCTCTGCCGAGCGATATTCGTCGGTGGTCCACAGCTGGATCTCTGACCCGAGCCGCGACAGACCGCTGAGATAGATCGCGTTGTCGGAGGCAAATTCGGCGATGTGGTCCCAGCCGGCCGTGCCCTCGATTGTATCGATGACGAGGCCGTCGAACCCGAGCAGCGCTGCGGTGCGCTCGCGATCGAGCGGCCAGCCTGTCCCCGCCGACGCTGCGGCACCGAGCGGGCTCTGATTCATGCGCACATACAGCTCCTCGTAGCGGTCGATGCTCTTTCCCACGCTCTCAGAGATCGCCATCAGATAGTGGCCGAGCGTTATCGGCTGTGCCTCCTTGCGATGGGTGTAGACCACCATCACCGTGTCGAGATTGTCCGCCGCTTTGTTCACCACGGCGGTACGCAGGTCGATCAGTGCCTGAACCGTGCGGTTGATCTGGTCGCGGTAAAACATGCGATTGACGGTGTTGGCGAGGTCGTTACGGCTACGACCGGTATGCATGCGTCCTGCGACGGGCCCGATCGTCTTAATGAGCGCGGCTTCGTAGGGAAGGTAGGTACGCAGTTCCGCGTCCGTCTTCGCCCGCGCGTCCACCTGATCCAGGCCGCGCAGGATGGCGGCGGCATCGGTGCGCGTGACGATGCCCCGCTCCGCCAGCATCACGACATGGGCGCGGTGTAGGCGGCTCTCATACGGGAAGGTCGCGTCGCTGAGCGGCTTCGCTGCGGCATCGAAGTCGTAGAGCTCCTGAAACGCGGGCGCTTTTGGCACGGCGCTACGGCCGATGCGTGTTGCATCCTGCGTTTGCGCCGTCGCTGAGCCTGCCAGCAATGCAACGGTCAGGCAAAATCGCGCTGGCGCGCGCACGTTGCTGAAAAACATGAGGTCTCCCCAGACTGAAGGAAAGACTTAACGTCCGCGACGGCATGATACAATGTTTCATCGTAGGCAAGGCTATGATACGTACGTCCTCGTTCAGCCGGCGCCGACGCGTAGCGGACAGGTATTCCACGCTGTAAAGCTAGGTGACAGGGGACCCAGGCGCGACCGACATACCGGTCAGGAAAAGATGCCGAACGTCGTCTGCTACTTGGTTCACCGCTCCCAATTGCTCGATCAGCTGCGCAGGACGGCTGCCGCGCAGACCGGCGGTGGTGAGACGCTTGTCCCGGACATAGGTGTACATGCCGCTGACCGCGAAGGCGGTAACCCGGCCGATATGCGCCTTCTGGCCTGCAACCGTGTCCAGGAACCGGTCGCTGCCGAAAAAGCGACGCCGCGCCAGCGGTGTCTCGAACGTGAGATCGAGGACGGCGATCAGCTCCCGCTCCGGCGGCACCTCGTGCGCGACGTCAGGCGCTGGTGGCGCGGGCTCAGCGTTGTCGTACCGCTCGGGCAGATGCAGCCGAACGCGCAGGAGCGCGGGATCGCTGGCCAGCGTCTTCGCCAGCTCCGTCATGAAGCGGGCAAAGGCGTCCGGATTGGTGTCGCCGATCCCGAAATGTACGTGCATGCGATCGAAAGCGTCGGTGCCGTTCGGGCTGGGCTCGGCGATCCGGTCGACCAGCGTCCGCGATCCGTTAGGAAGTGCGTAGGCGACGGTTGCCGCAAACATGTTCTGCTCGTCGGAGAAGAGGATCGAGGAGGCCTCGTTGAAGGTCGCCTGATCCTCGGCACTGGCGAAGCCGATCTCGACGCCGCCATCGAGGACATAGTCCGCGAACGGCTCGATCCCCTCCTGCACCGGCCAGAGGTGCGCGTCCTGCTCGCGATCGAGATGATATTGGACGTACCAAGCCAGACCGGGCACGCGTGAGCCGAGCGGCCCATGTACGTCGCGCCAGTAGGTGGCGAACAGCTCATGCGGCACCTGGGGGCGCCGCAGAACGGTGGTGTACGTGTTGATTGCAATCGCCGCGTCGCGCGCGGCATAGTCGGGCAGGTCGGTCGACATGGCAGGTCCTTGAAGCGCCGGCGGATCAACTCAGATCGTGCAGATCCTTGCCGAGCGGCGCGGTGATGCGAAGATCGGAGAAGCGCACGCTGAGGCCCTCGCGTTCCGGGGTACAGGCCATCGGCCCCACGAGATACGATGGCGCGACCGGGAAGGGAG
Organism: Sphingomonas sp. SP5; assembly: GCF_058313455.1. Classification (NCBI taxonomy): domain Bacteria; kingdom Pseudomonadati; phylum Pseudomonadota; class Alphaproteobacteria; order Sphingomonadales; family Sphingomonadaceae; genus Sphingomonas; species Sphingomonas sp. SP5. Next base: position 358,611 of record NZ_JBZFLF010000003.1, on the reverse strand, counting down.
CGAGCCGGCTGAGCGGCCACAGCTTACCATCGGCCGATACCTGGAGGCGAAGCACGCCCTTGGCGACGGTCGCACGCATCCAGAAGTCCTTTGCGTCATGCTCATAGGGACCGGTCGCCCAGTCTGAGCGACCATCGGTCAGCACGCTCGACAGCATGGCGCGGCCGTCCGAGAGTTCAATGCCGGCCTTCACCCAGCGTTTCTCATCGACGCGCACCATGATTCCCGCCTGGTCGTAGAGCTTCTGATAGTTGCCGCGGACGCGCACCTGCGCGGTGAAGGCGGCGCCCGTGGGGAAACCCAGAAAGTGCCCGCTGTCGCGCGTGAAGCCGTAATGCGTCTCACGCCAGAAATCGGTTCCCTTGTCGGTGGTCAGCTCGATCCCATCGGCGGTCGCGTTCCAACGCTTCGGTTCGTTCAGCCACACGCCGTCGTGCCGACCGAATGCCGTCACTTTCCTGGCAGGTTGCGCGCTACTGATCGTTGGCATGACGGCAGTCGCAACGGCGCCACCCAGCATCGTTCGGCGGTTCACGCCGGCATCGTTCGTAGCGTCGGTCATGCGACGTCCTTTCCATCCTGTGAGGCGGTAACCAATCGTGCGCTGAGCGGAACGAGGCATAGCAGTGCCACGAGCATCCAGAAGGCAGTGTGCAGCCCGACCAGATGCGAGACGAAGCCGATCGCCGCGGGTCCCGCCAGGATGCCGGCATAGCCGAGCGTCGTGATGGCGCCGACCGCGAGGGCCGTCGGCATCACCTTCTGCGTGCCCGCCTTGCGGAACAAGACCGGTACGATGTTCGACGCGCCCAGTCCGATCAGCAGGAACCCCGCCATGGCGATAACGGTAACCGGCGAGACGAGCAGCACGACGAAGCCGGCAATGGTGACGATACCGCCCCATAGCAGCGTTGCACGATCGCCGATCCGGGCCACCAGCCGGTCGCCGGTCAGCCGTCCCACCGTCATGGCGATGGCGAAGAGCATGTAGCCGAGCCCACCCTGGCTGGCGGAGACCAGTTTCGCTTCGGTGATGAGCAGCGCACTCCAGTCGAGAATCGCGCCTTCTGCCAGGAAGCCGATGAACGCGAGGATCGCGAGCAGCAGCACGATGCCACGGGGCAGGACGAAGAGCGGATCGTCGCTGCCGCCCTGCCGACCGGTCAGGAAGCGGGGCCATGCCACCAGCAACGTGACGATCATCATCGCCGATGACGCGAGCGTTGCGGCGAGTGGAGACAATTGCGCGGAAAGAAGGAAGGTCATGAGCGTCGCCCCGGCAAAGCCGCCGATGCTGAACAGGCCGTGGAATCCGGACATCAGCGGCTTGCCGGCGACACGCTCGACCTCCACCGCATGGATGTTCATCGCGACATCGATCGAGCCCAGCGCCGCACCCATGACGAGGAGCGCGGCCGCCAATGTCGCCGGCGTGGTCGCGATCGCCAGGAACGGCAGCACCAGCGCCATGAAGAAGCCGGCGACGAGGATCACCGGCTTGGTACCGAACCGGGCACTGAGCGGACCGGTAGCGGCCATCGATGCAACCGAGCCTATGCCGATGCACAGAAGGAGAAGGCCAAGTGTACCGTCGTCGACGCCGAGCCGTGTCTTGGCGAACGGCACCAGCGGCGCCCATGACGCGATGCCAAAGCCGGCCACGAGGAAGGCCAGGCGGGTCGCGAGCCGGGTCGCGCCGTGCGACACGGGCCGGGAGGCACCGGTTCGGGCTTGCTCGACCACGCTCATCGGCTGCCGTCCTGAACATGCGTGGTGCCATCCGGCTCGACGGACAGGACGCCAGGCAAGCTGCGGAAGCGAGCAATCGTCGGCTGAAGCGCAGCCGCCGGTATATCACCGACGACGACCATGTTCATCCGGTCAAGCGCGTAGATTACCGAGAGCTTGGCCGCGCGTGCCTGCTCCAGCACGCTCTGCTTTGCCTCGGGTGCCGTCGCATCATAGCTGACGATGATGCGCTGCCGATCGGAAGCGACGCTCGTATCCGCGACCGGCGGCTTGCCCGCAGGAGCCTGACACCCACTCATCACCGCGATCAGCGGCAGCCACACGAGCAACCTCATTCGAACCTCTTTCTTCACAACCGAGGCGTCGATATGTACATCTGTACGCATGATGCAAGCGGTGGATGAGATGAGTGACCAGCCGAAGCTCCGCCGATACGATCCCGATCGACGACAACGCATAATTGATGCGGCCGTGGACGTAATCGCCGACGTCGGGGTTGCCGGGACGACGCATCGGAAAGTCGCCGTGCAAGCCGGCGTGCCGTTGGGGTCGCTCACCTACCATTTCACCGGTCTCGACGAACTTCTGCACGCCGCTTTCGAGCGGGTGGCGGAACTGGGCTTTCGCGACACGCTGGACCGGCTATCCGTGGCAAGTAGCCAGGACGAGGCGATCGAGGCCGCAGTCGACGTGATCAGCGGCAACCTCTGGTCGTCCCCTCGCATGCTGCTGCTGAGCTACGAGCTGTACCTCTATGCGGCGCGACACCCGAAGACCACGGCGATCATGCGAGGCTGGATGGATCGAAGTCGCGCCGCGCTCGGGCGGCACTTCGATCCGCTGACTGCTCGCGCCATCGATGCCCTGATCGAGGGCATCGGCATCCATAATTCAGTTGATGGTGATCCACTCGACCGGGGCGAGATCAAGATAGTCCTCGAACGTTTGATTCCACGCCAGAACGACGCGTTGTAGGAGCGCAGATTAGTGTCAGAAAGATCAACAATCATCGTACGGCGCGTCTCTAAACAGCGTTGCTAACCGCTGCTTCAAGGCACCCCATGGACATCGTAATCAGGAATTGCGACTTTACCTGCTTTATTAAGCATCCGCATCATCGCTTTGCGCTCGATCAAACCTACTGCGTGCCTCTTCAATCAAGGGCAGTTGCTCCTGCGTCCAATCGTATAGCGCAGCGAAGGGGGCAGATAGCGACCAGCCCAGCGGCGTGATCGCGTACTCGACCGCGACGGGCGACAAGGCCCTGACGTGGCGCGAAACGAGCCCGTTGCGTTCCAAGCGGCGCAGCACGGCGGTCAGCGACTTTTTGGAGATGCCGTCGAGTGTCCGCACGAGTGCGTTGAAGCGCATGGGACCATCGGCCAGCGCCGCGAAGATCAACACCGACCATTTGTCAGCCACCTCGTCGAGCAGCAGACGCGACGGACAGTCGGCGTAGAAGGATGGAGCGGGTGTCACGGGCAAGCAGGTTACTCGGCAGATATCTGGTGAATACCAGGTAACTAATTGTAACCGATATGGCAAACATCGATGTGCAGGACGATCAACGAGGAGATCGTCATGAGCGAGAAGAGCAAACCCATTATCAGTGCCGTCCACTGGTCGATCGGCGACCTGGAAGTGACGGCCTTGAGTGACGGATACTTCGAAACACCGATGCCCGACATCGTCCGCCGCGTGCCCGTCGAGCGTGCAGAGGAGTTACAGCGGAAGGCGCTGCGCTGCGGCGACCGGCCTCGCGTTACCCACATCATGTATCTCGTCCGAGCGCCAAATCGACCACCCGTGCTGATCGATGCGGGGATGGGCGATGCATGGGGGCCGACGATGGGGTGGATGCCCGAAGCGTTGCGCGCACTATCCATCTCGCCGGCGGACATCGGCACGATCCTGCTCACCCACCTTCATCTCGATCATGCGGCTGGACTGACGAATGATGCCGGTACGCCGCTCTACCCCAACGCCGAGATCGTGGTCGCCAAGAGCGAGACGGACTACTGGCTAGACGATGCGACAGCGAGCCGGGCCGCGGCGGACCAGAAGATGTGGTTCGACGGCGCGCGCAAGGCGATGGCGCCCTACCGCGACCGGACGCGGACGTTCGAGGGCGGCGAGGTGCTGCCGGGCATCACTGCGGTTCCGCTGCCAGGCCATACGCCGGGCCACACCGGCTACCGTCTCGATGGTGGAAGCCGGTCGCTGCTGATCTGGGGTGACATCGTCCATCTGCCTCAGGTGCAGGCGCCCGAGCCCGAGGCGGGCGTGGTGTTCGACGTCGACGGCGCCATGGCCGTCCAGACGCGTCGTCGGATGCTAGACCAGGCGGCCACCGACCGGCTGCTTATTGCGGGCATGCACACCGAATTTCCGGGGCTCGCCAACGTGATCCGCGAGGGTGCCGGCTATCGCATCGTTCCCGAACTCTGGGTGGCGCTTCAGCCCTGAGGCCGATCGAAGGTCGCGTTCCTGCTATCTCCGCGTTGCCGTTGCTCCGCGACGATCATGTCGCGGAGCGCCTGGAGCGCAGTGCTGGCGCGGTGCCGATGCGGATAATAGAGGTGGTAGCCCGGCAGCACGCGGCTCCAGTCCTGAAGCACCGGTTCAAGGCGCCTCGCTGCCACTGCGTCACGGGTCAGTTCGGCGACGAACTCGACGATGCCGAGCCCGTCCTCGGCGAGCGGCACCAACATTTCGGACTGGTTGACGACGAACGGACCGGCCGGCGTGAAGCGGAACTCCTCGCCACCGCGGGCCATGCGCCACGTCTCGATCGTGCCGGTGGTCGCGGAGCGGAAGCCGACGCAGCTGTGCGCGGCGAGGTCGCGCGGGTGGTCAGGACGGCCGCGACGGTCGAGATAGGCCGGAGAGGCCAGCATGGCGATCCGCATGTCGGGACCGAGCCGGACGGCCACCATGTCCTGCTGCACCAGATGCCCAAAACGGATGCCGGCATCGAAGCCCTCGCGCACGACGTCGATCAGCGTGTTCTCCATCGACAGCTCCAGCGTCACGAGCGGGTAGCGGCGGTGGAACGCGGGGAGGACTGGACGGAGCAGTTCGTGGAAGGCCGTGCGCGGGATCGTCAGGCGGAGTGGCCCACGCGGCTCGCCGTCGGCGAGGTGGCGGGCGGCCTCGCGGATCGTGTCCACCGCCCCCTCGATCCCGCCACGATATCGCTCGCCTGCATCGGTCAGGCTGACGCTGCGGGTGGTGCGATGAAGCAGTGCCGCTCCGAGATGGCGTTCGAGCGCGCGCACCTGTTGGCTGACCGCCGACGGCGATATGCCGAGCCGTACCGCGGCTGCTGTGAAGCTGCAGGCATCCGCCACCGCCAGAAAGGCGGGCAGGCCGGGCGGAAGGTCGCGTTCGATCATGATCGTGAAGCTATGCTTCAAGGCGCATCGCGGGTCGAGCAGCTAAAAGCCGGGCGTCGTCATCAGCATATCGTAAACATCGATCGGCTCCACAGGAGGCTCAGGCATGAATGACGAAACAGGTTTGGCGCTGGTGACCGGCGGCTCGCGCGGAATCGGGCGGGCCACATGCCTGCGGCTGGCACGTGACGGCTATGCGGTCGGTGTCGGCTATGCGCATGGCGCCGACGGCGCGCGCGACGTCGTCGACACCATCCGCAGCGAGGGGGGGCGTGCTGAGGCGTTCCAGGTCGATGTCGCCGAGCCCGCGGCGGTGTCGGCGTTCTTCGCCGATGCCGAGGCCGCACTCGGCCCGCTGCGCGTTCTGGTCGCCAATGCGGGCATCCTCGGGGACGAGCGGCGCATCGACGAGCAGGAACCGGACGCGCTGCGTCGCCTGCTCGACGTCAATGTGCTGGGGACGATGTTGTGCGCGCAAGGAGCGATCCGGCGCCTGTCGAGCCGGCACGGCGGCTCGGGCGGCACGATCGTGTTGCTGACGTCGGTCGCCGCGCGTCTCGGCGGTCTGAACGGCCTCGTCGCCTACGCCGCCAGCAAGGGCGCGATCCAGACGCTGGCGCACGGCCTGTCGAACGAAGTCGCGGGCGAGGGCGTCCGCGTCGTCGGCGTCGCGCCAGGCGTGATCCGCACCGACATGACCTCCGCCGATGCCGAGGAAGCCGCCCGCTCGGGCACGCCGCTGGCGCGCGTCGGAACACCCGAGGAGGTGGCCGAGGCGATCGCCTGGCTCGCCTCGCCCGCCGCATCCTACGTGTCGGGCACAGTGCTGACCGTGTCCGGCGGCCGCTGAGGAGAACCACCATGCCCCATCTGACGACCCGCGACGGTACCGACCTGTTCTACACCGATTGGGGCAACGGGCGCCCCGTCGTGCTGATCCACGGCTGGCCGCTCTCCTCCGCTTTCTGGGAGTATCAGGCGCGCGAGCTGGCTGAGGCGGGCTACCGCGTCGTCGCCTACGACCGGCGCGGCTTCGGCCGCTCTGATCAGCCGTGGAGCGGCTACGACTACGACACGCTCGCCGATGATCTGGCGACCGTCATGTCGGCGCTCGACCTGACCGATGCGACCATAGTGGGCTTCTCAATGGGCGGCGGAGAGGTCGCGCGCTACCTGTCGCGCCACGGCATCGATCGCGTAGCGCAGGCGGTGCTGGTCGCTGCGGTGACGCCGTTCCTGCTGAAGACCGACGATCATCCCGAGGGCGTCGACAAGGCCGTCTACGACGAAATGGTGGACGCGCTGGAACACGACCGGCCGGCGTACCTCGAAGGCTTCGCGCGCAGCTTCTTCGGCATTGACCGGCCGAACTCGACCATCTCGGAAGGCATCATCCGCTGGTACATGCACCTGGCGCTCCAGGCCGCGCCGCACGCGACCATCCTGACGGCGCGGGCCTGGTCGGAAACGGACTTCCGCCCGGACATGGCGAGCTTCACCATTCCAACGCTGGTCCTGCATGGCGGTGGCGACGAGAACGTTCCGGCCGCGATCACCGGCCGAGCGGCTGCGGCTGCAATCCCGGACGCCCGCTACGTCGAGTATGAGGACGCTCAGCACGCCGTCATTATCGACAGCGCCGCGCGCGTGAACGCCGACCTGATCGCCTTTTTGGAGGAGGTGCCAGGGGGCGCGAGAGCGTGATCGCCCCTTCACGCCGCGACATGCTGGCTGCCGGCCTTGCCGCCACGCTGGGTAAAAGCGCATCACGTGCCGGCACGAACCCCGATCGACGATGGGTCGAAGGAGCCTTTTGCATGAAGCAGGTACAGACCGATCTCCTCGACATCGGCTATCTGGAGGGCGGGCCGCCAAGGGGCTGGCCGGTGTTGATGCTGCACGGCTGGCCCGACGATCCACACGGGCTGACCGACCTTACCGCACTGCTTCAGGCGCGGGGATTTCGCACGATCGTGCCGTGGCTGCGCGGCTTCGGTGCGACCCGGTTCCGATCAGCCGAGACACTTCGCGACGGGCGGGCGTTGGTGCTGGCGCAGGATGCGATCGACCTTCTCGACGCGCTTGGCATCGAGCGCTGCACCGTCGTCGGCCACGATTGGGGTGGACGTGCCGCCTACAATCTCGCCGCGCTTATTCCCGATCGGGTCGACATGATCGCAGCACTGGCGATCGGCTACGCGCCAAACGGCCGTTTCGTGACGCCGGGCTTCCAGCAGGCGCGCCGCTGGTGGTACCAATGGTACATGAACCACGAGGGTGGCGCGGAGAAGGTGCACGCCGATCCCGTTGGCTTCGCACGCATTCAATGGGACAGCTGGTCACCGAAGGGCTGGTACAATGAGACGGCGTTCGCGCGGACGGCCGAGAGCTTCCGCAATCCTGATTGGGCGGCGATCACGCTGCACGGGTATCGCTCGCGCTGGCTGCCAGAGCCGGTCGACCCGCGCTATGATCGCGTAGCGAAAGCCATTGCCGGTACGGCTCGCCTTCGTGTTCCCACGCTGATGGTTCAGGGCGCGGAGGACGGCTGCGATCCGCCGGCCGAGTCAGCTGGGGATGCCGCCTGGTTCGACGGCCGGTACGAACGTGTCGTCCTGCCCGGCATCGGTCACTTCCCGGCTCGCGAGGCCGCTACAAGAACTCTCGATGCGCTTCTAGAATTTAGGAACGGCAGCGCAGGAACATGAAAAAATCACGAGTCAGACTGCCTTTTTCAACAGCCACGGTCGGTTCTGACACAGCGATTGGTTCGACATGCATAATGGCATTAGCCTATCGACATGATACTCGAACGGAACGAGCCGGGGGCTCGCGTTCAATCTGCCCTGACGCACCTATGGAACACGCCAAAGCATTGCCTGCTATCGATTATCTTCTCACCTGGTCGCTCAAGCGCACCCTGCCGCCTGTGCCGCGATATCTGGCCGCAACCCTGCTGGTGGCGGTTGCCGCGGCCATCCGGGTGCTGCTCATCACCAACCTGCTGCCGTGGTTAATCTTCATGCCCGTCGTGCTGCTGATCGGGCTAACGATGGGCAAGCGGACCGGCTTCTATGCGGTGGTCCTATCGGCCGTTCTGGCGGCAGTCACGATCGCGCGTCCGGGAGCATCGTTGTGGCTGACCGGTCCGCAATGGATCGCAAGCGCCCTGTTCATCATCATCGCCGCCAGCCAGGTCATCGTCGCGGCCGAGCTGCGCGCCTCCTTCGTCCGTGCGCGACATCTGGTCGCCGAGCGTGAGGAGGCGAATGCCCGATTGTTGGAGAAGGATGAGCAGAGCCAGCTCCTCAACCACGAACTGGGCCATCGGCTGAAGAACCTGCTGACGATCGTACAGGCGATTGTCAGTCAGACCGTCCGGCAGTCACCAGACCTGGCAACCGCGGGCGATGCACTGGCTTTCCGACTGGCGGCTTTTGGGCGGGCGGCGGACGTTCTGACGGCTTCGAGCTGGGAGACGGCCGACATCCATGCGTTGGCTCAGGCGGCGCTCGCCCCTCACGACAGCATCGAGACCCGCTTCAACCTGTCGGGGCCAGTCATTCATTTCCAGTCTCAGGTGGCGCTCGCCTTGGCGCTGGCCTTCCACGAGCTGGCGACTAACGCGATCAAATACGGCGCGCTCTCGAACGACAGCGGCCACGTCGAGCTGAAATGGTCGATCGAGCCCGGACCCAATCTAGCCGAACCTCGTTTTTGTCTGACTTGGCAGGAGCTTGGCGGCCCTGCCGTGCAGCCTCCGGCGCATCGCGGTTTCGGGTCGCTCATGATCGAACGATCGCTCCGATCGTACTTTCGCGGGGCAACCTTGATGAGCTTCGAGCCCGAAGGGCTGATATTCAGGATCGACGCTCCGCTTGCCGGTGCGCAAGCGAGCGACGGTGCGTAATAATGGACGATATGGCGGCGATCAAGCGATCCATCCTAGTGGTGGACGACGAGGCCCTTATCCGGATCAACCTGGCAGTATTCTTCGAGGACGAGGGTTTCCGGGTGTTCGAGGCTGGTGACGCTGACGAGGCGATCGGGATCCTTGATGCTAATCCCTCGATCCAGGTCGTGCTGACCGACGTACAAATGCCGGGCTCAATGGACGGGGTGAAACTCGCCCACTACGTTCGCAACCGCTTCCCGCCGACGCTTCTTCTCGTGGCGTCGGGCGCAGTGAAGCTCACCGCGGCCGATCTCCCGGCGCATACCATGTTTCTCGCCAAGCCGTTCGATCCCAAATTCGTTCTGAGCGAAATCGACCGCCTCAGCGCCTGACGCCTACTCCTGCTGTTCGGCCGCCCATGCGATCCGGCGCTTCAAGGCGGCCGAAAGCTGATTGGCGGAATACGGCTTGCGTAGCAGCTCCAAGCCCTCGACGCCTTCTCGGGCAAGCACGTGGCTGTACCCGCTGGCGAGAATAACGGGCAGGAACGGCAGCTCGTGCGCAAGCCGTCTTGCCAGCTCGACGCCTCCCATTCCGGGCATCACCACGTCCGAGAACACGATGTCGAATCCGTCACCGTCCGGTCCCAATCGCTCCAACGCCTCCTCGGCGCTCGTCACCCAGGCGGTACGGTAGCCGAGATCGTCGAGAAGCTGGGTGGCGAACTGTCCGACGCTGATGTTGTCCTCGACGACCAGCACGCATCGCCCCTCGCCGTCCATGCTCTGCTGCTGCTCGGCTGGCTTTGCATCCTTGACCGACGTGTGATCGGCCTGCGGAAGGTAGAGCGTAAAGGTCGAACCCTTACCCTGTACGCTTTCGACATCGACATCGCCACCTGACTGCTTGGCGAAGCCGAATACCTGGCTGAGACCAAGACCGGTTCCCTTGCCAATATCCTTGGTTGTGAAGAACGGCTCGAAGATGCGCTCCAGATCATCGGCGGCAATGCCGATGCCGGTGTCGGAAAGCGACACGGCGACGAACTCGCCGGTTCCGGGGCCATGTCCCCGGATCGACGGCATCTTAGCATGGCAGCGGAGACAGATCGTCACCGTACCCTCGCCATCCATCGCATCACGCGCGTTGACCGCAAGGTTGACCATCGCGGTCTCGAACTGGCTGACATCGGCACGCACACGGCAGACGACTTCAGGCACCTCAAACCGGACCAGCACACGGGTACCGGTGATGCTGTCGAGCATGTCGGCGATGGCATCGAGCCGCTGCGCGACCTCGAACACTTCCGGCTCCAGTGTCTGGCGCCTAGCGAAGGCAAGGAGCTGACCCGTCAGCTTGGCGGCGCGGTCAGCGGTGTCGCCGATCGCGTCGAGGTAGCGCTGACGTTTCTCGGGCGCGATATTCTCACGGCGGAGCAGATCTACCGAACCGCGGATCACGGTCAGCAGATTGTTGAAGTCGTGTGCGACCCCCCCGGTGAGCTGGCCGATCGCCTCCATCTTCTGGCTCTGGCGCAACCGCTCCTCGGCCTGCATCAGGTCGGCAGTGCGCTCGGCGACGCGTTGCTCCAGAGTCTCGTTCAGCGTGCGCAACTCGGCAGTCGCGCGATCGCGCTCTCCCTCGACCTTGCGGCGCTCCTCCACGTCGATAAGGACGCCTGGAAAACTCTGCGGCGTACCGTCCGGTCCGCGATCGACGCGGCCGTTCGCCTCGATCCAGTAATAGCGACCATCCGCCCGAAGCACGCGATACTGATGCGCATAGGGACCGCACCTTTCGATCGCATCATTGATCGCCTCTGCCAGTCCCGCCTGATCGTCGGGGTGGACCGTCTCGACGATCTGCGCGAGCGGGATGCCCTCGCGCCCGAGCGCAGGGTCGAGACCAAAGGCCCGGGCGAATGCGTCATCGATGGTGAAACGGTCGGTAGGAATGTCCCAATGCCAGGTACCGATAATCGCGCCTGCCTCCAGCGCGAGCTGGACTCGCTCGATGTTCTCGCGGGCGACCGCTTCGCTCGCCCGCAAACGCTCCTGCGCTTCGCGGCGCGCAGTCACGTCGTTGAACAGGATGGCGATTTGCCGGTCGTCCGGATCGCCCACACGCACAGCCCGCACGTCGAACCAGCGTCCGAACGCTTCGGCATAGCTTTCGAAATTGGCGGGCTCACCCGTCTTGGCGACGTGGCCGTAGGTCTCGAACCAGAAGCGCTCCAGATCGGGTGCGAACTCGGTCACCCACTTGCCGTGCAGATCAACGCCGGCCTGCTGCTCGAACGCAGGATTGGCTTCTAGGAAGCGATAGTTGATCGGCCGATCATCGCCGTCGAACTTGACCTCTACGATCGCAAAGGCGGCATCAATGGTTTCGATGATCGTCTGGAAACGGTCCTGTGCGTGCCGAAGCGCCACGCCGTCCAGATGCTCGCGCGTGCGGTCGCGCAATATCTTCACGAAACCGAGATGCCGGTCATCGTCGTCGAACAGCGGCAGCATCTCGCCGGACGCCCAGAAACGCTCGCCGCCCTCACGCAGATGCCAACGCTCGTCGGAGGCGCGGCCGTCCTGAAGCGCGCCCGCCATTTCGTATTCGACGCGGTCGTTCGCCCGGTCTTCCGGGGTAAAGAACCGCTCGGCGTTCTGACCTCGCATTTGCTCGGCGGTCCAGCCCAGCACATTCTCCGCGCCCGGGTTCCAATCGGTGATGATGCCGCCCGGATCGGTGACGATCATCGCGATGTCGGCAGCGTTCTCGAAGATCGCGCGCTGCCGGGATTCGCTGGTGGCGACGCGCTGCGCATGGAGCCTCGCATCCGCCAGCGCGGTGCGAAGGCGCGACACCTCCGCCTCAAGCTCTTCTCTAGTCATGGTAGTTAAAAACCGCCCTGTTCCGCATCGTCCGTTCGTACCGGCTAACTCCTATCGCCCGGCGCATCCGGCCCGCAACGGGATTGGGCTCCATGATCCCGGTAAGCAGACTTTGTAGTTCAGAGACGGTAAGGCTGCCGAAGCTGACATAGAGCCGATTACGGATGTTCGCAGGCGCCAAGGCCATGTTACAGGTGGTGTCACAACCGAACGGTTTTGACCGCCGAGGGCAGGGGAAGCATCAAAGCCACAAGGGCCTAGCTGCCCAGCCTTGAGGAAACCCCATTGCGGTCAGATCGCCCGTTGGGTGTTGGGCGAGCAGTGCCGTCAGCTCGCCCCGCCATGCCGATGCCGGAGCGACCTGCCTCAACAGGTAAACGATAAGGACCAAGGCGTTGTAGAGCTGAGCTGGAGCATGGGCTGCGGGCGGTTCAAGCGTGCTGACGAGGGCAGCCGGCTTGAAGGGCACCCGCATGCGCAGCAAAAAACCGCGGTTCCAGAGCCGGGCATGATGCGCGCAGCTGTTCCGGATTGTGGATAGATGCTTCAGGAGCGGCACCAGCACTGTCTCGTGAAGACCAAGAGGCTTGGCTATGGCGTTGCGCAGCGCCCGGTCGTCGAGCAGCGCGTACCATCGGGAGAGCTGCCCGAACGACATCATCTCCGCCACCATCCATACGGGCGGCATTGCCGGCGTGCTGTAGGTTCGACGGTAATGATCGATGTACGTCTCGGGCGAGTTTGCCACGTCGTTGGCCAAGCGGGTCAGGTTGTCGTGGTACTTACCCGGATGATGGTAGAGCGCCGCATCGAGATAGCCATGGGGCCCAAACCGCTGCGCCAACTCATACGCCCAGCTACCCCGTACAGCGACCTCGATCCGTTCGATCGCATCGAGCACTAGCAGTCGCAGGCGACGGTCGAAATCGTATAAGGCAGTGACGGTATCGAAGCTGGTGCCCGGTAGGAAACGGGGGCCAGGATTGCCTTTGGGATATTCGAAAGGCAGCCAGTAGGCGCTCAGACGATAGTAGCTGACATGGCGTAACCAGTGCTCGGCCCGCGCCACATCGGGGATCGCCATGCCTTGAGCCTGGAGATGTTGGAGCTGCTGCGCGATCGTCGTCGCGGGTTTTGTGAAAGGGCGTGGCACCCATCCTGCTTAGCAGGGCAAAAAAAGACCCGCCAAGTGTGCATGCCCTTGCGGGCAGAGGCCTGGCGGGTTCGATTGCCCCCGAGATATGAGCGAAAACCCAACAAAGCAATAAGGGCCAGTTCGTTTTCGGCGGACTGGGCAGCAGCTACGATCTAGCCGATCTTCACCGAAGCCAAGTATGAAGCGCAGGGCCGCTATCGAGCATGCTGAGTGGGGTGGGTGTGATCCATCCAGCCCCCAGCAGGGGATATGGACCGTAGAACAGGTCGCCGAGAGCGCGTCGGTAGTGCGCGTTCCTCCAGCGTCGGCGCCGATGCTCCGGACCGTCATGGATCATGTGACAGCGCTGGCACAGCGCGGCCAGCTGATGGAGTGCGCTGTCACTGGGGTCATGGTTCAGGTGCGCGCAAGCCAGCACCACCGGCGTCCAGGCACCGTGCTCCAGGATGTTCTCGGTCGGCCGTCGCACGCGTCGACCCTGGCCGTTGCGCCAGCAGCGCCGGTTCCGGTCCCACCATCTTCCATCCCGGAGATGAAACACCCGTTGCCCATGCGGGCGCCCGCAATGCTCGCAAGCGCCTCCTGCCCGCACGAAGCGTACGTGATGGGAGAGCTGCTGCCAGTCGATGGGGTATAGGAACACATGCTCGGGGCGGATCGGCATCAGGCCTTCCCCTCCGGCGCGTTGGGCTGCGGAGTGGCCGGCATTACGGGGCCAATGCCGCGGCGGTCAGCGCCCGGTAGAGCGTGGCATGGTGGCACTTGAGCAGCTTGGCGGCTTCGCGCACCGACGTGCCTTCGCTCACCAACCGCTCGCCTAGCGCGATCTGATCGGGGGTGAGCTTGGGTGGGCGGCCGAAGCGGACCCCCCTCGACTTTGCTGCCACTCGCCCGCTGCTGGTGCGCTGGTGGATCAGTTCGCGCTCGAACTCGGCGATGCCGGCGAATACGGTCAGCACCATGCGACCAGCTGGCGAAGTCGTGTCCGCCCAAGGCTCGGCCAGCGAGCGCAGGCCGGCGCCGGCCTCCTTCAGCTTCTCGGCAATGTCGAGCAGGTCGCGGGTGGAGCGTGCTAATCGATCGAGCCGCGTCACCACGACCGTGTCATTGTCGCGCAGCTGCTCGATCATCTTGGACAGCTCGGGCCGGTCGCGCTTCGCGCCTGACACCTTCTCCTCGAACGTCCGCTTGCACCCGGCCTCCTTCAAAGCGGCGCGTTGAAGTCGGAGGTCCTGGTCGTCGGTGGACACACGGGCGTAGCCTATCAGCATGTCGCAAAACTGTATCATAACAACAACGTTGTGCAACCGACTTTTGCGACATCAGGACGCTTGGAAATGCGTCGGCCGTCTCACTGTCGCGAAACTTAGCACTTCCGCGACAAGGCGGGGCAGTCAGCGAACTGACACGGTTGGCGAGCTCTCGGCGAGCTGCGCTGCCCGGTGCTGCGCGCGGCGCCGGTACCAGACGGTCCATAATCCGAGCGCCCCCATGGACCCGTAGCCAACGAACGGACTGACCATCATGTAATCGTGGATGCTGAGTGCGAATACGAGCACGCAGGCGAGGGCTGACGAAGCGAGCAGGCCGATGCCCCAGACCAAAGTCATGATCGTCATGACGCGTCGGAAATGCGGCTTGTCCCGCTTGGCCTCGAACGCGGCGACCTCATCGGGCGACTTGCGGGCGAGACCGGCACGGGCGAGCTGATAGATCAGCGGTCTGCGAACCGCAGCCGAACCGAGAAACACCAGCCCGATCAGCGCCGACACGAGGTTTTCGCGCAGCTGGAGGAAGCGGGCAGATCCGCCGCCCAGCATGGCAAGCAGCGACAGGGCGATGCCGGCCAGCACCAGGACCGACAGAGCATCGACGCGGCGCCGGCGGCCAAACTCGGCCAGCGACCACAGGAGAGGCGGTAGCGAGGACGCCATGAGTGCAACTACGTCACCCGAATGTGGTGCAACGCGGTCGTAGATCAGGATCGGCAGCCCGAAGTTGATTCCGGCCTCGATGGCAAGGAAGCCGACACGGCTGCCCAGCTGACGGTTCATTGCAGTGCTGTCCTTCATGTCCGTGACGATCGCGTTCACTGTGCCCCTCCCCCATTGATCCAGTTGCCGTGGAAGCCAGGTGGTATGCGGTGAGGCAAGCGCACCGTTGCGACCGGGCTTCCGTCAAAGTTGCCTGCGTCAAGGATAACCAGCGCGGTGGTGTCGCTCGCCTCATCGATGACGAAGCCGATCAGCCACCCCTCATCCTCATCCTCATCCTCACCCGCATCCGCGTGCGCCGGCACAAAGACGAACTCGCCCGGATGGCGGCCAGCACCGAAGTCGTGAACCTGCCGAACGCCCTCGACAAGATCATGCTTGTAGAGGCGCCCGGCGCTCTGGAAGCGCCGATCGGCCTGCACAGCCATCGTGTATGAATAGCGATAAGCCTGGCCGAACCGGCGCTCGTCGATGCGCGGAAACTCCTGTGGGGCAGCGTCAATGGTTCGGATTGTCGTTGTGCCGGTAGCCGGATCGAGCGTCCACCGTTCCAGCCCGCGCGAGGTCGCGTCCGGCCCACCGGGCGTGCCGGCGAACATCGTCGGATAGGCGCACACGTCGAGCACCACCCGGCCATCGGGCAGGTCATGGGCGTTGGCGACGTGGAAGACGTAAGCCGGATCGACATCGCACCAGATGATCGCCTGCTGATCGCCGTCCCGCGGCATCAAACCCACGCGAGCGTGATGCGCCGGGTTCCAGGCATAGGGAAGCGGCTGCCCGGCGAGATGTGTCGCCAGCGAGAACGTCACCGGCAGGTCGAGAATGACGACATAGCTCGCGGTGATCGCGCAATCGTGGATCATCGGGCCGTGCTCGACCGCGATCGGCTCCTCACGCACTACCTTGCCCAAAGAGTCGAGGACGACATGGCGGATCTCGTTGGGGCGGCGCCCTTCGTAGCAGATGCCGTGATACTCGCCGGTCAGCGGGTCGCGGTGCGGATGCGCCGTGAACGATCCGGCGAGCGAGCCGCCGAAGTTGTCATAGCGCTGGATGTCGAACGTGTCGGACAGCTCGACCGGGTAGCTTCCACCCTCCACCAGCGCGAAGGTACGGCCGGCGAGATCGACTACGTTGGTGTTCACCGTGTCGCTTGGGCCATGGCGCGGTCCCGGTGCCGGTATCGTGCCGCGTGCAGCCGCATTGGCCTGCGACGCGATCCAGCGATTGCGATACCAGTGCGCCTTGCCGTCGCTGAGCGCCAGGCCATGCACCATGCCGTCGCCGGTGAACCAGTGATAGCTGGCGGGATCGGCGTCCACCGGGTTCGGGCCGATCCGCAGGTAACGGCCGCTGAGCGCCGATGGGATCGTACCGCGTACCTCCAGCTGCGTCAGCGTCAGCTCCGCTTCCATGGGACGATGAATACCGGACAGGAAACGAGTGGCCGGACCTGCCTGCCCAAGCTCTTCATCATCGATCCGCGCCAGAACGCTAGCCATGCCCGCCTCCAATGTTTACACCGTGAGCATAGGCGGTAAGGTAACGGTGTCAACATGGAAAAGCGCTACCATCATGGCGACCTACGCGCGGCCTTGCTGGAGGTCGGATTACGGCTTCTCGCCGAGCGCGACGTTGAAGGCGTGTCGCTACGCGAGATGGCGCGCGAGGTCGGGGTCAGCGCGACTTCGGTTTATCGCCACTTCCCCGACAAGGCGGCGCTGATGCGGGCACTCGCTCGTGAGGGGTTGGATCGGCTCGCCATCGCTCAGCGAGATGCCGCCAGCGGTAAGGAAGGCGCCGCGTCCTTCGCAGCGACCGGCCGGGCTTATGTGCGGTTCGCGCTTGCCAACCCTGCCCTCTTTCGCCTGATCTTCACCTCGTCCGCGCAGCTACAGGCGACAGGCGAGGTTGAAGCGTTGCGGATGCTGCGGGTTAACGCGGCAGAAGCGCTGCCGAGCGGCGTGGCGGCCGACGAAGCTGAGACAAGCGCGCTACGGGGATGGTCACTCGTTCACGGCCTTGCCATGCTGATGCTCGATGGCCAGCTACCGGCTGACGACCATCTTATTGAGGCCCTCATCAAGGGGTAGCGGCAATACCGTTCTGCTTCATTGAACAGCAGTCTGTCGCATAATCGACGACATGCGAGACATCCAAAACTCAGCAAATTCACGACAAAAGGCTGCGGTGCGCAGCAGCCGGAAGGCTGGCACAACACCAGCGCTGCCGTTTTCACGCTGCTAGGAAAGCCCATCGCGGCGGCTTGCGCGCGATGATCCAGTCAGCGATCGCGGGCCGGATGAAGAAGGCCAGCACGTCGATCACCGCATGCGCAATCATGACTCGCAGCAACGATCCATGGTGAAGATAGTAGAACGTCAGCAACGCACCGGCGGCCATGGTAGCGAGGACGCCCTTCCAGCCATAGTGCGCGTGCGCCAACCCGAAGCATAGCATCGACACTACCAGTGAGGTCGCCAGCGAGCCGGTGAGATGGAAAAGGAGCAGCGGCAGCGCCAGGCGGAAGAACAGTTCTTCGCTGAACCCCGCATTGAGGCTCAGCAACAGGACAAGCACGGCTTCGCGGCGGTTGCGGGGGATCAACGCTGCATCGGGACCGGGCCGCGGAGAGAGCGCCGTCTTTAGGCGACGCCACTGGATCGCGATCGACACTGCAATCCCGGCCGAGAGGCCCGCGGCCATGGGCACCCAATGGTCGCCGGACGGGTGACCTCGGGACTGCAACACGTGGTTCGCGGGCGCGAATGCCTGAGGAAAAGCGCTGAAGGGTGAGAGTGCGTCCACCAGCCAGAGGCTGACCACGCTTGCCCCCACCAGAACGGCAAAGCTCTCGACAAGCCATCGACTGTAAAATTGCTGCCGCTCAATCGTGCCGGACAGCGCCTCGAACCGCGCATAGGCCGTGACATCGCGCCGCACCCACCATGTACCGCCCGCGGCCATCATGGCCATCCACCCCCACAACAGCACCACGTCACTTCTCCGCTTTATGTTTCCATGACGGAAGTGACCGTTGCTTTCCACATCGTCAAGTCGTAAGTTGCCTATCTGGAAAACGGATGGTGGTGTTGGGAAATTGGATATGGACGAACAGGAGGCAGCGCGGACACTGGACATGATGCAAGCGACGCGCGGCGTGTTGGCCGCGCGGACTAGGTGGTCGCTTGCCCGGCATGCCGCGGTCGGAGTGCTGTTGGGCGGTCTGATCGCAGGCTATGCACTGCCCGGCTCTTGGCCGGTGGTGATGGTCGTGGTTTGTCTGGCCGTCACAGTTGCGATCGTCGCGCGGGACCGTTCGCGCGATGGGTTCTTCGTCAACGGCTATCGGCCAGGACGCACACAACGGATCACGTTCGCGCTCGTGGCGATCGCGGTCACCGCTCTGGCGAGCGCAATCGTCCTGAAGGAGCAATACGGCCTGGATTGGGCGCCCGTGGCGATTGGGATCGTACTGGCCGTCGTTGCCACGATCGTGAGCATCGTATGGGAGCGCGTGTACCGCCAGGAATTGAAGGAACCAAGTCGTGAGCGTTGAACGGCTTGATCCGCTGATCCACCCGCCGGCTCGGCTTCAGCTCATGGCACTGCTGGCGGATGTCAGCGAGATGGAGTTCGCGACCGCCCGCGAAATTCTGGGCGTGAGCGACTCCGTTTTGTCCAAGCACCTCGCCCAGCTCGGAGATGGCGGGTACGTTCAGCTACGTAAGGCGACGATCAACACCCGCCAGAGAACTTGGATCGTCGCGACCGCAGCGGGACGATCCGCCTTCAAGGGCCACGTCGCGGCGCTCCAGGCACTTGCATCGGGAAGAGCGCCTCTCGCATGAACAAGCCGATTCCTAGTCCAGGAGTCATTTTCGAGAGGCCAACTGGCGCCTTCACCCTCTAATCGCCCGGCGCTCAGCCACCACAGTGTCGCGAAGGCCGGGACAAACGCGACGTTCGAAAGTTAGGAGATTGGCGACAACGGCCTAATGTGACGGGATCAGCGAAGGCTGATCGCTCCGGTTTGCAGGGCGGTCGCATAGAATGCCTGAGTTTCCATCTGTACCCGCTCGCGCAAGCGGCCAAGGAGGTGGCCTGCCGCGTCTGCAAAGCCACGCCGGTTCTCGGCAATCGTACCGTGATCCCATGTGTCGATGAACGTGAGCCAGTCCTGTCGCAGTCGTGCAACTCCATGTTGGCCATCTTGCCAGGTCGCCGCGCAGGGTCCGAACAACATGCCATGGTCAGGCGCGATTATCGCGTCTTCGACGGCAATATAGTCGCGAACCTGACCAGCCAGCTTGTCGAGGTGTCCGCCAGCGCATCTGCATCATAGCTCTTGTCGGCGATGCGGGAGAGAAGGCGATTGACCGTGTCGATGATCCTCTCATGATTGTCGATAAGCTGCTGGTAGCTAGCGCTCATGTCCCCCCGCGATTTTTTGCGATAAAACCAAAACGGCTCAATGCCGAAGCCAAAACGGTTTTAATTTCGATTGGTGCTAAAAAATCCGATGTTAAGAAACTTACGATAGCTGAGTGATCATGCGCGCTGCTACGAACCCGCGACGGGCCGAACACGACGAATTGCGTATGAGCATGTCACGCTTCTCGGACCTGTTAAAAGCAGAAGGGGGCATAGATCATGCATGCTTGATCCGCGAACGCATGCTTTTCGCCCAGTTATTCCAGTCTCATCTTGCGCATGAGCAAGAAGAGGTCGCCCAGCTATCAAAAATTAATAGTGCTCTGGCGGATAAAGCTAAGGCCCGCCGTGTGATGACCGCAGATCTGCGCGGTGACTATAGCAGCCATGTACGACATTGGACGCCGATACGGATCAAGACCGAATGGGATACCTATCGGCGGGCTGTTTTAGATCTGCAAGCACGACTTCGTCGTTTCATGCTGTGGGAAGAGGAGAACCTTCCTCTGTATGCTTGATGTTGACAAAGAGATGTTACTGTTGCGGTATACCATGCAGGGTCCGCAGCCCGCGGCATTAGCACGATTAGGCGCTTGCCCAAATTAAGAAAGTGACGCGGTAGTCAGAGATGATCGCCGCAAGCCGACGAACTCGTGTCGGGTTTGGCAAATGGTTCAAATAGCCGATGTTTACCTTTGCAGCGTTAAGCGGCGTACATGCGCTACGCTCCGATACCCGCTTCCTTCGTTCCACTGAAACGCACTCAGCTTCACGCCGAGCTGCTCCACGGTTCCGGTTTGTGGAAGTGCCTCCCCGGCCCTGAGCTGACCGGGGTCGCAGACCTCGCCCAACATCTACTCGGCAGCGCCATGAGCGCCTTTTCCGTCCTCGACCGCGAATGGCAGTGGCTTACGGCCAAATGCGGTATCGATGGCGATCGAATGCCGAGGGAGCATAGCTTCTGCGGGCGGGTCGTCGACACCAACGAAGCGGTGATCATCCCGGATACCCGCTGCGACCTCGCCTATCACGATCATCCCATGGTCACCGGCGCCCCTCATATCGGGGCTTATGCCGGCATTCCGGTAGTCATGCACAATGAAGATGGCGAGGACATAACCGTCGGGTCACTGTGCGTGGTGTATCAGGAGCCTCACGCCTTCAGCGATGTGGACCTATGCCATCTCCGCAGACTTGCCGGTATTGCAGCCGCATTGGTCAGCAGTCGAGTCACGGCTCTGGAACTGGCCGAGCTCGCCAAGGAGCGAGAAGACGATCTACAGCGCTTGGCCCGCATGCACCGGCAGCTGGGACAGGCTGAGCGCATGGCCGGCATCGGTTCCTGGCGGCTCGATCTTGCCGACAATAGCATCCAATGGTCGGATCAGGTCTATGCGATCCACGATCTTGTACTGGGGCAAACGCCACCGCTCGAAGCAGCGATGACCTTCTATCCCGGGCGGTCGCGCGCGATGCTGTCCGATGCGATTTCCCTAGCCATCGAACAGGGACGGCCGTTCGACGAGGAGGTCGATTTCGTCTCGGCTGTCGGCACACCCAAGCGGGTGCGCAGCATGGGTGAACTCGAATTGCACGAGGGACGACCCGTGACACTTATTGGCGTTTTTCAGGACGTCACCCGGCGACACGAGATGGAACAGAGCCTGCGCCGGCTGGCGAACACGGATGAGCTGACCGGCCTCACCAACCGGGCTGGCTTCAACCGGGCGTTGAGCAGCGGCATGGCCGCGGCGCGCAAGGACGGTACCTCGCTTGCTTTGCTGCTGATCGACCTTGATGGCTTCAAGGCGGTGAACGACCGCTGCGGACATCTTAGAGGTGATCAAGTTCTTCAGGCCATCGCAAACACCCTGCACGCCGAATACCTTGCCGATCACGTTTGTGCCAGGCTTGGCGGAGACGAGTTCGCAGTCCTGACAGCTGGTCTGGATAGGCGACAAGTAGATAGGCTTGCAGTCCGGCTCGGCGAGGATTTGCGCCACGTGATCGAGACGGGAGACGCCACATCGTTGCACGTGTCGGGAACGATGGGCATCAGCTGGCTGGAAGACGGCCTTACCGAACGCGACCTACTGCGTCGCGCAGACCTTGCACTCTACCATGGCAAGGACACAAACCCTGGCGGAGCAGTCAGCTATTCGCAAGTGCTCGATCGTGAGGCACGCATTTGAGAGAAACATCATGAACTTTCCAACCAGTCCGACGCCTCTTCCAAATTTGAGAAAAATTGCACACCTTCACGCGATGTCAAACGACGCGCCTGTAGGCGGGCGAGTGTTGCACTGGTAACAAACGCGAGAAAACGCGATCGTACCGTCTCGCTACCGACCAATTGTTGAAATAACGTCACGCTTTCTTGACTCTGGATCTTCATCTCGCGGATGTCACAGAGAGTCTTGTGCTGGTTGGGCGCACAATGAAGTTCGGTAAGCGCGTGCAGTAAGCTGGCGCGCATGCGGACAATGTCGGGTTCTGCAAAAAACCCTCTCATCGTCAACCTGATTAGGTCCCTTGCAGGATCCGCTACAATATCGAAGCTGGCGTCCATTGCCCCCTCCACGATCAGGCTCCTGATTGGTTCTTTGCCACGCAGCTATCTAGAATCGCAGGTTCCGCACGGAACGGCAACGATTCATCGGATGATTTGCACTGCGCCATTAGGGTGTGAACTTGGTAGGCCTGGGCTGCCTCCGGGAGCAGCCCGGCGTTATGACGTGGCAGTTGCTGAAGATCTGCCCTGAATAACCGTTTACCAAGAATTGATTTGTTGGACTCATTACGATGATAGTCAGCCTATGTATTCTGCCTGATTAGAAGTCGCATGACCGCGGACGACATGCCAACCAGCTTGCTGTCGCAGATCGATGCTGCAATCGTTTTGGCAGATGCGACAGGTGAAACTCTGGTTGCTGCCCTACTCAGCCATGCCCGCGATGCGGTACAGCCTGACGACGTTGACGAGTAGGCACTTGTGACGTTGCAAATCCGGCGACCGCTTGCTCTTCTAAAGCAAAGGGGGAGCGGCATGCATCCAGCAGGTCATCGCATAGAGATCTATCCAGAGCAGACATTCATGCGTCTCACCCTATGAGGTGACTGGGCCAACGCGCAAACCGATGGTCTGGCGGTCGATCATGCCAAGGCCGTGCTGGAGATGAAAGCGGCCGGCGTCCGTCACGGTCATTTCCTGACGCTCGTCGACATGCGGGAGAAGCTGTTGACCGAAGAGGTGACGGTCGCCGAGTTCAAAAAATCTTTTGAGGCGAACTCTCCTTCGCGTCGGACCGCCATTATCGTTTCGCCACCGCTACCGACTTCTATGGCCGAGAGGATCGCACCACCAGGGCGGGTTCTAATCGCGTATACGGAAGAAGAAGCACTTGCCTGGCTTTTTCAGCAAGCGTGACGCATCAACACGTCGCTGGCGCTCGCCGATATCGCGATGGGGCAGGGCGACGCGAAGGTGACGCTATCGGTCTGGGCACGCAATCTGTTCGACGAACAGCACGTCTTCTACAAGACCTTGTCCGTCACCACCGGCCTGCAGGGCTTCTACAACGAGCCGCGTACGCTGGGCGGCCAGGAATCCAACATGGTTGCCGCGTAAGGTTGCAGAATTTGAAATCATATTAGGGAAGTCATCTTCTAAAGATTACTGACGCATTCCCCTTTCAAAAATCAGAATGCGGCAACATGGCTATGCGACCAAGCTGACTTCTGCAATTCTGCTCATTGCTTTGTTCACGGTCGATTGCACGTGACTGTCATCGACTAACTCGCGCGCCGGTTTGCCAATCAGATAGCCTTGAATGGCTGAACACCCCGCCTGTGCCACCATGCGAAGCTGGATAGGTTCTTCGATACCTTCGGCAAGCACCGGAATGTCGAGGGTGGTACCCAGCGCTACAACGGAGCCGAGAAGGGCTATGGCCTGCCGGTTGCCGTCGATGCCGGCGACGAAGGAGGCATCGAGCTTGATGCGGTCGAACGAAAAGGACCGCAACACGTCGAGCGAGGAATAGCCGACCCCAAAATCGTCGAGGGCGAGCCCACACCCCATCGTTTTCAGGTCGCGGAGCTGATCGAGGGCATATTGGCGATCATGGATGATCGCACTCTCCGTCAGCTCCAGCGTCAGGCGTGCGGGCGCAAGGCCGCTGTCCGCCAAGGCCTGCCGAATGGTATCGACCAACTCCGGGTCGGATAGATGCAGCGGTGACAGGTTGACCGCAATCGGAACGCGGTTGGGCCAGAGGGCTGCCTCGAAACAAGCCTGGCGGATAATCCATTTGCTAAGCGGAATGATCTCACCCACCTCTTCCGCGAGCGGAATGAACGATCCCGGTGGTATTAGCCCGCGCTCAGGGTGACGCCAGCGAACCAGCACCTCATAGCCGCTGATATCGCCGGTCTCGATCGAGGCCTGCACCTGGTAGTGCAACTCGAAGTCCTCCCGGACGATCGCCTCACGAAGCTCGTTGGCCAACTCGCGACGATCACGCACAGTGTCGTCCATAGTGGCGTCGTAGAAGCATGGCAGTGTGGATCGCTCGCTCTTGGCGCGGTACATGGCGAGATCGGCCCGGGCGAGCAGCGTGTCGGCGTCGTTGCCATCTTGCGGAGCCAGGGCGAGGCCGATGTTTGCCCCGATCGAAGCCGAGAACCGTTCGAAGGAGAGCCGTTCGGTGAAGATGCCGGTAAGGCGCTCTAGAAAGCCTGCGAGTTCGCCGGGATCACTGTAGGAGATCAGAGCGCCAAACTCGTCCCCACCAAGCCGTGCAATGCATTCGCCTAGCTTCAGGATGCCGCGCATACGTGCGGCCAGCGCCATTAGCACCTGGTCGCCTGCCTGGTGTCCATAGGTGTCGTTGACTGCCTTGAAGCGCGACAGGTCAAGCATGATCACAGCAAGAAAGGGTGCGCCGCCCTTTCGCATTAGGCGCCCTGCCAGATCATCGCCGAAGCACAGGCGATTGGGCAGATCGGTCAGGCCGTCATGCAACGCCATACGCCGCATCCGACCAAAGGCTTCGCTCTGCGTCTGCCCGTCGATGAGCGCGCTGATCGCGGCACAGCCGATGAATAGCAGGCTTGCGCACGTCGTCGCGGCTGCCAGAGCGGTCATGGTCGCGTCGGAAAGGCCATCGCCGGGATGAAGCGATAAGGCACGAACCATCATGGCGGCCATGCCGGTAAAATGAAGCGCGGCGACGGCAATACCGAGGAGGAGGCCACCGGTGGCACGGAAGGCAAGCTTCGGCTTTCGCCCTATGCTGAATGCCAGCGCCGAGACGATTACCGACAGTGCTACCGAGGCGGCAACATAGCCCCAGCGCCACTCGACGATACCATCGACCCGGTATGCCGCCATACCGGTGTAGTGCATGATCGAAATGGCGACACCTACGATGGCACCGCCGGCAGGCGTTAAAATGCGTCGTTTCGAAGCTGCGAGCGCCAGGCCCGGTGCCGCGCATAGGATTGCTATACCTAGCGAGATCAGGGTCAGGGTGATGTCGAGCGTCACCGGCGCACCCGCTCGGAAGGCCATCATTGCCACAAAATGAGTGCACCAGACCATGGTGCCCGTCCCGACTGCTCCCAAAGCGATCCAGCCGGCGCGGCGTCCGCCTCGTGCGCCAATAATTTGGGCAAACAGCTGCATGGTTGCCGCCGAGCCCAACATGCAGACAAGCACCGCGACCGCGACGAGACGCAGATCGTGCTCCTGCACGAGACAGGTTGCAACTTCCATCATGCCGCAGCGCGGCCCCTGATGTCGGCCTGGCGCTCTAGAGCCTGAGCCGCCTGACGGGCGAGGCCTTCGAGGTAGGCGCGCTGATCACGCGATGCAGGCGGTCGCGACACGGTGTCCAAAACACACAACATGCCTACATCCAGATTACTCGCGAGCGTCAGAGGCGCTCCAAGGTAGTAGCGAACATGAGGCTCGCCGCTGACACAGGGCAACGTGCGAAAAAAAGGGTCAGCCTGTGCGTCGCAGACTTCCAGGAGGTCGTCGCGATCCACTGCATAGTGGCAGAAGCCATCTTCACGCGGCAGGCAGGCTACGTCGAGACCAGTGGTTGCCTTCACCCAGAGTTCCTGGTCGTGAAGAATGGTCAGCAGCGAAATTGGCGCGGCGAACGCGCTCGCCGCCTGCTTCGTGAAGCGATCGAGGCCCTGCTCCATCGGCACGCCGAGGACGCCAAGGTTGCGAACGGCGCGGGAGCGCGATCGCTCACGAAAAATCTTCCACAGCATCGACCGCTTTTCGCACGCAAAACTTAACCATTAACTGAGAAGCGACGAGCGAGTTGGTGCGCCCGATCTGTCTGGCCATCATCACGACGTTCGATATGAATGGGTCAAATTTGATCTTCGATCGGTGAGGAATCTTTTGGAGCAACGGCCCTTTCCAGTTCCCGGCAATGAAGCTGAACGTCTTGCCGAGTTGGCAGCTTATCAAATTCTCGACACCGCGTCGGAGCGGGTGTTCGATGACGTGGTCAGGCTGGCACAGAGCCTGTTTGAAGTTGCCACCAGCACGGTCTCGCTTATCGATGCCGAACGGCAGTGGTTCAAGGCTCGCGTCGGGCTTGAAGCCAGTGAAACTGGCCGGGATGCTGCTTTCTGCGGGCACGCCATTCTAGAGGACGAGGTCATGGTGGTGCCGGATGCCGCCGCAGACGCGCGCTTTGCCGACAATCCACTGGTCACAGGGCCACCACATATCCGGTTTTACGCCGGAGCACCGTTGACGACCCCGACTGGTTTTAACATCGGCACCTTGTGTATCTTTGATCCCACGCCGAGACCCGGTGGGTTTAGCGGGCAGGAACGCGCTCACCTGTCCATGCTTGCCGATATGGTGATGGAGCGCCTGATAGCTCGCCGGCTAAGGCTGGAACGGCAGCAGGAAGCAGAGCAGGTGCGATCGGTAGCCGAACGGCTAAGCAGCGCCGCATCGCAGCTTGAGCAACAGGCCAAGGAATTGTCCGCGCTGGCTGCCGACGGCGAACTGCGCGCTGATGCAGCGGGTCAGGGCGTCGGGCAGCTTGTCCTCATGGGCGGCGAGGTTGAGACGATATTGAATGGAGTTGCCCGCGACATTGAGCATGTCTCGGATGATACTGAAACCATGCGGGTGACTATCGCAGGTCTTGGATCTCATCTGGAGGGAATCGGTTCAGTTGCTGGTGAGATCTCTGCCATTGCGTCGCAGACCAAGATGCTAGCACTGAATGCGTCAATTGAAGCCGCGAGAGCCGGAGACAGCGGCAGAAGCTTTGCTGTGGTGGCCAACGAGGTTCGTCTATTGGCAGGAACGACTGCCGAGGCGACGGATCATATCCTGAGCGAACTGAGGGCGATCGAGCAAACGGTCACGCGCGCCGTCGAACGATGCGACAAACTCACTGAACGTGTCGAATCCATGCAAGCGAGCTCTGGCAGGATCAAGGCTACGGCAGGTCTACAGAGCGCAACCCGAGCGCATGTGGGCGAAGAGATCGGCGATGCAGTTTTCGCCGTCCGTCAGATCGGTGCCCGTGCCAGGATTGTGGATGAGCACGGTGAGGCTGTACTCAGCGAGGTCGTCGTTTTGAGACGGCATGCCGATAGTTTGATGCAACGTTACCTGCAGGCACCAACCCAATAATCTTTGCGTCTCTGATCCAGCCATATGTCGCAAAAGAGGCGATATATGAAATGTCCGAAAGTCAGGACATTTGCATTTCATCGCTCAGCACGCAGACCCACTGTGGGCGCCGAGCAAACCAGTGCCCTACGGAGCCGCGATCAAACCAAAACGGTTTGTTAACCACATAATGGTAGTTTGATCCGCCGGGAGAGCGACAGATCGAGGACCAACCTTTATGGCTCAAAGTGACATTCAGGCATATAGCCGCTCATCATTTCCAGGTTTTTCGAATGGGTCCCTATCGCTATTTATTCGTGGCGTTTTGACCAATGCTCTAGAAGCGATCGATGCCTCTTCAGATGCATCGCTCGCCTTGACGGCCTGCAGCATTTCTCTTGCTATTGAGCAAATGGATTCGCCCGTCTGAAGTTGCACCCCAACTTCACCCCGGAAGGTGGGTAACAATGCGGTTACGTCCCTGCCGCTTAGCCTCATAGAGCATGCGATCGGCAGCCTCGATTGCGTCATCGCGTTTAACGCCCGCCAGCGACGCTGCCCCGATTGAGATAGTGATCGTGCCGAGTGCTTCTTCGCTGTTTCGTATTTTGAACGATCGCGCTGCAAGGTCCCGTCGGGTACGTTCGAGAAGTCCTGCCGCAGTTTCGATGCCCACCCCATCGATGATGATCAGGAATTCCTCACCTCCCCATCTCGCGACCGTGTGGGCGCCCGCGCTGTCCGAGAGCGAACCGGCAACGGCCTTCAAGACGCGGTCGCCAACGCTATGACCAAACTGATCGTTCACGGCCTTGAAATGGTCTATATCGCATAAGGCGACCACCCCGGGAGCGGATTTTCGCCGGGCGGACAACTCCTGGGTCGCACCGCGACGGTTCAGGAGCCCCGTTAGCGCATCGCGCTGCGCGTCATCGCGCGTCACCTCAACCTGCTGGCGGAGATCTTCGATCTCTTTCGAGGCGGCAATTAGCTGAGCTTCGACGCCACGGGTCCGGTGCACCATGGCTTTGACGATCTGCTCGACGGGACTTCCGCCCTCACCAAGGTGGAGCAGGTCGGCTGACAGGTCGCGGCCGAAGTCGGACGATTGCGTGGCCGCGCCGGCAGCGAGGTCTGCCAAGCGCAGGGTTTGATGGCGTAGCGCATCTTGACGCGGATCAGCGGCGTCGACGGCATCTTTGTCGCGGCGCGCCTGGGCGATCATGATCCGATCAGCGTCCGCCTGCGTGAGCGATCGTCCTTCCATCAAGATTGCGTCGACTGCCATGGCGGTCATACCGCGACGATCAGTTTTAAGCTGCCACGCCAGCGCAAAATTACTGGGGGTATGCTCGAGTTCCTGCTGGCTTAGAAAGCGCAGCGCTTCATAGCCCACTCCCGTTGCCGCCTCGGCAAGGCTCGGCGTTGCCGCTACTATCGCCTTCTTTCGTGCAAACATAATAGCAGCCTATCAACCCTTTAGCGCCGCATGACCGGCATTTGATTCTTACAAAAAATTTATAGCTTATAGATGCGCGTTATCGATACTGTAACTATCATCGACGGGGCGTGTAGACATTTTAACGTAGTGCCCCTTGTCCATTATCCATCAGTTTATGCACAGCAGCGTGTATGAGATGAAGAGCGCCGACTAAATCGCGAAGCGGGTCGTTATCCGCCACAGGATTATCTAATCGTCCAGGTGCGAAGTTGGCTGTGTGATGCGCTTCGGTTATTGCTTAACCTTCAGTAGGGCACTTTGTCTTAATGGGGCTGACAAACTCTCACGCGACAGATGTCGACGGAAGCTGTATATGGCAAGGCTTGCCAGCCATTATACGCCGTGACATCGACGACCATTCGCTTAGGAACCATTTGGTAGGATCTTCGGGGCTGATGGCTTGCTCGTCACTTAAAGACTCGCTCAGCACGACATCTTCATAGTTGATAAATTCTGCTTCGATTGTCGAGTAGAAGGCGCGGGCGACAGGCAGTCGATCCGTCCTAATTGAGCGCAGAACCAAAGCCAATCGGTTCGACCTTAACCGCACCAGCTTTTCGGCTGGAAATACGCCGATGCTTCGCATGAACTGGAACAGGATCTGCGCGTCGAATTCGCCGGGGGCTCCGTCCATATGGGCAAGCGCAGCAACAGGAGGCATGCCCTTCCGGTAAGCGCGATCCGTCGTCATGGCTTCATAAACGTCGCAAATCGCTGCCATGCGAGCAGCCTGGCTAACCGCATCCCCGGCCAGGCCAAATGGGTACCCCGATCCGTCCAGGCGCTCATGATGATGCAGGCATACGTCCAGCGCCACCGGGGGAAGGCCGTCGGTAGCGAGCAGAGCATGCCCTAACTCCGGGTGACGCCTGATTTCCCGCATTTCATCCGGGGTAAGATCGCCCTTTTTCGTCAGAATGGCATCGTCGATCATGACCTTGCCGATATCATGAAGCAGCCCCGCCAAGCCCATCGCCTGGATCGTCGAAGCGGGCGCGCCGGTCGCACGCGCGAGGCTGATCATCAGTGCACACACTGCCACCGAATGCCTGTACGTCTCGTCATCCTTGTCCTTCAGGCGCGTCACGCTGATGAAAGCCGAGATGTTGTGCTCCAGTGTCCTGACGATATCGTCGACGACGGGCAGAATGAGCGAGGGGGGCACTTCTCGGCCGAGCCGGCGATCGTTGAACAATGCCTTGACCACCTTGGTCGAGCGTTCGGCCAAGGCAGTCGCGCGTGATTTATCGGCTCTGCCAAACGCCGGACGCGCCGGGAGAGCCAATTTTTTTGATGCGGTAGCTTGGGGCCTCCGATTAGCATGACTTGCGCTCAGCGCTGATTTCAACGGAATTGGCTGTTCGGCTCGTTGCGTAGGTAGTGGACTGCCATCATGGCTTTCCGCGACATCCAGCCCCTTTGCGGTATCAATGATGATCCCCACACCTGTATCTCGGAGGCTTTGGCGTTGGCTATGAGAGTCGACCAGGAAGCCGGCACGCCAAAAGGGATGGGCTAGCCAGCTGCCATCGAAACCATCGACGAACATGCCACGTTCGACTTGATCGGGCCGGATTCGTCTACGCATACGATC
The DNA here is from genome assembly GCF_058313455.1 of Sphingomonas sp. SP5. NCBI lineage: Bacteria > Pseudomonadati > Pseudomonadota > Alphaproteobacteria > Sphingomonadales > Sphingomonadaceae > Sphingomonas > Sphingomonas sp. SP5. Next base: position 328,342 of record NZ_JBZFLF010000003.1, on the reverse strand, counting down.
CTTGTCACCTCAGCGCCTTCCGATCGACGCATTTCCCATCATCGGCCGGCAAGCCGGTGCGGAGCTGGTACCGATTGGAAGGTAGCGCCGGCAGCGTTTACAAACTCCTATCGCAGGCCAATGCGACGTGGTCCGCCAGAGACATGATTGCCAGCACGTGGAGCCATTTGATGTCGCAAAATGGCCCAATTTCGAGACGTTCAAAACTCAGCGTTTTCGCGACAAAGGGTGCGACAATCCGAGCCCGGTATCGGACCTGCGTTCCCGCCGCTCAAGTTACGCTGCATCCAACGGCGCTTCCAGAAGTGCGACTAGTGTCGACCGTTTGACCCCGGTCAATGCCGCGCCCCCATTTGTGAGGCACATCGTCGCCTCTGCGCCACGCGCCCGACTTCTGAAGGATCGCCAATAATGAACATCCATCAGTCAGGTGGAATCGTCGTGCCGATCACGAGCTGCAGCCAGAATATTTGTGAGGAAGGTATTGCAAGCCTCGTTGCCGACCATCGGCGCTTGAAAAATTTGTGCGATCTACTGGAACACTGCGCAGATGAATTGCCTGTGATGCCAACTGCTTTTGTTGTTCAGCAGATATGCGACGCTCTGACAGGACTCATCGACAAAGACGTACCAGAATCCTCGCCATATCCAGACGTCGCAGATCTATATGATCCAAGCGATCCGCTGGCTCTTGTGCTGATGGAAGAAGTGCATGCCCGTCATACCGCCGACGCATTGCACGCTCAAGACCTTGTTGATGCCCTTCGTGGAACGCCCGAGATCGCACATCGCCTTTCACCTGATACGATTGGGTACATGCTACGCTGCTTTTTCGAGGGGTGCCGACAGGCCATGGACTGTGAGGAACTTGCCATTTTGGCGTTGGCGCGAAACCGCCTGACGCAGGGCACGCGCCGGTTGCTGATGGACAGTCTGCGGCTCAGGTCGCGTCGCAGACGCCCCGCTGTCGCTTGATGATACCGTTCAGGCCGCTTCTGCGCGAACAGCGAGCGCGGTGCGGTCACTGATCGTGATCGCCCGCGCTCCCGGCAAAGAAATGATGCCGAGATCCTTCATCTTGGTCAGCTGACGACTGACCGTTTCAATGGTCATACCTAGGACGTCTGCGATCTGCCCTCGCGTCAACGGTAGGTCAAACGTCACTGGCCCGTTTAGGCTGGCACGACATCCAGCCTCCCCCGCTCGCGCAGCCATGTCGAGGAGGAACCCTGCCATCTTCTCACTCGCAGACTTGCGCGCCAGCATCAGCATGCGTCCTCGCGCTTCATCCAACGATGCAAGCGTACGCTGAAGCAGCAATCGCTCCATACGCTGATGGTCGTCCAAAACGCGTTCGAACGCCGCCCGCGGAAAGACGCACAGCTCGGCATCGCTTAGCGCAACAATCGTGAAATCGTTCTGTCCCGCGTAGGGCTGGCCGAAGAAATCGGCGGGGTAGAGCAGGCCAACGATCTGTTCGCGTCCGTCAGCGGTTGCGGCGACGAGCTTGAGCACACCAGACAACAGGTTGCCGCAGATTACTGCCTCCTCGCCTGCCCAAGCTACCGTCTGGCCGGCGGCAGCTCGACGACGTTGGCCCAGCACGTTGAGCGCCTCCAATTCCCGATCGTCGAGACTGCCGCACAGAGCTCGGTCGCGTACGGCGCAATCAGCACAGATTGTTGTTGTGAGCATGACATGTCGAATAAACGGATAATGGCCGTATGTCGCCTTATCCAAGATACCCATCGGATCGTGTAGGCTGCGCAACAATCCGCTCAGCCTGCCAGCCGTGCCAGCGCGGGGCGATCGAGTAGTCGCACTCCGCGCAAGCCGACCAGCGAGATCAATCCGGCATCCTGAAAAGCTGACATGTTTCGACTCACAGTCTCGATCGCCAATCCCAATACTTCGCCCATCGCACCGCGCGACAGCGGCAGCATGACAACGCCATTGCCAGGCTCGCCGCAGCGGCGTGCTATATCGACCAGCAACGCTGCGATCCGCGCTTCAGCTCGGGCACGCGCCAACATCGGCAGCCAGCGACGTGCTTCGCTGAGTGAAGCTAGTGCGCGCTGCAGCAGCAAGCGCTCGGCTGCAGGATAACAGGCGAGCGTCCGCTCCAGTACCTCGCGGGGATACACGCATAGGTCCGCATCGGTGAGCGCTGCGATAGTGTCGGACGTCTGCGTAACGAACAACTCCCCCGCGAAATCACCCGGATAAAGCAACCCGACAATCTGCGACCGCTTGTCGAGTCCGGCGCGTGTGATTTTCAGGACGCCAGAGACCAGATTGCCGCACGTGACAGCCGGATCGCCGGTCCAGCTTAACGCCTGCCCTGCGCGCAGGGTTCTGCGCCGCGCGAGGGCGTGCAGCGCTGCAAGCGCGTCATCCCCCAACCCTGAGCATAGCGACGTGTTGCGTGCAGCGCAGGCGGCACAGCGCGCCGGCAGGTCAGACGGCATTGCTAAACCGAGCCGCGTCACCGGTACGATAAAAATCAAGCGTCGCGGCAATGGCGCGCGCGTAGGGCCGTGCGTCGTCCGTCAGATCCAGCCGCGTGCCATGCCAGCGGATCAGCTTGGCATCTTCGAAGCGTAGCAGCCGGGCGCGAATGCCCTCGCGCTCGGGTATGTCGGTGAGGTCTGCAACGCCTTGGCACAGGATCGCCTCGATCGCGCGCCCGCGCACGCGGTCCTGCACCGTCCGACGCACACCTCTTGCCGTCGCGAAGCGCGCGGTTCGGACCGCGGCGTGCCAACCGCCGACGTTCTTGTCGTTCTGGAGCAGCCGGTCGGGAAACTGGGTTATTGCGCTTGCGCCCATCCCGATCAGCACATCCGCCTGATCTTCGGTAAAACCCTGGAAGTTTCGGCGAAGCGTGCCATCCGCCGCAGCGCGGGCCAGCGCATCACCTGGGACTGCGAAATGGTCGAAACCTATGCTGCGATAGCCCGCGGAGGTCAGCCGTTCATGCGCCTGCGTCGCTTGGCCAAACCGGGTCGCCGCATCCGGTAGCGCCCGCGCATCGATCCGGCGCTGGCGCGGAATCAGGTGAGGGACATGCGCATAGCCGAACACCGCCAGCCGCTCGGGCTCGAGCGCAAGCGCGGCATCGAGTGTTGCCGACAGCGCGGCTTCTTCCTGTCCCGGAAGGCCGTACATCAGGTCGAAATTGATCGAACTGACGCCCGCATCGCGCAGCAGGGCTACTGTTCGGACGATGTCCGCTTCGGGCTGAACCCGTCCGATCACCGCCTGCAAGGCGGGGTCGAAGGTTTGCACGCCCAGGCTGGCGCGTGTGACGCCGCTATCCGCGACCGCTGTCGCCCACCCGGCGTCGAAGCCGCGCGGGTCGAGTTCGACCGACAGCACCGCGTCGCTGACATCGAAGGCAGCAACGACATGATCGACCAGTGCGACGAACGCTTTCGGTGAAACGGCATTAGGACTGCCACCCCCGAACGCGATCCGCTTCACTTTGCCTTGACGAGCCAGCCGTGCCGCGACCAGCGTGATCTCGTCATGCAGCCGTGCGAGATAGGCGTCTAGACGCGCTGTCCGGTTCGCCGCGCCTGTATTGCACCCGCAATACCAACAGATCGCGTGGCAATAGGGGATGTGCAGGTAGAGCGAGACCGGCGTATCGCGGCCCACCGCATCGAGCGCCGCGGCCATGTCATCATGGCTAACGGTGCCACCGAATTCGGCAGCGGTAGGATAGCTGGTGTAGCGCGGTACTGGTCGGGCGAGCAGATCGGGATGGAAGGTCCACATGGTATCGCCAATTGCGACGAAACGCCTTTACCGACTTTGATCGTCGTCAAATCCGGCCTTGTTCGCGGTCAAGGCGAGGCGGGCATCCCGCGCCTACCCGGTTGCCCAGATCGAACCACAGGAGATCTGGCGATGAAGACGTTCAAGGGTATGGCTGCCCTGCTGGCACTGGCGGTCGCAGGCACAGCAGCGCCTGCTATGGCGCAGGCGGATGCCAAAGCCGTGCCGGATGCGGCGCGCGTGGGCATCCGCGCTGGAGACGTGCTGCTGCGCGCCCGCACCATTCTGGTCGCGCCCAACGAGGACTCGGGCAGCGTTCTGCCCGCATTTCCCGGTGAGCGCGTGAAGATAAACGACAGCTTCATGCCGGAGATCGATGCGACGTACATGGCGACCGACCACATCGGTTTTGAGCTGATCGCATCGACCACCAAGCACAAGGCGGGCGGCACCAGCGGCACCACGGGTAGCATCGGCAAGCTTGCCAGCACCTGGGTGCTGCCGCCGACGCTGACTGCGCAATATCACTTTACGCCACTGTCACATGTCCGCCCCTATGTCGGTGCGGGCATCAACTACACGATATTCTGGAACGAGAACGCGTCTGCGGGGCTGGAGGCGGCGGTCGGCCCCACTCGCGTCCACATGAAGGACAGCATCGGCTGGGCCGCGCAGGCCGGCATCGATGTCGATATCACGCCCAAGGTCTTCGTGAACCTGGACGTCAAGTATATCGACATCGATACGACGGTCCGGCTCGATACGACCGCGGCGGGGGCACAGCGGGTGAAGCTGGGACTTGATCCGTTAGTGTTCGGCGTGGGAGTAGGAATGCGGTTGTAACCGCCCGCCCCGCCCCGGCCAACAAACCTGTCCAGCGCAGTGACCACCGCGCCGGGCAGGACTTATCAGCATCCCCGGACGAAGATGCCGCGATCTTCAAGCCGTAACCGGCACCGACGCATCGATCGCGTCGGTTTGGCGATACGTCTAGCGCCCGTCACGCAGGACAAGAACGAGTCCTGTTAACGAGAGCGCGGCAAGGCCGAACCAGGTGATGCTGTAGATCAGGTGGTTGTTGGGAAAGACCAGCACCGTCATTCCGCCGCGCGGCCACACGGCGCTATCCTGGCCAGCATCCGCGTCGATGAAATAGGGAGCGGTCCACCGCAACCCGCGGGCGTGTGCGATCGCGGCGACGTCGCGCGAGAACCAGCGATCCTGCGCCGGCTGGTTCGTTCGCAGCATGCTTCCTCCCGACTCGCTTGTCCGAAGCAACCCGGTGATGCGCGTCATGCCATCCACCTGTTTGCGCGCCGCGGAGCCAGCGCGCTCCGTCGGCACGAAACCGCGATTTACCAGCACCACGAAGCCGGCGTCGCTCCGCAGTGGTGTCATCACCCAGAAGCCCGCACCGTCTTCGGTTAACGCCTGCACCAGCGTTTCGCGATCGTTGAGGAAGCGACCCCGGATCGCCACGTGGCGATAGGCGTCCCGTCGCGGCTCCATTGTCCGCCAAGTACCTGGCGGCGGAGCCGGCCGTGGCGGTGCGTGCACTCGCTCATCCACGGCCGCGATCAGCGCCAGCTTCCAGGCGCGGCGTTCGACCTGCCAGGTGCCGAGTGCCAGGAACCCTAGCGTGGCGAGCAGGCTTATTGCTGCGAGCGCGCGGCGCTTGCCCGCTTGCCTGCCCTTTCGTGCGCTCAGCGCACTGGCCCCATCGTACCACCCGGCATCGGCATCATGTTGGTGTTGAGGTGGTACATCACCCAGATCGACCCGCCGATAGTCAGGACGACGATCACCGCGGTGAAAAGGAAGGCGAGCAGTGTCCACCCGCCCTCAGACTGCGTATCGAGATGCAGGAAGCAGACGACATGTACGACGATCTGGATGAGCGCCATCGCGAAGATCAGCAGCGCAGTGGTCTGGGCATCGTGCAGCGCGCCGGACATCACCAGCCAGAACGGTATGGCTGTCAGCAGGATCGAGAGGATCGTGCCGATCCGGTAGCCGCGCCGGCTGCCATGCCCGTGCGGCCCGTCATGCGGATGCAGCGCTGGATCGAGAGGGGTGCTCAACGGAGGACTCCATACAAATAGACGAAGGTGAAGACACCGATCCAGATGATGTCCAGGAAATGCCAGAACATCGACAGGCACATCAGCCGGCGCTTCATCGGCAGGCTGAGGCCGTGCTGCCCGATCTGGGCGAGCATGGTGACGATCCAGATCAGGCCGACCGTTACGTGCGCGCCATGCGTGCCGACGAGCGTGAAGAACGCCGACAGGAAGGCGCTGCGCTGTGGCCCCGCCCCTTCCGCGATCAACTGAGAAAATTCGTACAGTTCGATACCGACGAACGCCGCGCCGAGCAGCCCGGTAACGGCGAGCCAGAAGCGGGTAGGACCCACCCGGCCCGCTTCCATGTGCGGCATCGCTTGCCCGAAAGTGATCGACGAGGCGAGTAGAAAGGCGGTGTTGAGCGCGACCAGCTTGAGGTCGAAGATCTCGCGCGGCACGGGCCCACCAGCGTAGCCAGTGCTCACCACGCCGTACATCGCGAACAGCGAGGCAAAGATGAGCGCGTCGCTCATCAGGTAGATCCAGAAGCCGAGCAGGGTGGCGCCGTTGCCGCCGTGGTCGTGGTCCTCTTCCTCGGCGAGGTGCCACGTCGGGGCCCTCGACTGTCCTGGCTGAAGAGCGTGATCGGTCATGTCAGATCCCTTCGGCAAGCGGCAGGCGCTTAGCTTCCGTCCGCGCGACCTCGTCGACGGGAATGAAATAGTCGCGCTTCATGTTGAATGTGTGCCCCACGGCCACCACCACGAGTCCGGCAAAACACAAGGCCGCCAGCCACCAGATGTACCACACCATCGAGAAGCCGAGGGCGAGTGCCAGTCCCGACAGGATCACGCCGGCCCCGGTGTTGCGTGGCATGTGGATCGGCCGGAAGCCACTGGCCGGGCGCTCGTAGCCGCGGTTCTTCATGTCGTACCAGGCGTCGAGATCGTGCACGACCGGCGTGAAGGCGAAGTTGTAGGCAGGCGGCGGCGAGGTCGTTGACCATTCCAGCGTCCGCCCGCCCCACGGATCCCCGGTCGTGTCGGCCAGTTCGTGACGCTTCACGAAGCCCATGATGATGCTCATCACGAAACCGAGAATGCCGATCAGGATGATCACCGCGCCGATCGCGGCGACGATGAAATAGGGCTGGAGCGTAGGGTCGTCGAAATGGTTGACCCGGCGCGTGGTGCCCATCAGCCCGACGATGTAGATCGGTGTCCACGCAATCCAGTAGCCCGCAACCCAGCCCCAGAACGCGACCTTGCCCCAGAACTCGTCGAGCTTGAAGCCGAAGGCCTTGGGGAACCAGTAGACCATGCCGGCGAACAGGCCGAACACCACGCCACCAATGATCGTGTTGTGAAAATGCGCGACCAGGAACAGCGAGTTGTGCAGCACAAAATCGGCAGGCGGAATGGCGAGCAGCACGCCGGTCATGCCGCCGACTGTGAACGTCAGCATGAAGGCGACCACCCACATCATCGGCAGGTCGAAACGGATGTCGCCCTTGTACATGGTGAACAGCCAATTGAAGATCTTGGCCCCGGTCGGGATCGCGATCACCATCGTGGCAATGCCGAAGAAGCTATTGACGCTCGGCCCTGCTCCCATCGTGAAGAAATGATGGAGCCAAACAAGGTAGGACAGGATGGTGATGACGACGGTCGCATATACCATCGACGAATAGCCGAAGAGCGGCTTGCCCGAGAAGGTCGCGGTGATCTCCGAATAGATCCCGAACGCCGGCAGGACCAGGACGTAGACTTCCGGGTGCCCCCAGATCCAAACCATGTTCCAGTACATCATCGGCGCACCACCAAGCTCGTTGGTGAAGAAGTTGGTGCCGACATAGCGATCGAGCATCAGCAAGAAGAAGGCAGCCGTCAGCGCCGGGAAGATCGCGATAGCGAGTACGTTGGAGCAGAGCGCCGTCCAGCAGAACACCGGCATCTTCATCATGGTCATGCCGGGCGCGCGCATCTTGATGATGGTGGCAACCATGTTGATCGCCGACAATGTGGTGCCGACCCCTGCAATCTGCAGTGACCACAGATAGTAATCCACCCCCGTGTCCGGACTGTAGGCCAGCCCCGCGAGCGGCGCATAGGACAGCCAACCCGTCCGCGCGAACTCGCCGACGAAGAGCGACACCATCGTCAGGATCGCGCCCGCGGCGGTCAGCCAAAAGCTCAGGTTGTTGAGAAAGGGAAAGGCAACGTCCCGTGCACCGATCTGGAGCGGCATGACGAAGTTGACGATGCCGACAACCAGCGGGATTGCCACGAAGAAGATCATGATCGTACCGTGGGCGGTGAAGATCTGATCGTAATGGTGCGGCGGCAGGTAGCCGGGGTTGCTCCCGAACGCGACGGCCTGTTGCGCGCGCATCATGAGCGCATCTGAAAACCCACGCAGCAGCATGATAATGGCCAAGATGATGTACATGACGCCGACCTTCTTGTGGTCGACGCTGGTGAACCATTCCTTCCATAGATAGCCCCACAGCCGGAAGCGCGTGATCGCACCGACGATGCCGAGGCCGAGCAGCGACACGACGAGGAACGTCGTGAACAGGATCGGTTCGTGGATTGGGAAGGATTCCCAGGTCAGACGTCCGAAGATCGTCTTGAGGAGGCTGTTGTCGGTCATGATGGTCCCGATTCGCTGGGGATCAGGTCCGCACGGCGCGCGGAGCGCTGGCGGCTGAGATGGGTTCGACGGCAGACATGTCGCGGTTGCGTTGGTCGCCGGGATTCTGAGGGCCGGGTGCAGCGCCCGGGCGTCCTGGCTTGGTGACGTTGGGGCCGGTGCCCTTGTCCTCCGGCGCCTTCTGCAGCGCAGGCGTCGGCTTTTCGCCATCGGGGGCGGTGTTGCGGCCCATCGGCATGCCGCTGCCGATCCGGCCGTTGGCAGGATTGCCGCCGCCACGCTTCATGTCGTGGGTCATGACGTCGATCATGCACGGCCTGGCGGGCGCCACGCAGCCGTTGAGCGCGCGGTTGAACAGTCCGGGCGACACGGATGAGAAGTGCACCACCGGCACCTTCTCGCTTGGCTTCTCCAGCACGACGTAGCTGGCCGGTGCAAGGCCGCCCTGCCCGCTTGCCTTCACCTGCGCGACCCAGGCCCGGAAATCGGCCGGCGCCATCCCACGCAGCTTGAAGCGCATGTCGGAATAGCCGCGGCCGGTATAATTGCCCGAATAGCCCCAGCTCTCGCCCGGCTTGTTCAGCACGGCGTTCAGCTGCGACTGCATGCCCGGCATGGCATAGATCATGCCGGCCATCGTCGGAGCGTAGAAGGTGTTGAACTGGCTCGTCGAGGTGATCGAGAAGTGGACCGGCACGTCCACCGGCAACGCCAGCTCATTGACGGTCGCGATACCCAGCTCGGGATAGATGAAGAGCCATTTCCAGTCGAGTGCGACCACCTGCACCTCGAGCGGCTTTGTGTTGGCGGGAACCGGCTGCCCCGCGGACAGTCGGGCGAGCGGCCGGAACGGATCGAGTAGGTGGGTGCTCGTCCAGGTCACAGCGCTCAGTGCAACGATAATCAGTAGCGGGATCGCCCAGATCGCCAGCTCCAGCGTGGTCGAATGATCGAAACCGGGGTCATAGGTCTTCTTCGCGTTGCCACGTCGATAGTGCCACGCGAACAGCACCGTCATCGCCATGACCGGCACGACCACCAGCAGCATGATCCCGGTCGAAAACAGGATTAGGTCACGTTGCTGGACGGCGATGTCGCCGGTTGGGTTCATGACGACCATGTCGCAGCCGCCGAGCAATGCCGGCATGGCGACCAATGGAAGGCGTGACGCCCATGGGATGAGGGGTGATCCTGATCTGCGCATGCCTCGCCGATAGTCCGGCACCACCTGCCCGCATTTGACCACGGTCAAAGTGCCGCGATTTGCTAGACGGTAGTGTCAGTCATCATCAGCGCGGATCGTCGCACGGCATGTGTCGGGGCAAGCCTCGCATCGGACGGGTCGGAACAGAGGACAAACGGATGGCAGCCAGAAACTTGAAGGCTGGGAATTCGACGCCGTTGGAGCGTGATGCCCGGTTGATCAATGCGCGCGACCATCGCGTCCGTCCTGGCGAGATCGCGGTCGGCGTCATCATCGGACGATCGTCCGAGTTTTTCGACTTCTTCGTCTATGCAATCGCCTCGGTGCTGGTGTTTCCGTCGCTGATATTCCCCTACGTCGATGCGCTCACAGGGACAGTCTACTCCTTCGCCATCTTTGCGCTCGCCTTCATTGCGCGGCCGTTCGGGGCGCTGCTGTTCATGTGGCTCGACCGCAAGCATGGCCGCGGGGTCAAGCTGACTGTCGCGATGTTCCTGCTCGGCGGATCGACCGCTGCGATGGCGTTCCTGCCCGGCTACGCGCAGATGGGCAGTGGCGCCGTGGCGCTGCTCGCGCTTTTCCGGATGGGTCAGGGTTTCGCGCTAGGCGGCACCTGGGATGGGCTCCCCGCCTTGCTGTCGCTCAACGCACCACCCGAACGCCGGGGCTGGTTCGCAATGATCCCGCAGCTGGGGGCGCCGGTCGGGTTGTTCGTCGCCACTGCGGTGTTTGCCTTCCTGCTGACCACGCTTACCACCACCGACTTTCTTGAATGGGGATGGCGCTATCCCTTCTTCGTGGCCTTCGTCATCAACGTGGTAGCGCTGTTTGCACGGCTCCGCCTGATCTCGACACCTGAGTTTCAGGAGCTATTCGAAAGCCGCGAACTCCAGCCTTCGTCGGTTTCCGAACTGTTCCGTAACCATGGCAAGGTCGTCCTGCTGGGTGCCTTTGCACCGCTTGCCAGCTTCGCGCTGTTTCACTTGGTGACGGTATTTCCGTTGTCCTGGTTCGTGCTCACCTCGGGCGAGCCGCCGGTGCGTTTTCTCAGCATCGAGATGGTCGGTGCAGCCGTGGGGCTTGTAGCCGTTGCCCTCTCAGGCATCCTCGCCGACCGTATCGGCCGTCGCAAGCTGCTCGGCATTTCCGCGGTGCTGATCGGTGCGTTCAGCCTCTTCGCACCGCGCCTCCTCGGCCAAGGAGCCGACGGTGAATGGATCTATATGATCTTGGGCTTCGTCCTCCTCGGCCTCTCGTTTGGACAGTCGTCGGGCGCGGTGAACGACCGCTTCCCGCCCCGCCATCGCTATACCGGTGCGGGCACTACAGCGACCGCGGCTTGGTTCATCGGCGCGGGGTTTGCGCCGCTTGCAGCACTGCTGCTGGCCAGCAACTTCGGGCTGATCGCGGTCGGTGTCTACCTTTTGTCAGGCGCGCTGTGCACGCTGGGAGCACTGGCACTTAACCGTGAGTGGGGAAGCAAAGTCGCCGGGTGATTGTGGCTTCGGAGACAAGACGCGCCGTCACCATCTCCTAATGTCGCAGAATGCATGACTTCCGCGACAATCCCGCGAAAGCCCTGTGTGGTAGGGACGTTAGGTGCCTCGCTCAGATGGTGATCTCGCCCTCGTCGCTACCATCCCAGTAGCGGATCGCCTTTGCATCGATACGAATCATCACGACACCGGGTGTGTCGATACCCTCGGGAAAGTACCGATCGAGATCCTTTGTCCAATGATCGGCGAACGCGGCTTTGTCTTCGATCAGCGCAGCGGCGCCTTCGACAGTTACAAACAGCGGGGGGCCGCCGAGCATGCCAACCGCACCGGTATAGCTAAGCGTAACGTGCGGATCGGCGCACAGGTCGGCAATCTTTCGCGAGTTCTGATAAGCGAAGAAGTAGCTGTCGCCTCGATATTCGACATTGCCGTTGTTGCTCATCGGGCGGGCTGTCAGGGTGCCGTTGGGTGAGCGAGTGGCCATCATTGTAAAGTCCAACTTTGCCATCTTCTTTGACAGGTCATCTAGGCTGAGGTTCGACATGGTGTTACTCCTTCAGTTTGGGCCAGGAAGTATGCTCAAGCGGTTATAACGAATGTAGCGACGTATCGGTCGCGCGAGCCAATGCGACCATCGGCTGAGGGTCCCCCGGTTTCTCATCCAAGTCGAGGGTGAGCATCCGGCGTTCATTCGGCCGCGATCTTGGCCGCGGCGGCAGCATATTCGACCGGCGTCAGCCAGCCAAGCGATGTGTGAGGACGGCTCTCGTTGTAGTCCCGTCGCCAGGCCTCGATCTTGGCCCTGGCGTCCTTCAGCGACAGGAACCAATGCGTGTTCAGGCACTCGTCCCGAAGGCGGCCGTTGAACGATTCCACGAAGGCATTGTCCGTCGGCTTGCCCGGCCGGCTGAAGTCCAGCGTGACGCCATTCTCATAGGCCCAGCGGTCGAGCGCCTTTGAGATGAACTCCGGCCCATTGTCCACCCGAATGGTCCGTGGCGCGCCGCGGATCGACGAGATCCGCGCCATCACCTCGACCACCTGCTCACCCTTAATGCCCTGGTCGACGTCGATCGCCAGCGCTTCGCGCGTGAACGCATCGACGACGGTCAGCGCCCGCAACCGCCGGCCATCGAACAGCGCGTCGGAGACGAAGTCCATCGACCACATCTCGTTGGCCGCCGATGCCGCAGGCTGCCGGTCTCGGTTGGCAGCGCTGACGTTGCGCCGGGGTTTCTTGAGCCGAAGGCTCAGTCCATCATCCCGGTAGAGCCGGTAGACGCGTTTGTCGTCTAATCGGTCAAGCCGTTTCCCAAGGTGCTCGTAGTCGATCTGCTTTTGCGCATCGTTGTCGTCTTCGAGGTCAGGACGGGTCCAGCCTCAGCATGGCGCCAGATCGCCGGCCTCTCGATGTGGTTCCCGTGTTCCAGATGGTCACGAAGCGAGTCACGAGATGGCCGTGGCCGCACCCTGGCAGGGCGGCAGCTCCAGAAGCGGGTATCAGGTCATGGCAGCCACCTTCGGGTCAAAGGCTCGCCCGTCGATCCACATCCGGTGCAGTATCACTGCCAGCTTGCGGGCCAGCGCAACGCGCGCCTTCCAGAAGCCCGATCTCCGGCCGATGGCGGCAGCCCAGTCCTTCAGCGGCAATGCCTGCGAGGTCCGCGACAGCATGACATTGGCCGCTTCGAACAATAGCTTGCGGGTGAGGCGATCTCCGCACTTGGAGATGCGGCCGTTGATGTCGACCTCGCCCGATTGGTAGCGGCGAGGGGTAAGACCGAGATAGGCGCCGACATCCTGCGAGCGTCGGAACCGGTGAGGATCCTCGATGGTGGTCATGAAGCTGACGGCCGTCAATGGACCGACACCGGGCATCGTCATCATCAAGCGGCAGGCGCCGCTTTGCCGGGCAACCCGCCCGAGCTGCTTTGCAATGGCAAGCTGTTGCTCCCGCAATGTGCCCAGCATCGCTAGCAGGCTCTCGAACAGTGCGGCGACGACCGGATCGTCCGGCAGCGTTGCCCGGACCTGACGTTCGAAGGTGCCACCCTTTCCGGGTCCGACCAGAATGCCAAAAGTCTTCGCCAGGCCGCGTATCTTGTTGATGAGCGCGGTGCTCATGCCGACCAGTTGGTCTCGCGTGATCAGGAGCGCGCGCAACCGGTGTGTCTCCATCGAGCGAACAGCGACCGGCCGGTACCAGCCCGAGCGGACCAGCCGTGCCAAACCAAACGCGTCGTTGCGGTCCGTCTTGTTCATCTGCAGCTTCAGCGCTGCCGCAGCATGCCTGGCATGAAGACACACAACCGGCAGCTCTCGCTCGGTTAATGCGTGCCACAACCACACGGTCATCGGGCCTGTCTCGATACCGATCCTCACGGCTCCTGCTGCCCTCAGCGCCAGCACGGCCGCGACAGCGTCGGGGTCCGTCCGCGACTTACCGTCCCATATGCGATCGCCCATTTCGTCCACGACGCAGATCGCGGTCTCCTTCATCGACACATCTAGGCCAACATAGCAGGTCATCTTCCATCCTCCTCTTCAGGGGACGACAGGCTATCCCAGGGAGCACCGCTCCTGATTACGCCATGTGGTTCACCAACCAGCCCTCCCTGCGCAGCAGGATGTAGATGCGGAAGTAGCCGTACCGCGTCCGCGTCGCGGCCAGATCGCGGATGCGCAGCATCAGCGGCGCCTGATCCGGGCGATGCGACACGTAGCGCACCGACGACCGGTCAACGCCCAGCGCCGAGCAGCTGCGCCGCTCGCTGACACCGTGGGACGCCTGGACGTGCGCGACGAGTTCGCGCCGTCGTCCAGGCGTCAGGGCTTTTTTGACAGCACGTCCTGCAGGATGTGCTTGTCGAGGCTCAGGTCCGCGACCAGCTGCTTGAGTTTGCGGTTCTCCTCCTCAAGTAGCTTCAGGCGACGCAGCTCGCCGACGCCGAGGCCGCCGTACACCTTCTTCCAACGGTAGAACGTCTGCTCCGAGATCCCCATCCGGCGGATCACCTCCGACACCGGCGTGCCCGTCTCTGCCTGCTTCAGCGCAAACGCGATCTGCTCCTCAGTGTGCCTCGTCTTCTTCATGTCCCAGCTCCTTGCCCGAAGGCTTCAAAGGGCCGGAAAACTCTCACTCAGCTTGGATGAAAAAACAGGGAGGACGTCAACCCCGCTACTACCCTTCGAACAATCCAGCCAAGTAACCTCAAGCGCGGCTGCGGTCCGCTTGTTTCGTATGTGCCTGAGTGCTCGACGCTGGGTAACAAGGTCGGCCTCGCTTTTAAGCATACTCGACAAGAAATGACGGGTGTGGCGATCTGGTATAACGGTCGCTTCTCTCGTATATTCGGAATGTCCGAGCAGGACATTGCGTCAAACACTGCGCCTCCAGCTCAGGACGTCCCGCTACGAAACCATTCGACTCTGCTGTCACTACAAATCGACTCAGAAGGCAAGGTTGTCCAATGTGCGGTCGCCAATGGGAGCGGTAGTGCCAGTTTGGATGCCAAAGCTTGTGAGGCAATGTCCGCGAAGGGCAGATTTGTACCTGCCACGGATAAAAGCGGCCGCCCGATACGCTCGGTCAAGCAGTTGCGTGTCACGTGGCCCATGGGCCAATAAGTTTGAGCGTCCCGGCTTACTGCCTCATTGCGATGTTAGTTTCGCCGTGCGCTCAAGCAAACGAGATGCCGGCGGACGATCGCTATCCGATCCTTCCGAAGATGACGCTAATTCGTGAGGATGCTCGCCCTTCTGCTAGCTTCATGCTGTCAACTCGGGAGGTGACATGGAAGCAATATCTCCAATCCGTTGATGGAGCGCGCTGCCCAATGCCGCAGACATCGTCGGGCAAAGATCAGGACGCTCTAAGCGCCCGGGACCCACGGATTAGAGACGATTACCCGGTTACTGGCGTCAGCGCGGAGCACGTGAGATGCTACATTGCATGGTTGAACCGGGCCACCAACTCGGCTTTCCGGTTGCCTACGCTCAGAGAGTGGCAGGTAGCCGCGCGGACTGCACAACCGCGTCTATGGTCATCTTGGGAAAGGGCAAGAGCTGCTTCCCTGGTGCGCTCGGACCCTCGCGCAAGCGTTCGCGAGGCTACAGTACAAGTCGTCGCCGGGGGACCTGCTACCTCTGAGGGCATCTTCGACCTTGAGGGCAACGCCGGGGAGTTGGTGTCCGATTTGCATCGCTTATCAGGACAGGAGCTGGAAAGGTGCGCGGGCGCGGAGCCGGACGTTCCGTTCGTCACAGGGCTCGGAGGGTACTCTGTCGAACGTGGCAGCGGCAGGGAAATTCCTAGTGACTTTCGGGCTGTCTCACACTCGATATGTGGTGGCGCAATGACCAGCGTCGGGTTCAGGCTTGCCGCTTCGCTGTTGCACGCACCGACCCACCCAAAAACGCGCTAAACTCGCGGCTATCCGCGAGAAGAGCATAGGATGGGTAGGTTGCCGCTTTCGGGAGCTGCCGTTGCGACGTTCAACGTCGCAAAGAGCGTTTTCAGTCTGGCCGCTTCGGCGGTGCCTGATCCGGCTTCTTCAGCCGTGGGTACATAACGGCAGCCATCATTAGCGTTCCGACCCCATAGGCAATTCGACCAAGAGCAAACGCGAGCAGCGCCACGCACACCAAAGTACCAGTCACGACACGTGCGTTTGTCATCGATTGATTCTGACGCATGGATAGGTCTTCATCAAGTGTCAGAACCGGTGCGGATCACCGTCCACCGCCTCTTGATGCGCTGCCAGAACAACAGCTTGTCAGAAACGTCGGAATGTTCGCTGTTGCGCGTTAGCGACCAATCGGCCTGTCCCGGTTGGGATCGAGAAAAAGGAAGCGAGCTTCGTTCCCAAATACGATTGCTAGAAAGCTCTTGCCTTAGCTGTCCGCAGCATCAGCCAAGCTCAAGCGGACACCACGCGCAGGGCGGACGCTATAGGGCGCGGGACAAATCGTGCGTTCGTAAGCAGACACGCCTTGATCTCCGCGCTGCGAAGCGGTTTGCTGAAGAGGTAACCCCGCAAATGGGTGCACCCGGCCTCAACCAGCGCCGCCATCTGTTCCGCTGTCTCGACGCCCTCGGCAACCACGCCCATGCCGAGTTTCGTCCCCAATCCCACGACCGCCTGAATGATTGCGGATGAGGCCTGGGAGGCGAGCATCTGCCGCACGAAGCTCTGGTCGATCTTCACCTTGTCGAACCGGAACCGCTCGAAGTAGCTGAGCGAAGAGTAGCCGACGCCGAAATCGTCCATCAGGATCTGGATGCCGAGCGTGCGCAGCTGGTCCAGCTCGCGGAACGTGTGGTCGATGTCGCGCAGGAACAGTCCTTCGGTCACCTCTAGCTGAAGGCGGCGCGGAGACAGGCCGCTGCTGGTCAGAACGTGGCGGACGACCTTGAACAGATCGCCTGCATGAATCTGCATCGGGGAGATGTTGACCGCGACTTTGATGTGTTCCGGCCAATCCGTCGCCTCCTCGCAGGCGATGCAGAGAATGCGTTTCCCGAGTTGCGCTATCAACCCGCCTTCCTCGGCAATCGAGATAAACAGGTCGGGTGGGATCGGCCCCCTGACCGGATGGTGCCAGCGGGCCAGGGCTTCCACGCTCGTGATCTGCCCGGTGCTAGCGGATACTACGGGCTGGTAGGCGAGCGTGATTTCTCCGCTGTCGAGGGCAGTGCGCAGGTCGCGCTCCAGCTCGCGGCGATCCTGAGTGGCGCGGTCCATCTCGGCGCTAAAGAAGCAGACGATCCCGCGGCCCTGCTGCTTGGCGCGATAGAGCGCCAGATCGGCGTGCTGGCGCAGCTCCTCGGTCGTGGTGGCATCACCGGGTGCAAGCGCGATGCCGATGCTGCTCCCAAGCTGGACAGTCGCCCAGCGGGTGACGATCGGCGATGCCAGCGTGGCGACGACGGTCGCAGCGAGGATGCGGGCGCGCTCGGCGGGTGCGGCGCCGGTAACGATCATCGCGAACTCGTCGCCGCCCACGCGGGCGAGCGTCGTCGTTGCGGTCGTAACGGCGCGAAGGCGATCGCCGATCTGCGCGAGCACCGCGTCGCCAGCGAGATGGCCGAACTGATCGTTCACCGCCTTGAAGCGGTCGAGATCAATGCTGATGAGGGCGAACGGCGCCTGCGCAGCGATCAGCCTGTCCATCTCGTCGACGAAGGAACCCCGGTTGCGCAGCCCGGTCAGCGAATCATAGTGCGCCAGGCGCTGCACTTCTGCCTGCGCTATTCGGGTTTCGGTCACGTCCTCGGACATGCCGACGATATATTCGCGCTCGCGGTTCGGCCCGTCGACGACGATGCGCTTGGTGCGCAGCGTTACAGGGTCACCGCCAGGGCGCTCGAACTGGCTCTCGAAGAGGTGGACACCCTGAAGCGCCAGGGCGGCCTCGTCGCGTTGCTCATAGCCGGCGCCTTGGGCGAACAGCTCAAGGTCGGTCTTGCCGACCATATCGTTCCGGGAACGGCCCGTCAGTTCCTCGCCGGCACGATTGACCAGCAGGTAGCGCTTGGTTTCCGCGTCCTTGACGAACAGCACCGCGGGAAGATGATCGACGACCGTGTCCAGGAATGCCTTGGCCTGCTCCCGTTCACGTTCCAGCATCTTGCGAGCCGAGGCATCCCGGATGATGCCGGCGAAGTTGTGACCTGTCGCTACCGATCCCCAACGGGCGAGCGATAGTTCGATCGGAAACTCGCTGTCGTCGAAGCGCTTGGCGGTCAGCTCGACAGACTTGCCGACCAGGGTCGTGGGACCGCCCGCGGAGGCGCGTGCGAAGCCGCGATGATGAGCGGAAGTATGAGCCGGGGGTATAATGATATCGAGGGAACGGCCTACCGCCTCGGCAGACGAATAGCCGAACATCGCCTCCGCAGCCCGGTTCCAGAACGTGATCGTGCCCTTGCCGTCGACACAGAGGATCGCGTCCGAGGTGACATTGACGACCTGGGTCGCGATCTCGCCGATCTGCCGATAGCGACGAGCCTCGATCAGGCCGATGACGATCCCGGCAAGATCGGCAAGCGCCCTGAGTTGGTCGGGCCGCACCTCAGCCCGTGGCTGGCGATCGAGGACGCACAGCGTGCCGAGACAATGGCCAGCCGAGGTGATGATCGGCGCACCGGCATAAAAGCGAAATCCGTCATGACCGAGGGTCAGTGGGTTCCCTTCACATCGTGCATCGGCGTGGGTGTCGAGGATGACGACCGGCTCGGCTGACTCCAGCGCCAGAATGCAGAAGGCATGTTCTCGGGGCGCTTCCGTATCTGGAATGCAGACGCGCGACTTGAACCAGGCGCGCCGGTCGTCGACCAGACTGACCGCTGCGCTTTCGCTGCCAAGCGCGAGAGCCGCCAGCCGTGTGACCTCATCGAAGTCCCGCTGGGTAGGCGTATCGAGGATCGCCATGCTCCAGAGCGCGGTGAGCCGACCCATCTCGGCCGCATCGCTCAGGGAGCTGGTGAAGGTCATAGCTGCATTAATGGCATTGGGGTGTTGGTAACTTATTAACGCGTCACCTTTGTCTGACTCCGCGTCGCCGGTCAGCCGGTGATCATCTCGCTAACCCGTCGTTCCAGTTCGAGGACGTTGAAGGGCTTGGTCAGCACCGCCATGCCCTCGTCAAGATGCCCGGCGCCCACCGCCGCGTTCGCGGCATAGCCGGTGACGAACAGGACCTTCAGGTCCGGTCGCGTGACACGACCGGCATCAGCGACCTGGCGCCCGTTCAAACCGCCAGGCAGCCCGACATCGGTGACGAGGAGATCGATCCGCTCGTCGGATTGCAGCAGCGCGACGCCCAACGGGCCATTGCTGGCCGTCAGCACACGGTAGCCGGCGTCACCCAGAATCTCGCCGACCAGCTCGCGAATCGCGGCTTCGTCCTCGACCAGCAGCACGGTCTGACCTTGCTCGGCACGATGCCGTACCGCTGGAGCCTGCTCCAGTTGGGCAAGGTCGTGGGTGCCGACGAGGCGGGGCAGATAGAGGCACATCGTCGTGCCCTGACCGACCTCGGAATAGATGCGGACCTGTCCACCCGATTGCCGGACGAAGCCGTAAATCATCGATAGACCCAGGCCCGTGCCCTCGCCAAGCGGCTTGGTGGTGAAGAACGGATCGAATACCCGCTCGATGACGTCCGGCGACATGCCGGTGCCGGTGTCGGTGACGCACAGCGAGACGTAGTCGCCTTGCGGCAGGTCCTGCGCGGCCGCAGCACGAGCATCGAGCGTCTTGTTGCCGGTCTCGATCGTCAGGCGACCGCCATCGGGCATCGCGTCGCGCGCGTTGATGCACAGGTTGAGCAGCGCATTCTCCAGCTGCGGCGCGTCGACCAGCACCGGCCACAATCCCGCCGTGGCGGCGAAATGCAGCTCGATCGAGGGGCCGAGCGTGCGGTCGATGATCTCCGACATGCCCGCAACGAGCCGGTCGGTGTCCGTCGCGACCGGCGCCAGCGTCTGGCGGCGCGAGAAGGCGAGCAGGCGCTGGGTCAGCGCCGCGGCACGCTGCGCGCCGGTCAGCGCCATGCTCATGTAGCGATCGAGCTTGTCGTACTGCCCTGCGGCGAGGCGGTGGCCGAGCAGTTCCAGCCCACCAGTCACCGCGGTCAGCAGGTTGTTGAAGTCGTGCGCCAAGCCGCCGGTCAACTGACCGACCGCTTCCATCTTCTGGCTCTGGCGAAGCTGGTCCTCGGCCTTGGCGAGCGCCTCGGCACGCAGCTGTTCCTCGGTCACGTCGCGGCCGATGGCGACGATGCGGCCGTCACCCGGCCCGGCCGTCCAGGAGATGGTGCGATAACTGCTGTCCTTGTGGCGGTAGCGGTTCTCGAAATTGCGGAGCGCGGCACCCTGCAGGATGCCGGCCGTGCCTTCCAGCGTATGGGTCAGATCGTCCGGGTGGATCAGGTCGAGGAGGCTGCTACCGGCCAGCTCTTCCTCCCTCCAGCCGAGCACCTCCGTCCAGGCCGGGTTGACGGCTTCCATGGTGCCATCGAAGCCTGCGATGAGGATGATGTCGGCTGACATCTCCCACAGGCGATTGCGGTCGGCCGTACGCTTGGCGATCTCGGTCGCGAGCTTCTGGTTCTCGGCATAGACGTGCTGGGCGCGTTCGAAGATGCCGGTCTGCTCGGGGCGAAACTCCACGTCCGGTGCGCCAGTGTTGACCGCCTCACGCAGCCGCTCAAGCTCGGTGACGTCGATTGGATGCTGGAGGATAAGCGTCACCTTGCCATCCGCATCGAAGACGGGAGCGTGGGTGATGCTCCAGAACCGCCGCTCCATCCCGCCGCCCTCGGCGTCAGGACGAGGCACGTCGAAGCGCAGCAGCGCCATTGTGTCGGGCCTTCCCGTCGCCTTTACCCGTTCGAAGGAGTCGACCGCCTGCCGTACGGTCTCGGCATCGCTCGGGAAGGCGTCCCACGCCCAGCGACCGAGGATCTCGGGAAGCTCGCGCTTGACCGAGTTCAAATAGGCACGGTTGGCACCGGCGATGTTGAGATCGCGGTCGAGTACCAGATAGGGGTTTGGCGACCCGTCGAAGAGGCCGGCATAGTCGAGGTCGGGAAGGCTCAAGGGGTACTCGTCTCGGTTGTCCCCTTTGTCATCAAACCCCTTGGGGCTCGGGAACGTCCGGAGAAGCGGTAGTCAGGATGGCATTGATATTGCGATAACTCCTTGTCCGGCAAGCCGCTGACGAGCGGCTGGAAGGCGACCGTCGGACCGCTATATGGTCGATCCAGAGGGGCAGGGTTGTGGCAGGATGCTGAGTTTCATTCCGAATGATGGCGAGTTGGCTAATCGGATTCGTCGCCACCCTTGGGAAGATACACCGCTAGGTCCGCTCACCTCCTGGCCGCAATCGCTGCGGACGCTGGTCAGCGTCATGCTGGAGGCGAACCAGCCGATGTTCATCGTCTGGGGCCCAGAGCAGATGCTGCTCTACAACGATCGCTACGTGTCGATCCTCGGGGGCAAGCACCCGGATGCGCTGGGCCGTCCCTTCCTCGAGGTCTGGCACGAGATCGAGGCCGACCTGCGTCCCCTCGTGGACGATGCCTATGCCGGCATCCCGTCGCACACCGACGACATCATGCTGATGATGGAGCGCAACGGCTACCCGGAGGAGACGCACTTCGCCTATTCGTATACCCCGATCCACCATCAAGGTGGCGGAATCGACGGCTTCTTCTGCCCCTGCATCGAGACCACCGAGCAGGTGAAGATGGCGCGGGCCGTTCGGGAGAATGAGGTCCGCAACCGCCAGATCATGGACAGCGCGATCGACTATGCGATCGTCGCCACGAACCTCGATGGCAACATCACCCACTGGAACGAGGGCGCGACGCGCGTGATCGGGTGGAGCGAGGAGGAGATGCTGGGCGGTCCGATCGACCGCTTCTTCACCCCCGAGGACCGGGCGGGCAATCGCCCGCGTGTCGAAATGGAGATGGCCCTCAAGACCGGCCGCGGCACCGACGAGCGCTGGCATTTGCGCAAGACCGGCGAGCGCTTCTGGGCGAGCGGTGAAATGACGGTACTGCGCGATGCGGCCGACCAGCCGGTGGGTTTCGTCAAGGTGCTGCGCGATCGCACCAGCGAACGGAAGGCTGACGAGCAGCTGCGCGAGCTGAACGCCACGCTGGAAGAGCGCGTCGCGGCCGAGGTCGACACCCGCATGCGCACCGAGGAGGCGCTACGCCAGTCGCAGAAGGTCGAGGCGATCGGGCAGCTGACGGGCGGCGTCGCGCACGACTTCAACAACCTGCTCACCGTTATCAAGGGATCGGTGGACCTGCTGCGCCGGCCGGACGTGTCGGAAGAGCGGCGCAAGCGCTACACCGATGCCATCGCCGACACCGCCGACCGCGCTGCCAAGCTCACCGGCCAGCTGCTGGCGTTCGCAAGGCGTCAGACGTTGAAGCCCGAAACGTTCGATGCCGGTGAGAGCGTCGGCGCCATCCAGAGCATGATCGGCACGCTGACGGGATCGCGCATCCGCATCGTCACCGACATCCCCGCCGGCGCGCATCCGATCAACGCCGATCGCAGCCAGTTCGACACCGCCATCGTCAACATGGCGGTCAATGCCCGCGACGCGATGGGCGGCGAGGGCACGCTGACATTCGGCATCGGCACGGCGACCGTCATCCCGCCGGTGCGCGCGCACGATGCGATACCCGGCGACTTCATCACCATAACCGTCCGTGACACTGGCGCCGGCATTGCGGCCGACCAGATCGACCGCATCTTCGAGCCGTTCTTCACGACCAAAGGCGTTGGTGAAGGCACGGGGCTGGGTCTCAGCCAGGTGTTCGGCTTCGCCAAGCAGTCCGGGGGCGAGATCATCGTCGAGAGCAAGCCAGGTGAAGGCGCAGCCTTCGTCCTTTACCTGCCGACGGCGACCGCGGCTGCGGACATGGCGGCCATCGAGGTCTCGCCAGCCAACGATGGTCGCGGCGCCGGCGCCTGCATCCTGGTGGTTGAGGATAACGCGGAGGTCGGCCGCTTCGCGACCGACGCGCTGGCCGAACTCGGCTACAAGACGCTGCTGGCCAACAACGGTGCGAGCGCTCTTGCCGAGCTTGCGTCCGATGCGAGCCGGTTCGAGATCGTTTTTTCGGACGTGGTGATGCCCGGCATGTCGGGGATCGAGCTGGGCGAGGAGATCAGGCGGCTCGACCCGAACCTGCCTGTCATCCTGACGAGCGGCTACAGCACGGTCCTCGCGGAGAACGGCACGCACGGCTTCGAGCTGCTGCGCAAACCCTATTCGATCGATGAACTCGCCCGCACCTTGCGGACGACACTGGATGAGAAGCGGAGCAGGGCTGCAAGCTGATCTTCCTGCTTATAGAAACGGTCGATTGGGAAATCTTCTGCCGCCTTGTGACCGCATCGCTACATCAATGTGCTTCCTAAAGAAGCCGGTCGGTAGGTGTCCTTCCCGCTTGGTTAGCCAAATAGCAGCGCGACCGCTGCTCTGGATGTGTACGTGTTCTCGGCCTTTCATGATCCGCGAATGCGGCATGGTAGCCCTCAGACGTCGAACGGCGGAACGATCTTAGGCGACAGCGCAACGTCGGCTCGCTACCAAGACTAAGCTACCTGCATAGAACGGGAAAATATGGAAAACGGCTTCGGTGCCCTGTCAAACATCGTCCGCGACCAGGAAAGCGCCATAATCATGCGCTGGCGCGAGCTGCTCGCCGCTGCCGGTGGTGGTGCAGGTCGCATGAAGGATGCCGAATTGGAGACGCAGTGCAGGGACTTCCTCACGGCGTTCGCCACCGGCCTTGGTGCCGGGGCCACGACCGCTGCCGACCCGGCCTTCTCTCCCGCCCGCGACCTGCTCGGCGAGGTGTCGCGGTCGCGCGCCATCCAGGGTTTCACCCCGACGGAGACGGCGACGTTCGTGTTCTCGCTCAAGGAGCCGCTCTTCGAGCAGGTCCGTACGAGCTACCCTGACGATGCCGATGCGGTCGCGAGCATCGGCTGGCAGATGTCGCAGATTCTCGACCAGCTCGGGCTTTACACCATGGAGGTGTACCAGCGCAGCCGTGAGGAGATTGTTCGGCGCCAGCAGGACGAGATCGCGGAGCTGTCGACCCCGGTCGTCAAGCTGTGGGACGGCATCCTGGCGCTGCCGCTGATCGGCACGCTCGATTCCGCCCGCACCCAGGTGGTGATGGAGAATCTGCTTCAGGCGATCGTCGACCAGAGCGCAGACCTCGCCATCATCGACATCACCGGCGTGCCGACAGTTGACACGCTCGTCGCACAGCATCTCCTCAAGACGATTGCCGCGGCGCGGCTGATGGGCGCGGACTGCATCGTGTCGGGTATCCGCCCGCAAATCGCCCAGACGATGGTGCATCTCGGCGTCGAGCTCGACGTGGTGTCGAAGGCAACGCTGGCCGACGCGCTGGCACTCGCCTTCCAGCGCACCGGGCGCAGCGTCGTCCGCAAGGCCCCCAAGGCCTGAGTCCGGTGGATCGCATTCCCATCCTCAAGCTTGGCCGGGCGCTGCTCGTCAGCATCCAGGTCGACATCCACGACCGCCTAGCCAAGGCGCTTGAGGAGGACCTGTCCGAGCGCATCGTCGCGACCGGCGCGCGCGGCGTGATGATCGATATCTCGGGTCTCGAGATCGTCGACTCCTTCATGGGCCGGATGCTCGACAATATCGCGGCGGTGTCGCGCCTGCTCGATGCCGACACTGTTGTCGTCGGCATGCGGCCGGCGGTCGCGATTACCCTCGTCGAGCTTGGCCTGTCCCTTAACGGCGTGAAGACGGCGCTCAACGTCGAGCGCGGCATGGCCCTGATCGGCAGCGGCCAATATGAGGAAGTCGTCGACGACGCTCCGGAGAGCGACGATGATCGCCACGACGGATGAAACGCTGCGGATCGATCAGTCCGACGATGTCGTGCGTGTCCGTCAGGCGGTCAGGGCCCAGGCCATCGCTGCGGGGCTGGGCCTTGTCGATCAGACCAAGATCGTGACCGCCGCGAGCGAGCTAGCCCGCAACACGCTGGATTACGGCCATGGCGGCACGGTGCGGATCGAGACCTTCACCGACCCCTTCCGCCGCGGCGTACGGCTGACCTTCGAGGATAGGGGTCCCGGCATCCCCAATCTCGATTTGGCGCTGACCGATGGCTACACTACGGGCGGCGGCCTGGGGCTTGGCCTCAGTGGAGCGCGGCGTCTGTGCAGCGACTTCGATCTTCACTCCGTGGTGGGCAAAGGTACGCGCATCACGGTTGCGCGCTGGAAGTAGGGTGCGCGCCATCGAAGTGCGTGACGCGTCGCAGGTCGCCGAAGCCCGGCGCGCCGCGGTCACCTTGGCCAGCACCCACGGCTTCGACGAGCAAGAGGCCGGACGGGTCGCCATAGTCGTGACTGAACTTGCGACCAACGTGCTCAAGCATGGCGATGGCGGCTCGCTGCTTATCGGAAGCTACGAGGACGTCTCGGGTGCAGGCGTCGAATGCCTGGCGCTCGACAAGGGCGTCGGCATGGCCGACGTCGCCGCCTCGATCCGTGATGGGCACTCGACCGCCGGAACCGCCGGTAACGGCCTCGGCGCGATCGTCCGCGGATCGCACGTGATGGACATCTACTCAAGTCCCAGTTGCGGCACCGCGATCCTGACCCGCTTCCAACGGGGATCGGACAGGCCGAACCGCCAGCCGGGCGACCCCGATTACGGCGCAGTCAACATTCCCCTGAGAGGCGAGGAAGCGTGCGGCGATACCTGGTGTCGCAAGCAGGATGACGCCGGCATCGTCTTCATGGTCGCCGATGGCCTCGGCCATGGTCCTTCTGCGGCCGAGGCGGCGCATGCCGCCGCACGGTCCTTCCAGGCGTCCGCACCGCTTCTCCCCAGCCAGATGCTGGCCGCCATGCACGGTGCCCTACGCCCGACACGCGGTGCGGCGATCGGTATCGCCCGGTTCGACGCGAACAAGCGGCAGATCGTGTTCGCAGGCGTCGGCAACGTCGCGGCGACCCTCGTCGATGACCATGGTGGCGTTCGCCGCATGATCTCGAACAACGGCACGATCGGCCACATCGCGCGCCACATGCGTGATTTCAGCTATCCGATCGAGCGCACGACCCTGGTCATTCTTGCCTCCGATGGGCTGGCGACGAGCTGGGATCTCGATGCCTATCCGGGCCTCCGGGCGCACCATCCCGCGCTCATCGCCGGGGTGTTGTGGCGTGATTTCAGCCGCGGGCGCGATGACGTGACGGTGTTCGTCGCGCGGGTAGAACCGTCATGAGTGTGACCAACATCCTGACAGTCGCACTGATCGAGGAGGGCGACATTGTCGTCGCGCGTCAGCGCGCCCGCCAGATCGCCGACCTCCTCGGCTTCGAGGCGCAGGACCAGACGCGGATCGCCACCGCCGTGTCGGAGATCGCGCGCAACGCCACCACCTATGGGGGTGGTGGTCGTATCGAGTTCGCGATCGGGCAGCTGCCGCACCCGAGCCTCGTCATGCGCGTGCGCGACAAGGGACCCGGCATCGCCGATGTCGAGGCGATCCTTGAAGGACGTTTCAAGAGCACGACCGGCATGGGGGTCGGCATCTCAGGCACCAGGCGGCTGATGGATCGCTTCGAGATCGACAGCCACGTCGGGCAAGGGACCAGCGTCCTGCTCGGAAAGCGGCTGCCGCAGAGCATCACCTCCGTCGACAACGCCAGGCTTGCCGAGATCGGTAGGGTGCTGGCGTCGACCGGCGCCTCCGATCCGCTGGTAGAGGCGCGCAAGCAGAACCAGGAACTGCTCCACGCGCTCGCCGAGCTGCGGGCGAAGCAGGAGGAGGCGGACCGGCTCAACGCAGAGCTGGAAGAGACCAACCGTGGCGTCGTCGCGCTCTACGCCGAGCTCGACGAGAAGGCGGCGCAGCTCTCCTCGCTCAATGCCCATCTCGAAGAGCGCGTGGCCACGGCGGTTTCGGACTGCCAGCAGGCCAACGACGCACTCCGCCAGGCACAGAAAATGGAGGCGGTTGGGCAGCTCACCGGCGGGATCGCTCATGACTTCAACAATCTCCTCCAGATCGTCACCGGCAACCTCGAGATGCTGTCGCGTCGGCTGCCGGAGGGCGACGCCAAGCTGCGTAGGGCGGCTGACAACGCCATGTCGGGGGCCCAGCGCGCGGCGACGCTGACGCAACGGCTGTTGGCTTTTGCGCGGCGTCAGCCGCTTGCGCCCAAGCCGCTCGA
Organism: Sphingomonas sp. SP5; assembly: GCF_058313455.1. Classification (NCBI taxonomy): domain Bacteria; kingdom Pseudomonadati; phylum Pseudomonadota; class Alphaproteobacteria; order Sphingomonadales; family Sphingomonadaceae; genus Sphingomonas; species Sphingomonas sp. SP5. The sequence goes on along the minus strand of NZ_JBZFLF010000003.1, from coordinate 301,375 downwards.
TCCCAACCACTTGGTTGACGGCATGTCGGACCTGATGCGGCGGACGCTTGGCGAGACCGTCTCGATCGACACGCATCTGGCCGGTGATCTGTGGCGGGTAGAGGCCGACGCCAACCAACTCGAGAACGCCCTCCTCAACCTCGCCGTCAACGCCCGCGACGCGATGGCGCCGGGGGGTAAACTGACGATCACGACGGCCAACGGCATCATTGGCGAGGCCGACGCCGAGGAGGACGCAGCGCCCGGCCACTACGTGTCGCTGGCTGTGTGCGACACTGGCGCCGGCATGTCGGATGATACCATGGCGCGCGTGTTTGAGCCGTTCTTCACCACCAAGGAGGTCGGCAAGGGCACCGGGCTCGGCCTGTCGATGGTATACGGGTTCGTCAGGCAGTCAGGCGGGCATCTCAGGATCGAGAGCAGCCTCGGCCGGGGTACGACGGTGACACTGTACCTTCCGCGGTTCACCGGCACCTTGACCCCGGAAGAGGTCGCGCTGGCGCCGACGGCGACGCCAGCCCGGGCCGGCGAAACGGTGCTCGTCGTCGAAGACGACCCGGACGTGCGAGCCCACACCTGCGATGTTCTTGGCGAGCTAGGCTACGGCGTGATCGCCGTTGAGGACGGCGCGTCCGCCATTGAGATTATCGACGGCGAGCAATCGTTCGACCTCATCTTCACCGATGTCGTGCTGCCCGGCTCGCTCACCGGCCGGGACATCGCTGTTCATGCGCACACCGCGCGGCCGAACACACCGATCCTGTTCACGTCGGGCTACGCACGCGAGACGATCGTTCAGAATGAGCGACTGGAAGAAGGGGTCGAGCTGTTGTCGAAGCCTTTCACCTATGGTGATCTTGCATCCAAGGTTCGCAGCGCCATCGATCGCGCTTGTGGAGTTGCAGGTTAGTCGGAGCAAACGTCGCATACACCTTTTTACAGGTCACAAATGCGGTGCTGCGACCAAGGCGCACCGTCCGATTTGGAACCGTCAGCGAGACGGGGCGAGGGTTCTCGGAATTGATGGTTGATCGGGACGCTTACCAGTGCGGTCTGACCTTATGCCCGGAAGATCGTGAGCGGGGCGCCGGTGTGGACCTACATCAGCGCCGTGCACGTCCGCTTCAGCTTAGGCTCCGTCACGAGCTGATTCACGACCACATGCCCGTGCGCAGGACGAGGCCGACAGCGACAGTGATCGCTGGAACTCAGAGGCGCGGGCCCATCATTGGTTGGGAGGCTTTAACCGCTCGCCCAGGACGCGGCTCTCACGGGCCATCTGCTCTTCCATCATCGCCCAAATCTGACGCGCGGCAGCGCGATACCCCTGCCAGTCTTTTTCGATAGCGGCCGACGACCATACCGTCACATGCTCGCTCGATTTCAGCCGCTTCGCGGCGAAAGCGCGTTGCATCTCCGTCAGCTCGCCTCTCAGCCGCTCATCCGCAACCTGTCGTACTTTTGGCACAACCTCGTCGACCACAAATTTCGATCGTGCTGCGCTCGCCTTGCTCAGCCGCAGCCGTGCAGCTCCTAGCCCGGCTACGTCCGGCGTCACCGCCTCGCAGTGGTGTCGGATCTCTGCGATCCCCGCCCGGATATTTGCATGGTGCTCCCCCAGCTTCCGAAACATCGCCTCGTCGTGCATGGCCGTCATTCTTCCATCACATCAGCGCGCAGAAAAGCTGGTTTTTCACCTATCGCACCTTTGCGCTTGCGCAGGCTCAATCCGCCGTATGGAAGGGTTTACGATTGGGATGCTATTGCGAGAATGCGTGCAGTCTCGCAAAAAAATGCCGTCAGGCCCCGATGAAAGGGGAGGAGCGAGAGCCGAACGCGAGCATCAACCTCATTGCGGAGCACGGATGGGCCAGCCCACGCGATCCTCGATCGGAATGCTGCCGCCGCTTCGGCTTTCAATTCTACCTCCCTGCGGTAAGTGGCCGGCCTATTCAAAGGGGGAAAGAATGACGAGAATTTACCTCGCGGCGCTCGTCGCGATGTCGGCCTTCGGTTTGGCTGGCGCAACTCTGGCCCAAGTCACCCCAGCGCCAGCCGATGGCGACTTGGCCATCTATGCTCGGCCCCAACAGCTCGTGACGCTCCCGGACGGACGACGCATGAACCTGTATTGCACGGGAAAGGGGGCGCCCACCGTTGTCCTAGAAGGGGGATGGACTACGACAACGATGTGGTGGCGCACGATCCAGTCCCGAGTTGCCGCCACTACCCGGGTGTGTAGCTATGACCGCGCGGGATACGGTTTCAGCGATGCAGCCGCCCTGCCTCGTAGCGCCGCCCCGATCGCCAAGGACTTGGGATTGCTGTTGAAGGCAGCTCGCGAGCACGGGCCGTATATTCTCGTGGCTCATTCTCTGGGCGGCCTTGATGCCCGTCTGTTTGCCGTCGACCACCGGCGCGAGATGAAGGGCATGCTGCTGATCGATCCGACCGTTCCCGGCCAGGTCCCGAAGATGGGCGCCGTATCGACATCGTACAAAGCCGACATGGACGGGCTGACCGGGGCGGTCGCGCGGTGCTCGCAGGGCATCATCGCGGGCACGATCAAACCTGATACTCGCGAGAGCCGTCCCTGTGTCGACCCCGCAAGCAAGTCGCTTCCCGAAGCCATCAATGCAGCACATCGAGCGCAGCAGCTGACAGCTGGCTACCAGCGGACCGCCGCCTCCGAACTGCAAAGCCTGGATGTCTCGGGTCGAGAAGTCGAAGCGGCTCAGCGATCCTACGGTACAATGCCGTTGATCGTGATGACCGCTGGCAAATCCAACTTCAATCCGGATTTGGCAAAGGCGGACCAAGCCAAGCTCGATGCCACTTGGTTTGGCCTCCACGAGCAGGTCGCGAAGCTGTCGAGCAATGGCCAGCACCGGACCGTCCCCGAGGCTTCGCATTTCATTCCCAAGGACGACCCTGACGCCGTCATCGCTGCGATCGATGAACTGGTCCGCCAAGCCAGGTAAACCATGTGGTTGAACGGCGGCTTCGACAACGGAGCCGTCGTGATGCCACGGCAAGGAAGGGGCGCGTGCTGTTCCGTCTTCCCGCAAACGAACCTGTGATGGGAATCCCGCCGCGCCGATCGGGCTGACGGCCGCCTTCGGGACCCGCTTTCCCGAAATCTGTTCCCGAATGCATTTCCCGAAACTATCGGGTGAAGACGGAGAAACGGGAAAGCTACAACCTTCCCAAGCGGTGCGTTTCGGGAACGCGAACGACGCGGTGAGCGGCCAAGATCGTCCATGTTGCGATCAGTCGCTCGACCGCTGCGAAGACCCAGATCCGGACGTCCGCCTTCGCTTAGGCCATCCCCGAAAGCGGTCGTTCGTTCACGTGCCGCCGGGCGGCTGGAACTGGGCCGTGCGCTGACCGCCAGACCGCAAGCTGGACTGAGAGTTCAGCATCGTCGGCGACGGCGTCGACGATGCGCTGCATGTCCCTGTCGGTGCCCCCGAATTGCCGCCAGAGCGTATGCGCCGCGCGGAGCGCCGTCAGCCGATCCTGCCGGTCGGTTCGCTCGCGCACATCGAGGATAAGCCAGTCGATGTCGGCGAGGCTCAGTAGCACCGGCCATCCAAGATGCTGGACGAACCAGATGTTGAGCTCGCCATCGTCACGCGCATACAAGTCGATCTGGTCCGCAGCGAATCAGCGCCGTGTCGAGGAGGTGCGTGCATGTCTGTGACACAAGGCGGACGCCGGCTGCCTCGCCCACGCCAGTTCTTCAATCCGCGACAAACCGCGGCGATCTACGAAGACCCGGCGACAGGCTGGCGCGAGGGCGTGCCGCATCTTGCCTGGCTCTGGCTCCTGCTCTTTGGCGGCTTCTATCTTGCCGCGCGGATGGTGTGGCGCCCCGTGATCTTCATGGCCATCGTGTTCCTGGTTTCCTTTGTGATCTTTGGCCTGTTCTCCATCGTGGTCATGCTCGGCTTCTGGATCGCGGCGTCCACCCAGGCTCAGAAGCTTTTCCGCGACCATTACCTGCGTAAAGGCTGGCATGAGATCGACCCGTGGGAGCAGGATGAACATGGCATCGACGGCCTGATCTAGCCCCTGCGGCAAAGGCCATGAGCGTGACGAAGCTATCTGCCTTGCGTCACGCCGTGGTCGGACCGTTCAGCCGATGGAAGCGTGCCTCCGCCTTACCGCTCGCCGGGCGATCTCTAAACGCCCGGCATTGAACGCATTCACCATCGCCTGGACATCCGCCAGTCGGTTCTCGATCTCGGTCGCAGCCGATTTGATATCCCTGCGGGCGTCCGAACGTCCCTGCGCTGGCAAGCGCACGCACACCTGCACACTGTGATCATCGAGGATGGCGTGCAGCGGTTGCCTGGCCGCCGCGCTGTCGACGCCGATCTTCCACAGCCGGTGATCGCCACTCCAGTGAGCAAAGCTCGTACTTTCCGCACGATCCTCCCAGGTATAGCGATCATCGATCTCGCTCCACCCACTCGTCAGCATCAGCGGTTGGAGGAGCAACCGCTCAGCTATCACTGCCGATGCAGCCGCAGCTGTTTGCCTTGGCAGTAGCAGCGCGCCTTCAGCGATATCACGTTCCACCGCAGCCAGCGTGTCTCCCACGTGCTGCTCAAGGAACGCGGCCACTGGTCGATAGAGGATGGGCGAACCGATCAACTCGCAGGGCAGTATATCCGACGCCTCGTCATCTGGCGGTCGGAAGTAGGCCAGCCCCGGCAAGCGGGACGAAAGGGCGCCAGCAGTCGGAGCCTGACCGTCGACTAACGCGAATACCTCGCCAGCATCGAGCCAGCGGCAAGTCGTGCGATAACAGAGCTCCTCCGGCAAAGTGGTGAAACCGCTTTGCGTAAGCTCGCGGTTGATACGATCCAGATGACGTTGTTGATTGTGGAAGTCGCGCGTTGCTCGTTTACGCCCTTCTACTTGGCCCAGATCCGCGTCAAGCTCATCACGATAGACAATATTCTTGTTTACAGCACCCAGCCTTTGCTTTAAGTAAACAAGATTATGGCACCTCCTGCACGACCAGGCTCCAGTCACGAAGTAGAGCGCCTGCACGCGACTCTGGCAGGAAAGGCAATGAAAGCTTTTCCGAACAACATGAGGATTGCGCCGCGTGCCGCTGACCATAACCGTCAGCACATCTCTCGCTGCTGCGATATTGGCCGAGCCGATAAAGGTGTAATCCAGCGTCATGCGCGTTCCGTCGAGCGCAACAAGGCTGCCCTTACCTACGACAGCGCCCTGCTCGTCACGCCATTCGCATCGCTCGCTGCCTGAGCGCAGGCTGCGCTCCGCTTCCAGGATATCGATCGCCGGGAACGCCTCACAATGAGGCTTGCCGCGGCGGGTAGTGCCCTGCTTCATCCTGCGCTCCTGCGACCGCCTCCCTTTTTTATACTCCGATAGTTTCGGGGGCGGCGAATCTAAATCCTATTGCATGCACTCGGCGATGCCGTTCGCGCGCTTTCACGAAAACCGCGAGGACAGCACGTGCGCATGATGCACTACGTGCGGATTTGAGAGACGCATGGCAGGGGATTAGGGCAGTCGAGCAGCAGTTCAGGCGTCTATAGACGCCCGCATTCCCTCGCAGGGTACTGAGAAAATTGTGGAATTTGCCGCGTAGCGTGGAAGTCTGTCGACGAAGTGGCGGAGAGGGAGGGATTCGAACCCTCGGTACCCGTAAAGGCACGCCGCATTTCGAGTGCGGTACAATCGACCACTCTGCCACCTCTCCGCAGAAGACGTTTCCGGTGCGAACAGCGCCGGTCGGTCGGTCGAGGGCGCGCCTCTAACGGGTTCGCCATGCGGTGGCAAGCACCGTTCCGCTTGTGCAGCGCGGAAAGAGGCTTAAATTGATCGCATGCCCCGCCACGACCCAACGGTTACGCCCCCCTTCGTCGAGATCGATGCGCCCGCCATCGCGCACGCCCGCTTCTCGATCGGCGATGTCGTGCGCCATCGCCTGTTCGATTTCCGCGGCGTGATCTTCGATGTCGATCCGGTCTTCGCCAACACCGACGAATGGTATGAGGCGATTCCCGAGTCCGTGCGACCGAGCAAGGACCAGCCCTTCTACCATCTGCTCGCCGAGAACATGGAATCGAGCTACGTCGCCTATGTCAGCCAGCAGAATCTGGTGGCCGACGAAAGCGACGAGCCGGTCGATCATCCGGCGATTTCCGGCCTGTTCACCGATTTCGCCGACGGTCGCTACGCGCTGCGCCGCGAACATCGCCACTGAGGCGGCAGGAATCCGGCCCACCGGCAAAAACGCGCCGGCGGGAGGTTGACAGAAGGGTGCGTTTTCCTTAGCTGCCGCCGCTCATCCCGCCGGGCATATCCTGCGCGGGCACATGTTTTTTGGGAAGTGACTAGAGCCATGTTCGCAGTCGTGCGCACGGGCGGCAAGCAGTACCGCGTCGCCGCCGGAGACAAGATCGTCGTCGAGAAGCTGGACGGCGAAGCCGGCGCATCGATCACGCTGGGTGACGTCCTGCTCGCGGGCGAAGGCTCCGAGCTCAAGAGCGTCGAGGGTCTGACCGTCGCCGCTGAGATCGTCGCGCAGGCGAAGGGCGAGAAGGTCATCGTCTTCAAGAAGCGCCGCCGTCACAATTATCGCCGCAAGAACGGTCATCGCCAGAACCACACGATCCTCAAGATCGTTTCGGTCGGCTGAGCCCAGCACGCGCGAACAGGAGTAGAGCAGCATGGCACATAAGAAAGCAGGCGGTTCGTCGCGTAACGGTCGCGATTCGGCCGGTCGTCGCCTCGGCGTCAAGAAGTTCGGTGGTCAGGAAGCGATCGCCGGCAACATCCTCGTGCGTCAGCGCGGGACCAAATTCTATCCGGGTGCGAACGTGGGGATCGGCAAGGATCACACGCTGTTCGCGCTCGTCGACGGCCGCGTGGCGTTCCACGAGGGCAAGCTCGGCCGTAAATTCTGCTCGGTGCAGATTATGGCGGAAGCCGCTGAATAACATCGGGTAACCAGCCGGGTTGCCCACCAGGGTGACCCGGTCGCACCGCCCAGGCGGTGCCAACCAAATCAGGGAGGCGGGTCACCCCGGCCTCCCTTTTTTCTTGCTCCCGACCCCGACTGTCCCTGCCGCGTCACAGGCGCGTGGCAGCGGCGTGGCCAAGGAGAGAGCAAGAATGTTCGCCAGAACCAAGAGACTGACGCTGCGGCCCGCATGGCCGGAAGACGCCCCCGCGCTGGCCGAGGCGATCGGCCATGAAGGCGTCGCCCGCATGCTGATGCGCGTCCCCTTCCCCTATTCGATCGACGATGCGCACGCTTTCGCCGCCGGCCCGCGTGCGAACCACGAGCCGCGCTTCCTGATCCAGTCGCATGAGGCCGGCACCCCGACCTTGGTCGGCGGGATCGCGCTCACCGACTTCGGCGGCGAAGCGGGGGTGGAACTCGGCTATTGGCTGACGCCATCCGCCTGGGGCCGCGGCTATGCCACGGAAGCCGGCCGCGCCGTGCTCGATATCGCCCGTCACGCGCTGCCGCTGACGCGGGTCGGCGCCTGGCATTTCGCCGACAATCCGGCATCGGGCGCCGTGCTGCGCAAGCTCGGCTTCCGCGCCACCGGGCGGACGGTGATGAAGCGGTCGGTCGCACGGACGGAGGCGGCACCGGCGGTCAGCTACGCCCTCGACCTCGACGAGGACCAAAGCGAACCAATGCGAATCGCGGCGTAGCCGCGGCGGCTTCGCAAGCTTCGTGCTTGCAGAGACACCGCCGCCCAACCGGGCGGCCTCCCTTCGATCATTCCTCCCCGTAAGGGGAGGTGGCGCCGCGAAGCGGGGACGGAGGGGGAGGTAAACGACGCCCCGTGCTTGTGGACAAACCTCTCCACCACCCCCTGCGCGGTCGCCCCCCCTCCCCCGGCTGCGCCGAGAGAGGACTTCGATCAGCGAAACCCCTAAGCCGCCCGCGGCATCACCGCGGCCTCATAGTCACTCTCCGCCAGCCCGATCAGCGCGCGGTCGTCGTGCTTCCACGGATGGAAGCCCGGCAGGAAATAGGCCGCCCACACGCCCGCAACCTTGCGCGCCATGCCGGGATTGCCGAACGCATACCACGCCAGCCGCGCCCACACCCGCGGTCCGCTGAGCCCGTCCTGCCGCAGCAGTTCCAACATGCCGCGCGTCCGCCCGGTGAAGAAGCGCCAGGTGGTGATCAGCATCACCAACGCCTTGATCCGCCAGCGCCGGAATCGCGACCAGCCCTGCGTCGCGTGCAACCACGTGTCGTAGGCGACTCCCTTGTGCTCGATCTCCTCGGCGGCATGCCACAGCCACAGTGCCTTGGCCTGTTCCTCGCCGCCCGCCAGATGCCGCGGATCGGCGATCAGTTCATGCGCCAGCATTGCGGTGAAATGTTCGAGCGCGGTGGTCGCGGCAAGGCTGGCGATCGGCGGCCGCCCCTTGGTCAGCGCCAGCGCGGCATCCACATCGCGGTCGAGCAGCGTCACGTCGTAACCCTGATCGGTGACATGGCGGTTGAAGGCGACATGCTCGCGCGTGTGCATCACCTCCTGCTTGATGAAGGCGTTGATCTCCGCGGTCAGCTTGGGCGGCGTGCCCTCGCGGAACCGGCGCACGCTGTCGACGAAATAGCCCTCCCCCTTGGGGAAGGTCACCGACAGGGCGTTGTAGAAGGCGGTGGCGATCGGATCGTCATTCAGCCACCAGCGGCGCATGGCGATGCCGCGGCCGAAGCGGCGGTCGCGCGGCTTGATGACCAGATCGGCGGGCGTGGTTGCTTTCGCCATGGATTCCTCCAAACACAAAGGGGCGCTCGGCGTTACTTACATTTCTGTAAATAGGTCATCCTCCTGTCCACCGCAACCCTTGGCAAGCGCCTGTCCCCCGCCCAGAGCCGCGATGCCGCGTTGCAGGCCGCGCAGAGCCTGTTGATCGAAAGCGGCCCGCAGGCGGTGACGCTGAAGGCAGTCGGCGCGCGGATCGGACGGACACACGCCAACCTGCTGCACCATTTCGGCTCGGCCGAGGGGCTGCAGCAGGCGCTGATCGCGCGCATGGCGGGCTACATCACCTCGACGATCCGCGATGCCGTGCTGAACAACCGCGCTGCAGCCGGCGGGGCGGAGCCCGATCCGCGGGCGATCGTCGACCTCGTCTTCGACGCCTTCGACAGCGGCGGCGCGGGCGGGCTGGCAAGCTGGATGATCCTGTCCGGCAATCGCGATGCGCTCGATCCAATCCTGTCGGCGATCCACGATCTGGTCGATGAACTCGCCGATGGCGTGCAACCCGCCGAACGGCCGATCCAGGACGAAACGCTGCACCTGGTCCTGCTGGCGCTGGGCGATGCGCTGCTCGGTGCCGCCATGGCCCAGGCGCTCGGCCTGCCGCGTGGCAAGGCGCGCGATCTCGCGGTGGCGATGCTCGCGAGGTCGAACGCATCCGCCTGACCGGTCCGGCCTGACACATGGGCAATGGTGTTGTGGCACCAGCGCAATGCCCTGCCCCCTCCAGCGTGCGTGGCTTGGGGGCTATGCGGACCTATCGATCGGATGGGTCAATGATGCAGTCATTCAAGCGCCTGGCGTGCGGGATCCTGGGTCACAAGCGCGTGCGGCGTCGCCTCCGGTCGGACGGATCGCGATGGAAGTCGGCTTGCGACCGTTGCGGGACCCCGTTGGTCAAGGCGCAGGGCAACGGCAAATGGATGCCGCTCGATCGAGCCGACCAGACGGTGCGCTGATCCGCGCACCCGTACGGCTGACGCCGATCGATGTCGCGACGGGGGTCCGCGGCGCCGATCGGCGGCTACCGCGTCGTACCGCGATGTGTCGGGGATGACAGGTGCAGAGCGCGATAGTCGCCGGGCGTGATGCCATAGGCCTCGCGGAAGGCGCGGCCGAGATACGCGGCATCGCAGAAGCCCCAGCGTTCGGCGAGGACCGCGATCGTCTGCCGGTCGCCGCCATCGCGCAGCGTGTCGGCGACCCGCGCCAGCCGGCGTTCGCGGATATAGGCCTGCACGCCGCCTTGGTCCCGCAACAGGCGGAACAACGTCGAACGCGAAACGCCGAGTTCCCGGCTCAGCCGCGCGGTATTCAGCGAGGGCGAACCGAGGTTGCGCTCGATCGTGTCGCGCAACTGCACCAGCAGCCCGCGCTGATGCTGTTCGGCGTCGGCGGGCGCCGTGCCCAGGCTCGCCGTTACCGTCATCGCCAGGAGGTCGATAACCGTCTGCGCCAGCACCGGCCCCGCCGTGGCGGGCAGATGCGCGGCCTGATCGTGCAGCGATGCCAGATGGCTGACCAGCAAGGCCGCCTGTGCCGGCGGCACGACAAGGCCGTGCAGCCGCTCCATCGACGGCAGAAAGCGTTCCGCCACCTCGCGCGGCAGGGCGAAACCTGTGCTGACCGACGCCTCGGAGAAATGGTGCATCGGCCGCGCCATGTCGGCGAGCATGATCGACCCCGTCGGCGCGATCACCCGGCGGTCGCCGGTGTCGACGCGCGCGCCGCCGACGTGACGAACGTTGACCACCAGCTGGTCGAAATCGTCGGCGATCACCTTCGCCTGGCTGCGGTCCCAATCCTGCGCGGTGATCCGCGCCTGCCCGAGGCCGAGCGTGCCGAGATCGAGCCAATCCATCGCAACGGTAAACGGTTCGTGCGGCACGGTGTCGTAGCGCGTCGCGAGGCCGGCGACATCGGCATCGCGCCACATCGCGTAGCGATCGGCCTGCGGCAACGGCGTCGTGTCGAACACCGGCTGCCAGGCTAGGCGGGGCATCGGATCGGTGGCAGAAGGGTGCGTCATCGTCACTGTCGGAAACCTTAGCCCGCTCCGGCGGGACGGTCCATCACCTGCCGCCGATGCGGAGTCGATCGCCCGGCGCGCCCCGGGGGCTGGCCGTTCGCGGCCATCACGCTAAAGAGGCGCCATGCATTTCCTCGACCAGGCCAAGATCTTCGTCCGTTCCGGTTCGGGCGGCCCCGGCGCCGTCAGCTTCCGCCGCGAAAAGTTCATCGAATATGGCGGCCCCGACGGCGGCAGCGGCGGCAAGGGCGGCGACATCGTGTTCGAAGCGGTGGCCGGGCTCAACACGCTGATCGATTTCCGCTACACCCAGCACTTCCGCGCGCCCCGCGGCCATGGCGGATCGGGCAGCAACCGCACCGGTGGCGGCGGCGACGACCTCGTGATCCGTGTGCCGGTCGGCACGCAGGTGCTGTCGGAGGACAAGGACGAGGTGCTGCTCGACTTCACCCGCGTCGGCCAGCGCGAGGTGTTCCTGCGCGGCGGCGACGGCGGCCGCGGCAATGCGAGCTACAAGACCTCGACCAACCGCGCGCCGCGCCAGCACGGCACCGGCTGGCCTTCGGAAGAGGCCTGGGTGTGGCTGCGCCTCAAGCTGCTCGCCGATGCCGGGCTGGTCGGCCTGCCCAATGCCGGCAAGTCGACCTTCATCAACGCCATCACCAACGCGCAGGCGAAGGTCGGCGCCTATGCCTTCACCACCACCCGGCCGCAGCTCGGCGTGGTGCGCCACCGGCAACGCGAATTCGTCGTCGCCGACATTCCCGGCCTGATCGAGGGCGCGGCGGACGGCGCCGGCATCGGCGACCGCTTCCTGGGGCATATCGAGCGCTGCCGCGTGCTCCTACACCTGGTTGACGCCAACGATGCCGATGTCGCCGAAAGCTATCGCATCGTCCGCGCCGAGCTGGAGGCCTATGGCGGCGGCCTTGCCGACAAGCCGCATGTCGTCGCGCTCAACAAGATCGACATGCTCGACGACGAGTTGATCGAGGCGCTGTCCGCCGAACTGGCGGAGGAGAGCGGCACCGAAGTGATCCCGCTGTCCGGCGCGGCCGGCACCGGAGTCGACTGGGTGCTCGACCGCCTGCTCGACGCCATTCCCGCCGCCGAACCGGTCGGCGACGAGGACGAAGGCGAGGACGAGATCAGCTGGTCGCCGCTGGGCTAGGCGATTAGGGCCGAACCGGATACGATGGCATCATGTTCTCCTCGCCGTCCTATCCGCCCCTCACCGCAGACGACTTCCTCCGCATGACGTTCGGTGAGAAAAAGGCGGAACTGGACGTGGGTGTCATTCGGATGATGGCTGGCGGTACTGCGCGCCACGTCCAAATCCAAGGCAACCTCCTGCGGACACTCGGCGCCTTGCTGCGCGGCAGCGGCTGCAAGCCGTATCCGTCTAGCATGGCGACACGGACGCACGACCGCTCGATCCGCTATCCCGACGTCAGCGTCTTCTGCAATCGTACCGACCCGGCCAACGATGATGCCAAGGCGTTCGACGATCCGCGCGTGCTGTTCGAGGTGCTGTCCGCCGGCACCGCACGCACCGACCTCAGGGTGAAGCTCGACGAATACAAGGCTCTGGACAGCGTCGACACGATCGTGTTCGTCGACATCGCTACCGAGCGGCTCCGCATCATCCAGCGCACCGGGCCGCATGCCTGGCAGGATGAGAGTCACCATGCCCCCGTCGACCTGTCTCTCCCGGCACTCGGCTTGGTGGTGCCGCACGACGAAATCTTCGCGCGCGATTGATCCGTTCGCGGCCGTCGGGCTAACGGCGGCGTGTGATGCTGTTCGCTCCCCCCTCCTGCCCGCGGCTGATCGTGAAGGTCGGCTCGGCCCTGCTCGTCGCGCCGGATGGGGCGGTGCGGCGCGAATGGCTGGCGACGCTGGTCGCTGACGTGGCGGCGCGAGTGGCAGCGGGGCAGCAGGTGGCGATCGTCTCGTCGGGCGCCATCGCCCTCGGCGCGAGGCGGCTCGGCCTCGCCAAGGGCGGCCGCGCCAGCCTGGAGGATGCGCAGGCGGCGGCGGCGACCGGCCAGATCGCCCTCAGCCAGACCTGGGCCGAGCTGCTTGGCGGCCACGGCCTCACCGCGGCGCAGATGCTAGTGACGTTGGACGATCTGGAGGATCGGCGCCGCTACCTCAACGCCGCCGCGACGCTGAATCGGCTGCTCGGCCTCGGCGTCGTCCCGGTCATCAACGAGAATGACAGCGTCGCGACCGAGGAGATCCGCTTCGGCGACAACGACCGGCTCGCCGCCCGCGTCGCGCAGGCAGCCGGCGCGCAAGGGGTGGTGCTGCTGTCCGACGTGGACGGCCTGTACGATGCCAATCCGCACACCAACCCCGCCGCGCGCCATATCGCGCGGGTCGAGCGGATCGACGCCGTCGCCGCCATGGCCGATGCGGGATCGGCATCCGGCATGGGATCGGGCGGCATGGTGTCCAAGATCGCCGCGGCGCGGATCGCGACCGGCGCCGGTGCGCACCTCGCCATCGCCAGCGGGCGGCACGACCATCCGCTGGCCGGCGAACCGCGACACACGCTGTTCGTCGCCGAGCGCACCGCCCCCGCCCGCAAGGCGTGGCTGGCCGGCGGCCTGACCGCGCGCGGCCGCATCCACGTCGACGCCGGCGCCGCCCACGCGCTCGGTGCCGGCGGCAGCCTGCTCGCCGCGGGCGTGACGGAAATCGAGGGCAGCTTCGCGCGCGGCGATCTGGTGACGATCGAGGGACCGGGCGGCATCGTGGCTCGCGGCCTGTCGGAATATGACGCGGGCGACGCGACGCGGCTGATCGGCACGCGGTCCGACGAGCAGGCGGCGATCCTCGGCTATGCGCCGCGCGCCGCGCTGGTGCATCGCAACCACCTGGCACTGGTGTGATGGCCGACAGCACGCCGCAGCATCCCCCTGCCCGCGCAGGCATCGCCACCCTCGCCATCACCGGCGCCACCGGCTTCGTCGGCAAGGCCCTGGTCGACCGCGCGCTCGCCGCCGGCCACCCCGTCCGTGCGCTCACCCGCCGCCCGCAGCCACCGCGCGCCGGCGTGACCTGGATCGAGGGCGCACTCGACCGGGCAGACACCCTTCGCACGCTCGCCACCGGTGCCGACGCGATCGTCCACGTCGCCGGCGTCGTCAGCACGCCGACCCGCGCCGGCTTCGTCGCCGGCAATATCGGCGGCACCCGCGCGATGCTCGCCGCCGCCGCGCACGCCGGGGTACGCCGCTTCGTCCACGTCTCCTCGCTGTCGGCGCGCGAACCCGGCCTGTCGATCTACGGCTGGTCGAAGGCGGAGGCGGAGGCGCTGGTGACGGCGAGCGGGCTCGACTGGAGCATCGTCCGCCCGAGCGGCGTCTACGGCCCCGGCGACATGGAGATGCGCGACCTGTTCCGCGCCGCGCGGCTCGGCATCGCCCTGCTGCCGCCGCGCGGAATCGTGTCGCTGGTCGCGGTGGACGACCTCGCCCGGCTGCTGCTGGCGCTGGCCGTCAGCGACGAACCACCCACGATCTATGAGGTCGATGATGGCCACCCCCTGTCGCACGCCGCCATGGCGCAGGGGATCGCCCGCGCCGTCGGCCGCCGCCGCGTCGCCGCGCTGCACCTGCCCAGGGCGCTGCTGATGCTCGGCGCCCGCCTCGATCGCGCCCTGCGGGGCACGGGTGCCAAGCTCACCGCCGACCGGGTCGGCTATCTGGCGCATCCCGACTGGTCGGTGCGCCCCGCCTTGCGGCCGCCGTCCTCGCTCTGGACGCCGCGGATCGCCCTTGACACCGGCCTCGCCGATACCGCGCGATGGTATCGCGCCCACGGGCTGCTATAGCGCCGCAACCCTGCCGCATTTGGCCGCCATTCGGATGACCATCATGACCGACCGCACCCAGATCCTCGACACGATCAAGAGCCAGATCGAACCGTTCAACAAAAAGGGCGTCACGCTGACCGAAGCGACGACCTTCCAGGGCGATCTCGAATGGGACAGCCTGACGGTCATGGATTTCGTCGCCGCGATCGAGGACGAGTTCGACATCATCATCACGATGAACATGCAGGCCGAGATCGAGACGATCGGCCAGCTCGCCGATGCGGTCGCCAAGCTGAAGGCGGACGCATGACCGAAACCGGTCTCCAGCCCGAGGCGCTCGATCTCACCCCGGCCCCGGTGCCGGCCGAACGCGACCTCATGTCGAAGTTCGACGGCCTGATCGCCGAGCGGCAGGCGCTGATCGACACCGGCGTCACCGATCCATTCGCGATCGTCATGGACGAGGTGCGCTCGCCGACCGAGGCGGTGATTTCCGGCCGCGAGACGATCCTGCTCGGCACCTACAATTACATGGGCATGACGTTCGATCCCGACGTCATCGCCGCCGGGCATGCAGCGCTCGACCGGTTCGGTTCGGGCACCAACGGCAGCCGCATGCTCAACGGCACCTTCCGCGACCATATGGAGGCCGAGGCCGCGCTGCGCGACTTCTACGGCACCAGCGGCGCGATCGTCTTCTCGACCGGCTATATGGCCAACCTCGGCATGATCTCGACGCTGGTCGGCAAGGGTGAATACGTCATCCTCGACGCCGACAGCCATGCCTCGATCTACGACGGCTGCAAGCAGGGCTATGCCGAGATCGTCCGCTTCCGCCACAACAGCGTCGAGGATCTCGACAAGCGCCTCGGCCGCCTGCCCAAGGATGCTGGCAAGCTGGTGGTGCTGGAGGGCGTCTATTCGATGCTCGGCGACATCGCGCCGCTCAGGGAGATGGTCGCCGTCGCCAAGAAGCACGGCGCCATGGTCCTGTCCGACGAAGCGCACTCGATGGGCTTCTACGGCCCCAACGGTCGCGGCGTGTACGAGGACCAGGGGCTGGAGGGCGAGGTCGACTTCGTCGTCGGCACCTTCTCGAAATCGGTCGGCACCGTCGGCGGCTTCTGCGTCTCCAACCATTCGAAGTTCGAGGCGATCCGCCTCGCCTGCCGCGCCTATATCTTCACCGCCAGCCTGCCGCCGTCGGTCGTCGCCACGGCCGCCGCATCGATCCGCAAGCTCAGCACCGCGCATGCCAAGCGCGAACAATTGTGGGCCAACGCCCGCCAGCTGCACGGCGGCCTCAAAGCGCTGGGCTTCAGGCTCGGCACCGAAGCGCCGGACAGCGCCATCGTCGCGGTGATCCTGGACGATCAGGAACAGGCGGTGACGATGTGGCAGGCGCTGCTGCACGCCGGCGTCTACGTGAACATGGCGCGGCCCCCGGCGACCCCGGCGGGCACGTTCCTGCTGCGCTGTTCGCTCTGTGCCGAACACACGACGGCGCAGCTCGATGCCGTCATCGCGCGCTTCCAGGCGGCCGGACAGGCCGTTGGCGCCATCGGCTGACATCCGTCCCGTCGACGCCGTGCGTCTTTCCATGACCGCCGAATCGCGGTAGCATCGCTGCCGTGATGCGGGACGACGCCGAAACGGTCCCGGGGGGGGCCCTGGGTGGCGACGCGGCCTGGCGGACGATCACGCTCGTCGTGATGGGTCTGCTCGGCGCGGCGGTGCTGGTCGCGCTGATCGTCACGCTCGGCGTCGCCAACCGCCAGCGCGATCGCGCGCTCCAAGCGCAGGCGCACAGTTACGACGTGATGATCCTCGCCCGCACCGTGTCGGGCACGATCGCGCGCGCAGAGGCGTCGCTCGGCCGCTATGTCATCAGCGGCAAGACCGAGCAGGAACTCGGCCAGATCTACGTCGACCAGTGGCGCCTCGCCGGCACGCAGCTCGGCCGGCTGGAGCAACTGACGCAGCCGACCGGTGAACAGAGCGCCCGCGTCGCGCAGCTGCGCAATGCCTATATGCAGCGCGGTGAAGAGCTGTCGCTGACTGCGCTCAGCACCACCTACGGCAAGAACAGCCAGGCCCTCGCCCGCTATTACAAGGCGCGCCAGTCGCCGACGCTGACCGCGATCGACCGATCGCTCGACGAGATCATTTCAGGCGAACGCGCCCTGCTCGACGCGCGCACCGCCGATGCGATGCGCACCGTCAGCAAATCGAGCCGGATCGCCGGCGTGCTGGCGGTGTTCGGCGTCCTGATCGTCCTCGGCGCGCTGGTGCTCGGCTGGTTCACCTTGCAGGCGGTCGGCGAACGGGCACTCGCTCGCGCCGAAGCGGACGCGGAGCGCGAACGCGCGGAAGAGCTGGCCGCCGCCGTAGCGCAGGCGACCGATGAGTTGCGCTTGCAGGAAGCCAAGCTGCGCCAGATCCAGAAGATGGAGGCCGTCGGCCAGCTGACCGGCGGCATCGCCCACGACTTCAACAACATGCTGGCCGTCGTTCTCGGCGGCTTGGAACTTGCTAAACGGGCGGTGACGAGCGATCCGGCGGCGGTGGCCCGCCACCTCGACAATGCAGCCGATGGCGCCAATCGCGCCGCCGCCCTCACCCGCCGGCTCCTCGCCTTCAGCCGAGAGGAATCGTTGAAGCCGGAACCGATCCGGCCCGGCCAGCTCGTGTCCGGCATGTCGGAACTGCTCGACCGGACGCTGGGCGATGCGGTCACCGTCACCACCCGCGACACCGCACCCGCCTGGCATCTCCGCGCCGATCGCGTGCAGCTGGAAAATGCCGTATTGAACCTGGCGGTCAACGCGCGCGACGCGATGAACGGACGCGGCGACCTGCTGATCGCGACGGGCGCGGCAACGCTGGCCGAGCATCAGGTCGATCATTGCGCCGCGGGCGATTACCTGACGATCGCGGTGACCGACACCGGCACCGGCATGACGCCGGATGTCGTCGAGCGCGTCTACGAACCCTTCTTCACCACCAAGGAAGCCGGCAAGGGCACCGGCCTCGGCCTCAGCCAGATTTTCGCACTGGTCCGCCAGCTCGACGGCTCGATCGCGATCGATACCGCGCCGGGGCGCGGCACGACGGTGACGCTGTACCTGCCGCGCGATACCGCGGTGGAGACGCCGGCCGCGGCCGCGCTGGTCGAGATCGCGCCGGTCGCCCCTGTGCCGCACGAACTGGTCGTGCTCGTGGTGGAGGACGATCCCCGCGTGCTCGCCGCGACGATGGGGGCGCTGGAGGAACTGGGCCACCACGGCATCGCCTGCGATGCGCCCGCCAAGGCCGCGGGA
The DNA here is from genome assembly GCF_058313455.1 of Sphingomonas sp. SP5. NCBI lineage: Bacteria > Pseudomonadati > Pseudomonadota > Alphaproteobacteria > Sphingomonadales > Sphingomonadaceae > Sphingomonas > Sphingomonas sp. SP5. The sequence goes on along the minus strand of NZ_JBZFLF010000003.1, from coordinate 283,417 downwards.
TTGCTCGCCGAACGGCCGGATGTCGACCTCATCATCTCGGACGTGCTGATGCCGGGTCAGACCGGACCGGAAATGATCGCCGCGCTCGGGCCGCGCTATCCCCATATCGCCGTGCTCTTCGTCACCGGTTTCGCGGGCGAGGCCAATGCCGCCGAATTCGGCGACCACCATCTGCTGCGCAAACCGTTCACGCTGACCGGGCTGGAGCGCGCGATCGGCGCGGCGATGGCGCGCGAGCGGCCTGCCCCGCCGCAGCAGATCGCCGCCGAATAGGCCTACGCCTTTTTAGCTGACGCCCCGCGCCGCCACGCCTATACGCGAGGCTCCCCGTCCCGGCCCGAGCCCCTGCCCGCATGACCTCCCTCGACCGCTACATGGCCCGGCTGATCGCGCTGCCGCTATTCTCGACGCTGACGATCGCCGCCATGCTGCTGGTCCTCGACCGCATCCAGCGCCTGTTCGTCTTCGTCGCGACGGAGGGCGGGCCGATCAGCGTGGTGTGGCGGATGCTCGCCAATCTGCTGCCCGAATATCTCGGCCTCGGTATCCCCATCGGCCTGTTGCTCGGCATCCTGCTCGCCTTCCGCCGCCTTGCCGCCAATTCCGAACTGGACGTGCTGCGCGCCGTCGGCGTCAGCTACACGCGGCTGCTGCGCGTGCCGTACATGTATGCCGTCATATTGGCGCTGCTGAACATCGCGATCGTCGGCTTCGTCCAGCCCAAGGCGCGCTATTATTACGAGCAGCTCCGCTTCGAACTGCGCACCGGCGCGCTGGGTGCGTCGATCAAGGTCGGCGAATTCACGCATTTCGGCGACCGCATGACGCTGCGCATCGAACAGAGCCACGACAAGGGTCGCAAGCTCGACGGCATCTTCGTCTATTACAATGACAAGGGCACCAGCTATTCGGTCACCGCGCAATCGGGCCAGTTCCTCGCGACCGACGATCCCAACACGATCATCTTCCGCCTGACCAAGGGAACTTTGGTCCACAAGGCGCCCAACTTCACCGTGCCGCGCGTGCTGACCTTCACCTCGCACGATCTGCCGATCCCGCTGCCGCGATACGAGAATTTCCGCCAGCGCGGCGGCCGCAACCTGGAATTCACGCTGCCCGAACTCGCCAAACTGGGCCATAGCTCGCACAGCGAGGAACAGCGCGACAGCAGCCGGTCCGAATTCCACTTCCGCCTGGTGGAGGTGGCGACGATGTTCCTGCTGCCGTTGCTGGCGGTGGCATTGGGCGTGCCGCCGAAACGATCGAGTTCCGGCTTCGGCGCGTTCCTAGCGATCGTGATGATCGTCGCCTATCACAAGGTGAACGAATACGCCGCCTCGATCGGCGAACTGGGCAGGGTCGATCCGCTGATCGCGCTCTGGGTGCCCTTCTGCATCTTCGCCGGCATCATCCTGTGGATGTACTATCAGATCGCCTATGTTCCCGGCGGTCAGCCGATCGGCGCGCTGGAGCGGGGCTTCTCCAAGCTCGTCAAGCTGTTCGTCCGCTACATCCCCGGCCGTGGCCGCAAGAAGGGCATGGCATGACCGCCTTCTTCCCCTCGCGCATCGTCTCTTTCTACATGGTGCGCCTGTTCCTGACGCGCACCTTCGGCCTGCTCGCCGCGCTCGTGCTGATCCTGCAGACGCTGGACCTGCTCGGCGAATCGGGTGCGATCCTGGCGCATCCCGGCAACACCCAGGCGCAGGTTTGGACCTATGTCGGCCTGCGCGCGCCGCAAATCATCGCATTTTTGCTGCCCTTCTCGGTACTGCTCGGCGCAATCGCCACCTTCTTCACCATGAACCAAAACAGCGAAGTCATCGCGCTTAAAGCCGCGGGCCTGTCGGCGCATCAGGTGCTTGCGCCGCTGCTGATCGCCAGCCTGGGCGTTGCCGGCATCAGCTTCGCCTTCAACGAACGCATCGTCAGCCGCGCGACCGCGACGCTCGATCAGTGGAAGGACGTCGATTACGGCGCGCTGCCGATCGATCGCGGCGAGCGGACCAACGTCTGGGTGCGCGACGGTGACGACTTGATCGCGGTGCAGCAGGTGCGCGGCCGCGGGCAGGCGACCCGGCTCGGTAACGTCACGGTCTATGACCGCACCGGCGGCGAGCTCGTCGCGATCATTCGCGGTGCTCAGGGCCGCCATGTCGGCAATGGCTGGGCGATCAGCCCGACCACCCGCTTCGACGTCGCGACCGGCAAGGTCACCAACCTCGGCACGGTGACCGTCGCGCCGGGCGTACGGCCCGACCAGTTCACGCTCGGCAACGTCAACCCCGATGGACTCGATTTCGCGCAGCTTGCCGCGGCGATCGGTGACCTGCGCGATGCGGGCCGCCCCACCAAGTCGCTGGAGGGGACCCTGTGGCATAAATTCTCGAGCCCGCTGTCGGCGGTGCTGATGCCGCTGCTGGGCGCGGTGGCGGCGTTCGGCATCGCGCGCTCCGGCCAGCTGTTCGTCCGCGCGGTGATCGGCATGGCATTGGGCTTCGCCTATTTCGTCGCCGACAATTTCGCGCTCGCGATGGGCAATCTCGGCGCCTACCCGCCCTTTCTCGCGGCCTGGGCCCCTTTCCTACTGTTCCTGCTGATCGGTGAAGCCGTGCTGATCCGCACCGAGGAGTAAGTAAACGGGCAGCGGATTATGTCCGTATCGAGCATTTCGTTAACCATGACGCATTACATCCCCAGAGCGCCGGCAGGGAGAGCCTGCACGCAACCGGGGACACGCAATGCCGATAGCATCAAGCGCGCAGCCTGCGCATGGCTGACCTGATCGCCCGCCAACAGACCGCGTCACTGCTCGCCAAGACGCAGGTCGCCGCCCGCTACGGCGGCAACGGTGTGGCTGCTGCGGCCGCTACCCCGACAGCCACCGCTCCGAAGGACAAGGTCACTACGCCCAAGGGCGACGTGGCGACCATCTCGCTCGGCGCACGAAGGGCTGCAGCGCAACTCGCGGATGCGAGGAAGGACTTCGGCGCGTTGACCAAGGAGGTGCGCGCCTCGCTCGACTCCCGCAGCCAGGGCAGCACCGGGTTGGAGGCGCTGTCCGGACGCGCGCTGGCGGCGATCGCGCTCGATCACGGCAACCTCTTTTCGCGAACCGAAGTCCTGGCGGCAAAGGCCGAGTTGCAGGCGCGCGAATGGGAGGGCGTGACGAGCGCGATGCGCAGTGGCGGCGGCCTCGCCGGTCTCGCCACGTATAGCCGGACGCTGGTGTCGGATTACGACACCATGAGCAGCGAAGAACGGCAGGCGCGCGGCTGGAGCGACCGCACGCGCTCCGCAGCGGCCGCTCTGGTCACGCAGACCCTGGGTCAGACCCAGCCGAGCCTGTTCGACCGAATGGACTGACAGCAATCCGCCCGACGGGAGAGCCGGGCCGATAGGGGAGAAGATCATGGAAATCACCAACACGACTGCGGTAACCGCGAAGGGCTCGACGACAGGTACGTCCGCGTCGACGACCACCGGCGCCTTCGCCAAGGCGCTGGCCACGCAAACGCAGACGGTCACCGCACGCAGCAAGACGACGAAATCCGCCCGGGTGATGCGGCCGATCATGGTTCCCAAGGCCGCTTCGCCGAAGCAGACCAGCGGCACGGCCACTACCCAGACGCCGATGGCCGCGGCGCAGACGCGGGCCGCTTATGGCGAAGGCACCCTCGCCACCATCCTCGCGCGCATCAGGCGGGTCTGATCCGCACCCGGCCGCGGTTCAGCGCGGCCGGAAGGTGCTGCGAACGATCTTGTTCACCAGCCCCGGCAAACCGGCATAGCTCGCCTTGTGATAGGGCGATCCGTGTTCCAGCGCCGCGGTGATGCGGCGGTGCGCCTCACCCAGGGCATGATAGGGCAGGCTCGGCAGTAGGTGGTGCAGCGCGTGGTAGCGCAGCCCGACCGGCGCCCACAATGCAGGCAGCAGCGCCGGCGGCGGCACGTTGACCGAGTCGAGATACTGCGCGGTCACCGACATCGGCTCGCCGTCATTCTCCCACAGATGCGCGACCAGCGTGCGGACCTGGTTGACCACGGCGACCCCGGATCCGATCGCCAGGGCGATCAGCACCGACCGCAGCGGAAACACGCCGGTCGCGGTCAGCACGACGACGGCGATCGCCCACAGGCTGGCCGCCGCCTCCACGCGGTTCCACATCACCCGCGCCTCGCCCTCGGGCGCACGACGACGGAACGAGGGGTTGATGGCGAGCGCCGAATACCGCTCCATCACCGTCGTGCGCAGCTTCGGCGACAGCAACGACAGGGGCGCCAGGATCGCATAACGGATCAGCAGTCCGATCGGCGCCAGCGCGGAGATGACGACGAACGCTGGCAGCGTCCACGGCTTCATCAGCGCCAGCGGCAGATATTCGGGATCCTCCGACGTACCGTAGCGCGTCTTGGCGTGGTGCAGGTTGTGCACCCCTTCATACATGAAGCTCGGCACCAGCATCGGCACGCCGACCAGCGCATTCCAGCCGCCACGGAAACGCGGCAGCGCGCTATGCTTCATATGGCTGACTTCGTGGATGAAGCTCAGCGCACGGTACAACGCCAGCGCCGACACCACGGCCGCCAAGACCATCACGCCCGTTTTTGCGGCCGTCACCGCGACCGCCAGCGCGCCATAGCCGACCACCACCGACGCGATCAGATCAGCCCAGTAGATGCCAGGGCGCGGCGCGATCAGATCGCGCGTCGCCTCGGCCGCCGCGCGCAGCATCGCCTTGTCGTCGGCGATCCGCTGGCGCGCGGGCCGCGGCGCGGCTTCTCCGGCAGGCGCACGGGAGAGAGTCAGCGAGCTTTCCATGACGTGATCCATTGCCTCCAGATAGTGGCGACAGCGTGGCATTCACAGGTCTGCGGTCGGCCAACCCGCCGCAACGTTCCGATCACAGATGACGGAAACGTCACTCGCATCATCCCCGCGACCTGCTAGATCGCACCACCAAAACGGAGGCCCCATGAGCGACCTGACGATCACGCCCGTCACCACCAAGAGCGAGCGCAAGGCGTTCGTCGACCTGCCGTTCCGCCTGTACGCGAATGATCCCGCCTGGGTGCCGCCGTTGAAGGGCGAGGCGCTCGGCCTCATCACTCCGGCGAAGAACGGCTGGTACAGCCATGCCAAGGCGCAGCTTTTCCTGGCGCACGACGGTGGCCGGCTGGTCGGCCGCATCTCGGCGCATATCGACACCTTGGCGCTGACCATGCCGGCGGAACAGGGATTCGGGCCCGGCGTCGGCTTCTGGGGCCTGATGGAGGCCGAGCGGGAGGATATCTTCACCGCCCTGCTCGCCAAGGCGGAGCAATGGCTGCGCGATGAGGGGATGACCCGCGCGCTCGGGCCGGTGTCGCAGTCGATCTGGGAAGAGCCGGGATTGCTCGTCCAGGGGTTCGACCATGCGCCGACGATCATGATGGGCCATGCGAAGCCGGAATATCAGGGCTGGATCGAACGCGCCGGCTACGAACAGGTGAAGCAGCTCTTCACCTACGAACTGGATATCACCCAGGAATTTCCGCCGATCGTGAAGCGGATCATCAAGTCCGGCGAGGCCAACAAGCGGATCGTCGTCCGCGAGGTGGACAAGCGCAAGTTCGAGGAGGAAGCGGCGATCATCCTCGCGATCCTCAACGACGCGTGGAGCGACAATTGGGGCTTCGTCCCGCTCACCCCGCCGGAGATCAAGGACGTCGGCGTCAAGCTGAAGCCGATCGTGTTCAACGACCTGATCCGCATCGCCGAGCTGGACGGCAAGCCGGTCGCCTTCATGATCACGCTGCCCGATCTCAACGAGGCGATCGCGCCGCTGGGCGGTTCGCTGCTGCCGTTCGGCTGGGCGAAGCTGCTGCTGTGGCTGCGGAAGCCCAAGGTGCGGACGATGCGCGTGCCGCTGATGGGGGTGGTAAAGGAATTGCAATCGTCGCGGATGGCGAGCCAGCTCGCCTTCATGATGATCGAATATATTCGCCGCGCCTCGGTGCAGCATTACGGCGCCAGCCGGGGCGAGATTGGCTGGATCCTCGACGACAACCAAGGGATGCGCTCGATCGCCGAGACGATCGAAAGCCGAGTGAACAAGGTCTACACGGTGTACGGCAAGGCGTTGTAATAAACTGCAAATCCTCCCCTGCGGAGCAGGGGAGGAGCTTTGGGTTACACCGTGAAGCTTTCCCCGCACCCGCAGGCGCCCTTGGCATTCGGGTTCTGGAACACGAAGCCGGCGGTGAAATCGTCCTCGACCCAGTCCATCGTCGATCCGACGAGGTAGAGGATCGATCCGCCATCGACGAACAAAGTGCCGCCCGGCGTCTCGATCCGCTCGTCGAAGGCCTTGGCCTCGGTGACGTAGTCGACCGAATAGGCAAGGCCCGAACAGCCGCGACGCGGGGTGGACAGCTTGACGCCGATCGCGCCCTCGGGCGCGCGCGCCATCAGGTCGGCGATGCGGGTGTCGGCCGCAGGAGTCAGGATCAGCGGCGCAGGGCGCTGGCGGAGTGTGGTGGCCATCAGTTCGTCTCCAAAGCCCCTCCTCTTCAGAGGAGGGGTTGGGGTGGAGGAGTCATCGAGCGCCGGTCTCGGTGAGACGTCCCCCACCCCCTACCCCTCCCCTGAAGGGGAGGGGCTAACATTGCTACAGCATACCCAGTTCGAGCTTCGCCTCATCGGACATCTTCTGCGGGTCCCAGGGCGGATCCCAGACGAGATTCACGTCGGCGAAGGCTATGCCCGGCACCGCGGCGACGCGCATCTCGACCTCGGCGGGCATCGACTCGGCGACCGGGCAATGCGGCGTGGTGAGCGTCATCGTCACCACCGCCTGCCCCTCGCCGGTCACCTCGACGCCGTAGATCAGGCCGAGATCGTAGATGTTGACCGGGATTTCCGGGTCGTAGATCTCCTTCAGCGCCTCGACCACGCCCTCGTAGAGCACGCCGCCCGGCTCGCCGGGGGCATCGCCCTGCGGCTTCTGCTGGAGGAAACCCGACAGATAGTCCCGCTCGCGCGGGGCATCCTCGACGCGCGCGCGCGGCGGCGGGGTCACCGCCTCCACTTCCTCGATACGGATCGTATCGCTCATCCGAATATCCTCGTTACCCTCTCGACGCCGCGGACCAGCGCGTCGATATCCTGCGGCCCGTTGTAGACGGCGAAGCTCGCCCGCGCCGTCGCATCGACGCCCAGCACGTCCATCAGCGGCTGCGCGCAATGGTGGCCGGCGCGGATCGCCACCCGGCCTTCGTCCAATATGGTGCCGACGTCGTGCGGATGCACCCCCTCGACCGCGAAGCTGACGATGCCGGCGCTGTCCTCCGGCCCGAACAGGCGGACCGAATTGAGCGACGACAGCGCGGCGCGGGCATCGCGGACCAGCGCCGCCTCGTGCGCATGGATGCGATCGACGCCGATCCCCTCGACATAGGCGACCGCCGCGGCCAGCCCGAGCGCGCCGACGATATGCGGCGTCCCCGCCTCGAACCGGCCGGGCGGCGGGGCGTAGGTGGTCTTGGCGAAGGTGACGCGGTCGATCATCGACCCGCCGCCCTGATAGGGCGGCATCTGCGCCAGCAATTCGCCCCTGCCCCACAGCACGCCGATCCCGGTCGGGCCGTAGAGCTTGTGCCCCGAAAAGACGTAGAAATCGCAGCCGATCGCTGCGACGTCGACGGCGAGGCGCGGCACCGCCTGGCAGCCGTCGATCAGGATCTTCGCGCCGACCCGATGCGCCAGTTCGGTGGCGCGTCGCGCATCGAGGACCGAACCCAGTACGTTGGAGACATGCGCCAGCGCGACCAGCTTGTGCTGCGGGGTCAGCATCGCCGCCATCGCATCCAGGTCGATGCGATGATCCGCGGTGAGCGGCACCACGTCGATCGCCGCGCCGACGCGTTCGGCTGCCATCTGCCACGGCACGATGTTGCTGTGATGCTCCAGCATCGACAGCAGGATGCGGTCGCCCGCCTGCAACTGCTGCGCCGCCCAGCTGTGCGCGACGAGGTTGATGCCCTCCGTCGCGCCGCGTACGAAGACGATCTCGTCCGGCGTCGCGGCGCCGATGAAGCGCGCGACCGTGCCGCGCGCCGCCTCATAGGCGAGCGTCATGTCGGCGGAACGCTGGTACACGCCGCGATGGACGGTGGCATAGGTTTCGCCATAGGCGCGGGCGATCGCGTCGATGACCGGCTGCGGCTTCTGCGCGGTCGCCGCGGTATCGAGATACGCCCAGCCGGCGGGGATCGCGGGGAAGTCGGCAAGCGTGTCGAGCGGGGTTTCGGCAGCGGTCATGCGGCCTCCCGGAGCGCGCGGAAGTTGGCGAAGTTTACGGCACGTCCCCCCCGAAATTCCTCCCCGGCACGGGGAGGGGGACCGCGACGCGCAGCGGCGTGGTGGAGGGGGGCTTCCCCAAAGAGGATCGCTTGTGGAGCCCCCCCTCCACCAGCTTCGCTGGTCCCCCTCCCCGTGCCGGGGAGGAATTGCATCGCACTCACAGCGCTTGCTCCAGCCACGCATCGGCATCCGCCGCGAACGCCTCGCGCACCTGCTCGTCCGCGATGCGGTCCAGCGCATCCGCCACGAACGCCCGCGTCAGCAGCGCCTTGGCCCGTGCTGCCGGGATACCACGGCTTTGCATGTAGAACAGTGCGCGGGCGTCGAGTTCGCCGACCGTCGCGCCATGCGCGCATTTCACGTCGTCGGCGAAGATCTCCAGTTCGGGCTTCAGGTTCACCGTCGCGGTGCGCTGGAGCAGCAGGCCGCGCAGCGACTGTTCGCCGTCGGTCTTCTGCGCGTCGCGCGCGACCTCGACCGCGGCGGCGAGGCTGACGGTGGAGCGATCGGCGGCGACTGCCCGCCACAGCTGGTGGCTCTGCCCGTTGGGCTTGGCATGGCGGACGCGCACGGCGCATTCCTGCCGCTGCGCATCGCGGGTCAGCAGCGCGCCGCCGAGCTCCGCATAGGCGCCATCGCCCTCCAGCGTCAGCGCGGCATCGAAGCGCGTGCCGGCCGCCGTGGCGCCGAGCGCGACGGAGACGAAACTCGCCGCCTCGCCGATCGTCACCTCGTCGCGGGTCGATACGAAGCCCGCCGACTGCACGACGCGCACCGACCGCATGACGCGGGCGCCCTTGCCGAGATCGAAGCGGGTCAGCGCGTTCGACCAGCCGGCGCCGGCATAGGTTTCCACCAGGGTCAGCACCGCATCCTCGCCGACCGTGATGACGAGCGGCATGTGGCTGTCCTCGCCGGCGTTGACGCGGACGATCTCCACGGTCGTGACGGTGCGGGGTGCGAGCGTCAGGCGATGCCCCTGCCCTGCGGCAAAGCGCGCGAGAGCGTGATCGCTGTCGATGGAACCGCTCTCGATCGACAGGTCGCCGGGGCGGCTGGAGTCGGTGTCGAGACGACCGTCGACGAACACGAGCCGATCCGCATCCGGCAGGATCGCCGCCGGCACCGCTGCCGGGGTCGGCGGCAGCCCGCGCGCGGCTTCCAGCGCGGGCATGTCGGCCCAGCGGAACAGCTCGTTGCGGGGAGTGGGCAGATCGAGGACGGCGGTCATGCGGCGAGGCCCGGCAGAGGATGTTCACGCGAACACGCGAAGACGCGAAGAGAAGAAGGGTTTCGTGCGCGCAGAGGCGCGGAGTCGCGTAGAAGAAGAGGAGAGATGCTGCCTGCGGCGCTCTCCGTTACATCCTCCCCGGCACGGGGAGGGGGACCAGCGAAGCTGGTGGAGGGGGGCCTCCGCAAGTGCTGCCGTGCGTGGAGAGCCCCCTCCACCACGCCGCTACGCGTCGCGGTCCCTCTCCCCGTGCCGGGGAGGATGTGGGCGGTCATCACGCCACCACCCCGGCATAGCCTTCACGTTCCAGTTCGCGCGCCAGGTCGGCGCCGCCGGAGCGGACGATGCGGCCGTCCGCCAGCACGTGGACGTGATCGGGCTGCACATAGTCGAGCAGGCGCTGATAGTGGGTGATGAGCAGCACCGCCTTGTCGGGCGCGCGCATGATGCGGTTGATGCCGTCGCCGACGATGCGCAGCGCGTCGATGTCGAGCCCGGAATCCGTTTCGTCGAGGATCGCGAACCTGGGATCGACGACGCCCATCTGCACCATCTCGTTGCGCTTCTTCTCGCCGCCCGAGAAGCCGACGTTGACCGGGCGCTTCAGCATCTCGGCGTCCATGTCGAGCTTCTTCGCCTCCTCGCGCGCGAGGCGGAGGAATTCGGCGCCCGACAACGGCTTTTCGTCGCGGGTCACGCGCTGGGCGTTCAAGGCCTCGCGCAGGAACTGAACGTTGCTGACGCCGGGGATCTCGACCGGATATTGGAAGCCGAGGAACAGGCCGGCGGCGGCGCGCTCATTGGGTTCGAGTTCGAGCAGGTCGATCCACCCATCTCCCGTTTGCCCTGAGCCTGTCGAAGGGCTCCGGTCGAGCGTGTCGCCTGCCCCGTGTGCTTCGACAGGCTCAGCACGAACGGCGGAAGGGCAGAACAGGACGCTGCCCCCCGTCACCTCGTAGCCGGGCCGGCCGCCGAGGACGTAGCCGAGCGTCGACTTGCCCGCCCCGTTCGGCCCCATGATCGCATGGATCTCGCCCGCGCCGACGGTGAGGCTGAGGCCCTTGAGGATCGGCTTGCCGTCGATCTCGGCGTGGAGGTTTTCAATTTTTAACAACTTTAATCCCCGGCACAGAACACTTTATCCAAATACCATCGCCGTCACTGACAACGCACCGCCAGCCTCGACCTTCATGTACAAGCCACTTAGGAAGCGCACGACCGGCCTGCCGATACAATTCGTCTACAGCATGCCTGAAACCTGCGGTGTCGATGACGCGCATCATTGATAGCTCGTCCACGTAAACTCGAGACCATCGTCACCCCGGACTTGTTCCGGGGTCCACTCCTCCACTCGGGCAGCGCTCCCTTGTGGCACGGTGGATGCCGGAACAAGTCCGGCATGACGGAGGGACTGGATCATCCGACGGAACCCTCCAACGAAATCCCCAGCAGCTTCTGCGCCTCGACGGCGAACTCCATCGGCAACTGTTGCAGCACCTCGCGCGCGAAGCCGTTGACGATCAGCGCGACCGCCGCCTCCTGATCCAGGCCGCGGCTCATCCCATAGAACAGCTGGTCCTCGCTGATCTTCGATGTCGTCGCCTCATGCTCGATCTGCGCGCTCGGGTTCTTGACCTCGATGTACGGCACGGTGTGCGCACCGCACTGGTCGCCCAAGAGCAGGCTGTCGCACTGCGTGAAGTTGCGGACGTTCTCCGCGGTCGGCGCGACGCGCACCAGGCCGCGATAGGTGTTGTCGGAGCGGCCGGCGCTGATCCCCTTCGACACGATGGTCGACCTGGTGTTCCGCCCCAAGTGGATCATCTTGGTGCCGGTGTCCGCCTGCTGGCGGTTGTTGGTCACCGCGACCGAATAGAATTCGCCGACGCTGTTTTCGCCCGCCAGCACGCAGCTGGGGTATTTCCAGGTGATCGCGCTGCCGGTTTCGACCTGCGTCCACGACACCTTGCTGTTCCGGCCCTGACAGAGCGCGCGCTTGGTGACGAAATTGTAGATGCCGCCAAGGCCGTTCTCGTCGCCCGGATACCAGTTCTGCACGGTCGAATATTTGATCTCGGCATCGTCCAGCGCAACCAGTTCCACCACCGCGGCGTGGAGCTGGTTCTCGTCGCGCATCGGCGCGGTGCAGCCTTCGAGATAGCTGACGTACGCCCCCTTGTCGGCGACGATCAGCGTGCGTTCGAACTGGCCGGTGTTCTCCGCATTGATGCGGAAATAGGTCGACAGCTCCATCGGGCAGCGCACGCCCTCCGGAATGTAGACGAAGGTGCCGTCCGAAAAGACCGCGCTGTTGAGCGTCGCGAAATAATTGTCGCGCTGGGGCACGACCTTGCCGAGCCATTTGCGCACGAGGTCGGGATATTCGCGGATCGCTTCGCTGATCGAGCGGAAGATGACGCCGGCCGCCTCCAGCTCCTTGCGGAAGGTGGTGGCCACCGACACGCTGTCGAACACTGCGTCGACCGCGACGCGGCGCTTGGGCTCCGACCCGTCCTCGACGCCGGCGAGCATCTTCTGCTCCTCCAGCGGGATGCCGAGCTTTTCGTAGACGCGCAGGATTTCGGGATCGACCTCGTCCAGGCTGCCGAGCTTCGGCTTCGCCTTGGGCTCGGCGTAATAATAGGCGTCCTGATAGTCGATCGGCGGCACGTTGAGCTTGGCCCAGTCCGGCGCCTCCAGCGTCTGCCACAGGCGGAAGGCCTTGAGGCGCCAGTCGAGCATCCATTCGGGCTCGTTCTTCTTGGCGCTGATGTAGCGGACGGTGTCTTCGCTCAGCCCCTTGGGCGCGAAGTCCTGCTCGATGTCGGAGGTAAAGCCCCATTCGTAAGTCTTGGAGACGGCCGCATAGGCTTCGGCGTTCTTGGTGGCCATGGTTACACCTGTTCGGGAACGCGCGCGGGCGAGGCCGGCGCGCGGGAGAGATGGGCGAGGGAGACGCCGGCGAGCGCACCGCGCACCGCTTCGTTGACGACGCCCCAGTGCGGGCGGACCTGGCAATTGCCCTCGATGGCGCAATCGTGGCGACTGCCCTCGACGCAGGAGGTCAGCTGGATCGGCCCCTCCACCGCCTCGACGATATCGGCGAGGCTGATCGCCGAGGGGGGACGCGACAGGCGGAAGCCGCCGCCGGTGCCGCGCGCGCTTTCGATCAGGCCGGCAGCGGAGAGGCGGCTGACCAGCTTCTGCGCGGTCGGCAGCGGCACGCCGGTTTCCTCGGCGAGCAGGGTCGCATTCAGCCGCCCCGCCCCGCCGCAATGGCGCGCGGCGGCGGACATCATCACGACCGCATAATCGGCGAGGCTGGAAAGGCGCATGGCTCCGAACTGTATGTCGCGCGCGGCTGTTGAGAACCGGTCGCAAATCGGATCAATTCGATCCGATTGCCAGATAGGCTTTTGTGCGCCGCGGTCAAGCGCGGGAAAGGCGATCAGTGTGAGTGGATGCAGGCTCCGCCCCCCGCTTCGTCATCCCGGCGAACGCCGGGACCCATGGACGCACTCGGCTGGCGATGGCGTATATTCGGCATGCTCATCCCCTCCATGGGTCCCGACGTTCGTCGGGATGACGGGAGGGGCACTTTGACGTCTGCGCCCCGCGATGCGATGGGCATCGCCATGTCCTATGCCTTTCGTCCGCTGCTCTTCGCCCTCGACGCCGAGCGGGCGCATGCTTTGACCCTCAAGGCGCTGGCGGTGCGCGCCAGGCTGCCCTCCCCGGCGGTACGTCTCGACCCCCGGCTCGCGACGCGGATCGGCGCGCTCGCCTTCGCCAATCCGCTCGGCGTCGCGGCGGGGCTCGACAAGGACGGCGTCGCGATCGAGGGGCTGTTCGGCCTCGGCTTCGGCGCGGTGGAGATCGGCACGCTCACGCCCGTGCCGCAGGCGGGCAACCCCCGCCCGCGCCTGTTCCGGCTGGTCGCCGACCGCGCCGTGGTCAACCGGATGGGCTTCAACAACGGCGGCCTCGACGCCGGCCTCGCCCGCGCCAAAGCGGCACGCCGCGGCACCGGACGGCTCGGCATCAACGTCGGCGCCAACAAGGATGCGACCGACCGCATCGCCGATTACGTCGCCGGCGTGTCAGCGGCGGCACCGATCGCCGATTACGTCACGATCAACATTTCCTCACCGAACACGCCGGGCCTGCGCGACCTCCAGCACGGGGCGGCGCTCGCCGAACTGCTGGCGGCCTGCACGGAAGCGCGCGGCGACACCCCCCTCTTCCTCAAGATCGCCCCCGATCTCGACGCAGGCGCGATCGACGGCATCGTCCGCGCGGCGATCGAGCAGCGGATCGACGCCATCGTGATGGGCAACACCACCGTCTCGCGCCCGCCGCTGCGCTCCCCGCATGCCGCCGAGACGGGCGGCCTGTCGGGCGCGCCGCTCGCCGCGCTCGCCCGCCAGCGGCTCGCCGACGTACGCAGCGCGAGCGGCGGCGGCATCGCGCTGGTCGCCGCCGGCGGGATCGACAGCGGGGCGGAAGCCTATGCCCGCATCCGGGCAGGTGCCGCCTTCGTGCAGCTCTATTCGGCGCTGGTCTATGCGGGGCCGGGACTGGCGCGGCGCATCCTCGCCGATCTTGCCGCCTGCCTTGCCCGCGACGGCTTCGCGCGGGTGGAGGACGCCGTCGCGGCGTAACCGCTTGCCCTCGCCGGGCCAGCCGTTAGGTTTTGCAGCGATGAAGACCCTGATCGCGCTCGCGGCGGCCTCGTTCGCCTGCACCCCCGCTCTGGCCAAGGCGCCGATCGTCAAGGCCCCGATCGCCAGGGCGCCGGGCATGGTCAGCGCCGCCGACCCGCGCGCGGTCGCCGCCGGTGTCGAGATCCTGAAGGCGGGCGGCACCGCCACCGATGCGGCGATCGCGACGATGCTGGCGCTGAACGTCGTCGAGCCGCAGAGTTCCGGCATCGGCGGCGGCAGCTTCTGGGTCAGCCATGCGGCGAAGAGCGGCAAGGTGACGACGATCGACGCGCGCGAAACCGCGCCTCACGCGGCCACCCCGCGCTGGTTCTACACCGCGGACGGCACGCCGCTGACCCATGCGGAGGCGGTGCCGGGCGGGCGCAGCGTCGGCGTGCCGGGCGCGCTGCGCGGCATGGCGCTGGCGCACCGCCAGTCCGGCCGGCTGCCCTGGGCGCGGCTGTTCCAGCCGGCGATCCGGCTGGCGCGTGACGGGTTCAAGGTGAGCCCGCGCTTCCGCAATTCGGCGGAATCGTTCGGCGGGCATCTGACGCCGGAGGCCGATGCCACGTTCAAGGTCGGTGCCGACGGCATCCTGCGCAATCCCGCGCAGGCGGCGCTGCTGACCCGGATCGCGGCGCACGGCCCCGACAGCTTCTACGTCGGCCCGCAGGCGCAAAAGCTGGTGACGACGGTCAACACCGCCACGCGCAACCCGTCGCAGATGACCACCGGCGATCTCGCCAGCTACGAGGCGAAGCCGCGCGATCCCGTCTGCGTGCCGTATCGCAGCTACCGCATCTGCGGCATGGGGCCGCCCTCGTCGGGCGGGGTCACCGTGCTGATGATCCTCAAGCAGCTCGAGCGGTTCGACATGGGCAAGCTCGGCAAGGATTCGCCGGTCGCCTGGCACCTGTTCGCCGAAAGCTCGCGCCTCGCGTACGCGGACCGCAACCTGTACGTCGGCGATCCCGATTACGTGCGCGTGCCGATCAAGGGCATGCTCGATCCCGCCTATCTGGCATCGCGCTCCGCCTTGATCTCCCCCGACACGACGCTGGCCAAGGTCACCGCCGGGACGCCGCCGGGCGCGCCCGCCCGCACGCCGGCGCCGGTCAGCGAGGTCGCCGGCACCACCGACCTCGCCGTCGCCGATCGCGACGGCAACGTCGTCGAGGTGACGACCACCGTCGAGGGGCCGTTCGGGTCGGGGCTGGTGGTCGACGGCACCGTGCTCAACAACGAACTGACCGATTTCGACATCGTGCCGGTGGATGCAGGTTACCTCGTCGCCAACCGCGTCGAGGGCGGCAAGCGGCCGCGCAGCTCGATGGCGCCGACGATCGTCTATGACGCATCCGGCAAGGTCCGCCTCGCGGTCGGCGCGGCGGGCGGGTCGACGATCATCGCGCAGATCGCCAAGGCGCTGATCGGCGTGCTCGACTGGAACCTCTCCGCGGAGGATGCGATCCGGCTCGGCCTCGTCTACGCGGCCGGGCCGGTCGCGACGCTGGAGGCGGGAACGCCCGCCGCCGCCCTGCAACCGGCACTGGCGAAGCTCGGCGAACGGACGCAGGTCGCGCCATTGGGGCTGAAGGCGAATGCGATCGAATGGCGCGGCGGCCGCTGGGTCGGTGCCGCCGACCCGCGCAGCGAAGGCGTCGCGATCGGCGAGGACGGCCGCATCGCCCGGCCGCAGCCGATGGCACCGGTCGCCAACCGCCCGTCCGAATGAATGCGGCAGGCCGGCGAACGGCCGCCCCCTCCCCGGGAGAGAGACCCATGCGTAGCCTCGAATATTTCCCCAACCTCGTCACCCTGTTCTTCACCCGCGCGCGCGAGAAGGGCGACGCGCCGTTCCTGTGGAGCAAGACCGGCGGCCAGTGGGTGGCGATCAGCTGGGCCGAGGCGGCGCGCCAGGTCGCGAGCCTCGCCGCCGGCCTGCAGGCGATCGGGATGAAGCCGGGCGACCGGGTGATGCTGGTCAGCGAGAACCGGCCGGAATGGGCGATCTCCGACCTCGCGATCATGGCGGCGGGCTGCGTGACGGTGCCGACCTACATCACCAACACCGAGCGCGACCATACGCATATCATCGCCGATTCGGGCGCCTGCGCGATCATCGTCTCCACCGACAAGCTGGCCAAGACGCTGCTGACCGCAGTGCTGCGGTCCAACCAGGGGCAGACGGTGATCGGCATCGACCCGATGCGCGCGCCCTCGGGCAGCATCGACTTCCACGACTGGCGCCAGCTGATCGCCGACCATCCGACCGACCCGGAGGTGACGGCCGCGCAGGCGACGTTCGGCCGGGGCGATCTTGCCTGCATCATCTACACCAGCGGCACCGGCGGCGCGCCGCGCGGGGTGATGCAGCACCACGGCGCGATCCTGCACAACGTCAAGGGCTGCGCCGCGGTCATCTCCGAGGATTTCGGCTGGGACGACGAGGTGTTCCTGTCCTTCCTCCCCCTCTCCCACGCCTATGAGCATACCGGGGGGCAGCATTTCCCGATCGGATTGGGCGGCCAGATCTATTACGCCGAGGGCCTCGACAAGCTCGCCGCCAATATCGAGGAGGTGCGCCCGACGATCATGTTCGTCGTCCCCCGCCTGTTCGAGGTGCTGCGCACCCGGATCAGCAAGGCGATCGAGAAGCAGGGCGGCATGTCCGCCTACCTGCTCGACAAGGCGCTCGACATCGGCGCCAAGGAGAACGAAGGCCGCGTGCGCTTGTCCGACCGGCCGGCGCAGTTGCTGGTCCGCACCCTCTTTCGGCCCAAGATCGCGAAGAAGTTCGGCGGCCGGATGAAGGCGATGGTGTCCGGCGGCGCGCCGCTGACGCCGGAGGTCGGGCTGTTCTTCCAGGCGCTCGGCCTCACCTTCCTGCAAGGCTATGGGCAGACCGAGGCGGCGCCGGTGATCTCGTGCAACCGGCCCAGGGTCGGCGTGCGGATGGACTCGGTCGGCCCGCCGCTCGACGATACCGAGGTCAGGATCGCGCCCGACGGCGAGATCCTGGTGCGCGGCGAACTCGTCATGCACGGCTATTGGCGCAACCAGGCGGAAACCGACCGCGTGCTGAAGGACGGCTGGCTGCACACCGGCGATATTGGCGAATTCGACGACAAGGGTCGCCTGAGGATCACCGACCGCAAGAAGGACCTCATCATCAACGACAAGGGCGAGAATGTCGCACCGCAGAAGATCGAGGGGATGCTGACGTTGCAGCCCGAGATCGTGCAGGCGATGATCGCCGGCGACCGGCGGCCCTATATGGTCGCGCTGGTCGTGCCCGACCCCGAATGGACGCAGGAATGGTGCGCGGCCAACGGCACCTCCTGCAAGTTCGAACGCCTTGCCGAAAACAGCGAATATCGCACCGCCATCGGCCATGCCATCGAACGGGTGAACAAGGACCTGTCGGTCACCGAACGCATCCGCCGGTTCGTGCTGGCCGATGCGCCCTTCGCTATCGAGAACGAGCAGCTGACGCCGAGCCTGAAGATCCGCCGGCACGTGATCCGCGGCGTATACGGCGAGCGACTGGACGCGCTGTACAAGGGGTGAAACCGACGAAATGAGCGGCGGGGACGCCGCTCACACTCCCTCGCCTACTTCCCCTTCTTCGGCAGCACCGCGAGCGTCCAGTCCTTCTCCGGAACCAGATACTTCGCCGCCGTCGCCTGCAGCACGTCGGGCGTCACGTCGCCGAAGTCGCGGCCGAGATGGCGGATGGCATCGAACCGCCGCTCGTCATAGGCGCCGCCCGACAATTCGCGTAGCCAGAACAGGCTGCTGGTCGAGGCGCGGGCGTAATATTGCTGCAACGGCCCCTTGATGCGGGCGAGCTCGTCCGCGCTCACCGGGTTCTTGGCGAGGTCGGCGGCGATCTCGCGTGAGAGGCGGAAGAACAGCGGCACGTTGGCGGGCGCGACCTGGCTGATCGCCATCAGGCGGCCGCCACCGGGCAGGCCCTTGGGCCATTGGCTGGCGACGCCGGGGCTGTAGCTCGCCCCCGCGGCCTGGCGCATCCGCTCGAACAATCGGTCGCTGAACACCTGCGCCAGCACGTCGAGACGCCGCGACTCCGCGATGTCGGCGAGGCCGGCACCCGTCGGCCAGGCGATCACTGCACTCGCCTGGTTATCGGGGCCGTTGTGGTAGCGGAGCACCGGGGTCGCGACATGCGCCGGAAAGTTGACCGGCGGCGGCGCCGTATCGGTGACGGTGCGCGGCGGCAGCGCGCCCAGGCTCTTCGCCACCGCGGCGATCGCCTCGTCCGTCTTCACGTCGCCGAACACGTCGACCTCGATCGGCCCGCTCGCCAGCAGCGGCGCCCAGAACGCCTTGAACCGGGCCGGCGTCAGCGCATCCACCGCCTTGGCATCCGGGGTCTGCCAGCGCGGATCGCCGGCATGCAGCAATCCTTCCAAGTCGCGCGACAGCACGCCATCGGCCGAGGAATCATAGCCGGGGATCGCGGTGAGCGCCGCCGACTTGGCCCGTGCGACCGGCGCCGCATCCCAGCGCGGCTGGCCGAGCTTCGCCGCGACCAGGGTCAGTTCGTCGGCATAATCCTTGGGGCTGGAAAGCGCCGCGATCGAGAAGGTATCCTCGTCGATCCCGAAATCGAGGCCGAGCTGGCGACCGGCGGTGAGCTGGTCGAGGTCGTTCTGGCCGAGATTGCCGATGCCGCTTTCCATCAGGGCGAGGTCGCCGGCCCAGGCGGGACTCGGCCGATCGGCGGGCAAGGCATTGTAGCCGCGCCCGAAGCGCACGCGCACGAACACGCGGCCGGTGTCGTCGGGGTTGGCGAACACCAGCATGCGCACGCCGTTGGAGAACACCACCTTCTCCGCCGGCAGCCCCGGAATCGGCGTGCGGCTGGTGACGGTGGCCGGGGCGCCGAGCGCCGGCAGCTTGCTGAAATCCACCGCCGCCTGCGCGGCGCGCTTGATCGTCAGCGTCGATACGTCCGCCTTCAGCGCGGCGGCGAGCTTTTCCGCCGTGCCCTTCTCGGCGGTGCGGGTGTTGACCAGGGCGCGCGTCGCATCGCCGCGGAAGATCTTCTTGGTGGAGGCGAGCACGGCGGCGGGATTGAACATTCCCTTGGTCTTCGCATCGACCAGGATATCGTAGCTGTTCTGCGGCGCGGTCACCGTTTCGCGGATGTCGAGCGCACCGGCCATGTCGTCGGCCTGCTTGGCGCTCGCCTCGACCCGCGCGGTTTCGACGCCGTTGCGCATCGCGACCTCGTAATCGGCATATTCGCGATCGATCTCCGCCTGGGTCGGCGGCGATTTCTCCGCATCGGCGATCACCGCGCGCACGTCCTTCAGCGCCTGTTCCCACTGATCGCCGACCGGCAGGATCGTCACCGTCGTCATGTTCGCCGACCGCGACCGGTCGTCGAGGTCGACGCTCGCCTGCACGAAGCTGGCGCCGGCGCGCGCGCGCCGCTCCAGGCGGCGGCTGATGACCTTGGCGGCGATGGTGTCGACCATCCGCTTCTGGTTGAACAGCTTGGTGTCGTCATTGTACTGCCAGGGCCGCATCACGCCCATCAGCACCAGCGGCGGCAGGCCGGGTTCCACGATGGTCGCGGAGGTCGGCTGCTTGGCATCGGGCTTGCCGAAATCGGGATCGGCGGGATTGGCGCCATGGCCCTGCCAGCCGGCGAAATGCTTGGTGACCAGCTGGGCGAGCTGGGCTGCATCCATATCGCCCGAGATGATGACGACCGCGCGTTCGGGGCGATACCAGCGATCGTGAAACGCCTTGATGCTGGCGCCGGTGGCGGCGTCCAGCGTCTCGACGGTGCCGATCGGCGACCGGTCGGCGAGCGGCTGCCCGGCGAAGAACAGGCCGTTCATCGCATCCTGCAACTTCACCTGCGGCCCGGGCTGTTCGCGACGTTCCGCGAGGACGATCGGCCGCTCGGCCGACACCGCGGCATCGGTGAGCGTCGGCTGCGCGATCATCCCCGACAGGATCTTGAGGCTTTCGTCGATCGTCTCGGGCGTCGCGGACGGCAGGTCGAGCTTGTAGAGCGTCTGCGTCGGCGTGGTGGAGGCGTTGCTGTCCGACCCGAAGGTCGCGCCGAACCGCTGCCACACCCGCTTCGCCTCGCCGTCCGGCACATATTCAGACCCGCGGAAGGAGAGATGCTCGATGAAGTGCGCGTAGCCCCGCTCGCTGTCCTTTTCGTTGAGCGAGCCGGCATCGATGCGGACCCGGATCGAAATCTGCCCCGGCGGCACGTCGTTCTTGCGTACCGCATAGCGCAGGCCGTTGGGCAAGGTGCCGAACACCCAGGCGGGGTCGTGCGGCAGGTCGCTGCCCTTGTAGAGCCATGGCGCTGGATCGACCTTGACCGCCGGCGCCGCCGCGGCGGGTGCAGCGGATGCCGGTGCCTTGGCGGGGGGTGCCTTGGTCTGGGCGACGACCGCCGAGGTAAGGGCGAGAACGAGAACGGGCGCGAACGCGCGGGGAAGGAACGCCATGACCCGCCTGTAGCGATTGCCGCCGCCCGCCGCCAGCATCGTGCCCCATCCTCCTCGTTTCGGACATCATTTCGCCCCGGTACGGGGTTAGCAGGCAGGCGACGGCAGCGGCCCCGGGGGAAACGGCGGGCCGAATTCGATGATGGTGCATGCGATGACGACCCGAACCGAAGAGACGCCGCCCGCAATGTGGCGGAAATCCGGCAGCGCGCCGGAGGTGCGGCAGCAGCAGCGGGGGCGGCCGCGACCGATGCAGGCCGAGCGCGGGCGACCGCTCATCATCCGCGTCGGCAAGCATCTGCGCGGCGTGTTCGACCGGCTGATCGCGGCATCGTCGCTGGTCGCCAACGATCCGGTGCTCGACGTCCGCGACTTCGCCTGGACCGCGCTGCTCCGCGACCATTGGCGCGAGATCCGCGACGAGGCGATGCGCGTCGTCGCCCACGGACAGGCGCCGAGCCTCGCCACCATTTCCCCTGATCACCGCTCGATCGCGGAGGTCGACAAGTGGCGATCGTTCTTCCTGTGGGGCTACGGCTATCCGATCCCCGACAATCTGGCGCGCTGCCCGGCGACGCGTGCGCTGGTCGAGCGGATCCCCGGCCTCAACAGCGCCTTCTTCTCGATCCTCGCCCCCGGCACGCACATCCCGGCGCATCGCGGCGTGACCAAGGGGCTCATCACCTGCCACCTCGGCCTGATCGTGCCGCGCGACGGCGACGTCCGGATGCGCGTCGCCGACCGCGTCGTCCGCTGGTCGGAGGGCGAGACGCTGGTGTTCGACGACACCTACGACCACGAGGTGTGGAACGACACCAGCGGCACGCGCGTGGTGCTGCTGGTCCAGTTCGAGCGGCCGCTGAGGAATCCGGGCAAATGGTTCGCCGACCTGTTCATGGGCTTCGTCAAGCGATCCGCCTTCGTGCAGGAAGCGCGCGCCAACATCGGCAGCTGGAACGCCGCGGTGAAGCAGCTGGAGGTGTGACGCTCAGTCCTCCCCAAACGGGGAGGTGGCGCCGCGCAGCGGTGATGGAGGGGCAGCCACAGGCCGTGGTCCTGCTTGGCTGCCCCTCCACCAGCTACGCTGGTCCCCCTCCCCGTTTCCGGGAAGGATTGAGGGTGCGAAACAATCCCTTTTCCCTCCCGCGCTTGATCGCCTCGCGTCCACGCGCCACATGGGCGCCATGCTGATCGAGACCGAAACCACGCCCAATCCGGCGACCCTCAAGTTCCTGCCCGGCCGCATCGTCATGGATGCCGGCACGCGCGACTTCGCGACGCCCGAGGAAGCGGAGGCGAGCCCGCTCGCCGACATGCTGTTCGCATTGGGCGACGTGACGGGCGTGTTCTTCGGCCGCGACTTCGTGTCGGTCACCGCCGCGCCGGGCGTCGAATGGCCGGGCCTGAAGCCCGACGTGCTCGCCATCCTGCTCGACCATTTCGCCGCCAACATGCCGCTGTTCCGGCAGGGCAGCGCCGGCTTCAGCGTGCCGGCGGACGACGAGATCACCACCGACGATCCCGCCGATGCGGAGATCGTCGCGCAGATCCGCGAGCTGATCGACACCCGCGTCCGCCCCGCGGTGGCGAACGACGGCGGCGACATCGTCTACCGCGGCTTCGACAAGGGCAAGGTGTTCCTGCGCATGCACGGTGCGTGTGCCGGCTGCCCGTCGTCGACCGCGACGCTGAAGAACGGCATCGAGCAGCTGCTGAAATATTATGTCCCCGAAGTCACCGAAGTGAGGGCCGTCTGATGCGCCACCCCCTGTCCGACGACGCGCTCGACCGCATCTTCCGCACCGCCCGCAGCTACAACGGCTATACCGATCAGCCGGTCGCCGAGGATCAGCTGCACGCGATCTGGGACCTGATGAAATGGGGCCCGACCAGCGCCAACCAATTGCCCGCCCGCCTGGTCTGGTGCGTCAGCGAGGACGCGAAGGCGAAGCTCGCCGCCTGCGTTTCCGACACCAACGCGTCCAAGATCCTGAAGGCGCCGGTCAGCGTCATCATCGCGATGGATGTGGAATTCCACGAGCATCTGCCCGAACTATTCCCGCACACCGATGCCAAGGCGTGGTTCGACGGCAACACCGAATTGCGCACCGCCTCGGCCTTCCGCAATTCGACGTTGCAGGGCGCCTATTTCATCATCGCCGCGCGCGCCCTCGGCCTCGATACCGGGCCGATGTCGGGCTTTGACCAGGGTGCAGTCGACAAGGCGTTCTTCGCCGATCGGCCGGGCGTGCGCTCCAACTTCATCTCCACCCTGGGCTATGGCGACCCGGCGAGCGTCTACGACCGCCTGCCCCGGCCGGCGTTCGATCGGTTCAACACGATCGCTTGAGGACTCGCGCGCATCGCGCCTCTTGTTCCACCGGCCGCCGTGCCGCAAAGCAGCGCGACGACCATGACCGACGCCTCCCGTACCCTCGTCATCGATACCGCCACCGCCGCCTGCTCGATCGCGCTGATCGCAGGCGGCACGGTGATCGCCGCGCAGCATCGCGAGGTCGGCCGCGGCCATGCCGAACAGCTGCTGCCGATGATCGCGGACCTGCCGGACGGCGGCCGCGCGGGGCATATTCTGGTCGACGTGGGACCCGGCAGCTTCACCGGGCTGCGCGTCGGCATCGCCGCGGCGCGCGGGCTGGCGCTCGGCTGGGGCGCGCGCGTGCAGGGCTATTCCAGCCTGTCGCTGATCGCCGCGGTCGCCTTCGCCGCCGGCCGTGAGGGCGAGATCGCGGTGATGCTGGAGGGCGGGCATGGCGAGGTGTTCATGCAGGCCTTCGCCGCCGGCCCCCGCCCCCTCGATACGCTCGCCTCGTTGAAGCCGGAGGCGGCGATCGCCGCGCTCGCCGGGCGCCATCCGGTCGGCAACGGCGTGCGCTGGCTGCAACAGGTGGCGCCCGACCTGCACGGCACCCCCGCCCTGCCCCGCGCCGCCGATGCGCCGCTGCTGCCGCCCGACCTCGCGACCCTGCCGCCGCGCCCGCTCTATGGCCGCGCGCCCGATGCCAAGCTGCCGGGCGGGAAGGCGCCGGCCTGATGGCGACTCGCCAGGTCCTGCTGCGCACCGGCGACGCGCGCGACGTCGCCACCGTCGATGCGCTGATGAGTGCCGCCTTCGACCCGCGCTACGGCGAGGCGTGGACGCGCAACCAGTGCATGGGCGTGCTCGCCATGCCCGGCGTGCGGCTGACGCTGGCGCTGGTCGCCGACGTGCCGGCGGGCTTCGCCATGGTGCGCAGCGTCGCCGACGAGGCCGAGCTGCTGCTGCTCGCGGTCGATCCCGCGCATCGCCGCCGCGGCATCGCCACCGCCCTGCTGCGCGCGGTGATCGCCGAGGCGCAGGCGGGCGGCATCGCCGACCTTCACCTCGAGGTGCGCGCCGGCAATGCAGCGGTCGACCTGTATATCGCACAGGGCTTCGCCAAGGTCGGCGAACGGCGCGGCTATTATCGCGGCAAGACCGGCCAGGCGTTCGACGCGCACACCTATCGGCGGCCCGTCTAGGCGGTACCGGCAGGCGACCGCCGTCATTATTGCGAGTCGGTTTCGCTTTTCGCAACAAGCACGATCCACTACATTGCGCCCATGCCTCGCAAGATCGACCTCGAAGCCCTGTGCAACCAGAAGGGCCTGCGCATCACCGAACAGCGGCGCGTGATCGCCCGCGTCCTGTCGGAGGCGGAGGATCATCCCGACGTTGAAAAGGTCTACGAGCGCGCCTCGGCGATCGACCCCGGCATCTCGATCGCCACCGTCTACCGCACCGTGCGCCTGTTCGAAGAGGCCGGCATCCTCGACCGGCACGATTTCGGTGACGGCCGCGCCCGCTACGAGCCCTCGCCCGAGGCCCATCACGATCACCTGATCGACGTCGAGACGGGCAAGGTCATCGAATTCGTCGACCCGGAACTCGAACAGCTGCAAAAGGCGATCGCCGAAAAGCTCGGCTTCCGCCTCGTCGACCATCGCATGGAATTGTACGGCGTCAGCCTCGACCGCAAGGCTTGAGGCGCCGCGTGCGTCCGGCCGCGGTCGCGGCATGAGGGGCGTCGCGTGATGGGCAACGTGCGCCTCACGCTGCGACTGGCAGCGCTGATCGGCACGTTGCTGGTCGCGCTGGCGCTGCACGGCCTGTGGCGGGCGTTTCGCCTACCCTCGCCATGGCCGCGCCGCTTCCTCGGCAGCGTGGCGCGCATCGCCGGTGCGCGGGTGCGCGTGATCGGCACGCCGCTGAGAGGCGATGTCGTGTTCCTCGCCAATCACCTCAGCTGGATCGACATCCTCGCCATCGCCGGCGCCACCGGCAGCGCCTTCGTCGCCAAGGGCGAATTGCAGGGTGTGCCGCTGGTCGGCTGGCTGTGCACGCTCAACCGCACGATCTTCGTGACGCGCGAGGACCGGTTGCAGGTGACCGCACAGATCGCCCGCCTGCGCACGGCGCTGGCCGAAGGGCGCGGCGTCACCATCTTTCCCGAAGGGACGACGGGCGACGGTACCACGCTGCTGCCCTTCAAGGCCGCGCTGCTCGCCGCGCTCGACCCGCCGCCGCCGGG
This sequence comes from Sphingomonas sp. SP5, assembly GCF_058313455.1. NCBI lineage: Bacteria > Pseudomonadati > Pseudomonadota > Alphaproteobacteria > Sphingomonadales > Sphingomonadaceae > Sphingomonas > Sphingomonas sp. SP5. The sequence continues at coordinate 258,065 of NZ_JBZFLF010000003.1, read as the reverse complement.
CGTATGCGTGCAGCCGGTCCGGGTCGATTACGGGACGGCGACCGGCGAACTCGCCTGGATCGGCGACGAACCCGGACAGTCCCATGCGCTGCGCGTGCTTCGCCGCCGCGGCACCTTCCCGGTCACGCTGCACATGCTGCCGCCCTTCGACCCGGCCGCCGCCGGCGGTCGCAAGGGCATCGCCGCCCGGGCGCGCGCGGCGATCGCGGAATAGGCCGCCGTCTGCCGCGGCTCAGCGTACCCCCGGCCCGAAGGAATAGGACAAGGCCACGCCCCCCGACAGCTGGTTGCGCGACCCGAAGGCGCGCACCACCGGCGACCGGCCGGGGTCGGCGACCAGCCGGTCGTATTTGGCATAGCCGACCAGTCCCCAGCGCGGGGTAAGCTGCTTCAGCGCGCCGGCCGTCGCCCCCACCGCCTGCACGCCGCCACCCGCATCGAACGCCGGCAGTCCCGATCGCACCGCGTCGGCAGGGGCGACGCCGAAATAGGCGCGATTGTAGCGCGCGCTCGCCAGCGTCAGCCGCGGCCCGATCGACAACAGCCAGCGATCGGCATCGCGCATGACGTAATCGGCGCTCAGCACGGCGATCAGCCCCTTGTGCCCACCCAGCCCTTGCCGCACTTCGCCGCGGACCCGCACGGCATCGGTCACCGCATATTGCGCGAAGCCGCCCGCCTCCACGGTGAAGCCGACCGTCGGCAGCACGCCGCCGACATCGCGGCTGCGCCGCCGCCCGACGAAGCCGGCCGATGGCCCCAGTTGCAGGCGCGCATCGCGGCGCAACAACGGAAAGCCCACGCTCTCATCCGGCGCCTCGAAGGCGAAGGGGGTGTCGCCGCGGGTCCGCGACACGTCGATATAGGGGCGAAGGCTCACCGAATCGGCGCCGGGATAGGTCGGCTTCACCTGCGGCCCCAACGCGACACGCGTGCGTCGCGGCGCGCTATCGTCAGCCTCCTGAGCCCGCGCCGGCGCGCTGGAGAGCGAGGCGCCGGTAACGGCCAGCAAGGCAAGGGTCGCGGAGCGGGTCATGTCCATGACCCCGGAACCTACAACTTTCGCACGCTTTGGCGAGTCGCCGCCGGCGTCGCCCGCTTATTTCGCTTGCAGCGTGGCTGCCCGCGGCAACGCGCCGGTGACCGGATCGAGCGTATCGACCTTGCGATGATAGCAGGCGAGCACGGTGGCGGTCGCATCGTTGCCCTCGCGCACGCAGGCGCGCACCAGGGCGCAGCCGATCCGATCGATGCGGGGATCACCGCTGGAGGCGTCGGCATGACACCAGCGGAACAGCGCGCCGTCACTGGCATAATGCAGCCGCATCACCCGCAGCCTGCGCGCGACCACGACGATATCGTCCTCCCGAGCCTCGGCCCGGCGCTCGGCCGGGGCTACGGCACGCGGCCCTTTCGGTGCCGGGGAATCATCGGTCACACCCGGTTGCGGACCGGATGGCAGCGGCTCTTCCGGGCGGCCCGGATCCGCCCGGATCAGCGGCTCGGCCGGCGTCGCCACCGGCACGGGCGTTGGCACGGGTATCGGCGCCTGCGCCCCCGCACAGTCGCCGACGCGGCGGGCGGTGACACGCCAACGCAACTTGCCCCCATCCAGACCCCGCACATCGTTCTCCAGAAGGTAGTCCGCATCGAGGCCGAGTTCGGCGATACGGGCGCGCAGGCGCGTGGTTCGCGTGATCGCGACGCCGGCCGGCGAGGCGATCATGCAGCGGCGGTTGCCCCGCACGCGGTTGCGCGCGATCGACAGCGTCAGGCGCGAACAGCTGGCGGTGCCGTCGAACATCGCGCGCTCGCCGACAAGCTGATCCAGGATCGCACGCGTATCGCCCTCGGTGATGCAGCGCTGCCAGCTTTGCCCTGGGCGCGGCGGCGGCATGCGCTGTCCCGGTGGAGGATCGAAGAGGATCGGGCTCGACTGAAAGCGCCATAGGCCGGCCACCATCCGCGGCGGTGCGCCCTCGACGACGATATCCGGCCCGCTCGCTGCATCCTGCTGGGCCGCGAGCGCCGCAGCGGACGCGCCCGCGACGATCCCGATCGAGACCCAGGCCACGCGGCTCTTCATCGATCCCTCTCCCTTGCGCGCAGCATTCCATGGATCGCGGCGGGGAACCAGCAAGTCATCGGCGAGCTCGGCCTGGCCGGAACACCTTCAACGTCGGGTCGTTACCGCCCCGCAATAGGGAGAAGATCATGCGCAAGGTGTTGATTTGCATTAATGTTCTGGCGCTCGCCGGGGCATCGGCCGGCGCGATGGCGCAGGATTCGGGCAGCATGACCGCCGCCCAGGTCGGCGCCGCGCCGATGACGGGTACGCCCGCCCAGAATTACGTCGCCTGGGCCGCCGACAGCGACATGTACGAAATCCAGTCGAGCAAGCTCGCCCTGTCCAAGGCGAAGAACCAGGCGACCAAGGATTTCGCGCGCGAGATGATCGCCGATCACACGCAGACGACCAAGTCTCTGATGGCGGCGCTGCCCAAGACCGAGCCCAAGGTGATGAAGCCCGGCAAGGCGCTGTCCGAACCCAATGCCGCCAAGATCGCGGCACTGAAGGACGCCTCGCCCGACGCCTTCGACGCGCTCTACATGCAGCAGCAGGCCGAGGCGCACAAGGCGGCCTGGTCGCTGCACAAGGGCTATGCCACCGATGGCCAGGACCCGGCGCTGCGCCAGGTCGCGACCACCGCGGTGCCGATCATCGAAAAGCACCTGGCGCATGCCAAGGGCGGCGCGGGTGGCGCGATGGGCGGGATGTAATCCGGCTCCGGGCTCCCGCACCGGCGGGAGCCCGGTCGTTCGGGCGGGTAGCGATCCGCCTCTCGATCCTGTATGCGCCGCGCCATGAGCGCTGCGGACAAACCCCGGATCTTTCACGTCAAGTCGTTCGGCTGCCAGATGAACGTCTACGACGGCGAGCGCATGGCCGAACTGATGACGGCGGACGGCCTCACCGCGACCGCGGATGCCGAAGCCGCCGACCTCGTGGTCCTCAACACCTGCCACATCCGCGAGAAGGCGACCGAGAAGGTCTATTCGGATATCGGCCGTCTTCGCAAACACGGCCGCACGCCGATGATCGCGATCGCCGGCTGCGTCGCGCAGGCCGAGGGCGAGGAGATCGTCCGGCGCGCCAAGGTGGACGTCGTCGTCGGCCCGCAGGCCTATCACAACCTCCCCGACCTCGTCGCAAAGGCCGCTGCCGGTACGCCAAGCCTCGATACCGACATGCCGCTGCTGTCGAAGTTCGGCAGCCTGCCGGCGCGCCGCCGCGTCGGCCCTTCCGCCTTCCTGACCGTGCAGGAGGGCTGCGATAAATTCTGCACCTATTGCGTCGTTCCCTACACCCGCGGCGCGGAGGTCAGCCGGCCGTTCGCCGCGATCGTCGACGAGGCGAAGGCGCTGGTCGATGCCGGCGCGCGCGAGATCACGTTGCTGGGGCAGAACGTCAACGCCTGGGCCGACGACACACGCGGGCTGCACGACCTGATCCGGGTGCTCGACCGCATCCCCGGCCTCGCCCGCATCCGCTATACCACCAGCCACCCCAACGACATGACGCAGGGGCTGATCGACGCGCATGGCGACGTCGAGAGCCTGATGCCGTTCCTCCACCTGCCGGTGCAGGCGGGCAGCGATCGGGTGCTGAAGGCGATGAACCGCAGCCACACGCGCGATTCCTACCTGCGCCTGCTCGACCGCATTCGCGCGGTGCGACCCGATATCGCGCTGTCGGGGGACTTCATCGTCGGCTTCCCCGGCGAAACCGAAGCCGAGTTCGCCGAGACGCTGAGCCTCGTCGACGCGGTCGGCTATGCCCAGGCCTATTCGTTCAAATACAGCCCCCGCCCCGGCACGCCCGCCGCCGACATGGCCGGCGCGGTGCCGCCGGAAGTGATGGACGAGCGGCTCCGGCGGCTACAGGCGGCGCTGGGGCGCGACCAGCTGGCGTTCAACGCGGCCAGCGTCGGGCGCACCTGCGACGTGCTGATCGAGCGTCGCGCCAAGCTGCCCGGCCAGATGCTCGGCAAGTCGCCCTGGCTGCAATCGGTCCACCTGATGACCGATGCCGCGATCGGCGACATGGTGACGGTCGATATCCTGTCGGGCGGCCCGGTGTCGGTCGGCGGTGCGGAGCGGGTGCGCGCCGCCGCCTGATCCGCGCCTGATGCAAGCGAACGGTTTTGCGGCTTTCCTTTCGCCCGGCCGCATCCCACATTCGGTCCTCAGCCATTCCGGCATGAAAGGACCGCATGAGTCGCAAGCCCGTCCCCGCCCGCTCCGGTGAACGCAGCCGGGCAGAGGTGTTGTTCGACAAGCCCCAGTTGCTCGCCACGCTGTTCGGGCAATACGACCAGAATCTGGTGGCGCTCGAAAACCGGCTGGGGGTCTATATTACCGCGCGCGGCAATCGCGTCGGGCTGGAGGGTACGGCAGAGAATGTCGCGCTCGCCCGCGACGTGCTGCAAGACCTCTACCACCGCCTGCAGCGCGGCGAAGAGGTCGACACCGGCCTCGTCGATGCCTCGATCGCGATGGCGTCCGAACCGACGCTCGACGGCATCGTCAGTACCGAACGCAGCGGCATTCCGTCGATCATGATCCGGACGCGCAAGAAGACGATCGTGCCGCGCACCCCGGCGCAGGCGCACTACATGCGCGAACTGACCACCAACGACATGATCTTCGCGCTGGGGCCGGCGGGGACGGGCAAGACCTATATCGCCGTCGCGCAGGCGGTGTCGCAGCTCATCACCGGCAGCGTCCAGCGCCTGATCCTGTCGCGCCCGGCGGTCGAGGCCGGCGAAAAACTGGGCTTTCTGCCCGGCGACATGAAGGAGAAGGTCGATCCCTACCTGCGCCCGCTCTACGACGCCCTCCACGATTGCCTGCCCGCCGAGCAGGTCGAGCGGCGGATCGCCAGCGGCGAGATCGAGATCGCGCCGATCGCCTTCATGCGCGGGCGGACGCTGGCGGATGCCTTCGTGATCCTCGACGAGGCGCAGAATACGACCCCGGCGCAGATGAAGATGTTCCTTACCCGTTTCGGGCAGAACAGCCGCATGGTGATCTGCGGCGATCCCAACCAGACCGACCTGCCCGGCGGTGTCGGCGCATCGGGGCTTGCCGATGCGACGATGCGGCTCGACGGCGTCGAGGGTATCGCGATGACGCGCTTCACCGCCGCGGATGTCGTCCGCCATCCGATTGTCGGGCGGATCGTCGAGGCATATGAGGGGCCGAACGGTTGACGCAACCGTATATCCTTGCCACCTTGGCGGGATATACGGGAGGTGACGATGGCGTCGCTCTACATCAAGAATGCGGACACCGCCGATCTGGCGCGCGAAGTCGCCGACTTGCTCGGAACGAGCAAGACCGCGGCGGTTCATGATGCCCTGCTCCAGCGCAAGCGTGAGCTGGAAAAGGCTCGCACGCTGACGATCCACGAACGGATGGATGCCTGGCGCAAGGCCAACCCGCTGGGACGAGACACCGGGTTCGTGGCGGACAAGGCGTTCTACGATTCGCTGAACGATGAGGACGACGATTGAACGTGTTCGTCGACGCATCCGCGATGGTGGCGATGATCGTCAAGGACGAGGATCATCGCATCCTGGAAGCGAAGTTCGGCGCGGCCAGCATCACGCTGTGTTCGGCCATTTCGCTATGGGAAACGGTGCGCGCCCTGTGCAAAATCCGCGGCGTCGCAATCAAAGAGGCGTCCGATGAAGCGGATCGGTTCGTCACGGATTTCGATGTCCGGCTGGTCCCGATCGGTGATGCGGAACGCGTTGGCGCGATCCAGGCTTATGCCCGCTACGGCAAAGGCCACCACCCCGCCTGCCTCAACATGGGCGATTGCTTCGCCTATGCCTGTGCCAGGACAAACGACGCCAGGCTGCTCTACAAGGGCGACGATTTCTCGAAGACGGACCTTGCATGATCCACATCGAACTCACCCGCGAAGAGCCCTGGCCCGACGGCACCGATTGGGACGCGCTGGCCGTCCGCGCTGCGCGTGCCGCGATCGAACGCACGCCGCATGGCGACCTCCTCACCACCGCCGCGGTGGTGGAGATCAGCGTGCGGCTGACCTCGGACGAGGACGTGCACGCGCTCAATCGCCAGTACCGGCAGAAGGACAAGCCGACCAACGTCCTCTCCTTCCCGATGGTGCAGCCGGACCTGATCGACACGGTCAGCCAGAACAGCGACGACGGCGAACTGTTGCTCGGCGACATCGTCCTCGCCCACGGCGTCTGCGTGGCGGAGGCGCAGGACAAGGGCGTCACCGTCGAAGAGCATGCCACGCACCTGCTGGTGCACGGCACGCTGCATCTGCTAGGCTACGACCATCTGGACGATGACGAGGCCGATGCGATGGAGGAGATCGAGCGTCAGGCGCTCGCCACGCTCGGCATCGCCGACCCCTATTTGATACGAGAGGACTGATACCGCCGCCATGGCAGACGACCGAAGTAGCGCCGGCAACGGCGACCTCCACGAATCCGGCATCTGGCGAGGGCTGAAAACCCTCATATTCGGCGGCGCGCAGGAAGAATCCCTTCGCGACCAGTTGGAAGAGGCGATCGACCGGCACGAGGACGATCCCGGTCCCGATGCCAAGGGCGACCTCACTCCGCTCGAGCGGCAGATGGTGCGCAACCTGCTCCACTTCGGCGAGCGCGATGCGGGCGATGTCGGCGTGCCGCGGGCCGATATCATCGCGGTGGAGGAAGGCACCACCTTCGCCCACCTGGTGCAGATCTTTGCCGAGGCCGGCCACAGCCGCCTGCCCGTCTATCGTGGCGAGCTCGATACGATCATCGGCATGGTGCATATCAAGGACGTGTTCGCGATCCTGGCGACCGGTGCCGAGCACCCGGCCAGCATCGCCGGGCTGATCCGCGAGCCGTTGTACGTGCCGATGAGCCGCGGCGCGCTCGACCTGCTCGCCGACATGCGCCAGCGCCATGTCCATCTGGCTATCGTGCTCGACGAATATTCCGGCACCGAAGGCCTCGTCACGATCGAGGACCTGATCGAGGAGATCGTCGGCGAGATCGAGGACGAGCATGACGAGGCACCCACCGCACTGCTGGTGCCGATCGACGATGGCGCCTGGGAGGCGGACGCACGCGCCGAACTGGAGGATGCCGCCGAACTGATCGACATCCGGCTGGGCGAGGCGGATAGCGACGTCGATACGCTGGGCGGCCTTGCCGCGGTGCTCGCCGGCCACGTGCCCGCGATCGGCGAATGCGTCGACCATCCCAGCGGCTGGAAGTTCGAGGTGCTCGACGCCGACGAACGGCGCATCCACCGCCTGCGGCTGCACCCGCCTGTCGTGCGCGAGGTGGAAGAGGCCTGACCATCGCCAGTCCGCTGCTCGCCGCCACTCAGCCGCCGTTCATCGAAGCGGACCATCCTGCGACGAAACGACAGGGGAGATGGATGGCATGCGACACGGAACCTGGCTCATCGTTGCGGTGGCGATGCTGGACGGTGGCATGGCTCATGCGCAGGCATGGAGCACGATCGATACCGGTCCCGTCCGGCCGCCGAAGGAAGACTGGCAGACGATCAGCAGCTTGCCGCCTACGGCTCCGGTCCATTCAGAGCTCCGCCGTACTCGCCGGATGATCGACGGCGCGCGACGCGCCGGTCAGCTGACCCGTGACGAGGCGCGCGAGTTCCGGCGCGAATCGCGGCGGATCGATGCCATGGCCGGTCGCTCCGGCGGCAGCGAGGCGGACCGGCAACACGCCCAGGCCGCAGCCCGCGCGCTGGAAAGCAGGATCAACGCCAAGCGCGGCATCCCGCCCCGCTGATCGCCTCACCCGATCACACCTTTCGCGATTAAGCGTTTTCCCGATCAGCCGGACTGCGATAGCAATCGCAACATGACCACGGCACGGTGCGTTCACCCCGCCGCGGCCCGACCGAATCGAGGAGAGACAAGCCATGGACGCGATCACCGAAGGCAGCCCGATCAACGATCCCAAAAAGCAGCCGCTCGCCATGCGCCGCCTGCTCGGCCAGACCGCCAAGGACTGGTGGCCTGAAGCGCTCTCGATCGACATCCTTCATCAGAAGGGCGTCAGCGGCAATCCGATGGGCGACGACTTCGACTATCGGAAGGAATTCCTCAGCCTCGACTACGACCAGCTGAAGGCCGATCTCACCGCGCTGATGACCCACAGCAAGCCGTGGTGGCCGGCGGATTACGGGCATTACGGCCCCTTCCTGATCCGCATGGCCTGGCATTCGGCCGGCACCTATCGCACCGGTGACGGCCGCGGCGGCTCCTCGGCCGGCCAGCAGCGGTTCGCGCCGCTCAACTCGTGGCCGGACAACGGCAACCTCGACAAGGCGCGCCGCCTGCTCTGGCCGATCAAGCAGAAATATGGCCGCAAGCTCAGCTGGGCGGACCTGTTCATCCTCGCCGGCAACGTCGCGATTGAATCGATGGGCGGGCCGACCTTCGGCTTTTCCGGCGGGCGCGAGGACGTCTTCGAGCCGGAGAAGGACGTCTATTGGGGCACCGAGGAGGAATGGCTCGGCCAGACCCGGATCGACGAGGAAGCCGGCCTCGCGCTCGAAAGCCCGCTCGCCGCGATCCAGCACGGCCTCATCTACGTCAATCCGGAAGGTCCCGGCGGCTGCCCGCATCCGCAAGGGTCGGCGCGTGACATGAAGGAAACCTTCGCGCGCATGGGGATGAACGACGAGGAAACCGTCGCGCTCACCGCCGGTGGCCATACCTTCGGCAAGGCGCACGGCGCGGGTGATCCGAAGCTCGTCGGCAAGGAGCCGGAGGGCGCCGACATCGCCTCGCAGGGCCTCGGCTGGGCATCGACGCACGAGAGCGGCATGGGCGATCATACCATCACGTCGGGCATCGAAGGCGCCTGGACGCCGACGCCGATCACCTGGGACATGAGCTATTTCGACATGCTCTTCGACCATGAATACGAGCTGGTGAAGAGCCCGGCCGGTGCGCACCAGTGGCAGCCGGTCGGCAATCCCGACGAGACGCTGGCGCCCGCCGCGCACACCGCGGGCAAGCGCGTGCCGACGATGATGACCACCGCCGACATGGCGCTGAAGGTAGATCCCGCCTACAATGCGATCTGCCAGAAATTCCGCGCCGACCCGGCCTATTTCGCCGACGTATGGGCGCGCGCCTGGTACAAGCTGACCCATCGCGACATGGGGCCGAAGATCCGCCTGATCGGCCCGGAAGTGCCGCAGGAGGAGCTGATCTGGCAGGATCCGATTCCGCTCGCCGACTATCCGCAGATCGAGGCGGGCGACATCGCCGACCTGAAGGCGGCGATCGCCGATGCCGACCTGTCGATCGAGGACCTCGTCACCACCGCCTGGGCCTCGGCCTCGACGTGGCGCGGATCGGACCATCGCGGCGGTGCCAACGGTGCACGCATCCGCCTCGCCCCGCAAAAGGATTGGGAGGTCAACCAGCCCGAGCAGCTTGCCCGCGTGCTGGCGGTGTATGAGGGCATCAAGGCCGACTTCGACGGCAAGAGCGCGAAGAAGGTATCGCTCGCCGACCTGATCGTCCTCGGCGGTTCGGTCGGGATCGAAGCGGCGGCCAAGGCGGCCGGCAATGCGATCGAGGTGCCGTTCACGCCGGGCCGGACCGACGCCTCCGCCGAACAGACCGATGCCGAGGGCTTCGACGTGCTCGAACCGCGCGCCGATGGCTTCCGCAACTATCTGCAGGTCAAGTTCAACGTGCCGACCGAGGAGCTGCTGGTCGATCGCGCCCAGTTGCTCGGCCTGTCGGCGCCGGAGATGACGGTGCTGGTCGGCGGCCTGCGCGTGCTCGGCGCGAACCATCCCAAGGCCAAGAACCACGGCGTCTTCACCGACCGTCCGGGCCAGCTGACCAACGACTTCTTCGTGAATTTGCTCGACATGGGCACCGCGTGGAAGCAGATCAGCGACGAAAGCGACGAGGAGTTCGTCGGCACCGATCGCGAGACGCACGAGCAGAAGTGGACCGCCTCGCGCACCGATCTGGTGTTCGGCTCCAATTCACAGCTGCGCGCGCTGGCCGAGGTCTATGCCGCGTCGGATGCGGGCGAGATGTTCGTCCGGCACTTCGTCCAGGCCTGGACCAAGGTGATGAACGCGGATCGCTACGACCTGCTTTACGGTTCCGAGGCGTAAGCGCACGCCGGCATCCGCCGGCATGACACAGGGCCGTCGGCGCTTCCCCTCTGGCGCCGGCGGCCTTTTCGTATCCGCCCCTTCCGCCCGCCGCCAGGCGTGCCTATCGTAGGGGCATGCTGAAGCACATCCTGCGCGTCGCCGCGCTCGTCGTCGTCATCGCGGTGGCGGTGGTCGTCTATCTCGCCTGGCCGGACACGGCGCAGGTGCCGTTCGACCGCGTCACCGGCAAGCGCCCCGCGATCACCGAGGCGCGCGTGCAGACGATCCCGACCGTGAAGGTCGCCGATGTCGTCGGCTGGCAGGGCAACGAAGCCCCCACCCCCGCCGCCGGACTGACGGTGCGGGCCTTTGCCAAGGGCCTCGACCATCCGCGCTGGCTCTATCGCCTGCCCAATGGCGACGTGCTGGTCGCCGAAACCAATTCGCCGCCGCGCGATGGCGGCGGTATCCAAGGCTGGGTGATGCGCCATCTGCTCGGCAAGGCGGGCGCCGCGGTGCCGTCGGCCAATCGCATCACCCTGCTGCGCGACGCCGACGGCGATGGCGTGGCGGAGGAACGCCATGTCTTTATGACCGGCCTCAACTCGCCGACCGGCATGGCGCTGCTCGGCGGCCAGCTCTACGTCGCCAACACCGATTCGGTCGTGCGCGTGCCCTATGCCGAGGGCACGACGCGGATTACCGCCAAGCCCGAACTCATCGTCAGGCTGAACGGCGGCGGCAACCATTGGGCGCGCACGCTGATCGCCGCCCCCGACGGTCGTACGCTCTACGTCGGCGTCGGATCGTCGTCCAACATCGCCGAGAACGGTCTGGAGGCGGAGAAATTCCGCGCCAACATCCTTCAGGTCTATCCCGACCAGAAGACGTTCCGCATCTTCGCCTCCGGCCTGCGCAACCCGCAGGGCATGGCGATCAGCCCGTTCAACAACCAGCTGTGGACGGTGGTCAACGAGCGCGACATGCTGGGATCGGACCTCGCGCCCGATTACCTGACGCAGGTCGAGCTGGGCGACCAGTTCGGCTGGCCCTGGTTCTACTGGGGTGGCTATCCCGATACGCGCGTCGACCCGCAGCGCCCGGACCTGCAGCAATATGCGAAGCGCCCCGATTACGCGCTCGGGCCGCACGTCGCCGCACTCGGCCTCACCTTCTCGGGCGACGTGACGCTCGGGGATCGCTTCGCCAGCGGCGCGTTCATCGGCGAACACGGTTCGTGGAACCGCAAGCCGGTGTCGGGCTACAAGGTGGTCTTCATCCCCTTCGCCCCTCGTGGCTTCCCGGTGGATGGTGCCAAGCCGGTCGACGTGCTGACCGGCTTCCTGGACAAGGACGGCAAGGCGCGCGGGCGCCCGGTCGGCGTGATCGGCGACAAGGCGGGCGGCCTGCTGGTGGCCGACGACGTCGGCAACACGATCTGGCGGGTGTCGCAGGCGAAATAGGCGTGCGTACCGCCGTGGCAGCCCTGATCCCCGACGGGTCAGGGTTACACCTGGGTGCACAGCACTGGTCGAGCCCGAACCGTTTGCCCTGAGCCTGTCGAAGGGCGGACCGCCACGAGCAATAGGCTCGCGGCACCGTGCCCTTCGACAGGCTCGGCACGAACGGATGGAGCCGGCCGCCTTCTACCGTCTAGCGCACGTCGCGGAGCGGCATCGGAAGACCTCTGCCGCTCCCAAACGCCTCTGGGCGCCAGGAGGCGCTTATTGCGCCGGCGCAGGCTCGGTAAACTTGATCGCGGTGCCGGTGGCATTGGTCTTGCCCCAGCTGACCGCGGTCACGTGCGAATTGCCGTAGCGCGCGTTGATGACCGCATCCGCGCCCATCTTCTCGGCGCGCTCCCACAATTCGCGGAAGATCTTGGCCTCCGATGAGGCTTTGCTGAAGATCGTCGCCTTGCGCACGCCTGCCTTGACCTCGCCGATCACGCGATACGGCCGGTCGGCGATGTCCCCTGCGAAGACGGGAACGCCAGCCTCGGGATTGACGACGGCATAGGTCTTGCCGTCCTTCGCCGACGCAGCCGGCGCCACGGCCAGCATCAGAACGACGGCCGCGATCGATCCGGGATATGTCATGATTGCCTTCCCCCCATGCGCCCGTTGATCCGGACGCCGCAGGATGGTCGCAAAGCCACGCCAGCCAGTCAAGACTGGGGCCATTACGGCCCTGCATGCAGGAGAGGAAGCGGCCCGATCCGCCGCGTCAGGAACCGAATGGTGGAGCCGAGGGGGATCGAACCCCTGACCTCTGCAATGCCATTGCAGCGCTCTCCCAGCTGAGCTACGGCCCCATCCGTTCCGGGAGGCGCCCCACTAGCGGGGGCGCCGGAGCATGGCAAGCGCTGTTTTCGCGCATGCCATGCTTATCCACAATTAATGTTCGTCGTCGTCATTGGGCGCTTCCACGCCCAGGTCGTCGTCACCGCCGAGATCGACCTCGTCGTCCGCCGAAGGCTCTTCCTCTTCGCCCAGCGCTTCCAGATCCTCGTCCTCACCCTCGAGGTCGCGATCCGCCTCCTTGGTGTCCGGCTTGATCTGCTCGAACGGCAGCGGCTGCTTGGATTTCAGGATCGGTTCCGGGTTCCACGTCGTGCCGCAGTTGATGCAGGTGACGGGATCGTCCTTTTCGAGGTCGTAGAAGCGCGTGGCGCATTTCGGACACGTACGCTTCGTGCCCCATTCCGGCTTGATCATGCCGTATAGTGCCTTTCGGAATTGGGTTTCGCCGGGCAGAACGTCCCCTTGGGGTCGCCCCGGCCCTGCGAGGTGGGCGGCGCCTTGCCATAGCGCAAGGTGGCTGTCAAAGCCCTCGGCCCTATGGCGCATTCCTCCCCTCCCCAGCCGCGCAGCATCGCGCCGCGCGGGCCGCTCACCGGCACGCTCACCGTTCCCGGCGACAAGTCGATCAGCCACCGGTCGCTGATGTTCGCGGCGCTGGCGGTCGGCACCAGCCGGATCAGCGGCCTGCTGGAGGGCGAGGACGTGCTCGCCACCGCCGCCGCGCTGCGCGCGATGGGCGCGACGATCGAGCGCACCGGCGACGGCGAATGGCGGGTCGACGGCGTCGGCGTCGGCGGGTTGCTGCAACCCGCGCAGGCGCTGGACATGGGCAACAGCGGCACCTCGACCCGGCTGCTGATGGGCCTCGTCGCCAGCCACCCGATCACCGCAACCTTCACCGGCGATGCCTCGCTGTCCGCCCGGCCGATGGGCCGCGTGATCGAGCCGCTGGCGCAGATGGGCGCCGACATCACTGCCAGCCCCGGTGGCACGTTGCCGCTGATGGTGCGCGGCCTGACCCCGGCGGTGCCGATCACCTACACGCTGCCGGTCGCCTCCGCGCAGGTGAAGTCGGCGGTGCTGCTCGCCGGCCTCAACACCCCCGGCCTCACCCGCGTCATCGAACCGGTGGCGACGCGCGACCACAGCGAGCGGATGCTGCGCGGCTTCGGTGCCGACCTGACCGTCGAGGACAGCGACGCAGGCCGCGTCATCACGCTGCGCGGCGAGGCGGAGCTGAAGCCGCAGACGATCACCGTGCCCGGCGATCCCTCGTCGGCCGGTTTCTGGCTGGTCGCCGCCTCGATCGTGCCGGGTTCGGACCTCGTGGTGCGCAACGTCGGCCTCAATCCGACGCGCACCGGCCTGATCGCGGCGTTGCGGCTGATGGGCGCCGACATCACCGAACTGGACGCGCGCGAGGTCGGCGGCGAGCCGGTCGCTGACCTGCGCGTCCGCCACGCTCCGCTCACCGCGATCGAGGTGCCGCCGGATCTCGCGCCCAGCATGATCGACGAATATCCGGTGCTGTTCGTCGCCGCCGCCTTCGCCACCGGGCGCACGGTGGCGCGCGGCGCGCATGAATTGCGGGTCAAGGAATCGGACCGGATCGCCGCGATGCGCGCCGCGCTGGAGGCCTGCGGCGTGTCCTGCGAGGAATATGACGACGGTCTTGCCGTCACCGGCACCGGCGGCGGTGCCATTCCGGGCGGCGCGACGATCGCCTCGCTGCTCGACCACCGTATCGCGATGAGCATGAGCGTTGCCGGCCTGCACGCCGCAGCGCCGGTCGCGATCGACGATGCCAGCCCGGTGGCCACCAGCTATCCCGTGTTCTATCAAACGCTTGACGCAGTGACGGGAGCGTAGATGATTATCGCGGTGGATGGCCCGGCCGCATCGGGCAAGGGCACGATCGCACGGGCGCTGGCGCGCCATTACGGCTTGCCGCACCTCGACACCGGCCTGCTCTATCGCGCGGTGGCGCTGACCGTCGAGCGGCTGGAGCTCGATCCGGCGCGGGAAGCGGACGCGGTCGCCGCCTGTGATTTCGACGAGAGCCTGCTCGCCGATCCCGCGTTGCGCAGCGATCCGGTCGGCCAGCGTGCCTCGATCGTCTCCGCGCATCCGCTGGTACGTGCCGCACTGCTCCAGCGGCAGAAGCGCTTCGCCCGCCAGCCGGGCGGGGCGGTGCTCGACGGGCGCGACATCGGCACGATGATCGCGCCCGACGCCGACGCCAAGCTGTTCGTCAAGGCGAGCGCCCATGTCCGCGCGACGCGCCGCCACAAGGAACTGACCGGCCACGGCGCCGACGTCGCCTTCGACCAGGTGCTCGCCGATATCCGCGCCCGCGACGCACGCGATTCGGCGCGCTCGGTGGCGCCGCTGACCATGGCCGCCGACGCCGCGCTGCTCGACACGAGCGCGCTGACCATCGAGGCGAGCGTCGCCCGGGCGATCGCGCTGGTCGATGCGCGGGTGGCGGGGCGCGGTTAGAGCGCCAGCGCCATCCAGATCGCCATAGCGATCATCATCAGGTTCTCGGTCAGCGACAGGAAGCCGAGCGGCACGTTGCTGCCCCCGCCGACGCAGGCGCATTTCAGCTCGCGCCGGTCTACATACACCGCCTTGACCACCGACACCGCGCCCACCGTGCCGATGAACAGCGCGATCGGCACGGACAGCCACGTCAGCACGCGCCCGATCATCAGCACGCCCGCCAGCCCCTCGGCGAAGGGATACAGGTAGGAATAGCGCACCCAGCGCCGCGCCAGCAGGTCGTAGTTGAGGAACATCGTCGCAAAGCTTTCGATGTTCTGCAGCTTCATCAGCGCCAGCACCGCCATGCTGAAGCCGATGAACCATTCCGCGCCGCGTACGGTCAGCGGCGTGCCGTAGACGCCATAGCTCGCCGCCGCGGCCATCAGCGCGGTCATCGCGAACAGCGCCAGCACTGGCGTATAGCTGGTCGCCTTGGGATCGGGCACCGACTTGCCGAAGAAGCGCCGTACGTCGTCGTAGCCGCCGATCCGCTGGCCGCCGATGAAGGTCTGCGGCGTCGTCTTGACGCCATGCTCCGCCTTGAACGCGTCGGTCGCCTCGCGCGTCGTCAGCCACTTGTCCTCGACCGCATAGCCCTGCCGCCGCAACAGGTCCCGCGCCTTCAGGCCGAAGGGGCAGATGTGCGTCGGCATGACCATGCGATAGAGGGTGGCGACGCGGGGTTCGGCGGAAGCGGTCATGGCAAGCGGCCCTGGCTGGAAACATCCGATATGGGGACGGTGGAGCCGACATGAAAAGGCCCCCGCTCCGTGTCGCAGCGGGGGCCGTTTCGGGTCACGTGGCGGATAAAGATCAGGCCGCGTCGAACCGTTTGCCTGCCTCGTCCCAGTTCACCACGTCCCACCACGCCTTGAGGTAGCCGGGGCGGTCGTTCTTGTAGGTGAGGTAATAAGCGTGTTCCCACACGTCGTTGCCGAGGATGGGCGTGCCCTTGTCCTTGGCGTCGTCCATCAGGGGATTGTCCTGATTGGGGGTCGAGGTGACCTTGAGCGCGCCGGACGCATCCTTGATGATCCAGGCCCAGCCCGAACCGAACTGGCCCGCGCCCTTGGTGTTGAAGTCTTCCTTCAGCTTGTCGAGCCCGCCATAGGCGTCGATCGCGTCCTTCAGCGCGCCGGACGGCTGGGTCGAACCCTTGGGGCCCATGATCTTCCAGAAGAAGTCGTGATTCCAATAGCCGCCGCCGTTGTTGCGGACGAGCGCGGGCAGCGACGAGATGCGGCCGAGGATGTCCTCGATCGACAGGCCTTCCAGCGACGGATCGGCGGCGACGCCTTCGTTCAGCTTGGCGGTGTAGGCCGCATGGTGCTTGTCGTGGTGAAAGGTCATCGTCTCCTTCGAGATGACCGGTTCCAGCGCATCATAATCGTAGGGCAGCGGCGGCAGTTTGAATGCCATGGCATGATCTCCTTTTTGGAAGAAACGGGGTCGTCCCCGCCTCAACGCGAGACGCGGCCTAACGCTCCCACGCCGTTACGCAAGCGTGATGAACAGGGCTTCGCCGGGGTGGCGGTCGAAGCCTGTACGTCAGGGCATGAGGACGTCCTTTGATCCACATTCACCGTTCGTCCTGAGCTTGTCGAAGGACATGAGCCCCACCTGTGCTTCGACAGGCTCAGCACGAACGGTTCTATGTCATGTCATGGACGCTCTAGCCGCCCGCGTTGATGAGATCGTGCCGCCGTAGCGCGTGGCGAAGCTGGTCGTAGCTGAGGCCCAGTGCCTCGGCGGTGACGCGCTGGTTGAAGCGGTTCTCGGCAAGCGCGCGGGCGAGCAGTTCGCGTTCGAAGCGGGCGACGCGCGATTTGAAGTCCGAAGGGCCGGTGTCGCAGGCGACCACGGGATCGTCCTCCACCTGGGGTGCCGCGGCGGAGGCGGGCGTGCCCTCCTGCGCCGAACGCGCGGGCGCCTGCCCCTGCGGGCGATAGGGTGAGGCGAAGGGGTCGATCTCGATCGAATCCACCGCGCCCTCGCCATCCCAGCGATACACCGCGCGCTCGACGACGTTGCGCAACTCGCGCACGTTGCCCGGCCAGCGGTGGGTCAGCAGCTGGTCGATCGCCCGCGGTCCGAAGCCGGGCCAGCGCTCCCAGCCGATCTCCGATGCCATCCGCCGTCCGAAATGATCGGCCAGCACCGCGATATCGCCAGCCCGCGCGCGCAGTGGCGGCAACGTCACCACCTCGAACGACAGCCGGTCGAGCAGGTCGGCGCGAAATTCGTGGGCATCGACCTTGTCGGGCAGATGCTCGTTGGTCGCCGCGACGATGCGCACGTCGACGCGCAGCGGCCGCGACGATCCGATCCGGTTGATCTCGCCATATTCCACCGCGCGCAGCAGCCGGTCCTGCGCCGCCATCGAGAGCGTGCCGAGTTCGTCGAGGAACAGCGTGCCGCCATCCGCCTCCTCGAAGCGGCCGGCGCGCGCCTTGGTCGCGCCGGTGAAGGCGCCTGCCTCATGGCCGAACAATTCGGCCTCGATCAGCGATTCGGGCAGCGCCGCGCAGTTCATCACCACCAGCGGCTGGTCCCAGCGCGGCGACAGACGGTGAAGGCGCTCCGCCACCAGTTCCTTGCCGGTGCCCCGCTCGCCGATCACCAGCACCGGCCGGTCGAGCGCCGCCGCCCGGCTCGCCCGCTCCAGCGCGTCCAGAAAGGCGCCCGATTGCCCGATGACCTGTGTCGTCCGCTGCATCGCCAACATCTGGCGTAAAACACCAAGCTTGTGCAAGCATTCATCCGTGGTTCATGCGAATAATACACCCGAAACGCCCGGAAAACTGCCGTTTTCGCAATTGGCACGCCTCCTGCAATGCTCCTGGCATACCGCATCGAGCGGTCCACAGGTTCAAGGCTCAGGAGGTTCCCATGTTCAACACCGAGATCGGCCGCAAGCTCACCGCCATCGTCTGCACCGTCCTGTTCAGCGCGACCTGCGTCGCCGGAGCGGTCGGGCCGGCGACGGGGTATAGCCAGGCCGTCGAGACGGCCGCCCGCCAGACGGCGTAAGCGGCCCCAAACCGGGGCGGGCCACAATCCCTCGCCCGTCCCGGCCATGTTTTCACGCGAGGAGCATCAACACCGATGGGCATCTTTTCCCGCACCCGCGACATCGTCGCCGCCAATTTCGCCGACCTGCTGGAAAAGGCGGAAGACCCGGCGAAGATGATCCGCATGATCATCCTCGAAATGGAGGAAACCCTGGTCGAGGTCCGCGCCTCCGCGGCGCGCACGATCGCCGACCAGAAGGAAATGCGCCGGCACATCAACAAGCTGGATCAGTTGCAGGCGAGCTGGACCGAAAAGGCCGAACTCGCCCTCTCCAAGGATCGCGAGGATCTGGCCAAGGCGGCGCTGGTCGAGAAGCAGAAGGCCGCCGACATGGCCGAACAGCTGATGATCGAGGTGAAGTTGCTCGACGATGCGCTGCGCGCGTCGGAGGAGGATATCGCCAAGCTCCAGAAGAAGCTCAGCGAAGCGCGCACCAAACAGTCCAACGTGCAGACCCGGCTGGAAAGCGCCAACAACCGCTACCGCCTGCGCGAGATGTACGCCGGCCCCAAGACGCACGAGGCGTTCAGCCGCTTCGACGTGCTGGAACGCCGCGTCGACGACGCCGAGGGTCGCGCCGAGGCGATGGGTCTGGGAACGGGTCCCAAGACGCTCGAAGAGGAAATTGCCGAGCTCCGCCAGAGCGACAAGGTGGACGCCGAACTTGCCGCGCTGAAGGCGCGCCTCAACCGGGAGGGGTGAGATGGAAGAAATCTTCGTCCCGTTCATCGCGATCACGACGCTCTTCCTCGGACTTCCCTGGCTGATCTTTCACTACATCACGAAGTGGAAGCAGGCGCCGAAGATCACCGTCGAAGACGAGAAGCTGCTCGACGAGATGTTCAATCTCGCCCGCCGCCTCGAAGATCGCCTCAACACCGTCGAGCGGATCGTTGCCGCCGACAACCCCGACTTCAAGCCGAGCCTGAGCGCTCCGCAAGCCCAATATCAACTCGATCGGAGAAATTGAGATGGCCGCCCGCACCAAATTCTACCTCGACCCGCAGGACGGCAAGTGGAAGGGCGTCTGTGCCGGCATCGCCGACTATACCGGCGTCGACGTCCTCTGGGTCCGCCTGGCCGCGGCCGGCCTGATCGTGGTCGCCCAGCAATGGTGGATCATCCTTGCGTATTTTGTGATCGCCTGGGTCGCCGACGACAAGCCGAACAGCCTCTACGACACGCCGGAAGACGCCAAGTTCTGGCAGGGCGTCCGCTCCAATCCCAAGCGGTCCACCGCCGAGGTGCGCAGCAAGTTCCGCGACATCGATCGCCGGCTCGCCGACATCGAGCTGCACTACACCAGCCGCAACAGCCGGCTGGCCGAGGAAATCGACAGCCTGCGCTGAGCCGGGCTGGCCAAAGGGGAAGAAAACGATGTCCGACCTTGCTCTGCTGATCCCGATCACCGCCATCGCCATCGGCCCGGTATCGTGGATCGCGAACAACTGGCTGCGCGCCAAACATGGTTACGCACCGCTGGACTACAGAAGCCGCCGCCGCCGGGGCAACTCCCAGGACGGCGGGGACCTCGAGGCCGAGCGCAAGATCATGCTGCTGACCAACGAGAACGACAAGCTGACCGGCCAGGTCGGCCGCCTGGAGGAGCGGATCGCCGTCCTCGAACGCATCGCCACCGATCCCGCCGAGCGCACCGCCCGCGAGATCGAAGCGCTCCGCGACAAATAAGGGACCGCGAGATGAACCCCGAGCATTTCTTCTGCATGGGCCTGGGCGCGCTCATCACGCTCGCCGTCCAATATTACGGCCGGCGCAAGGTCCGCCAGGCGATTGCGGCACCCGACGTCGAGGCCCGACGCGACATCCAGCTGCTCGATGCCGAGAACGTGCAGCGCATCGGCCAGATCGACCGGCTGCAGGAGCGGCTGGCGACGGTTGAGAGCATCGTCACCGATCGGGCACACCGTTTGGCCTCCGAGATCGACTCCCTCCGGATCAAGGCGAACTGACATGTCTCCTTTGCTGATTCCGATGCTGGCCTTGTCGATCCCGATCGTCGCGATCATCGGCGGCGTCTTCATCAAGCCCTGGTTCGCGCTCCAGGAGCGCCGCATGGAGATCGAGGCGAGCATGGTCGCCGAAAAGGCCGCGCAATATGCCGCGCAGACCGAGCGGCTGGAGGAGCGCGTCCGCGTCCTCGAACGCATCGTGACCGATCGCGGTGCCGATCTGGCGCAGGAGATCGAGGCGCTGCGCGACGAGCGCCCCGCCGCTCGCCTGCCGATCAACTGAGCCCTAGTCGAAAGGCCTGACCCATGAATCCCGCAGAGATGATCGTCGCGATCGTGGCGCTGGTGGTGATCGGCGGTGTGCTCCGCACCCGCTTCGCCGCCCACGCGCCCCGCGACATCGCGGCATCGCCGTCCGATCCCGACGCGCGCCGCCTCGCCTACGAAGTGCAGCAACTGAAGGAGCGCATCCAGGTGCTGGAGCGCGTCATCACCGACAACCGCCGCAGCGTCGATCTCGACTCCGAGATCGAACGGCTGCGGAACCGCTGAGGAGGCGGACCATGACCGACCCCAATGTGTATCTCACCGTGTCGCTCTCGTCGCTCGCCGGGCTGGCGATGGTCACCAGCGCAGGGCTCTCGGGCTGGCGCAGCTGGCTGGCGCTGAAGCACCAGCAGCTCGACCAGATCGACGAAGCGCTGCCCCCCGCGCCCTCCGCCGGATCGCGGATCGAAATCGCCGACCTGAAGGAGCGCATCCGCAAGCTGGAGGCGATCGCCGCGGGCGTCGAGCTGTAGGGACGAGCAGGCGGCGCCACCGCCCGCTTGCCCCCTCCCCGCCCCGCCTGTACCGCGCCTGCCATGACCAGCATCGCCGATATCCGCGAAGAGTATGAGTTCCTCGATGCCGACGACCGCTATCGGCTGCTGATCGACCTCGGCCGTGCGCTGGAACCGATGCCGGATGCGCTCAAGACCGAAACGACGCTGGTGCGCGGCTGCTCCGCCTCGGTGTGGGTGTATCCGACCCGGCGCGAGGACGGCACGCTGCATTTCCTCGCGGACAGCAATGCCGCGATCACCAAGGGGATCATCGCCCTCGTCCTGCTGACCGTGCAGGACGCGACGCCCGAGACGATCGTGGCCGCCGATATCGAGGGCGCACTGGCGCCGTTCGATCTGCGCAACCAGCTGAGTTCCAACCGGACGCAGGGCATCCCCAACATGATCGCGCTGATCCGCGAAACGGCGGCGCGCTACGTTTGAAGGGAGCGATGACGAGGCGACAGGGCGGATTGCCGATCCACGCGGATCTCTTCGTTCGAGACAAGCGATGGGAGTCTCACCTGTGCTTCGACAGGCTCAGCACGAACGGGGGTGGCTGGCGTGCCCGACGCCAAGCGATCCGGGTGCCGTGAGCGGACGCCAACAATACGCGTCTGCCCTGAGCGACGCCAAATAACACCCGCTCGCCATGAGCCGACGCCAAACAAGGCCCGCTCGCCCTGGGCGGACGCCAAACAAGGCCCGCTCGCCTTGGGCGGACGCCAAACAATCCCCGTTCGCCCTGAGCCTGTCGAAGGGCTGCTCTCCACGAGCTTCACGCCCCGATAGCTCCACTACGGCGCCAGCCGCGCCGCCAGTTCGGCCACATCCGCGCCCTCACGCACCACCAGCCAGCGCTCGGGCGCGCGGCTGTCGACCAGCACGACGCCTCCCTTGGGGCATATGCCGAGGCAGCGCGTCTCCACCACGCCCAGTGCCGCCTTGCGCCCCGACTTCAGGCCCAGGATCTTGCGCAGCACCTTGGCGAGCGGGCGACGCCCCTTCTTGCCGAAGCCGCCATCGAGCTTTTTCGAACATCTGCCGCAAACGAGCACGGCACCCCGCCAGTCGCTGCGAACGGCGGTCAGCTGGGACGCCACTCGCGTCGCTCCTCCGCCGTCCGCAACACCTCATAGGCGGCCTGTACCGTCTGGAAGCGCACGGCCGCCTGCGCATCGCCCGGCCGCACGTCGGGGTGATTCTCCTTGGCGAGCCGGCGCCATGCCGTCTTCACTGCGTCGAAATCGGCGTCGCTCTCCAGCCCCAACGCCTCCAGCGCGCGCAATTCGTCGCGCGAGCGGCTGCCGTCGCCGGGGCCGCCCCACGCATAATGGCTGGCATTGGCATAGCCGGATGCGGTGCGGCTCTCCGACGCTTCGCGGGCGGCGGCGTCCTCGGCCGACAGCCCTTCGAAATAATTCCAGCCGCGATTGTATTCGGCGGCGTGCGCTTCGCAGAAATACCAACGGTCGGGGCTGTTGGGCGATTTGGGCGCCGGGCAGTTGCCGGGCGCCTCGCAGCCATGACGGTCGCAGAGCCGCACGGTCGTCGCCTCGCGCGCCGAGCCATAGCCACGCCAGCGGGGAAAACCCCAATCGTTCGAACGGGACGGACTGCGCGCCATTCCGGGTCACATAAGCGCTGTGCGGCGCGGGGCAACCTCGTGTCGCTCAGTGCGGCATCCTGAACACGACGTTTCGTGTTTCCGCACCGCACGCCAGTGCGCCTTCCGGCCGATAGGTCTTGGCGAAGGTCGACGTGCTCGCCGTCTCCGCCCCGGCTTTGGTGAAGATGAACGGTGGATAGGACACGATCGCGCGGGAATTGAGCACCTTGCCGTTCGCCGCGATGTCGAACTGCGTGCGGGTGAACCCTTCGAAGCCCCAGGACTGCGCCTCCTCGGGGAAGGCGCCGCCGGTGCGCACCATCTTGGGTGCATCGCCCACCAGCGCGCACTGGCTGGCGGTCAGGCCGGACTTGGCGAACGCCGCCTTGGCCGCCGCATCGTCACCACGCTGCTGGGCCAGCGAGGCGAGGCGGATCAGCGCGCCCGCGCGCAGCGGATCGGTCGGTGGCAAGGCGGGGTCGGCGACCACCTGATCGAGCAGCGTGGCCACCCGGTCGCTGCCGCTACGCTCGCGATCGGCGAGCAGCAGCCGGATCGCCGCACGCGAGCGCGGATCGCCGGCGTAGGGCGCCTGTTCCAGCAGCGGCGCGACCGTGCGGCGGAACGTCGCCGGACGCCAGATGTCGGCACTGGCGTTGAGGCGCGTCTCCAGATCGAGCGCGAGCTGGGCCGTCGCCGGCGCCTTGCTGGCTTGCGCGAGTTGCAGCGCCGTCGCCGCGAACGCCGTCTTCTCCTCGCGCGGCACCACGGGCGAACGGATGAGCGCGACGAGCGGCGGGAGCGCGGCCGGCCCGCTGCCCGCCGCCGCCAGGGCGGCGCGCTGCGCGGCGAGCGCCTGCGCCGGGTTTTCGGGCTCGTCGGGGATCGGCGCACCACGATCGGCCGACCACGCGATCAGGCTGTCCATCAGCCCATCGGTGATCGACGGCCGCGGGAAGGCGGCGTTGCAGCGCAGTTCCACCCGCGCATTGTAGCGCAGGAACTTGGGCATCGCCTCCGCCTGCTCGCGGCTCCACGACCATTGCCGCACCGCGCGCGCGAAGGCGAGCGCCACCGCAGGCCCACCGGCCGCATAGATCGGTTCGGCGAGCAGCACGCTGCCGTCGTCGGCGACGGAGAATTGCACCACCGCCATGTCGGCCGGCTTCAGCCCCGCCTCGCCGCCGCAATCGGGCGGGGCCATTGCGGCGCCGATGTTGAAGTTCCCCGACGGAACGCGGCCCGCGCCGGTCATCGCCATATATTCGCGCGCATCGTCTTTGTTCCCGGACAGCAGCAGCGCCAGCGCCGCGTTGGAGCGGGCCGCGGCATCGCGCAGGTCGGTCTTCCTGGTCAGGCCGCCGAGCAGCTTCACCGCCGCCTTGGCCTCGCGCGTCGCGCGCGGCAGGTCGCCGGTGTTGAGCGCCAGGATCGCGCGGGCGGAGGCGAAATCGGCCAGCAGGGGATTGTCCACCTTGTTCGCCGCGATGACCGCATCCGCACGGGTCACTGCGGCCGCCGCGGCGGCGGGATCGGTGAAGGTCGCGGTCTGGATCAGGCCGCGCAGGGCGCCGAGCGTCTCGGCCGGCCCGCCCGCTTCCTGCTCAGCATGGCGATAGGCATCCGCCGCGGTCGCGAAATCGGTGCTCGCCTGCGCCACACCGGCAAGATTGGAGTAAGCGTCGTACCGATCCTGGCGCAACGTCCGGTCGCCGGTCGGCAACAGGGCCAGTCCGGCCCGCGCCGCAGCCACGGCCTCGTCACGGCGATCGAGCGCGATCAGCACCGCGCTCTTGCGGACCAGCACGATGCCGCGGCTGCGCGGATTGCCTCCGACCCGCGCCTCCAGCGCCTGCCACGCGGCCAGCCCGGCGGCCTTGTCAGGCCCCGCGGACAGCTTTTCCGCAGCCTCGAACGCCTGTTGCACGCTGAGGGCCGGTTGCTGCTGCGCCGCCGCGAGGCCACCGATCGCCGCGCCTGCCAGCGCCATCGCCATCACCACCGTGCGCATACCGTCCCCCCCCCCCTATGCCCGGCGCGAGCGTGGAACAGGCAAGCGGGAAATGCCAGAGGGTCTGTAAGCCGGGTTCTGTCCTTTCCCACATAGGGAAATGAGCGACCATTCCTCTAGGACGGCACTTGCGCGCCGCCTCCAGCAACCAACCCGGACGACGAGCTGGAACGAAGCCCGTATGCCGTCCCTATTCGGTTTTGCTCCCGGTGGGGTTTGCCATGCCGCTTCCGTTACCGGTCGCGCGGTGCGCTCTTACCGCACCCTTTCACCCTGGCGTGGCCGAAGCCGTCGCCGTCTGCTCTCTGTGGCACTGTCCCTGGGGTCGCCCCCGCCGGGCGTTACCCGGCACCGTCGTTCCGCGGAGCCCGGACTTTCCTCGCGCACCCGAAGGTGCCCGCGGCCGCCCGACCCTCTGACCCGCGGGTCCTTACTCATCCCCCTGCGGTTTGGGAAGCAGCAGCGCGAGCAGGATCATCCGGCATTCGGCGTCGATCTCGCCATCGATCAGCTCGGGGCGGAACCGGCGCTGGAACGCCATGATCGCCGCCATCGGCTCGGCGACGTCATAGCCGAACCGCTCCAGCGCCAGCAGGAATCCGCCCTGCGTCCACTGCGGGTCCATCAGGTTGCGCGTCGGCCGCGGCAGCGCCAGCCGCAGCCTGGCGAGCCGCGCCCAGGGAAACAGCTCGCCGGGGTCGCGCTTGCGGGTCGGCGCGATATCCGAATGGCCGACCACGTTGCCGCGGGTGATGCCGTGCCGCTCCTTGATCGCCGCGACCAGCGGCACCAGCGCGTCGATCTGTTCCTCGGCAAAGGGGCGATAGCCCCATTCGTGCCCCGGATTGACGATCTCGATGCCGACGCTCGCCGAATTGACGTCGGTCACCCCGCGCCAGTGCGATCGGCCCGCATGCCACGCGCGCTGCGTTTCCGCGACCAGCCGGCAGACGGTGCCGTCCTCCTCGACCAGGTAATGCGCCGACACCTTCGCTTCGGGATCGCGCAGCCGCGCCAGCGCGGACGGTCCGTCCTGCATTCCGGTGTAATGAAGCACGATCATGCTGATCGGCAGCGTCCGCTCGTCGAAGTTCGGCGAGGGCGTGTCGAGGATGGTCATGCTCACGTCTTAGCCGAGCCTGCCGGCACGCGTAAGGGGGACTTAGGCGGCGACCCGTCCCGTCTTGGCCAGCGCGCCGGTGCGCTCGTAGAAGCCGCGCAAGGCCCGGCTCGGTTCGAAGGCGGTCGTCTGCCCGATCACCGTCTCGCCGGCGCCCAGCACCAGGATGCCCCCCGGCCGCACCGCCCCGGCGAAGCGGTCGAAGACCTGCGCCTTGGTCCCCGCCGACAGGTAGAGCAGGACATTGCGGCACAGCAGCACGTCGAATTGCCCCGCCAGCGGCCGGTCGGCGACCAGATTGTGCCGGCGCACCGACACCAGCCGGGTGAGCTCCGGCCGCGCCGCCCAATCGGCGCCATCCGATTCGAACCAGCGCATCATCCGCCGGATCGGCAGGCCGCGCTGGATCTCGAACTGGCTGTATTTGCCGGCACGAGCGCGCACCACCGCGGCGTCGGAGACGTCGGTGGCGACGATCTCCGGCATCGGCCGCCCGGCTTCCGCCCGCTCGGCGAAGAGCATGGCGAGCGACAAGGGCTCCTGCCCGGTCGAACAGCCGGCGCACCAGATCCGCGCGCGCCGCCCCTGCGCTTCCGCTGCCTCGACTGCCTGCACCACCATGTCGAACACCGGCGCATCGCGGAAGAACGAGGTTTCGCCATTCAGCAGCGCATCGACGATCTGGTCGCCGACGCCGGCATCCTGCCCGTCGAGCAGCAACGCCACCAGCTGGTCGAGCGTGTCGAGCCCGCGCTCGCGCAGCAACGGCTTCAACGCGGTGTCGACCCGCCACGACCGGTAGCTGGAGATCTGCTGCCCGGTCCGCGCCTCCAGCAAGGCGCCGAAGACGTTGAGCGCGACCTGGGATGGCGCCGCGCCGGTCATGGCCGCGCCCTTGCCGCGGCCAGCCGGCCGATCGCCTCGGGGCTCATCACCGCATCGGCATAGCCGCCGTCGGCGACCGCGCGCGGCATGCCCCAGATCACCGAGCTCGCCTGATCC
The DNA here is from genome assembly GCF_058313455.1 of Sphingomonas sp. SP5. Taxonomy (NCBI): domain Bacteria; kingdom Pseudomonadati; phylum Pseudomonadota; class Alphaproteobacteria; order Sphingomonadales; family Sphingomonadaceae; genus Sphingomonas; species Sphingomonas sp. SP5. Next base: position 231,410 of record NZ_JBZFLF010000003.1, on the reverse strand, counting down.
TGCACCACCACGCATCCCCCCGCCTGATGCACCTGCCGTGCGCCCTCGGCACCGTCGCGGCCCATGCCGCTCAGCACGACGGCGAGCATGCGCGGGCCGAACACCCCGGCCATCGAGGCGAACATCGGGTCGACCGACGGCATGCAGCCGCTGGCGCTCGGTTCGGCGCTGAGCCGGATTGCGGTCGATCCGTCCGCCAGCGGCACGCAGCGCATGTGCGCCTCCCCCGGTGCGACGACGATGCGGCCGGGGCGCAGCCGCAGCCGGTCGACCGCCACCTCGCACGGCCGGTTCGCGATCACCGCGATCTGCGCCGCGAAATAGGGCATGAAGGATGCGGGCAGATGCTGGGTGATGAGGATCGGCAGCCGGAACTCCGCCGGGATCGCGCGCAGCATCAGGGTGAGCGCGTGTATGCCGCCGGTCGAGGCGCCGATCGCCACCACGTCGTAATCCTCGCTCGCGGCGCGCGGCTTCGGCGCGGGCGGGCGCGGGGCCGGCATCGGCGGTGCCGGCGGCGCATCGCCGTCGCTCAGCCGGTCGAGCTTGTCGATCAGCGCGTCGCCGAACTGGCCCATGCGCTCGCCGGTGCCCGGCTTCAGCAGCGTGTCCGCCGCGCCCAGCGCCAGCGCCTGCACCGTCGTGACGGCCCCTTCGCTCGCCTGGCCGGAGACGATCAGCACGCGGGCGCCCTGCCCGGCGGCGATCAGGTCCGGCAGCGCGGTCAAGCCGTCGACGCCGGGCATCTGCACGTCGAGCAGCACGAACGCGACCCGCTCGCGCGCCAGGAACGTCAGCGCCGCGGCCGCGGTGCTGACGCTGGCTGCGACGACGAAGCGGCCGGTCGCACCGATGATCCGCTCCATCACGGCACGCGCCACCGCCGAATCGTCGACGATCAGGACGCGCGGGTGGGGCGGCTCCGCCAGCAGGGATCGCGACGCGGTCGCCATCGGGGTTCTCCCCGCCTCAGGCCATGCCGACGATCTGGAGCTTCGATTCCAGCGTGTCGCGGTCGAACGGCTTCATGACATATTCGTCGGCGCCCGCCTCGATCGCGGCGCGGATATAGGCCATGCCGTTTTCCGTGGTGCAGAACACCACCTTGGGGCGCGAGGCGATGCTGGCATCGCGCAGCGCGCGCAGGAAATCCATGCCGCTCATCACCGGCATGTTCCAGTCGAGCAGGATCACGTCGGGCGGCGAGGCGAGGCAGGCGTCCAGCGCCTCGCGGCCGTCGCACGCCTCGGTGACGGTGAAGTCCAGCGTTTCCAGGATGTGGCGGGCGACCTTGCGGATCACCTTCGAATCGTCGACGACGAGGCAGGTCTTCATGGATGGGCTTTCTTCACGAGCGGGTAATCGCAAGGGATGGTGGTAACGGCCAAGCGTAAGCGTCGCGTTAAGCCGCGAGCGCAGGCTGGGGCACGAGCGCCGCAAGATCGACGATCAGCATGGGTTCGCCGTCGCGCTCGACCAGCCCGACGCCGACATCGGCCCAGCCGCGATCGAGTGCGAGGCCGGACGAGAGCGGCTGGCGTTCGAACAGGGCGACGTCCTCCAGCGAATCGACCAGGATCGCATAATGATGCCCGTCGACGCGGGTGATGACCGCGCGCCGGCCGGTGTCCGGCGAAGGTTCGAGGCCCAGCGCGGTGCCGGTGTCGATCACCGTCACCACCCGGCTGCGCAGCGCGACGAGCCCGCGCACCGCCGCTTCGGTCCGCGGCACCGCGACGACATCGGCGATATCGACCACCGAATCGACCTGTCCGGTTTCGATCGCGACGCCGCGCCCGGCGATATGAGCGATCAGGAACAATTCCATCAGCGTGCCTCCACCGCATGCGCCAGCGCATCGAGCAGACCGGCGCGATCGTAACGATAGACGCTGCCGGTCCCCGCCGCGGCGGCGACCTCGCGCCGCAGCCGGACGATGTTGCGCGCGGCGGCGGGCGCGACCGGCGCATCGTCCATCACCAGCGCGACATCGGCAGGCCCGTCGGCCGGGGGCTGCGCCACGCAGCGATAGCCCGACGCTTCCAGCATCGGGCGCAGGAACGTTTCCATCCAGCCGCTGCCGTCGGCCTGCAGCCAGCACAGCCGCCGGCCGGCATTGCCCAGCGATTCGCCCGCGAACAGCGCATGGGCGTCGAGCAGTTCGACCTGTTCGCCCTCGATCATCACCACGCCAGCGACCGGCCCCGCCCCGCGCGCCGGGGCGATGGCGGTCGGCAGGTGGACGATCTCGACGGGTTCGTGGATGGCATAGGCGATCTCGCTCATCCCGTCGGTCAGGCGCAGCACCGGCACCTCCGCCCGCTCGCCGATCGGCGCGGCGGAATGCAGCGGCACCAGGTTGCTACCGATCGCCAGGCGCATCTGCCCGGCGGTGAAGCGGATCGCGTCGGTCGCCACCGGCTCCACCCGGTCGATCACGGCGAGCGGCAGCACGCGACGCTGGCCGTCCAGATCCTCGAACATCAGCGCCGCGACGCCTTCGGCATGGTCCGGCGCCTCCTGCTCCTCGTCGGCGGCGGTACTGCGATGGAACCGCAGGCCCGCCATCGTCGCGATGCCGGACCCGTCGAGCAGCAGCATCGGCAGGCCCGAATCGGGCAGCGTCTGCCCGGCATAGACGCCCGTCGCCATCACCGCGGGCGCGGCGGGTTTCACCACCAGTTCCTCGGTATCGATCACCTGGTCGATCGCCAGCGCATAGTCGCCATCGCGGGTGGAGACGATCGCCAGCGTCCGCTCGTCGCCGTCGCCGATGCCGAGCAGCCGGCCGAGCGACACCAGCGGCAGGCGCCGCCCGCGCACCGTCGCGACCTCGGCGTCGCCGATCCGGTCGATCCGCACCGCCTCGCCGCGCACGCGCAGGATCTCGTCCACCGACTGGCGGGCGATGGCGAAGCGCTGACCGCCGACGCCGACGACGATGGTCGACATGATCGACAGCGTCAGCGGCACGTAGATGACGATGGCCAGCCCCTTGCCCGGCTGGTTGGCCAGGTGGACGCGGCCGCCGATATGCTCGATGTTGGCGCGCACCACGTCCATGCCGACGCCGCGACCCGAAATGGCGGTGACCGCATCGCGGCTCGACAGGCCGGCGTGGAAGATCAGGTCCAGCCGCGCCGCCATGTCCATCGCCGCCAGTTCGGCCTCGCCGAACAGCTTCTGCGCCTTGGCCTTGGCGACGAGCCGGTCGACATCGATGCCGCGGCCGTCGTCGGCGATCTCGATCAGGATCTGGTTGCCCGATTGGCGTGCCGACACCAGCAGCCGCCCCGCCTCGCGCTTGCCTGCGGCGCGGCGGTCGGCCGGTGGCTCGATGCCGTGGTCCACCGCGTTGCGGATGATGTGGACCAGCGGATCGCGCATCAGCTCGATCATCTCGCGATCCAGTTCGACGTCGGACCCGTCGATGGTCAGCGCGACCTGCTTGCCCAGTTCGGCCGCGGTATCGCGCACCATGCGCGGCAGTGCCGAAAAGAGCGCATCGATCTTCTGCATGCGGGTGCGGGTGACGGTGTCGCGCATCTCGGCGACGGTAAGCGACAGCCGCTCCAGCGCCGCCTCGACCTGCGGGTCGACCTGTTCGTCGCGCAGCCGGCGGGCGAGCTCGTTGCGGGCGAGCACCATCTCCGACATGCCGCTCATCATCCGGTCGAGCAGGTCGACGTTGAGCCGCACCGATCGGTTGGCGGTGCGTACCACCGCGGCAGGCTGCGCCTGCGCGACGGGCTGCGCATCCTCGGCCAACGCGGCGATCAGCAGGTCCTCGCTCGAATCGTCCAGCGCCGCGCCCGAATCGATCGCCTCGACGATCTCGCCGATCCGGTCGACGATCGCGAGCACCGCGTTGACCAGGTTGGTGTCGGGCGCGCGATGGCCGTCGCGCACCGCCGCCAGCACGTCTTCGGCGGCATGGCTCAGCCGCGCGAGCCGCGGCAGGTCCAGGAACCCGCAGCTGCCCTTCACCGTGTGGACGAAGCGAAAGATCGCATCCAGCCGCGCGCGGTCGGTCGGCGCCGCTTCCCACGCCACGATCTCTCCGGACAGCGATTCCAGAGTCTCCCGCGTCTCGGCAATGAATTCCTGCAGCAGGTCGTCCATAGTCCCCCGCGATTGTCGCAGCGGGGTGATGGCCGATCAGGGGTTAAAGGGGCGTTTACTGGCGCCTCGCGGTCAGCCGCCCGCGAAGCTCGCGCCGAAGATCATGACATTGTCGGCAGGCTCGCTGATCTGCACCGAACCACCGGCCTGCGTCGCCAGCGTATGGACAAGATAGGCGGCCGCGGCGCGCGGGGTCACGCCCGTCTCGCGCTCGCCGTCGGTCAGCGTCTGGCGCAATTCGGGATCGAGGATGATCCGCGGCCCCTCGATCTTGACGACGACCTCCAGGTGGCCGCCATTCTCCTCGCCGCCGACATCGAGCGTGCCGCCGCGGACCAGCGCCTCGCTGGCGATCAGCGCCAGGTTGAGCATCACCTTCAGTGCGGGCTTCGACAGCGTCTCCGCCTCGACCCACCAGTTGAAGGTGGTGCGCTTGTTGTCGGCGAGCAGCCCCTCGATCGCCGTCTTGCCCTCGCGACTGTCGACCTGTTCGCCGAAGCCGCCCGCCGCACCGAAGGCGAGGCGGAAGAACTTGAGCTTGTTGGCGGACGCGCGGGCGCTTTCGCTCAACAGCTGGAACACGCGGTCGCGCATGTTGGGGTCGTTCTCGTCGCCGAGCAGCTCCAGCCCGTTGTTGAGCGCACCGACCGGCGAGAGCAGGTCGTGGCACAGCCGCGAACACAGCAGGCTGGCGAAATCGACCGGGCTGACGGACATGCAATTCCCCTGAATGATCGCGCACAGATGTGGCGGGGTTGAGTCGCGGACGCAAGCCGGGTCCGTTCGGGCCGGCGCGGTCAGCCGCGCAACGCGACCTCTTCGAACCGTCCTGCCACCGGTCCCCCGTCCACCGCGCGCCAGGCGCGCACCTCACCCCCCGCCGTGATCAGCCACAGCGAACCGTCGGGCGCGGCGGCCGCGGCGTCGCGCGGCGACGGCACGGCGTGGCCGCTGGGATGCGAATGATAGTGGCCGACGACCGCCGCCGCCCCGTTTCGCGCCGCCCGGTGCGCGGCCAACAGCGCGGCGGGATCGATCTCGAAGTGCCGCGCCGGATCGGCGGCGACGTTGGCGCACGCCGCGACTGCGGTGATCGCGTGCGGCGTGCCGAACAGCAATCCGCACACCTCGGCCTGCGGAGATGCGGCCGCCGCATCGACGATCTGCTGGAGGAGCGCGCTTGCAATCTGCACCGTCATCCCCACATCGCTATCGTATGGACCGGGGGGTTTCCATCATCGAAGCGACGATCGCGCCACAATCCGACGGATGGCGTCTGGATCGTGCGCTGGCCGAGGCGGTGCCCACCCTGTCGCGCGAGCGGCTAAAGGTGCTGATCGCCAGCGGCGCGGTGACCCGCGACGGGCAGATGGTGCGCGATCCGGCCAAGCGCGCCAGTGCCGGCGACCGGCTGGCGGTGGCGGTGCCCAACCCGACGCTGCCGCACAACGAGGCGCAGGATATCCCGCTGGTCGTCGCCTATGAGGACGAGCACCTGATCGTCATCGACAAGCCTGCCGGTCTGGTCGTGCACCCGGCGGCGGGCAATCTCGACGGAACGCTGGTGAATGCGCTGCTGCACCATTGCGACGGCAGCCTCTCCGGGATCGGCGGCGTCGCGCGCCCCGGTATCGTTCACCGCATCGACAAGGATACGTCGGGGCTGATGGTCGCCGCCAAGACGGACCGCGCACACGAGGGGCTGGCCCGGCAGTTCCACGATCACAGCATCGACCGGCGTTATCGCGCGATCGTCGGCGGCTTTCCGCGGCCGGCGGAAGGCAAGGTCGACGCCCCGCTCGCGCGCTCGGCGACCAACCGCAAGAAGATCGCCATCGTCGCCGGCGGCAAGCGCGCGGTGACGCATTATCGCACGATCGAGCGACTGCACGAGGCGGCGCTAATCGAATGCCGGCTGGAGACCGGGCGGACGCACCAGGTGCGCGTCCACATGGCGTCGATCGGTCATGCCTTGCTTGGCGACCCGGTTTATGGTAGAACAAAGAGTGCTCAAAAGGCGCTTCTCGAAGCCCTCGGTTTCCGCCGGCAGGCCTTGCACGCGGCGCATCTGGGGTTCATCCATCCGGTGAAAAGCACCGCTTTGGCCTTCGATAGCCCGATGCCTGCTGACATGCAGGAACTGTTCACCGAGCTTCACGTATAGGGTCGAGCCGTTCGTTACCGCGCTGCGGTAGGAATGCCTCCGCAAGACAAGGGAGATCAGATCATGGCAGCCCGCAGCAACGTCCCTGCGACGATTCCTGCCCTCGGCGGAGAGCAGAGCCTCAACCGCTATCTCGCCGAGATCAAGAAATTCCCCATCCTGCAACCCGAGCAGGAATATATGCTCGCCAAGCGCTTCCAGGAGCATGGCGATACGGAGGCGGCGGCGCAGCTCGTCACCAGCCACCTGCGCCTCGTCGCCAAGATCGCGATGGGCTATCGCGGCTATGGCCTGCCGACGTCCGAACTCATCAGCGAGGGCAACATCGGCCTGATGCAGGGCGTCAAGAAGTTCGAGCCCGACCGCGGCTTCCGCCTCGCCACCTATGCGATGTGGTGGATCCGCGCCTCGATCCAGGAATATATCCTGCGCTCGTGGAGCCTGGTGAAGATGGGTACCACCGCGGCGCAGAAGAAGCTGTTCTTCAACCTCAGGCGGATGAAGTCCAAGCTCGACGCGTTCGAGGACGGCGACCTCAAGCCCGAACATATCACCAAGATCGCCACCGACCTGGGCGTCGCGGAAAGCGATGTGGTCAGCATGAACCGCCGCATGGCGATGGGCGGCGACACGTCGCTCAACGTCTCGATGCGCGAGGATGGCGAGGGCCAGTGGCAGGACTGGCTGCAGGACGATGCGCCGTTGCAGGACGCGGTCGTCGCCGACCAGCAGGAGGCGGACGTTCGCCACACCATGCTGGTCAGCGCGATGGACGACCTCAACGATCGCGAGAAGCACATCCTCACCGAACGCCGCCTGACCGACGATCCCAAGACGCTGGAGGAGCTGAGCCAGGTCTATGGCGTCAGCCGCGAACGCGTCCGCCAGATCGAGGTGCGCGCGTTCGAGAAGCTGCAAAAGGCGATGATGCGCATCGCCGGCGAAAAGCGCCTGCTCGCCGCCGCCTGACGTGACGGCGGCGAACGGCCTCACCGTCGTCGTCGGCGGCGGTGCGGCCGGCATCGCCGCCGCGCGCCGCCTGTACGATGCGGGCGCAGAGGTGTTGCTGATCGAAGCGGGCGACCGGCTGGGCGGTCGGGCGCGGACCGAGGCGCTGGTGCTGCCGGATTGGCGTAGCTGCGCGGCTCTACCGCAATATGCATCATCGTCCGCTCCTGCCGTCACCTCAGCTTTCGCTGGGGTGACGGGTGCGGGTGCCGGTGCGCATGACACCGTCACCGTCGATTTCGGCTGCGGCTGGCTCCATTCCGCCGGGCGTAATCCCTGGACTGCCATTGCCGAACACCGGGGCGTGTCGATCGACCGATCGTCGCCCAATTGGGGCGTGCAATGGCGCGACCTCGGCTTTCCGCCAGCGGAACAGCACGCCTTCGGCGCAGCGTACGAGCGTTTCGAAACCGCCGCTCATGCCGCGATGGGCGGACCGGATCAGCCGCTCTCCGCCTTCGTGGCGGCGGACGATCCGTGGCGACCGATGATCGATGCCATCTCGGGCTATGCCAATGGCGCGCCGCTTTCCCGCGTGTCGCTCCACGACTGGGCGGCCTATGAAGATGCGGCGACCGAAGACAATTGGGCGATCCCCTCCGGCTACGGCCGGTTGATCGCACGTTACGCGGAGGGCCTGCCCGTGCGCCTCGATACGCCTGTGACCCGCATCGACCGCAGCGGGCAAACGATCCGCCTCGACACACCCGCCGGCACGATCACGGCGGATCGCGTGATCCTCGCCATCCCGACCACGGCTTATGCCGCCATCCGCTTCGACCCGCCGCTCCATGGCAAGCAGGACGCCGCCGCATCGCTGCCGCTCGGCCTCGCCGACAAGGTGTTCCTGGCGGTCGATCGCCCCGAATGGCCGGCGCATGCCCATCTCACCGGCAACCCGCACAGCAGCTGCACCGCCAGCCACCGCCTGTCGCCCTTCGGCCTGCCGATCATCGAAAGCTTCTTCGGTGGATCGTGCGCGGAAGCGATGCCCGATCGGACTGCGGCGATCGCCTTTGCGATCGAGGAACTCGTCGCGCTGCTCGGTGCCGATTGGCGTCGCCGCCTCGCGCCGCTCGGTGCGACCCGCTGGCGCGAAGCGGCGTACATCCACGGCAGCTACAGCCATGCCGCCGTCGGCCACGCCGGTGCCCGCGCCGTACTTGCCGCGCCGGTCGACGACCGCCTGTTCTTCGCCGGCGAAGCCTGCTCCTCGAGCGATTTCTCCACCGCGCATGGCGCCTACGCGACCGGCGTAGCGGCAGCGGACACGATCCTGGGCTTGAAGGGCGCCACGACCGCACCGTAAGGATCGGCCATGCTTCGCATCCTCCGCATCCTCGCCAAGATCGCGCTGGTCTTCGTGATCGTCAGCGTGCTCTGGGTCGGCCTCTACCGCTTCGTGCCCGTCCCCTTCACCTGGACGATGGCGGGCGACCTGCTCTCCGGCCGCAGCGTCACCAAGCAGTGGATGCCCCTGTCGGCGATGGACCCCGACATGCCGCGCGCCGCCATCGCCGGGGAGGACGCCCGCTTCTGCGAACATCACGGCTTCGACTGGAAAGGCATCGCCAGCGCTGCCTACAGCAACGCGCAAGGCAAGCGCCTGCGCGGCGGCTCCACGATCAGCCAGCAGACCGCCAAGAACGTCTTCCTGTTCCAGGGCGGCGGCTACATCCGCAAAGCGTTCGAGGCCTATTTCACCGTGCTGATCGAAACCCTGTGGGGCAAGCGGCGGATCATGGAAGTCTATCTCAACGTCGCGGAGACGGGCATCGGCACCTATGGCGCCGACGCGGCGGCGCTCCGCTATTTCCACCACGACGCCTCGCGCCTGTCGCCGACCGAAGCGGGCCGCATCGCCGCGGTGCTGCCGCTTCCCAAGAAGCGCGAGGCGATCGATCCGCATGGCTTCGTGCGGCGGCACGGCAACGCGCTGTCGCGCTATGTCGGCGTGGTGCGGCGTAGCGGTCTGGATGCCTGCCTGAAATAGCACCGGCGACTCGCCCATGCGGGATGCGTGTCACCCGCGCTTCGCGATCTGGGACGGACACTCGCCCCAGCGGGACGCCCTCGCCACCCGCGCGCTGGCCGATGGCGAGGAGAGGTGCCGGCCTTATTTGGTCGCGCCGTCGATCGCACCGCCAGCCTTGTCCGCCGTCTTCTCTACGCTCTTCGCGGCCGAGGTGATCGCGTTGTTCTTCGCGGTTTCGCTGCCCTGGCGGACGAACAGGAAATAGCCGCCGATCAGCACCGCGATCAGCAGCACGATGGCGATCGCCACGCCGCCACCGCCGCCGCGACGCTCGATCACCGTCGTATGGGTCGAGCCGTTGGGCGTTTCGACGATCCGTTCTTCGACCATGATTGCTCCTCCTGTCGTTATGATGGAGGCAGCAACGCCATATCGGGCAGCCTTGTTCCCCGATCGTAACGATCGGTTCAGAACGGCAGCTTGAAGCCCGGTGGCAGCGGCAAGCCGCTGGTCATCTTGGACATTTCCGCACCCGACGCCGCATCCGCCTTTGCCCGCGCATCGTTGAACGCCGCCGCCAGCAGGTCCTCGAGCATCTGCTTCTCGGACACTTCGATCAGCGAATCGTCGATCGCGATGTTGATGATGCGGCCCTTGGCGCTGGCCTTCACCTTGACCAGCCCGCCGCCGGACACGCCCTCGACCTCGATCGTGTCGAGCTGGTCCTGGGCCTTCTGCAACTCGCTCTGCACGTTCTGCGCCATGGCGAGGATTTCATCGAGGTTCTTCATGCGATACTCCGTTTGCCGGGCCAGCTTTCCAGTTCCGCCTCCGGGAAGGCCGCGAATGCCGCCTTCACCAAAGGCGTATCGAGGATCGCCTGCCGCGTCGCCTCTTCTGCCGCCTTGTCCTGCTCGCGCAAGGTAGGCGCGCCGGGCGCATCCTCCAAGGCGATCTTCCAAACCTGCCCCGTCGTCTTCTTGAGCGCATCGGCGGCGTCGCGCAGCGTATCGGCGGACATCGGCCGCGATCCGCTGAGGATCAGTTCGGGCGCCTCGTAACGGACCACGCGCGCGCCATAGCCGAGCTGCGCGGCGACCGCGTGGTGCCCCTTGTCCTCCAGCATCGCGACGAGACCGGCGAAATCGGCGGGCACCCCCGGCCGCTCGGCCGCGGCCGGTGTGCCCTGCGCCGGTGCCGCTGGAACGCCAGCCGCGGCCGGAGCCGCTCCGACCTTGCCAGTCGCGATCTGCCGCGCGAGTTCGCCGGGATCCGGCAACGACGAGGCATGGATCGCGCGCAGCAGCGCCATCTCCGCCGCCTCGATCGGCAGCGCCGCCTTGGCGACCTCGTCATGCCCCTTCAGGAACAATTGCCACAGCCGGTGGAGCGCGGGGAAGGACAGTTTGGCCGCCCACTCGGCCCGCGCCGCGCGTTCCTCGGCAGCCTGCGCCGGGTCCTCCGCCGTGCCGACCTTGGCGAGCGTGATGCCGTGCACCGTCTCCAGCATCGCGCGCAGTACCGATTGCGGATCGACGCCATAGTCATACTGCCGGCGCAGGCTGGCGAGCGCCGCCGCCGCATCGCCGGCCAGCACCAGCGCCAGCAGGTCGCGCACCGCGCCGCGATCGGACAGGCCGAGCATCTGCCGCACCGCATCGGCGGTCACCGCGCCGCCTTCAAGGCCTGCATGCGCGATCCCCTGGTCGAGGATCGACAGCCCGTCGCGTGCCGATCCCTCCGCCGCGCGTGCGATCAGCATCAGCGCCTCCGCTTCCGCCTCGACGCCCTCCTCGCGGCAGACGAAGGCGAAATGCGCCGCCAGCTGCTCGGCGGAAATGCGGCGCAGGTCGAACCGCTGGCAGCGCGACAGCACGGTGATCGGCACCTTGTTCACCTCGGTCGTGGCGAACAGGAATTTGACGTGGGCGGGCGGCTCCTCCAGCGTCTTCAAGAGCGCGTTGAACGCGTTCTTGGACAGCATGTGGACCTCGTCGACGATATAGATCTTGTAGCGCGCCGACACCGCCGCATAGCGCGCCGCGTCGATGATCTCGCGCACGTCGTCGACACCGGTGTGGCTGGCGGCGTCCATTTCGATCACATCGATATGCCGCCCCTCCGCGATGGCGCGGCAGGGTTCGCAGACGCCGCACGGATCGATCGTCGGCCCGCCCTGCCCGTCCGGACCGATGCAGTTCAGCGCCTTGGCGATCAGCCGCGCGGTGGACGTCTTGCCCACGCCGCGCACGCCGGTCATCAGGAAGGCGTGCGCCAGCCGGTCGCGCTTGATCGCATTGCCCAGCGTCGTGACCATGGCATCCTGCCCGATCAGTTCGCGAAACGTCTGCGGACGGTATTTGCGCGCCAGCACGCGGTAGGGGGTCGCCTGTGCCGCAGGTTGCGGCGGTTCGCCCAGATCGAAGGAATCGGCCATTGCCTGCCCCATATAGGCGCAGCCACGCGCGCTGTCGAAGGGCAGGGTCGATGAGGCACGACGGTTTGCCGCCCCGCCTCCCCTGCCCTAGATACGCGGCGACATGACCCCCGTACTCGGCGTAACCTCCTCCATCCTCGGCCAGCCCTGGCACTGGCGCAGCCTCGCCGCGGACGCGCGCGACGGCTTCGGCGCCGACGACCTCGTCACGCAGCTGCTGCTCGCCCGCGGGGCGCCGCGCGAGGCGCTCGAACAGCATCGCGCGCCGTCGATCCGCGGCTTCATGCCGGACCCTTCCGTGTTCCGCGACATGGATCGCGCCGCCGAACGGCTCGCCGATGCGGTGCAGCGTGGCGAACACGTCGCGGTGTTCGGCGACTATGACGTCGATGGCGCCACCTCGGCCGCGCTGATGATCCTGATACTGCGCGACCTCGGCATCGAGGCGCGCGCCTATATCCCCGATCGCCTGCTCGAAGGATATGGCCCGTCGGGCGATGCACTGGTCCGGCTGGCGAGCGAGGGCGCTTCGCTGATCGTCACCGTCGATTGCGGCGCGCAGGCGTTCGAGGCGCTGGCGATGGCCCATGCCCACCCGGTCGACGTGGTCGTGGTCGACCACCATAAATGCGCTGCCGCCTTGCCGCGCGCGCACGCGCTGGTGAACCCCAACCGGCTGGACGAGGACGAGGGCGCCGCGCACGGCCATCTCGCCGCGGTGGGTGTCTGCTTCCTGCTCGCCGCCGCGCTGGTCCGCACCTTGCGCGGGCGCGGCTTCTTCGCGGATCGGCCGGAGCCGCGGCTGATCGATCATCTCGATATCGTCGCGCTCGGCACCGTCGCCGATGTCGCGCAACTGCGCGGTCTCAACCGCGCCTTCGTCGCGCAGGGGCTGAAGGTGATGGCGCAGCGTCGCAATATCGGCCTTGCCGCGCTGATCGCCGCATCGCGGCTGACCCGCGCGCCGACGTGTAGCGACCTCGGCTTTGCGCTCGGCCCGCGGATCAACGCCGGCGGGCGGGTCGGACGTGCCGACCTGGGCGTCCGCCTGCTCACCACGCGCGACCCCGACGAGGCGCGGACCATCGCCGAGGAACTGGACCGCCTCAACGAGGAACGCCGCCTGATCGAAACGGGCGTGCAGCAGGCCGCCGACGCGCTGCTCCGCACCGATCGCAGCGTCGCCGTGGTTTCCGGAGAAGGCTGGCATCCCGGCGTAATCGGCATCGTTGCGGGACGGCTGAAGGAAAAACTCGGCCGCCCGGCGATCGTCATCGCGATCGACGACGCCGGCCTCGGCAAGGGCTCCGGCCGGTCGATCGCCGGCGTCGACCTCGGCGCGGCGGTGCTCGCCGCCAAGGATCACGGCCTGCTCGTCGCCGGCGGCGGCCATGCCATGGCGGCCGGGCTGACCGTCGCCGCGGATCGCATCGCTGAATTCAGCGCCTTCCTCGAAGAGCGCCTCGCCGCCGCCGTCGAGCGCGCGATCGGCGAGCGTGCGCTGCTGGTCGACACGGTGCTGGCGCCGGGCGGCATCAATCCCGCCCTCATCGAATCGCTCGAGGTCGGCGGCCCCTACGGCATGGGCTGGCCGGCGCCGCGGATTGCCGCCGGGCCGGTGCGGATCATCAAGGCCGACGTGGTCGGCAACGGCCATGTCCGAACGATCGTCGCCGGCGACGATGGCCGCAGTTTCAAGGCGATGGCCTTTCGCGCCGCGGACACTCCGCTCGGCCAGGCACTGCTGGGTGCCGCACCGCACCGCCGCCTGTGGCTCGCCGGCCGCGCCAAGCTGGACGATTGGGGCAGCCGCCCCGCCGCCGAACTGCACATCGAGGACGCCGCCTGGGCAAATTGACGAAAAGCCCCTTGACCGACCGCCGCCCCCCCTCTAGCAGCACCCCCGCTGGCCCCTTCGTCTAGCGGTTAGGACGCGGCCCTTTCACGGCTGAAACACGGGTTCGATTCCCGTAGGGGTCACCACTTCCCAACTTCAATGGCGGGAATGGTGGATTGAGATACATTCTCCCGATGCTCAGGTCTCCGGTGGCATAGGCAGGTTTCCTGGCGGCGCCGGACCGGACACGACGCTGCCATCCGCCTATCCTCCCCCGGCCTATCGTTTGGATGTGCCGCAACGCCCGCGCGTCGACCGTGAGCGGTCCTCGGCACACGTCCAATCGCTAGTTCTGCGGCTGTGGGGCGGAGGGCAAACCGAGCAAAGCCTCGCAGCCGATAAGGTCGATGGCGTGCTGCACATGGCAGCCGGCCATGATTATGCCCTCCGCATCGATGATCTCCAATGCCGTTTGAAGATAATCCAGCGCTTCCTTGGTGCGAATATTCATCTTCCCATCCATTTGGGAGAAGCCTTAGCGCCCGGCTGCGAGCCGATGCGTGCCGTACCGGTGAGATTGCCCGCGCGTGCCGATCGAAAGGCTGCCAAACCCGGCGGCGAGGGCTCTGTTCGCGTCATCGCGAGGCGGCGGCGGGGGCCGGGCACTATCTACCGTCGTCATCTTTTGCCTCCCGCCACAGACTGTTCCTTGTAAGACAATCGAGCGGGGCGTTTCCGTAATACAAATTTTCGTACGACGATGATGCGCACGTGCTTTGTCGGACGGGTACGGAAAGAAGCAGCAACAAACGGCGCTGGACCCCCGCGGTCACAGTCGCGCGAGCATGCTGGTTGAACGCGTGGAAGACGGCGAGATCGACAGTGGATCGGCGTCGGTCCGCCTCAACGACGCTGGTGCCCTCCGCGCCGCTCACCTCCGCCGCCTTGATCGCCGGCGTTGCGCGGGCGCTCGTAGGGTGGTGCTCCGGCGCGATCCGCAGGCCGCGGCCGAGGTGACGCTGGCGCCGCCCAAGGGCCAGCACGGCGGCGAGCACCTTTTCATCGATCCGCGCACCGGTTCCGTGCTCGGCCAAACCACCGGCGACGGCTTTTTTAGGGACGGTGAACAGGCAGCTGGAGAATCCGGCCGCAACGGTCCGTTATTGCCGCGACATCGGCTGATCGCCTCGGCTAGAGCGGCGGCGTGATCGTCGCCCTGGTCTTCGTCGCCGCCTTCCTCGCCTTCATCGTCAGCGCCGTGGCGGGTGGCGGCGCCGGGCTGGTGCTGGTGCCGCTGTTGCGCCTGATCCTGCCCGTCGCCTCGATCCCCGGCGCGCTGTCGATCGGCACCGCGGCGAGTTCGCTCTCACGCATCTGGCTGTTCCGCCCGCACATCCGCTGGGATGTCGTGCGGCGCTTCGTCCCTGCCGCGCTGCCGGCCGCGGCGCTCGGCGCGTGGCTGCTGACGCAGTTCGAGGCGGTGTACGTCGAATTCCTGCTCGGCTGCTTCCTGCTGCTCAACCTGCCCGCGCTGTTCCGGCGCAAGCCGGCACCGGATACGGAGGCGCCGCTGCCGCTCGCGCGCCTGCCGCTGCTCGGCGCCGCCGCCGGCCTGCTGTCGGGGTTCACCGGCGCGGTCGGTGTCGTCTTCAACCGTGCCTATTACCGGATGGGGCTGAGCAAGGACGAGATCGTCGCCACCCGCGCCACCAACGAGGTGTTGCTGCACCTGTTGAAGATCGCGCTCTACGCTGCCTTCGGCCTGTTGCCGCGTTCGGCGCTGATCGCCGGCGGGCTGGTCGCCGCCGCCGCCGTGCTTGCCTCGCTTGCGTCGCGGCGTGTCCTGTCGCTGGTGCGCGAGAGCCTGTTCCGCCGCGCGGGACTGGTGGCGATGGTGGCGTCGGGCATGGCGATGTTCAGCCTGTCGGGCAGCCAGATCATGGCGATCCATCGCGCCTGGATCACCTATGTCGCACCCGGCGACGAGAGGGAAATACAACTCTACTGGGGCGGCACCCGCCGCGCTGCGATCGAGCGGGAGGATGACGGGCGCCTCGTCGTCGAACGGGTGCTGGCGCCGGCGCAGCTTCCCCCCGCCGTCCGTGCGGCGCTGCCGACGATCGCTGCCGGAGGCGCGATCGTGATGATCGAGGAAGTGCGCGGCAACGGCCTGTATTACGAGGTTTACCGTCGCCACGACGGGGTGGTCGGCAAGCTGGAAATCTCCCCCCAGGGCACGCCACGCAACCGTGCGCTGCCGGGCCACTGATCCGCCCGTCACCGAAAGGCATCGGGCTGCATCCGGCCGACCGCGCGCAGCAAGGCGGCCTGCGCCGTCAGCATGTCGGCCTGCGCCCGCGCGACGTCGAGCTGCGCGGCGCGGAAGCTCTGGTCGGCGACGAGGATGTCGATCGTCGAGCGCAGGCCAAAGCCATATTCCGCCCGCACGCCCTTCAGCGCGAGGTCGGCGGCGGCCAACCCTTCAGTACCGGCACGCAGCCGCGCCTGCGCGGCGGTGAGGTCCGCCCATGCCGCATCGGTGCCGCGCACCGCCTCGCGCGCCGCGGCATCGGCCTGGTACCGACCGGCACGCCACGTCGCCTCCGCCTGGCGGACGCGCGAGCCGACGAGGCCGCCGGTCAGCAGCGGGATGCGCACGGTCGCGCCGACGCTGGCCGCGCTGTCGAAGCCGCGCCAGTCGCCGCCGGCGCTTCGCCATCCGCGGCCATAGCCGCCCGCCAGATCGAGGCCCGGCATCCGCTCGGCGCGCGCCTGATCGATCCTGGCGGCGGACGCATCGACGATGCGTCGTTGGGCGAGCAGCAGCGGATTGGCGCATTCCGCCGCGGTTCGCGCATCGGCGAGCGTAAGGGGTAGCAGCGGCGATGGTGCGATGTCGGCCGACAAGGCGCCGGCATCGCGGCCGACCACCGCGCGATAGGCCGCCTGCGTCGCGGTGAGCGCGCTTTCCGCGTCGGCAAGATTGGCGACGACGCTGGCCCGCTGCGCCTGGAGCTGCGCGACGTCGGTGCGCGTCGCCTGGCCGAGCCCGAAGCGCGACTGCGCCTCCGCCACCTGCCGGTCGAGCCGCTCGATCCCGACGCGCGCCACCTCCACCGCCTGCTGATTGTAGAGGAGGGCGGCGTAAGCGACCACCACGCGCTGGAGCACCGCGGCCTCCGCATCGCGCACGATCTCCGCGCCCGATGCGACATCGGCGTCGGCCGCCCGCACCGACGATGCGACCCGCCCGCCGGTCCAGATCGGCAGCGTCGCCACCACGCCGGTGCTGCCCGACCGGCCGTAACCGAGTTCGTCGTAGCCGGCATTGCCGCTCGCCGCGGCAGTCAGTCGCCCGGCCGAGCGCGCCTGTCGCGGCGTTTCGGCCAACGCCTCCTGCCGGGCGCGGGCGGCGGCGAGTTCGGGATTGCCGGCCCAGGCGGCGGCGATCGCCTCCGGCAGCGTCTCGGCATAGCCGGGCGCCGCGACGACAAGCGCCGCCGCGACCAGCAGCGTCGCGCAGATACGCCGCTCAATCATGGCGCAGCGCCCAGGCGGGGGTGGCGCGGCTGGCGCGGAGCGACTGGCCGAGCACCGTCAGCACCGCGATCGCGGTGGCCAGCAGGCTGGCGGCAAGGAAGTAGAGCGGCGACAGCGCCACCGCATCCGCAAACCCGGCGAGCCAGCTACGCAACGCGATAAACGCGATCGGCCAGGCGATGAGGTTGGCGAGCAGCACCGGACGCAGGAACTGGCCGACCAGCAGCCGGACGATATCGGCGGACGACGCGCCCAGCGTCTTGCGGATGCCGATCTCCTTCACCCGCCGCGCCGTGTTGAACGAGGCGAGCCCCCACAAGCCGACACAGCCGATCAGCACGGCCAGCACGGCGCCGGTGCCGAACAGGCGCGTCGCCCGGTCGTCGGCCTTGTAGAATTCGGCAAGCCGCTGATCGGCGGTCTTCGCTTGGAACGGCACCTGCGGGACCATCCGCTGCCACACGCCGCGCACCGCCGCCGTGACGGCTTGCGGATCGCCGCGGAAGCGCAGGGTGGCCATCGCCGTGTCCAGCGTCTCCGGCCGGCTCTGGTACATGTAATAGGTCGGCGCATTGGAATCGCGCGGCGAGGCGAAGCGCAGGTCGTCGATGACGCCGATGACGGTGCGGGGGCGGTTGCCGCCGACCGTCTTGCCGATCGCCTCCTCCGGCGAGCCCAGGCGAAGCGAGGACAGCGCGCGGCGGTTGACGACGATGTTGATGCCCTTCGCCGGATCCCGCGTCTGGGTGTCGTCGGCGCCATGCGCGCTGTCGAACAGCCGGCCCGCGATCAGCCGCGCGCGATAGGTATCGAAGAAGCGGGGTCCGACGACCTCCCAGCGCAGCGACGGGCCGCTGCCCGGCACGCCCGGCAACGGCACGTTATTGGCATTGTCCTCGCCACTGCCGCCCGCCACGCCGTTCGACAGCGTCACGTCGACGACCTGCGGCAGCGCGGCGATGGCGTTGACGACCGAGCGTTTCTGCGCCGGGGGCACCCGGCCGTCGGCGATGGAACCGAGGATCAGCAGCCCGTCGCGCTGGAAGCCGAGATCGGTCTGCCGGACGTGCCGCGTCTGCGCGACCAGTACGATCGTGCCGATGGTGAAGGCGATGGCCAGGCCGAACTGCAGGACGACGAGCGCTTCGCGCGTGCGGGCGCCCGATCGCCCCCCGCCCGGCGTGCGCGCCGATGCGAGCACGGCGGCGGCGGGGAAGCGCGACAGCAGCACCGCCGGATAGGATCCCGCGACGATGCCGACCAGCAGCACCAGCAGCGCGAGCGCCGGCACGACCACCGCATAGGGCAGCGTCAACGACAGGCCACCCGCCGCATTGACCAGCGGCAGCCCCAGTTCGGCGAGGATCAGCCCGACCAGCGCGGCGGCGGTGACGGTCAGCATCGCTTCGCCGAGGAACTGGCGCACCAGTGAAAGCCGGTCGGCGCCCAGCACCTTGCGCATCGCGACCTCGCGGGCACGCAGACCCGCCCGCGCCGTGGCGAGGTTCACATAGTTCACGATCGCGATCAGCAGCGTCAGCACGCCGACCAAGCCGAGCGTCACCACCGTCGTCTTACGGCTGCCGCTCTCCTGCCCCTGCGGTTCGAGGTGGAGGCGGGCGACGGGGAGCAGGCGCAACTGCTGCACCGCCCACGGCCGCTCGCCCGGTGCGGCGAGTTCGCCGCCGTGCCGGTTGACGAATGCCTGCATCTTTTCGCCGAAGGCACGTGCCGCCGCGGGCGTTTCGAAGCGCAGGAAGGTCTGGAGCGAGGTGCTGCCCCAGTGGAACCAGTTCGTCGAAGGCGGGGTGCGCGGCAGCGGGATCAGGATGGAGAAATCGAGTTCGCTGTCCTTGGGCAGATCGCGAAACACGCCGGCGACGCGGTAGCTGCCCGGCGCATCCATCGCCACCGTCAGCGGCTGACCGATCGGGTTGGCAGTGCCGAAATATTTGGCTGCAACACTTTGGCTGATGAGCACGCCCCCCGGCCGGGCGAGGCCGCTCGGCCCGTCGCCACGCACCATCGGCAGATCGAAGACCTGGAAGAAGGCGGGGTCGACCTGCACCACCCCCTCCTGCGTGGCGCGGCCGTCCTGCAGCACGCTGCCGTTGCCGCCGCGGATCCGCGTACCGACCAAACCGGGGAAGTCGGCCTGCATCTGATCGAGCAGACCGCCCATCGTATAGGGATAGGCGCCGTTCGCCGGGCTTTCCGGCATGCTCCACACCGTCTGCACGGCATAGATGCGGTCGTGGCGGGGCAGCCACGTGTCGTACCCCGTCTCGAAGCGCACGTAGAGGCCGAGTACGAGACAGACGGCGATGCCGACCGCCAGCCCGCCGATGTTGAGCGCCGCATAGAGTTTATGGCGGGTGAGCGAGCGATATAGCGAAAGCAGCGCGAAGCGGTTCATGGGACGATCCCGTTCAGGAGGAGGCGGGCGGGGCGGTCAGTCATGGCGCAGCGCCCAGGCAGGCGCCGCACGGCTGGCGCGGAGCGCCTGGGCAAGGACGGTCAGCAGGGCGATGGCGAGCGCGAGCAGGCTGGCGGCCAGAAAATAGAGCGGCGACAGCGCGATCCGGTCGCCGAACCCGGCCAGCCATGTCCGCATCGCTACCCAGGCGAGCGGCCAGGCGAACAGGTTGGCGATCAGCACCGGGCGCAGGAACTGGCCGACCAGCAGCCTCACGATATCGGCGGACGAGGCGCCCAGCGTCTTGCGGATGCCGATCTCCTTCACCCGCCGCTGGCTGTTGAACGCGGCCAGTCCCCACAATCCGACGCAGCCGATCAGCACGGCCAGTCCCGCCCCGATCGCGAACAGGCGCGTGGCGCGATCGTCATCCTCGTAGAAATGGGCCAATCGCCGGTCGGCGGTGTCCGCGATGAACGGCACATCGGGCGCCAGCCGCCGCCACGTATCGCGCACCCGGTCGAGCATCACGCGCGGATCGCCGGTGAAGCGGATCGCGGCCACGGGCGCGGGCGGCATGTCGCGGTAATATTGGTAATAGGTCGCCCGTTGCGGCGTGCGCGGCGATGCGAAGCGCACCGGGTCGATCACCCCGATGATGGTGCTCGGCATGACACCGCCGACCGTCCTGCCGATCGCATCGGCCGGCGAGCGGAAACCGAACGCCCGCACGGCGGTGCGGTCGATGACGATGTTGCGGCCCTGCTTCCACCGGGTCCAGTCGCTCGCATCGTCGGCGCCGTGCCTGTCGTCGAACAGGCGGCCGGCGAGCAGACGCGGGCCGTATGCGGCGAAGAAATCCGGTCCCACGGTAACGGCCATGATCGTCAGCCCCGGCCCGCCGGGCCGCTCGATCAAATCGATGTTGCCGATGCCGTCACCACCGGGGCTGACGCTGCCCGCCCCCGCCGCGACGACGCCAGGCAGGCGACGGAACGCGGCGATGATCGGTCGCGACTGCGGCGGAAAGATCCGCCTGTCGGCCAGCGATGGCACCACGATCAGCCCGTCGCGGCGGAAGCCCAGATCGGATCGGCGGACGTGAAAGGCCTGCGCCGCGAGGACGATCGTGCCGATGATGAAGGCGACCGCAAGGGCGAACTGCACCACGACCAGCGCCTCGCGCGCCCGCGTGCCCGTCCGGCCGCCGCCGGGTGCCCGTGCCGAGGCGAGTACGGCGGCGGCCGGATAGCGGGACAACAGCAGGGCGGGATAGGCGCCTGCCATCACGCCGATCACCAGGGTCACCGCCACCAGCACCGGAACGACGAGTCCGTAGGGCAGCGCAAGCGACAAGCCCGCCGCCGCGTTGACGAGCGGCAGGCCGAGTTCGGCCAGGATCAGCCCGACCAGCGCGGCGATCGCCACGGTCAGGATCGCTTCGCCCAGGAACTGCCGGATCAGCATCGCCCGATCCGCGCCCAGAACCTTGCGGATCGCCACTTCGCGTGCCCGCAGCCCGGCACGCGCAGTAGCAAGGTTCACGTAGTTCACCGCAGCGATCAACAGGGTCAGCACGCCGACGATGCCCAGCGCCGCGATCATCAGCGGACGGCCGCTGTTCTCGCCGCCGAAGGGTTGCAGGTGAACGCGGGTGACCGGCAGCAACGACAGCGAGATGACCTTGTCCGGCGCCGGCCCCAGATCCTGTCCCGCGTGTCGCCGGATGAACGCCGGCATCTGCGCGGTGAAGCGCGCCGCGGCGGCGGGCGTGGGGAAGCGCAGCACCGTGGTGACCGCGGCGGTGCCCCATCTGTACCACGCCCATTCGGCGGGCGGCGGCGTGCGCGGGATCGGGATCAGGATGGTGGCGGACAGGTCGGTATCGGCCGGCAGGTCCTCGAACACGCCAGCGACCCGATACGGGCGCGGATCATCGACCGCGATCGTCAGCGTCCGGCCGATCGGGTCCGCCGCGCCGAAGAGCGTGCGCGCCGCCGACCGGCTGACGAGCGCCGCCGCGGGATCGGCGAGTGCGGCCGCCCCGTCGCCACGCACCATCGGCAAGGCGAAGACCGAGAAGAACGACGGATCGACCTGCGCCACATCCATCCGCAGCGCCTCGCCGGCGCGCAGCACGCTGCCGCCGTCCTTGCCGCCGCGGATGCGCGTCCCGACCAGGCCGGGGAAGTCCCCGCGCATCTGCTCCAGCATGCCGGCCATCGTCTGCGGATAGGCGCCGTTGAACGGGCTGCCGGGGAGGTGCAATTCGCTTTGGACGAGGTACAGCTCGCGATGGTGAGGGAGCCAGCGTTCGAATCCCAGCTCGAATCGCACGTAGAGGCCCAGCACCAGGCACACCGCAATGCCTACGGCCAGCCCGCCGATGTTGAGCGCGGCATAGCCCTTGTGCCGGGTCAGCGCGCGATGCAGCGTCGTCGGGACATGGCCGTTCATCGCGCCGCCTCAGATCGCGCGCATCGCGGAGGCGACGATGCGGCCGTCGAGCATGTCGATCCGCCGCTTCGCCATGTCGGCATGGCTCGGCGAGTGGGTGACCATCACGATCGTCGCCCCTTCCGCATTGAGGCTGGCGAGGATGTTCATCACCTGCTCGCCGTTAGCGGTGTCGAGGTTGCCGGTCGGCTCGTCGGCGAGGATCAGCTGCGGATCGCCGACGATCGCGCGGGCGATGGCGGCGCGCTGTTGCTGGCCGCCGGACAGCTGGTGCGGGAAGTGGCGGGCGCGGTGGGCGATCGCGACCTTGTCCATCGCCGCCGCCACCCGCGCCCGGCGACCGGCCTGCCCCGCCCCTGTCGCCGTGTCCTTGCGATAGGCGAGGCCGAGCGCGACATTCTCCTCGATCGTCAGCTCGTCGATCAGGTTGAAGCTCTGGAAGACGAAGCCGAGCGTCGCGCCACGGAATTTCGCCAGCTCCTTCTCGCTCAAGGCGGCAAGGTCGCGCTCGCCGAACAGATATCGGCCCGCGGTCGGCCGGTCGACGGTGCCCAGCGTGTTGAGCAGCGTCGACTTGCCGCAGCCCGACGGCCCCATGATGGCGAGGAATTCGCCGTCGGCGACCTCCAGGTCGATGTCGCGCAGCGCGGTGGTTTCGACCTCGTCGGACACATAGCGGCGCTGGATGTTTTCGAGACGGATCATGTCGGCTCTCCCGGCTAGCGGATGTTGA
Organism: Sphingomonas sp. SP5; assembly: GCF_058313455.1. Taxonomy (NCBI): domain Bacteria; kingdom Pseudomonadati; phylum Pseudomonadota; class Alphaproteobacteria; order Sphingomonadales; family Sphingomonadaceae; genus Sphingomonas; species Sphingomonas sp. SP5. Next base: position 208,721 of record NZ_JBZFLF010000003.1, on the reverse strand, counting down.
GGATGTCGCCCTTCACGGACGCGGTGTTGCTGGTGACGATGCGGACGCCGGGCTTCAGGCCGGACAGGATCTCGACCTGCTCGGGATTGCGGCGGCCGGTCTTCACCGCCCGGCGCCGGGCATGCGCGCCGTCGGCGTCGAGCACGAAGGCCGAGGTGCCGCCCCCCGACTCAAGCCAGCCGCCGACCGGCGCGACCAGCGCGACCGCGGCGCTGCCGAGCGTGATCCGGATATCGAGCGTCTGGCCGCGGTTGAGCCCCCGGGGTCCGGCGCCGTCGAAGGTCAGTTCGACGCGGAAGCGCCCGTCCTTCACCGCCGGCAGCACCTTGGATACGGTGAGCGCCGCGCCGTCCAGCGTGCGGGCGCGCTGCCCCACGGCGACGCGGCCGAGGTAATATTCGTCGACGTCGGCCTCCAGCTTCCACGATCCTTCGCTGTCGACCTGCCCCGCCGGGTCGCCGGGCTTCAGCGTCTGCCCCGGTTGCAGCGTGAAGTTGGTGAGGCGCCCGGCCGCCGGCGCGCGGATCGTCAGCGCCTCCAGCCCGCCGCGTACCGCCGCGAGGTTGCCGGACAGGCGCTGCTGCGTGTCGGCGAGGCGGGCGCTTTGCGTGGCAGTGATCCGCGCCTCCGCCGCGCGGCCGGTGCGCAGCTGTGCCAGCCGCTTTTCCTGATAGGCGGCCTCTTCCTGGAAGCTGCGCACGCCGGCATCCGACAGGAAGCCCTGATCGTGCAACTGCTGGCGGACGGCGAGATCGCGCCGCGCCTTGATGAGGTCGTATTCCGCCTGCGCGACCTGGGCGGCGCGATCGAGGCTGTTGCGCTCGATCCCCAGCCCTTCGCCCGCGACGCTGCCGAGCTGCCCGGCGATCTGCGCCTCGCGGGTGAGCACGTCCAGGCGCAGTTCCGGGTTGGCGAGCGTGGCGAGCGGCTGCCCCGCGGTGACGGTTGCGCCGTCCTGCACCAGCAGCCGCTCGACCTGGCCGCCGGACAGCACGCCGACCAAGGTGGTCACCCGCGGCGCCACCGTCGCGCGCACCGGCAGATAATCGTCGAACCGGGCGCGCGTCACCTCCCCCGTCTCGATGTCGGCGGCGGCGATGTCGGTGGATCCGCTCGCCGGCAGCACCCGCCACACCGCCAGCGCGATCAGCAGAACGGCGACGCCGATCAGGGCCGGGCGCCCCCGCCACCACGGCCGGCGAGGGCGCGCGACGCGCCGGTCCATCGCCGCTCCGGGAGAGGTGCTTGCGCCGTGATCGGGTTCGGTCATCATGGGCGCAGTGTCGCTCACCACCCACGAAAAGCCTAAAGTGCTATGGATAAACGGTTTTTGCAGAAGGCGGACGATCCTGTCCGTCCACGGTCGGACGGACCGTCCACGAATGGACGGCCGGCGGGGTCGTCAAGCGCGCTGTCGATCCTGCTGATCGACGACAATCCGCATGTCGCCGAATCGCTCGGGCTGGCGGTACGGCTCGCCGGTCACGCGCTGGAACGCGCCGCCGATCCGGAGGAGGCGTTGTCGCGGCTTGCGGTCGGGCGGTACGATGCGATCCTGCTCGACATGAACTATGCCGCGGGGCGGACCGGCGGCGAAGAAGGCATGGCGCTGCTCGGCCGCATCCTCGCCGACGATCCGGGCGCCAGGGTGGTGGTCATCACCGCGCACAGCGGCATCCGCATCGCGGTGGAGGCGATGCGCGCCGGCGCGCGCGATTTCGTGATGAAGCCGTGGCGCAACGCCGATCTGCTCGCCCGGCTGGAACGCGCGGCGGCTCCGGCGACGGCCGCATCGATGCCGTCGCCGGTCGATCCTCGGCCGCAGGTGGATGCGCTGCGGCTGATCGGCGACAGCGACGGGATCGTCCGCGCCCGCGACCTGATCCGCCGCGTCGGGCCGACGCTGGCCGGCGTGCTCGTCACCGGCGCATCGGGCACCGGCCGCACGCTGGTCGCGGCCGCGATCCACGCCGCCTCGCCTCATGCGGCGCAGCCGATGATCCGCGTCGACCTGCGCGATGCCCCGGCGTGGCAGCGCCTGGACGATGCATCCGGCACGCTGCTGCTGCGCCATCTCTCCGCCCTCGACGCGGTGGAGCAAGCGCGCCTGCTCGACCGTCTACCCGACGCGGCGCGGATCATCGCCATCGCCGATGACGCAGCGGCGATCCACCCGGCGCTAGCCCGACGCGTCGCCGCCGTGGAGATCGCCCTGCCCCCGCTCGCCGCCCGCGGGGACGATGCGCTGCTGCTCGCCCGCCATTTCGTCCGGATTGCGGCGGAGCGGCACGGGCGCCCGGTGCCGCAGCTGACCCCGGCGGCCGAGGCCGCCGTGCTGCGTGCGCCATGGCCGGACGAAGTGCGCGGGCTGGCGGCCGCGGTGGAGCGCGCCGTCCTGCTCGGCGACGGCGGGGTGATCGATACCGCCCTGCTGCTGCCGCCGGCGCCCGCCCCGGCCGTCCCCGCCGCTACCGCCCCGTCGCGCTTCGACCTGGAGGAGAATGAGCGCGCGGTCATCGCCGCGGCGCTGCGCCAACACCATCACAACGTCACCCACGCGGCGAACGCGCTGGGCCTCAGCCGCGGGGCCTTATACCGCCGCATGGAGCGCTATGGCTTCTGATCGGCCGCTCGCGTGGCGCGCGGCCGGCAGCGTGCTGGCGACCGAAGGCCTGCTTGCCGCCAGCGGCGCGGCATGCGTGCTCGCCTGGCAGATGCACTGGTGGGCGACGCTGTTCGGCGCATCGCTGTGCCTGTCCGGGATCGCCGGCTCGCACGGCTGGCAGGCGCTGCATCGCCGCGCCCGCGCCAAGGACGCGACCGCCGGCCGCGCCGATGCCGAACCTGCACCCTTGCGCCCCCTGCTCGATCAGGTGCCGCTGCCGCTGGTCCGCGTCGATGCGGCCGGCGCGCATGCGATCAACCGCGCGGCACGGATCGTGTTCGACACGGACGACCGCATCCTGCCCGCCGTGCCGGCGCTGCTCGACCGGAGCGCCGACCGGCTAAGCCACGAGGGGCGGCACTGGCGGATCGACGCGGTCGAGATCGGCGCCGGCGAACGCCAGCTCGTCCTGATCGACGTCGAGGCGGAGGCGCAGGCCGCCGACATGCGCGCGGGCAACGAGATGATCGACATCCTCGGCCACGAACTGCTCAATGGCCTGTCGCCCGTCGTCTCGCTGGCCGACAGCGCAGTCACCGCCGCCGCCCGCGGCGATGCCATGCTGCCCGATATCCTCGCCACGCTGGCGCGGCGCGTCGAGGGACTGGAAGGCTTCACCCGCGCCTATCGCCTGCTGTCACGCCTGCCCGACCCGCTGCCGGCACCGGTGGCGCTGGGCGATCTGGCGGAGGATCTGCGCCGGCTGTTCGCCAGCCGCTTCGGGACGTCGGTCGCGCTGGCGCTCGATCTGCCCGCCGATGCCATCGCGCATGTCGACCGCGACCAGCTGACGCAGGCGATCTGGGCGCTGCTGCAGAATGGCGCGGAGGCGGCGCTCGCCGCGCCGGGACCGCCGCGGATCACGCTGGCCTTTGCGATCGGCACCGGGCGCCTGACGGTATCCGTCGCGGACAGCGGCGCAGGCATCGCCCCCGCCGACCGTTCGCGCATCTTCCGCCCGTTCTTCACCACCAAGCCGTCGGGATCGGGGATCGGCCTCAGCCTGGCGCAGCGCATCGCCCGTGCGCATGGCGGCGACCTTTGGCTGCTGCCGGTCGCCACCACCACCTTCGAACTGCGCACCTGCGCGGGCGGCGGCGGAGCAAAGCCTTGCGACCTTGCCAAAACGGCCGGTTTCGCCTAAGGGCCGCCGGTCCGACGAGCAGGAGCTCGCGGAGGACGGCGCAGATCGGCCCAGCCGCTCAGCGCCCTTTTCGCATCCGCGCATCGTATCTCCTCCGCCCGATCCTGCCCGCTGGATGCCGCGACCGGCATGGGGCCGCCGTGGCGTTTTCAGCCAAGACCAGCGGAGCCAACCGCTTGGCCGGAAACAGATAAAACTCGAGGACACTCTAACCCTATGGCTACCCAAGCCCTTCCCAGCCGCGACGATTTCGCGGCGATGCTCGATGACATGTTCGGCGGTGCCGACAGCTTCGAGGGCCGCGTGGTGCACGGCACCGTCACCGCGATCGAGAACGACCTCGCCGTCATCGACGTCGGCCTGAAGTCCGAAGGCCGCGTGCCGCTGCGCGAATTCGCCGCACCGGGCCAGAAGGCCGACCTGAAGGTCGGTGACGAAGTCGAAGTGTACGTCGACCGCGTCGAGAACATGCATGGCGAAGCGATGCTCAGCCGCGACCGCGCCCGCCGCGAAGCCGCCTGGGACAAGCTGGAGCTGGAATTCAGCAAGACCGCCCGCGTCGAGGGCGTGATCTTCGGCCGCGTCAAGGGCGGCTTCACCGTCGACCTGTCGGGCGCCGTGGCGTTCCTGCCGGGTTCGCAGGTCGATATCCGTCCGGTGCGCGACGTCACGCCACTGATGGACATCCCGCAGCCGTTCCAGATCCTGAAGATGGACCGCAAGCGCGGCAACATCGTCGTGTCGCGTCGCGCCGTGCTGGAGGAAACCCGCGCCGAGCAGCGTTCGGGCCTGATCCAGAGCCTGGCCGAGGGCCAGATCATCGATGGCGTCGTCAAGAACATCACCGATTACGGTGCGTTCGTCGACCTGGGCGGCATCGACGGCCTGCTGCACGTCACCGACCTCAGCTACAAGCGCGTCAACCACCCGTCGGAAATGATCGCGATCGGCGACACCGTGAAGGTGCAGATCATCCGCATCAACAAGGACACGCAGCGCATCAGCCTCGGCATGAAGCAGCTCGAGTCCGATCCGTGGGATGGCGCATCGGCCAAGTATCCGGTCGGCGCGAAGCTGTCGGGCCGCGTCACGAACATCACCGAATATGGTGCGTTCGTCGAACTGGAAGCGGGCATCGAAGGCCTGGTCCACGTCAGTGAAATGTCCTGGACCAAGAAGAACGTCCATCCGGGCAAGATCGTCTCGACCTCGCAGGAAGTCGATGTGGTGGTGCTCGAGGTCGACGAGGACAAGCGTCGCATCAGCCTCGGCCTCAAGCAGGCGCAGAACAATCCGTGGGAAGCGTTCGCCGCCGCCCATCCGATCGGTTCGACCGTCGAGGGCGAAGTCAAGAACGCGACCGAGTTCGGCCTGTTCATCGGCCTGGACAACGACGTCGACGGCATGGTCCACATGTCGGACATCGCCTGGGGCGTGTCGGGTGAGGATGCCCTCAACCTGCACCGCAAGGGCGAGACCGTGCAGGCGGTCGTGCTCGACATCGACGCCGAGAAGGAGCGCATCAGCCTCGGCATGAAGCAGCTCGAGCGTGGCGGCCCGTCGGTCGGCGGCGCGAGCGCATCGGGCGATCGCCTGAACAAGAACGCGATCGTCACCGTGACCGTGCTCGAAGTCCGCGATGCGGGCCTCGAAGTGCAGCAGGGCGACGATGGCGCGACCGGCTTCATCAAGCGCACCGATCTTGGCCGCGACCGCGACGAGCAGCGTCCGGAGCGTTTCCAGGTCGGCCAGAAGTTCGACGCGATGGTCACCGGTTTCGACCGGTCCAAGAAGCCGACCTTCTCGGTCAAGGCGATGCAAATCGCCGAAGAGAAGCAGGCGGTGGCCCAGTACGGTTCGTCCGACTCGGGCGCGACGCTCGGCAACATCCTGGGCGAGGCGCTGAAGGCCCGCTCGGACGCCGAAAAGAAGTAAAGGAGAACGGGCCGGAGCATTGCTGCTCCGGCCCTTCTTTTTTTGTCAAGTACGTACGATCCGGCTCTATACGCGTCCTGAATTGATCTTTATCAAGCGCCCCACGAACGAGCGCGGGTAGGGACCTTGCGATGATCCGATCTGAATTAGTGCAGAAGCTTTGTAATCATAACCCGAGCCTCGCGACGCATGATGTCGAGGCGATCGTGACGACGTTCTTCGACGAGATTACCCGGCGACTGGCATCCAATGGCCGTGTCGAACTGCGCGGCTTCGGCGCCTTTTCTACCCGCGAGCGCGACGCCCGCACCGGCCGCAACCCGCGCACCGGCGAAATCGTCGCCGTGAACGCCAAGCGCGTTCCGTATTTCAAGCCCGGCAAGGAAATGCGCGCACGGCTCAACGTCGCCTGACCATTGCCGTCGATGGCGGCTTGACGCCCGCCCCTCGCTGCGCTTGTCGTGCGCGCGTGTGCGGACGTGGCGAAACCGGTAGACGCAGCCGACTTAAAATCGGCTTCCCCTGGAGTGCGGGTTCGAGTCCCGCCGTCCGCACCACGGTTAAGCTGCTGAAAATGCTTGTTTCTTCAAATATGGGAGGGGAGCGCTTCTGTCCCCCCTCACGCGGCGTGTAGTTTCGGTGCAATCACATCGGCGAATGAGTTGTCGATCACCGCAATCGCTTTGTCGATGTGATCCCCGTGGATGTGGACATAACGCAGCACCATGGCGAGCGTCTTGTGACCGCTGATTCGCTGGATCGTTGGCAAGTCGACTCCTGCCCGGACCAACCGAGTGATAGCGGTATGACGCATCACATGCGGCGTGACCTCGCTTGGGTTTAGCCCAGCGCGCATCACTGCACGTAGGAACGGTTTGGCCATGCTGATCCGATGGGGATGCTTCCCCGCCTTGTTCCGCGACGGGAAGAGCCACGTTGCGCCATCGCCGTGCATCTCCCGCTGGTCGCGAATCAGCGAAGCCAACGCGGGGGTAATCGGCTGCTCACGCTCACCAGCCTTCGCCTGCGGAATAAAAATTCGCCGCGAATCGAGGTCCACGTCTTGGAACCGCGTTCGTACAATCTCGCCATGCCGCATGGCCGTGTTGAGCCCGAATGCGACAAAGAGCCAAGTCCGGGGGTCTTGATCCGCAACCGCTGCTTCCATCAATTTGACCACTGCCTGCTCGGATAACACGACGATCCGTTTCCGTGGTTCGGGCCCCTTCTCTAGGTCCGGAATATCGTCCGCTTTGATCCATCCCCATTTCGCGAAGCGCCGGAATATGTGGGACAGGGTCGCCAATTCCCGATTGACGGTTGCCTGTTTGAGCCCGGTTTCTAACCGCCGCCGTACATAATCTTGCACATGGCTTGCAGTGATCCTGTCGGCGCGCATTGGCCCAAAGAAGGGCATCAGAAGCTGCTCGACGTGCTGCCGCTTGGCTTTAATGTTTCGGCCACCGTGCAGGCTAAGCCGAGCGATGTACTCAGGTGCTAATTCCGCAAACGTAGGGTGGCTTTTGCGCCCCTTGGGCAGGTCCAACCGCCCTTCCCTCGCTTTCGTGCGTAGGACTTCTATAGCCCGCTCTGCCTGCTCGCGCGTGACCCCTTCACTAGATCGTCCAACGGCCCGGTGAATGCGCTGCCCATCGACCATCACGTTGACGCTGTAGGCAGTGTCTCCGTTGGCAAGACGCTTCGCGGTTATGCCGTGTTCGAAGAGGGTCTGCCCGACTTCAAGCGCCTTGATGGCGGGCCTTGTAAGCTTAGAAAATCGAATCGTCATGCAACTTCGATAAACTCAGTCTTACGTCAGAGTCAAACCCAGCTGACTTTAAGGCATATAAAGTAATCGTAAAGAAGATAATCTAGACATATTGACTAGGTTAAATGCCTTAAGTTTGATTTCTCTTGCGAGATATATCGAAGGGCATTACGTGGCCGCCATCTTGATGTGGGGATACCCAATGCCGTCCAGAAGTAATGTAAGGATTACCGTGCACCCCGACGGGCGAGTGTCGCGTAGCGATGCCGCTGCGTACCTAGGCCTGTCAGCAAAGACGCTCTCCGAGCGACAGCGGAAGGGGCTTCCGCCCAACAGCGTAAAAGTCGGTGGACGCAGGTTTTACTTTTTGCAGGAATTGGATCGATTCATCGGGAGCGGAGCGTGATAGCATGGATCAAAGCTAGCATAAAATTTCTACATCTATTTTTATCCAATGTGACGATGATTCCTATTGTCTAACAGCGGCTTACATCATGCAGTTTGACGACATTTTAGACTTATACGTTCCTTGGAGGATGAGGCTTAGTTGTATAAATGACTTTTTTTTATTCTGACTTACCACAACTCTATTTATGCCGCCATGGATCGTGGGGATTTCCCGCGCCCTATCCAGATTGGCCGTAGGGCAGTTGGCTGGAAATCTGTTGACGTATGCAAATGGCTTGCCGAACGCCCAGCGTCTTTCGGATGGTAGTTCTTTTATGTTAACGTAGCGCCTTTATTCGTTTCACTTTCGTAAACATACTTAAACAAGTAGAGTCATGTCATCCCATCGCCATGCCTTTTCTGCTTTAAGATGCTTACGTAAACAAAGATATACACCCTGCGTCTTTATTCCAGCAGGAAAACTGCCAATAATAACTTGAGAGACCCCATCGAGGGGGAGCCCCCACCTATGCCATTATAGTATCGATTTGAGAATGGCGTATTCACTGCCCTTCTCAAAGCGACGCGACTTGCCTTGGATGATGCAATGAAAAGCGAAGCGCACAAGAACCTCAAACTGCGGGTGGACGCCCTGCTGAAATCGCATAGCGTGATTTCGTCGAACGCCGGTGGTCATACTGATGGCAGGACTGGTAATGAAAAGCCGAAGCTTGATCTAATGATTGACCAAACCGGTATTTTCATGATGTTAATGCATGAGCCTCATTCTGATGAAGCGAAAGCATTTGTGGATAAGCTTATTGCTGGCATGGAGCAGTCACGGCGTGGGGCGAAGGGTCCGGCGCGAAAGGCAGTCAGCCTTATCGCCGCCGACCTGATGCGGGCTGCCAGCGAAGGCCCGCATGTCTATCTCTATAGGCCCGTTGGGGCGACGACCTTTGCGGACTGCCTCGTTGGCCGTGGCCCTTTCGTAAAGGCGCACAAGGCCCTTGCGGAGCAGGGTATGCTGTCCGTCGAGCCAGGGGCCATCGATTTCGGTCCATGGTTCAAAGGCCGGGCCACCCGCTTTCACCCGACGCCATCACTGATTAATCTGGCGAGGACCTACGGGATCAACGCCGCCGATTATGGGCGACACTTCCGCCCCGTATCTGCAAGGCCCGAGGTCCGCCATCCTATCAAACTCCGTGCATCGTCCGAACGGGAGTACGAATTTTTCGGACGTAAGATTTCCGGCAAGCCTATGAAGGTCGATTATGCCGATCCTACAGTGATCGAACTTGCTCGTCAGGTAGAGGAAATCAATACGGCTATCGGTAATACCTCGATCGGTGCGCCACACATCGGCTTCCAGCGCATCTTCAATCAGGGTGACCTTGCGGGGGTTCACTACAACAGGGGTGGACGGCTGTACTCCATCGGCGGCGGCTATCAGCAGCTTAGCGGCGATGAACGTTCACGGATGACCATCGACGGCAAACCCGTCGTAGAGTGGGATATCTCGTCTAGCCACCTGACGATCGCCATGATGATGCTGGGGTTGCCTATGGCTGCTACTGGCGACCTGTACGCCGTAGAGGGCATCCCGCGCCCTATCGTAAAGCTTTTCGTCAACGCCTCGTTGGGCAAAGGTGAACCCCTCACCAAATGGCCAAGCGATATCATCAAAGAATATGCACGCGAGGCAACTCCTCAAAAGCCAAATAAACTAAAAGATTTCCTCATCGCTGGTGGCTACCAATATACAGGTAAGCTGGGCAAGGATTGGCCCGTCAAAGCGCTCACAAAGGACGCGTTACCGAAATTTCCCGTGCTCAACCTGCTTGAGAAATTTGATATCAACTGGGGTGTTTTACAATACGAAGAAAGCCAGGCCGTAATCAACGCTGTTCATGATCTATGCACTAACCATGGCGTTATCGCCTTGCCTGTGCATGACTCGATCATCTGCAAAGTGAGCGACGCGTCAGTCACACATGACGCCCTATGCCGTCACTTCGAACGTCGATTTGGCAATAAGCCAAAGTTAGAGAAGAAGTAGCTGCATCTGCATTTCCAATTGCCTCCAAACGCCCCTACTAGGCCCCGTACAGCAGCAAAAAGCTTTTTGGCTAGGCAAGTAGCCTGCACGCCCCCGAAGTGCTGTACGGGGCTTATATGGGCCTTAAGCGCTATCAGCTTCCCTGTGCTGACGGCGGCGCATTGAAGCCGCCTACTTACGTCGTGATGAGGGCAATCATCCTGTTGCGCACGTTCGGATGCGGGATACAACTACCGGCGTGGCTAAGTCGCGCTCCCGCTTCAATCATCCATCTGCTTGGTTTACCGTTGGACGAGGTAAACCCTATTTCCCGGCGACGTGGGAAGGATGGGCGATTTTCCTGACTCTGCTCGGTTTTCCGTTCCTTGCAATGCTCTTTGTAATTGGCGGCTAACGCCCAATAGCTGCCATTCGCAGCGGGTGGGACTTGAACCACACATACTCCCAACCCCTAGGCTGGCGCACTCTCCGGTTGTGCTACCGCTGCTTGGATCACGTAGCGGACCCCACGTCCGCTTTCGCCTAACAGCGGACATTGGCGTATCAATAGCCGGCCGGTTGACGGCTGCTGTGCTATGCGATTTGCTGTGCCGATGGCTGAAACCTACAACCGCTTCGGCGAATTGATCGATCCTGCTGAGGCCTACCAGCAGTTTATGCTCCGCCTATACGACACCCTCGCAGAAGCTGGCGACGAAGGCTACTCCGCAGAAGCGTGTCGCAAACTGGATGAGGCCCGCCTATTGTTCATGAAGGAATTTGAGGAGAGGCATCCGGGTTATGGCAAAGGCCGAGCCGTTTGGCGCTAGTCAACCTATGTCCGCTCTCCCCCAGAAGCGGACATTCCTGCTAGAGTATGGCCACCGCTGGACACGTTCGTAGTACCCGCGAGCCATTATCCCACTGCGGCTTATAAACCGCCTGTCCGTGTTGAAGCTGCCAGCATGATAGGTCGCCCTTGTCGCCCGTAAGGATGGCAAGGGTTCGCCCATAATGATCCTGCCCGATACGGTTGATGCGGAGCGCGCCGACCAATGCATCAGAAAGCGACCTCGTAGACGCATAGGGATCGCCCGGCGCGCAAGCACGTCCTGTATGGCAATGACCTGGCAGTTCGGGCGCGTCGATGCCGAGCAATCTTATCCGCTCGCCGTTACATCGGATCGTGTCACCGTCCGTGACGATGCAACCGCTTACGGTATCAGTGTAGCCGAGTTGAAGGAACGATAGGGTTGATGGAGGCATGATGCCAACGACACCGCCTACCATCGCCGAAGCCCCAAGGATCGCCGCAGGCATAGCTACTCGCTTGAACTGCGCCCGCCGCCGCTTCTCACGATAGTGCTTGCCCCTCTGGATGGGAACGGCGCGAAGCGATTTCCTGGACGACATACTGCGGGTGTAAGCCCAATCCGTGAAACACGGCTTAGCTGGTGGCAGAGGCACCTTGCTGTCGTGATATGTGTGAGGTCCGACCTCGATCTGGCTTCTACCTGCACGGATCGGATCGGGTCGACCTAATTTCTCCTTGGACTTCGTCTCTATCGTAAAGGCGATTGCTCGCAGCAACGGGTTGCGGCATCACCGCTCTGCGCCTCCGCAAAATCGGGGGCGTTGGGGCGTAGGAACCTCTCTGCCGCAAGGTCCGGTCGAATCATTCGGCCGGGTGGCATGCGCTATGTCCAACCGGCAACGGTAAAGGCGTATGCGCCTTGCCCTTGCGCTTGGTTCCTAACACCCGGCTCACCGCCGGGATGCCCCAAATCGAGAGGGGCAATATGGATCAAACGGAAGAAGAGCGGCTAGCGGCAAAGAACGCGCCTAATGATTGGCGTTTGCCGCCCAAGGGCCAGCGCGTCGGCGATAAAACTGGACCGGGCTGGTTAGAGCGTGTCTTTGGCATCACCACATTAGCAGGTCGGCTCGGGTGCTTTGGATCAGCAGCCGTTATTGCCGCCATCCCCATCATCGGCGTCAGCTATTGCTCCTATGAGGTCAAAGAGAACGCCAGGATCGCAGCAGAGGAGCAAGCAAAGAAAGATGCAATCGCCGCCGCAGCGGATGAGGCCAGCTACAAAGAATCCGTCAAAACAGGTGCGGTATGTATGGATGGCCCTAACGGGTTGAACACCGCATTACAGCTAAACGTGCAGCGTCAACTTAAAGACCCCGATAGCTTCCAACACATTGGCACCGTTATCACGCCTGCTAAAGCGGGCGGATATGACGCTCTGATGCGCTTTAGATCACGCAACTCCTTCGGTGGATACGCGATTGGAACAGCAATCGCCCAACTTTACGTTGCAGAACGGGGCATATGCGAAGTTCGCAGCTTCCGGGTCGATGGCTAGCTGACGGCACAAAGGCGATTTAAAGCCTTGGCTCCCTTGTTTCAACATTCTGCACATCAAGCAGTAGCGCAGTAGCGCTTGATGGTAGCAAGCGACAAACCGAACCGTGCCGCCGTTTGGGCGATGCTGGCAGCATTAGCCTTACGCCATGCCTGAACCTCGACGCGATCCGCTGCCATCGGCCTGCCAAGGCTTGCCTTCCCCCTATGGGTCTTGCCCGTAGCGGCTAGGGAAGCCTTGGCGGCGGCGCGTCCGGCATCGCACCTTTCCTTAATTCGCTGACGTTCCATTTCGGCAACCTGCGCCAGCACGGCAACGATCAGTTCGCCAACGCCCCTGGCAATCGGTCCAAGACCACGAACGTCCACAGTAACGCCCTTGTCGATCAGCCGACGGATCGTGCTTTGGATATCGAGAGCGTCCCTTCCGAGCCGGTCGATAGCGTAGATGTAGAGGGTGTCGCCTTCACGGACATACCTAAGCAGTTCAGCGAAGCCCCTGCGGTCAGCAGCTTGTACGGCACCGCTTACGCCTTCGTCGGCAAATTCGCGATCAAACTGCCCGCCTAAAGCCTGCCGCTGCGTTTCGATTGACTGCGACGTGTCAGATACGCGGTAATATGCAATGCGGGCCAAGCTAGCCTCCCGAGTCGTTCAGAAGATAGGCTGTTTATATGCGCTAGGTGCATATATGAGGAGTCCTATCTTTAAAGCCTATGGACGGAAGGCATCGGCAATAGGCTCAAAGGGTACACCTTTGATGCCCTCCACCGTATGGCGGCTGGACGCGAACGCATCTACCGGCCTACATGGCAACCGGATCAGAAAGGCGACGCGCGACAGCGCCTACAGAAGCAGGAAACGCGATGCTGAAAGCAATCGAGGTTGAGAACTACCGAAGCTTTTCCAAGCCTGCAAAATTAGAGTTGCGACCCATTACCATTTTAATGGGACGAAACAGCGCTGGAAAGAGTTCCTTGACGCGCTTGTTCCCCCTATTTCGGCAAAGCTTGGCGCGTGACACGTCTGCGCCGGTGTTGTGGACCTCAACAACAATCGACTTTGGTAGGATCGGTGACGTTCTCAATAGGAGCAGCGGTTCCGACGTGCTTCGTATAAGCTTTGATTTAGACACAACAAAATTCAACGAAGGAGCATCTCGCCGTCGGCGGTCAGCAAGCATAGCTAACTCGCTGGAGGGGCGGCGTGTCCGTTTTAATGCGCTCTTGTCGCCAACGCCGGACGGAAAAACGGACTATCGTTCGTTTTCCATCGAAATTGACGCCGACACCGTTAGCGTTCAACTGAAAGATGGCAATTTCTCTCGCCTTTACGTCAATGATCAGCGCATCGAAACCAGCCGATTCACTAAAGGCGTAGAGGCGTTTACAAGCCGGCTCTTTCCTTACATATACTTTAGGAATAGCGGCGAAGCAGGTCTCGACCTGTCTCCCGACACGACCCAGCGGATTGCCGATTTGGTTCAGTATTTTACTGATACGCCCTTAAATCTTGCTCCTGACGCGCCACGAACCAAGCCATCGCTTTTTATACGGTCACCTGAAAACAACCGTCCAACTGACCGCTTAATCTCCCGCGAAGATCTAAATCTATATTTGGCAGCCCTGCCCGGTGTAAAGCAGACTTCACTCAACAATCGCAGCAAAATCGACGAACTATTTACGATGATTTTGCTGTCGCATTTTGGACAGCTGCTGGCTTTTATCCAAGAGTCCGTAGGCCCGGTTTTCGAGTCATCTTCTTATCTCGGCCCAATCCGCTCAAGCGGAAGTCGGTTCTATCGGGAACAAGAATTGTCCGTTGACAGAATTGATGAAAAGGGCGAAAACTTTGCAACATATATCGGGTCGCTGAACACCCTTGAGCTTGGCTCCTTCAACGAATTACTAATAAGCCTATTTAACGTTAAAATACGATCACATTCCACGGTAGGCCACATTAGCTTGGAAATAGCAGTTGCAGACAGCGACTCCTATGACAACTTAGCTGACGTTGGCTTCGGTTTTTCGCAGCTTCTTCCGCTCGTAGCACAGATCCATAGTCAGTCTAAGAGGGCTTACATCCCGTTTGATGAACGCGGCAATCAGCAAATAATTGCAATTGAACAGCCGGAACTTCATCTCCACCCAGCGTTCCAAGCCCGGCTTGCCGATTTGTTTGTAAATGCTGTTAAGGCAGGCAATCCCAACTCACGCCTGCCATATTTTGTACTGGAAACCCACAGCGAGACAATGATTGCTCGCTTAGGCGAGTTGGTAGTCGAAGGCCTTATCGATCCAAGTGCCATCGTAATTCACTTTCTAGAAAAAGATGACGACAATGGCGCCTCAAGTATTAGAGTCGGCGAGTTTGATGCCGATGGAATAATTCAGAATTGGCCACTTGGCTTCTTCTCAGCACGGTCGATATAATATGTTTGTAACTCTTGGAGAATCATTATCCCCACAAGCAGCAGCAAACGACAACTCGGTAATAGACTTCCTTGAACATCTACTGTCTGGCCACCGCTGCGGCAATATAGTTCTTGTTCCAACCAGGCGCGACATACATGCATTTGGACAGTTCGATCTAAGTCGCTCGGCGAAGGCAACACTGGTATATATATCAAACAAGCTTCAAGATTATATAACGGCAATGCGTTTAGCCGCAAGAACAATTGAAGCACATCATCCAGACTTTCTCGCAAACTATGTTATGGGCGATGATCGCATAGTCAAAGTTAGCATGAACATGCTGCATTGGAACCGCTTGCATACCCGGACTTTCTTTCTAGCTGAAAATACTACGGATGTGCGATTCATTCAAATACTATGTGACGTATATCTTTCGGGGTTCTCCTATCCTGCCTCGCTCATTAACTATAGGATGGCAATGGGTGGCGGCAACACCCTTGCAGCTGCTCTTGTTGCGGAAGAACCTTCGCCTTTGAAAGGCTTAGTTCTTGTAGACAAAGATGCGGCAGATGACGCGCCGCCTTTTCCTGCGGGCAGTACTGGCCTTTTAGCATTGAACACTGCTTCGAATCTCAATCTTTGCAACGGGACATTAGGCTGGTCAGATTGCAACCCCATGTTCGTTTTTCTTTCGACCCATGGGAGGATGTTGGAGAATTACGTCGGGCCGAATCTGTTGAATGTTTACTTTGAAGCCAACGGACGCCGTGAAGAGCGGCGCGCAATCGTAAATGCGTTTCCTACGTTTCCACGTCTGACCGCCACGGAAATGCATATCTGGCAGATGCTTAACCTGAAAGTTGGCACAGGAGATGGCGATACCCGCGAAATCCTCCGGATATTCAGGACAAACTTCGGGGCGGTCGACGCCAGCATCTTACCACGACTGCGTTTTCTAAATGCCGCCATCGTGCCTGGCGACGCAATAGAATGGGTTATCGAACACGCTTTAGCGTCGCGCTACTCTGCTACGCTTAAACATGCGATCAAGCGCGACATGGCGTATGAAGACTACAGGAGAGCAATCGGTAAGTTAGCTGATCACTTGAAGGACGTTGCGGCCGGTGACAAGGCCGCTGCTAGACTTTGAAACGCATTTTGGTTTTGAAGAGATCGCAGCGTCTTTATGTAAGAACTCACGACAGAATGCCAAATCTAACTCTGGTGTAATTGCTCCCAGAATTTGGGAGTGGTCCGCGGCAAAAAGGGCACCGTCGCCCTCCTCCATTGATCCGGTAAGACCTTATTTCCAGGCCCTTTTCGGACACCTCGGGTATAATGGCACATCGGACTAAAATCGCATTGTCGGCGTTGATCATCGCCACGCGGAGGCCGCAAGCCGCTGGTCGAAAATGCGGTTAAATTGGGACAGCCGTAGCGGAGCGGGGCGTTTGTACATCTGCCCTGCCCGCTGTGCTGATTTAGCAGCTTTTTACTGCTAAATTGAAGGCTATCGCCCCTCTAGAAACCTTTGGTGGTCGATGGCTCTTAGCTTCTTATCGATCGCTGAAACCGCCTCCGGTACAATCGCTCCGTTTTTACGACAATGCCTCGGCATAGGTCGAAGAAGTATTAGCGGACAGCTTGTCACTGGACAGGCTGCAATCTGCTCTAGAAATGTTCCAGGGGCGGTCTTATCGAAGCTGCATGTCCGGCAGTATTCTTTAATGGCATTTGATCTCGAAGTCATAACTTTTCGTTGTTGGTCCCATAATATTCCTTTCACATAAAAAGGTTTTCATTTTTCTTATCGATAAATTTTAATCGACGCGAGTGTATTGCCACGGCTTTCTTAATATTGCAAGGCTGCTTTCGTTGGTGGCGGATGGTTGACACAATCGTGGCACAGCGGGCTAGTTGCACGGGGCTGCCGATCGTCCTAATCGCTCCACTAGGAGTGCGCGACCGTCGTCTTTCTGCGGTTTTCTAGTTCGGCACGATGGATTGGCTTCGTTGTCACTATGTTGACATGGCAGCGGTCGCATGGAAGCGGGCGGCTGCTACAAAGCAGTAGTGCAATGGTAACTAGCAACTTTCGCTACGTGTTTGATTTTTCGTAATGCGGGGGTCACAGGTTCGAGTCCTGTACTCGATCTTATACGGCCGTCGCTGTCGGGCTCTGATGGCGCTCCTGATCAGATATACATCCACCCGGGCAGTTCGCCGCTGTTAGTCTAATGGCCCGACGAAGCCGCGCCTGCCATGCCCCCCCCCCCAACGCCGGTGCTTCCGGTGTAGAACGCGTGTAATCTTGTCGGGAATTCCTCGGTAAACGGGGGTAAGTCGCGGTCATCGCGCCTTGGAAAACTGGAGCCTAAGTGCATGTATTCTGGTCATAAAGGGTACGTGCTGGGTGGTTACAGAGGTCGACTTAAAATCGGCTTCCCCTGGAGTGCGGGTTCGAGTCCCGCCGTCCGCACCACCACGCTCTCGCTGTCCCGTGCCTTCGGGTCGCCCGTCACGCGCGCCCTGGGGCTTCCGTTGCTGATCGCGGCCGCGGGTTCCGGATGTAGTCAGCGTCCCGATTCGGGACCGGTGATCGCCAGCGCGATCGGCGGGCCGCCGCGGCTGGTCGATCCGGCGCGCGGGCGGCCGGATACGCCCGCCCGGCTGCTGCTCGACGCGACGGCCGAGGGGCTGGTCCGCTTCGATGCGACCGGCCAGATCGAACCGGGCCTTGCCGAACGCTGGATCGTGATCGACCAGGGGATGAGCTACATCTTCCGCCTGCGCGAAGCGCAGTGGAGCGACGGCAGTCCCGTGCTGGCGGAACAGGTGGTCGCGCATCTGCGCCGGGAACTGGCGCCGGGATCGCGCAATCCGCTCAGTCCCTTCCTCACCGCGGTCGACGAGATCGTGACGATGACGCCGCAGGTCATCGAGGTGCGCCTGCGCCGCCCGCGGCCGGACCTGCTGAAGCTCTTCGCCCAGCCCGAACTGGCGTTGTGGCGCAGCGACAAGGTGGGTGGCGCAGGCCCGATGCGGATCGTGCGGGCGGCGCGCAGTCCGTTGCTGCGCCCGGCCTTCGACCCCGACCGCGCCGATCCCGAGGATCAGCGCCGCACCCGGCCGGAACAGGACGTGCGGCTGATCGGCGAACGCGCGGCGCGGGCGATCGTCCGCTTCGCCGCGCGCGATTCGGACTATGTCACGGGCGGCACCTTCGTCGATTGGCCGCTGGTCGGACTGGTGGCGGTGGCGCCTGCCAACATCCGCCTCGACCCCGCCGCCGGCCTGTTCGGCCTGGCAATCCTGAACCGCGACGGCTTTCTGGCGGATGCGCGCAACCGGGCGGCGATCAGCGGCGCCATGGATCGCGCGGCGATCACCGGAGCGGTGATGCAGGGTTGGGAACCGGCGGAGCGCATCCTGCCGGACACGCTCGACTCGGCAGCCCCCCCTGCCCTGCCCGGCTGGTCGCTGCTCACGCCCGATCAACGCCAGGAACAGGCGCGCGCTGCCGTCACCGCCTGGGGATCGCCAGTGCATCTGCGCATCGCGTTGCCGCCCGGTCCCGGTGCCACCCTGCTCTATGCGCAGGTTGCCGCCTCGCTGCTCGGCGTCGGCATCACCAGCGAGCGTGTCGCCATCGGCGGCGCGGCCGACCTGCAACTCGTCGATCGCGTCGCGCCCTATGACAGCGCGCGCTGGTATCTCGCGAATGCCTGTGCCGTTTGCGGCGAAGAGGCGCAGCGCGCGCTGATCGCCGCGCGCGACGCACCGACGCTACAGGAACGATCGCGCTTGATCGCCGCGGCGGATGCGGCACTGGCCAGCGACACCGCCTTCATCCCGATCGCCCGCCCGTTGCGCTGGTCGCTGGTGGCGATGCGCCTGCGCCAGTGGCGGCCGAACAGCCGCGCCTGGCACCCGTTGAACCGCCTGCGCGACGATCCCAATTAAGGGGCATGAACACCCGCCCCGGCACCACCCGCCCCCGTCCGATGGATATCCGCCCGATGCTGGATTCGCTGCCCGTCGGGCGCGATCCGGCATCGGTGCGCGTACGGCTGGAGGCGATGGAACGGGTGATGGAGGGGCTGTTCACCATCCCCGGCATTAACCGCCGCGTCGGCATGGACGTCCTGCTCGATCTCGTGCCCGTGGTCGGCACCACGATCGCCGCGCTGATCGGATCGTGGCTGGTGTGGGAGGCGCGCAACCTTGGCATGTCGAAGCTGCAGATGGCGCGAATGTTCGGCAATGTCGGGATCGACTGGGCGCTGGGCCTGATCCCCTTCGTCGGCGCCGTGCCCGATTTCTTCTTCCGCTCCAACACCCGCAACCTGCGGATCATCCGCCGGCACCTCGACCGGCATCATCCGGCGACCGCGACGATCGCCGGATGAGCGCGCTCAGCGCCGCCCCCGCCAGATCTTGACGGCTGCATCGGAGCTAAGCCCACCCTGATGCGCCGGGCAGCGCGCATAGTGGAAGCCGGTGTCGAGGCAGATCCAGATCTCGTCCAGCCACCCCTGCCGGTTGGCGGTGATGCGCATCATGTCGGCGGTCAGGCCGGGATTGGCGAGCGCCACCGCCTGCGCCAGCCCACCGGCGGTCAGCGGGCGGCGCGACAGCGCGTCCATATCCGGATAGCGTAGCTTGGCGTAAAGGCCGGTCGATCGTTCGAAATAACGCTCCGGCCGCATGCCGGGCATGCAGGTGCCATGCTTCGCCCATTCGTGCTGGAGCAGTTGTGCCGACGGGGTCGCGCAGATATTGCGCCGGATCACCTGTCGCGACAGCAATGGGGTGCTGCGGCAATATTGCGGCCAGTCCTTGCCAACGCCATCCGGCCATAGCCCATGCAGCGTGAAGCCGAACCGATTGCCGCTGCCGCACTGGAAGCGGGCGGACACATCGCGGGCATGGTCGCGGCAATATTGCGGCGCCCAGGTGATGGCTAGCGTGTAGCCGCCGATCGGCAGCACCCGGCGCGGCTGCCTGGCGTCGGGCAGGTCGGGCCGCGGGCGATCGATCGCCGCCGGCGCCGGCACCGCGCAGCGATAGGCCTGCGCCTGCGCCGCCGCGGGAACGGCGAGCATCGTCGCAGCGAAGGTCAGCCGGCCGATCATACGCGCGGCGCGTCCAGATCGTCGTCGTCCAGCCCCTCGCCCAGCCACAGCTTGGCATCGGGCTTGAAAAGCATGACGGCAGCGGCGATGTAGAGGATGTTGGCGATCAGCCCCAAGAGGACCTGCAACGGGCTGGCCGTGCGGCCGGACGCGAGCAGGAACAGCGACGACAGGATGGCAAAGGCGCCAAACGCGGCGAACACCACCTGCACCCATTTGGCGACGACGCTCGGCCGCCGGGCGATGAAGAACCACAGCAGCACCGCGATGGCGAGCCCGACCAGCTGCATGACCGGCAGCAGCCAGGTCGCGTTGGCGAGCACGGGATTGGCCGCCAGCGTCGCCTGCGAAACGCGCCAGTTGAGCAGGCCGTTGATGAGCGACAGGATGACGGAGGCCCAGTAGAATTGTTCGAACCGGACGATCGATGGCGGCTTGCTCATGGCGTGTTCCCCCCTTGCGGATACGGGGCGCAGCCTAGCCGCGGCACGGCGATCACGCCAAGGCGAAATCGAGCCCGATGTCCGCCGCCGGTGCCGATTGGGTGAGACGGCCGACCGAGATATAGGTGACGCCGCTCTCGGCGATGGCGCGGATCGTGTCGAGACGCACGCCGCCCGATGCCTCCGTCGGCACGCGTCCGTCGACGATGCCCACCGCCTCGCGCAGCATGGCGGGCGGCATGTTGTCGAGCAGCAGGTGCGTCGCCCCCGCGGCGAGCGCGGGCGCGATCTGGTCGATGCGGTCGACCTCCACGATGATCCGCGCGATGCCGGCCGCGACAGCACGATCGACCGCCGCCGCGACGCCGCCGGCCACCGCGACGTGATTGTCCTTGATCATCGCCGCATCCCACAGGCCCATGCGGTGGTTCTGCGCACCGCCCGTGCGGGTGGCATATTTCTCCAACCGCCTCAGGCCCGGGATGGTCTTGCGGGTGTCCAGCAGGATCGCACCGGTGCCGGCGATTGCATCGACATGGGCGCGGGTCAGCGTCGCGATGCCGGACAGGTGCTGCACCGTGTTGAGTGCCGACCGTTCCGCGGTGAGCATGGCCCGTGCGAACCCATCGATGCGCATCAGTGGCGTGCCGGCAGACACCTTTTCGCCATCGGCCACCAGAGCGGTGCAACGTACCTCCGGGTCGAGCGTGCGGAAGAACGCTTCGGCGAGGGGCAGGCCTGCGACGGCGATCGCCTCGCGCGTGTCCATGACGCCGGCAAAGCGCGCCTCGGCCGGGATCACCGCGGCGGAGGTGATGTCGCCGGCCTGCCCGCAATCCTCGGCAAGCGTGGCCGCCACGAAAGCGTCAGGATCGAAGCCATCCAGAGTGAATCGGGTCATGGAAACTTTCTCGAGCGAAGCAGGGAACCAAATGGAGACTTGTGCATTCGCGGTCGGGGCTCTGGGGGATCATTGACATGGAAACGCACGCGGCAACGGCCGAACTGCATCGCATGCTGACGGCGGCGCTGGAATTGGCCGACCGGCTGGACATGCCGATGATCGCCATCCATGTCGACGAGGCACGCGACCGGTTGCGCTGCATGCAGGCCGCACCCGCGCTCTGAGCGCCTCGCGCCGATCCCTCAGTCGCCCGTCACCGGTACCGCGCCACGCGGGCCGAGATCGCCCTGCCCGACCGTGCCGGACGCCATCGCGAGCATCGCATCCAGGCTGGACTTCGCCTTCACGCGCAGGCTTTCCTCGATCTCGATCCGCGGCGTCAGGTCGCGCAACGCGACGTAGAGCTTCTCCATCGTGTTAAGCGCCATGTACGGGCAGATGTTGCAGTTGCAATTGCCGTCCGCGCCCGGCGCGCCGATGAAGCGCTTGGCGGGCATCGCCTTTTCCATCTGATGGATGATGTGCGGCTCGGTCGCGACGATCAGCGTGTCCCCGGTCATCGCCTGCGCATATTCCAGGATGCCGCGGGTCGAGCCGACGTAATCGGCATGATCCAGGATCACCGCCGGGCATTCGGGATGGGCGGCGACCGGCGCGCCGGGATGCTGCGCCTTCAGCTTCATCAGCTCGGTTTCGCTGAACGCCTCGTGCACGATGCACACGCCCGGCCATAGCAGCAGCTCGCGTCCCGTCTTGCGTTGCAGGTAACCGCCGAGGTTGCGGTCCGGACCGAAGATGATCTTCTGATCGCGCGGCAGCTGCGCCAGGATCGTCTCGGCCGACGACGAGGTGACGATGATATCGCTCAGCGCCTTCACCTCGGTCGAACAGTTGATGTAAGTGAGCGCGATGTGATCCGGATGCGCGGCGCGGAACGCGGCGAACTGTTCGGGTGGGCAGCTGTCCTCCAGGCTGCACCCGGCGTCGATGTCGGGCAGCACCACCGTCTTGTCGGGGCTGAGGATCTTCGCCGTTTCCGCCATGAAGCGCACGCCGCAAAAGGCGATGACGTCCGCATCGGTCGCCTGCGCCTTGCGGCTGAGGTCCAGGCTGTCGCCGACGAAATCGGCCAGGTCCTGAAGCTCGGGCTTCTGGTAATAATGCGCCAGGATCACGGCATTGCGCTCCTTGCGGAGCCGCTCGATCTCGGCGCGCAGGTCTAGCCCGGCAAAGCTGTTGGTCAGTTCCATGACATCCCCGTAGGCGATCCGGCCGCCGCCCTCAACGCCGGTTTCCAAGCACCTCTTCGAGCGAGCGGCTGGTGTCCCAGCGCTCGGTGACCGCGGTTGGATCGTCGGCGAAGGTCACCTTGACCGTCGCGTCGATCCCGGCGGCCCGCAGCGGCATGGCGAAGCTGCTCTCCACCGCGCGCCGCGTCGCATCCTTGGCGAGCTTCATCGGCGTCGCATCGCGGGCCTGCCGCACCAGTTCCGCCTGCCCGGCGCGGCGGTTGGCAGAATCGAGCCGTGTCTCGGCATCGGTCAGGCGCGACAGGATGCCGCCGGTGCCATATTCGCGGATCTGCGTCAGGTCGACCTGCGGCCCGTCCAGCTCGATCGGCGGCAGGCGTACGGACAGCGTATCGGTGTCCGGGTCCCAGGCGACATCCTTCTGCGTCAGCTTGCCCAGATCGACCTCGTAGCGGACGAGGCCCGGCATGATGAGCGTCTTCTCGGTCGACAGGCCCAGTTGTGACTGGCGCGAGGTGCTGACCGCGACGAAACGCGCGGCGAAGGCGGACAAGCGGTTCTGTTCGCGCAGGCCCTGCAGGCTGGCGCTGGCGACGGTGGTGGGGTCGGGCGCCAGTCGCCGCTCGACATAACGCTGAACGCCCCACAGGCCGACCAGCACGGCAAGGCCGACGAGGATGATGACGCCCGCCACCTTGCCGAGGAACGAGCCGGTGGAGGATCGCTGCGGGGGTAAGGGCGCGGGCGCCGCCGCCGGATCGTTTACGCCGCGATCCGCCATGCTTCGCCCTCCTCGTCCACCAGTCCGCGCCCGCGCAGATCGTACAGATGCGCCAGCACCGAACGCTCCGCTGCCGGGATCAGCCGCGGATCGAGCCCGACATACATGCGCTCCGTCATCGTCGAAAGGCCGCGCGGCGCCTCGCGCAGCAAGCGCAGAATCTGGCCTTCGCGCTGCTTGCGATGGCCCAGCATGCCGCGCACCAGCCGTTGCGGCGCATTCACCGCCTCGCCATGGCCTGGGTAGTAGATGCGGTCTTCCCGGGCGAGCAGCTTGTCGAGGCTGGCCATGTAAGCGCCCATGTCGCCGTCGGGCGGCGAGATCACGCTGGTCGCCCATCCCATGACGTGATCGCCGGAAAACAACGCATTGCTCTCCGGCAGGGCGAAGGCGAGGTGATGGGAGGTGTGGCCCGGCGTCGCGATCGCCTCCAGCGTCCAGCCGTCGCCGCTCACCCGGTCGCCCTCGCGGAAGATGCGGTCGGGGGCGTAATCGGCGTCGAAGGCGGCATCCAGCCGTGGGCTGTCGCTCGCCTTGTGGACGGGCGCGGCGCCGACGATCGGCGCACCGGTCGCCGCCGCGAGCGGGCGGCTCGCCGGGCTGTGATCGCGATGATGATGGGTAATGACGATGGCCCGCACCGGGCGATCCCCGATCACGGCCAGGAGCGCCGCGACATGCGCCGGATCGTCCGGGCCGGGATCGATGATCGCGACATCGCGCTGCCCGACGATATGCGTCTGCGTGCCGCTGCCGGTGTAGGGCGAGGGATTGGGGGCGAGCACGCGGGTGACAAGCGGCTCGAGTTCAATCGGAATACCGGTCGGATACTCAGGCATCGGCAAGGGATGTGGCCCGGTCCGCGCTGCGACGCAAGGGGTGGCCATCCTTCGCGTGTCGGCGAAGGATGGCCGGGAGGGGCATCAATCCTTGTCGGTTTCGGCGGCTTCGGCGCGCAGTTCGGCCATCGCCGCGTCCATTTCGGCCAGCGCCTTGGTGCGATCCGCGTCCGCCATCGCGCGATTGGCGGCGATATCGGCGCGCGACGCGGCGACGCTGGCGAGCGCGGTCGCCATGGCATTGCGGCGGATCGCCTCGGCGTTGATGCGCATGGCGCTCGCATTGACGCGCATGGCGCTCGCATTGACGCGCATGGCATCGGCGTGCGCGGCCGCCGCCGCTCCCGACGAGGCCATCGCCTCGATGCGGTTGGTGCAGATCACCATCATGCGCTTGCCGCCTGCCTCGCTGTTCACCACCAGTTCGCGTGCCGCACCGTCCCGGCCGTCGACGCAGCGGCGTTCGCGGACCTCGGGCGCCATCTTGAGCGAGCGATCGACCATCGCCTGGATCGCCGCATCGTCGAAACGACCATCCGTCGACGAGGTATAGGTGCTGACCTTGCCATCCTTGTCGACGCGCTTGACGACGACATGGCGCACCTTGCCCTCGGCGGCAGGCACCGGCGGTGCGGGGGGAGCGGCTGGCAGCGCGGGGTCTGCCGGCATCGCCGGGGCGGGCGGCGCGGGCGGCGCCGGCGGCGCGTCCTGCAGGTCGGCACCGATCGTCCGGCCGACCTTGCCGGAGATCGCGGCGGCGGCACTGGTGCCGGACGCGGTCATGCCCAACCCGGCAAGGACCAGCGTGGAGACGAGCGCACCACCCGCGGCGAGGCGGCGGCGCGAGCGCGGCGAAGTGGACAGCATCCGGATTCTCCCTTTCAGATCGTCGATGGTGTGAAGGTGACACGCTGCCGAGACGGCGCCGCCATGCGCAGCCTTGACGATGGCGCAGGCATAAGCGTGGCGGTCGATCGTCGATCGGCCGGCGAGCACGCGGGCGTCGTTGGCAAGTTCCTGGTCGGCGCGGAACGCGCGGAAAGCGCGCCAGGCGACCGGGTTGAACCAGTGGATGGCGAGCACGGCGAGCGCGATCCAATTGGCGATCAGGTCGCCGCGCTGGTGGTGGCCGATCTCATGCTCCAGCGCCAGTTCGCGCTCGTCGGCATCGTAGCGATCGGCGAAGTCGGTCGGAAAGGCGACGTAGCGGCGCAGCACCCCGAAGGCGAGCGGGCCGGGCGCCGCAGGGCTGGCGATGACGCGCACCCCCCTCACCTCCTCGACCGTGGCGGCCGAGCCGAGGAGCCGGCGGCAGAAGCGGGTGTGGCTGGTCAGATGCCAGAGGAGGAAGGCGAGCGCCCCCGCCGCCCACAGCGCCCCGAGGACCATCGCGATGCCCGGCCAGATCGACGCCGGCGCCTCAGCCGCCGATCCCGCCTGCACGCCGCCATCGACGACGAAGATCGTGATCGTCTCGCCCGCGCGCGAGATCGGCGTCACCGCCGCCTGCCGCCAGGCGTCGGGCAGCGGCGGCAGCACGAGCCGCATGACGGGCAAGGCCCACAGGGCATAAGCGACCTGCGGCCCGAACTGGTTGCGCACCGGCCGGCGGAGCAGCATCACCAGCGCCATCAGAACGGTGGAGGCGATCAGCGCCTCGATCAGCCAGCCGGTCATTGCTTGAGGTCCTTCAGCAGCGCCTCGATCTCGGCAATGTCCTGCGCGGTCAGCGCGTCTCGCTCGGCGAGATGCGCGACGAGCGGCGTCAGCTTGCCGCCGAACAGACGATCGATCAGCCGCTTCGATTCGCCCGATACGTAATCGTCACGGGCGACCAGCGGACGATAGAGATAGCGGCGGCCATCCTCCTGATGCGCGATCGCCGCCTTGGCGAGCAGGCGACCGAGCAGCGTCTTGACCGTGTTGGCACTCCAGCCGCGCGCCGGATCGACCCGTTCGGCAACGTCCTGCGCGGTGAGCGGCGCCTCGTCCCACAGCACCTCCATCACGGCATGTTCGGCATCGCTGATTCGTTCGGCCATGGCACGCTCCCTCTTCAACTACGCTTGTAATCGCATCGATTACGTTCGTAGTCAAGCAACGGGATCGGACTGGGCACGGATGTGTCGGACCGCTTTACAGATCACCCGACCCCAGCAGTTGCGTTAACCATCGCGGCGGCCGGTTTCGCCGGATTGCGCTAATTGGCACGCCATCTGCTTTATCGTCAGGCAGCCGAGCGTTCGACGCCTCAGCAGGGTGGATCCGCCTCGCGGATCCACCCGCACCCGGCAATCCGCGCATGAAAAAGGCCGCGGACACCTTTCGGCATCCGCGACCCATCATGGCTTGATCGAGCGGGATCAGCCCGCGGCGGCGTCGCCCTTGATCAGCGTGGCGAGTTCACCGCTCTCGTACATCTCCATCATGATGTCGGACCCGCCGACGAATTCGCCGTTGACGTACAGCTGCGGAATGGTCGGCCAGTCGGAATAGGCCTTGATCCCCTGGCGGATGCCCTGGTCCTGCAACACGTCGACGCTCTCGTATTTGGCATCGAGGTGGTCGAGGATCGCGATGGCGCGGCTGGAGAAGCCGCACTGCGGGAACAGCGGGCTGCCCTTCATGAACAGCACTACGGGATTGGCCTTTACGACGGCGTCGATGCGGGCGTGGGTATCATCGGTCATGGTCATCATCCTCAGGCGGCTGCGGTCTTCAATTGCAGCGCATGGAGTTCGCCGCCCATGCGGTGGCCAAGTGCGGCATAGACGGCCTGATGCTGCTTGCGCAGCGGCAGGCCGGCGAAGCTCGCGGACGTCACGCGGGCGGCATAATGGTCCCCGTCGCCGGCGAGATCGGTGATCTCGACCTCGGCGTCCGGGATGGCGGCGCGGATCAGCGCGGCGATATCGTCGGCGGCCATCGGCATGCGCTTACTCCGGCTGGCTTTCGATCAGCTGGCGGCGCGCCTCGATCGACTGTTCGGCGAGCGCGCGGCGGACTGCGGCATCGTCCGTCTCCACCCCGGCGGCAGTCAGGTCGCCGAGCAGCTTGCGGATCACGTCCTCGTCACCCGCTTCCTCGAAATCGGCCTGGACGACCGCCTTGGCATAGGCGTCGGTTTCCTCGGGCGTCAGCCGCATCTGTGCCGCAGCCCATTGACCGAGCAGGCGATTGCGCCGCGCGGTGATGCGAAAGGCCATCTCTTCGGAGCGCGCGAAATGCGCTTCTTCGGCCCGTCGCCTGTCATCGAACATCGTCATGGCCCGTTCCCCGCAATTCCATCATCGACACATAGGCGGCGCCACCCGGCCGCGCAACGTGCCGCCGGACACCTGCCGCGTCGGGACCGGATTTCGAAAAAGCGGAATGTCCATAGTCGTCGCATGGAACTCCTGACCTTTTCGCATCATATAAACAGCAGGTTGCCCATGACGAGCAACCGGATGGAGAAGGATGATGTCGAACGGACCCGCCCCATGGCCACGCCCGAGCGCGCACCGCCGCTGGCCGGGGTGCTGATCGGTACCGCGATTTCGCTGGTGCTATGGGCGATGATCGCCGGGACGGTGCTTATCCTGCGCTGACCTCCACCACCAACTTGCCGATGGCGGCGCGGGCCGCCATCGTGGCGATCGCATCGCCGCCCCGTTCGAACGGAAAGCGTCGGGTGACCTTGGGCGCAATGGCGCCCTCCCGCCACAGGCGGAACAGCTCCTCGACATGCGCGGCATTGGCCTGCGGGTCACGGGCGGCGAAGGCTCCCCAGAACACGCCACACACATCACAGCTCTTCAACAAAGTGAGGTTGAGCGGCAGCTTCGGGATGCCTGCCGGGAAGCCGACGACCAGATAGCGCCCCTCCCAACCGATCGCGCGCAAGGCGGGCTCGGCATAATCGCCACCCACCGGATCGTAGATCACGTCGAAGCCGGATCGGCCACCTGCGGCCTTGAACTGCTCGGCCAGCGCCTTCGACTGGTCCTTGTCGAACGGCGCGCGGCCATAGATCAGCGTCTCGTCGGCACCGGCCGCCCTGGCGGCCGCAGCCTTCTCTTCGGAGGACACGGCCGCGACGACGCGCGCGCCATAGGCCTTGCCCAGCTCGATCGCCGCCAGCCCCACCCCGCCGGCCGCGCCGAGCACCAGTAGCGACTGCCCGGCCCGCAACCGCCCACGGTCGAGCAACGCGTGGATCGTGGTGCCATAGGTGAGGATCAGCGCCGCCCCTTCGGCGAAATCGCGCTCCTCGGGCAGGCGATAGAGGCGCTGCGGTTCGGTGACGATGCGGGTGGCAAGGCCGCCGTGGCCGATCACCCCCATCACCCGGTCGCCGACCTGCCAGTCGCTGACGTCCTCGCCCACGGCCTCGATCGTGCCGGCGATCTCGCCGCCCGGTGCGAAGGGGCGCTGCGGCTTGAACTGGTATTTGTCCTCGATGATGAGGACGTCGGGATAGTTGATCGCGCAGGCCTTCACCGCCACCAGCACCTGCCCCCGGGCCGGCACCGGATCGGGCAGCTCGGTCAATTTCAGAGTTTCAGGTCCGCCCGACGCCGTTGACAGCAATGCCCGCATAACCGCTCCTGCTCCCGATCCAGGGGCGGTGTTCGTTCACCGCACCTTCGAATTTCGAAATCGCGGTATCTCTTGCCAGTGTCAGCCCGATCTCGTCCAGCCCTTCCATCAGGCAGCGGCGGCGAAACGGATCGAGATGGAAGGCGAAGCGGTCCTGATACGGGGTGGTCACCGTCATCGTCTCCAGATCGACAGTGACCGGCTGGTCGCGCGCCACCTCGACCAGCCGGTCGACGGCGTCCTGCGGCAGCACGACGGGGACGATGCCGTTCTTGAAGGCATTGCCCGAAAAGATGTCGGAGAAGCTCGGTGCGATGACCGCGCGCACGCCCATGTCGGCGAGCGCCCAGGCGGCATGCTCGCGGCTCGACCCGCAGCCGAAATTGTCGCCCGCGATCAGGATCGGCGCCCCGGCGTAACGCGGATCGTCGAAGACGTTGCCCGGCTGCGCCCGCACCGTCTCGAACGCGCCGCGACCCAGGCCGGCACGGGTGATCGTCTTCAGCCAATGCGCCGGAATGATGATGTCGGTGTCGATGTTCTTGGCACCCCAGGGATAGGCGGTGCCGCTGACGCGGGTGACAGGCTGCATCGGCGGATCAGTGTTGCGTTTTGACCGACGTGAGCGGCGCGCGCGCACCCGCCACATAGGCGGCGATGCCGCTCATCATCGCGCCTGCGACCAGCAATACCAGCACCTTCTTCACAGCCGTCCTCCCATCAGATCACGCACGTCGGCGAGCCGCCCGGTCACCGCCGCTGCCGCCGCCATCGCCGGGGACAACAAATGGGTGCGGGCTCCAGGTCCTTGACGACCAACGAAATTCCGGTTCGATGTCGAGGCACAGCGCTCGCCTGCCGGCACCTTGTCGGGGTTCATCGCCAGGCACATCGAACAGCCCGGCTCACGCCATTCGAAGCCGGCGGACACGAACACGCGGTCGAGCCCCTCGGCCTCCGCCTGCCGCTTCACCAGCCCCGATCCGGGCACCACCATCGCCCGCACCCCGTCCGCGACGCGGCGCCCGTCGGCGACGGCGGCGGCGGCGCGCAGATCCTCGATGCGGCTGTTGGTGCAGCTGCCGATGAAGACGTGCTGGATCGCCACGTCCTGCATCGCCGTGCCGGGGGTGAGGCCCATATAGTCCAGGCTGCGGCGGGCGGCGTCGCGCTTGGCGGGATCGGCGAAACTCTCCGGCTCCGGCACCACGCCGGTGATCGGCACCACATCCTCGGGACTGGTCCCCCAGGTCAGCGCCGGTGCGATTCCCGTCGCATCGAGCCGCACAACGGTGTCGTAGGTCGCGCCGGGATCGGTGGCGAGGCTGCGCCACCAGGCGACGGCCTTGTCCCAGGCCTCACCCGACGGGGCCATCGGTCGCCCCTTGATATAGGCGAAGGTGGTGTCGTCGGGCGCGACCAGACCGGCCCGTGCACCACCCTCGATCGACATGTTTGCGAGCGTCATCCGCCCTTCCACCGACATGGCGCGCACCACCTCGCCGGTATATTCGATCACATGGCCGGTCCCGCCCGCTGCGCCGATCCGGCCCATGATCGCCAGGATCACGTCCTTGGGGCTGACGCCATAACCGAGCGTGCCGTCGACGCGGACCTCCATCGTCTTCGACGGGCTGAGCAGCAGCGTCTGCGTGGCGAGCACATGCTCCACCTCGCTGGTGCCGATGCCGAAGGCCAGCGCCCCCAGCGCGCCGTGCGTCGAGGTGTGGCTGTCACCGCAGACCAGGGTCGTGCCGGGCAGGGTGAAGCCCAGTTCGGGGCCGACGACATGGACGATCCCCTGCTCCGCGGCGGTCGCATCGATATAGTCGACGCCGAACTCGGCGGTGTTGCGCCGCAGGGCGTCGAGCTGCTGCGCACTTTCCGGATCAGCGATCGGGATCGGGCGGCCGGCGGCGTCGAGGCGGGGCGTGGTCGGCAGGTTATGATCCGGCACCGCCAGCGTCAGCTCCGGGCGGCGGACCCGGCGGCCGGCGGCGCGCAGTCCCTCGAACGCCTGCGGGCTCGTCACCTCATGGACGAGGTGACGGTCGATGTAGATGAGGCAGGTGCCGTCGTCACGCGTCTCGACGATGTGCGCGGCCCAGATTTTTTCGTACAGCGTCTGCGGTCGGGTTGCCATGATGGGTGCGCGTTAACCGAAAGCTGCACGAACGCCAAGGTTGACGATCGTTAAATTACCCTCGGACCTCGCAACGGCCATTTATTCCGCTGGCAGATACCGCGCGCTCGTCTTGGCCGCGACCTCGTCCGCGGTCACGCCGGGGGCCAGTTCGATCAGCTGGAACGGCGTCGCATGATCGGGGCGGCGGAAGACGGCAAGGTCTGTGACGATCATGTCGACCACGTTCTTGCCGGTCAGCGGCAGCGAACAGGCCGGGATGAACTTCGGGCTGCCGTCCTTGGCGGTGTGGTCCATCACGACGATGATCTGCTTGACGCCGGCGACGAGGTCCATCGCCCCGCCCATGCCCTTGATCATCTTGCCGGGGATCATCCAGTTGGCGATGTCGCCGCCCTCGCTCACCTCCATCGCGCCGAGCACGGTGAGGTCGATATGACCGCCGCGGATCATCGCGAAGCTCTGCTCGCTGCCGAAATAGGCACTCTGCGGCAGCTCGCTGATCGTCTGCTTGCCCGCATTGATGAGGTCGGGATCGACTTCGTCCTCATAAGGGAAAGGCCCGATCCCCAGCATGCCGTTTTCGGATTGCAACGTCACCGTCATGCCGGCGGGGATGTTGTTGGCGACCAGCGTCGGGATGCCGATGCCGAGGTTGACATAATAGCCGTCACGCAGCTCCTGCGCGGCGCGTGCGGCCATCTGGTTGCGATCCCACGGCATATCAGTTCACATCCCTTTTGGCGGTCATCGAGATCGGGTTGGTCGTCGGAGCGGCCCGTTCCGCATCCAGCCCTTCCCAGATGCGCGCCAGTGCCTCCGCCTCGTCGATGTTGACGGCGCGCGCATAGGCCCTGGCGGCGTGGCGGACGCAATCGACCATGGCGAGGCCGAAAGCGAACGGGTCGGGGCCGATCGGCACCGGATTGACGAAGCAGGTGACCGGGCCATCGGCCTTGGCCCAGACGCGCAGGAACTCCGCGCTGCCGCCGATCAGCTCGGCATAGCGGTCGAGGTTCATCGGTATCGGTTTGCCGTCGCTCATTGCGCGCCCCCTGCCTGTCCGCCCTGATCGGTCCAGCGCTTGTCCGCCGGGAACACCTCGTCGAAGCCGCCCTTCAGCGCCGGGCCGTAGACGGGATTGGGCAGCACGAACCAGCCGTTGCCCCACAGGCCTGCGATCGCGCCGGCGTCGGTCGTGCGGCGGCGATCGGCAGCGGAGGGGATGGCGTTGAACAGGTCGCTGAAATCGCCGAGCTGGTCGCCGGCCATGGCGACCACGCAATAGCGCCGGGCGATGGCGGTCCGCCGGCCATCCTTGCCGCTGGCGCCATCGCGCAGGAACAGGTCTGTCCCCAGCGTGAAATCGCCCAGCCCCGCCGCCTTCAGCCCGGCGATCGTTCCCGCCGCCGTGGCCGTGCCGCGATTGCTGTTGACGATGACGGTGATGTTGGCCGCACGGAGCGCCGCAAACGCCGCGACGGCACCCGGCACGGGGGCGATCGCCTTCGCTCCGGTCCGCTCCCAACGCTCCCATTGCGCGGGATCGAAGGGCGCCGCCGGGTCGCGTGCCGCCAGCGCCTCGACGCCCAGGTTCAGCACAACCGTCTCGTCCGCGTCGAACACCGCCGCGCGCGGCTTGCCCGCGCACGATTCCCATTGCGGCGCGGCGAGCGTGGCGTTCGGCGTCAGCACCACGCTGTCGCCCGCGGCACGGCGGTAGGTCGCGTAACTGACCAACGCGCGGAACGCCTGGAGGCTGAGCGCCGCCGCTTCGCCCGAACCGTAGAGATATTGGAACTGCGGCGGCACCGCCGCGCCCGGTGCCGGCAAAGCGGCGCTGCCGGGCGCGGGCAAGGCCTTCAGCCCGGTGATCTGCACCACCCGGCCATCGGCGGTATAGCTCCGGCCCGGTGCCGGCAGCGCCCCGACGCGTTCGCCGCGACCGGCACGACCGCTGCAACCGGTCAGCAGCGCCGCGCCCGCCAATACCAGCGCCGCACGCCGCATCACGCCGCTGCCCGCTCGCGCACCGTGCGGAACTCGATCTTCTTGTCGTAGGGCGCGCCGACGATCATCCGCTTCACGTAGATGCCGGGCAGGTGGATGTGATCGGGATCGAGGCTGCCGACCGGCACCACCTCTTCCACCTCGGCGACGCAGATGCGCCCTGCGGTCGCCATCGGCTGGTTGAAGTTGCGCGCGGTCTTGCGGAAGATCAGGTTGCCGCTCTCGTCCGCCTTCCACCCCTTGATGATCGAGAGGTCGGCGCGGATGCCGCGTTCGAGGATGTATTCCTCGCCGTCGAAGTTCTTCACCTCCTTGCCCTCCGCCACCAGCGTGCCGACGCCGGTCCTGGTGTAGAAGCCCGGGATGCCCGCGCCGCCGGCCCGGCAGCGTTCGGCGAGCGTGCCTTGCGGGCAGAATTCCACCTCCAGCTCGCCGGACAGATACTGGCGCTCGAACTCCTTGTTCTCGCCGACGTAGCTGGAGATCATCTTCCTGACCTGACGGGTACGCAGCAGCTTGCCGAGCCCTTCGCCGTCGATGCCGGCATTGTTGCTGGCGATGGTCAGGTCCTTGACGCCGGACGCCTGGATGGCGTCGATCAGCCGTTCGGGAATGCCGCACAGGCCGAAACCGCCGGCGCAGATCGTCATGCCGTCGTGGAGCAGGCCGTCGAGCGCCGCTGCCGCATCGGGATAGAGCTTCTTCATCGCCCGTCACTCTCCTGTCGTTGCCGGCGGCGATAGCGGGGGCGACGCCGCCGGGTCAAGCGAACCTGAATGGGTATTCAACTCTGCCGCTCCGCCGCCATCCCCGCGCGACGGCAGGGACGGCGGAAAGAGGCGTTACTTCAACGCCGCCTGCGCCGCCGCCAGCCGTGCGATCGGCACGCGGTAGGGCGAGGCGGAGACGTAATCGAGCCCGACCCTGGCGCAGAAGGCGATGCTGGCCGGGTCGCCGCCATGTTCGCCGCAGATGCCGAGCTTGATGCCGGGGCGGGTCTTGCGGCCGCGCTCCGCCGCCAGTTCGACCAGCTCGCCGACGCCGTCGACGTCCAGGCTGACGAACGGGTCCTTGGCGTAGATGCCCTGTTCGACATAGGCGCCGAGGAAGCGCGCGGCATCGTCGCGGCTGACGCCCAGCGTCGTCTGGGTCAGGTCGTTGGTGCCGAAGGAGAAGAACTCGCCCGTTTCGGCGATCTCGCCCGCCTTCAGCGCGGCGCGGGGCAGCTCGATCATCGTGCCGACGAGATAGTCGACCGTTTGCCCGCGCTCGGCGAAGACGGCGCGCGCCGCCGTGTCGACCACGGCCTTCATCAGGTCGAGTTCGCGCTTGGTGGCGACGAGCGGGATCATCACCTCCGGGATCGGCGCCGCGCCGGACTTCTCCGCCACGTCCAGTGCCGCCTCGAAGATCGCGCGCGCCTGCGTCTCGTAGATCTCGGGGTAGGTCACGCCCAGGCGACAGCCGCGATGGCCGAGCATGGGGTTGAATTCATGCAGTTCGGCAGCGCGGCGCTTGAGCACCTCGACATCGACGTCGGCCGCCGCGGCGACCTCGGCGAATTCGTTCTCCTCGTGCGGCAGGAATTCGTGCAGCGGCGGGTCGAGCAAGCGCACGGTCACCGGCAGGCCGGCCATCACCTCGAAGATCGCGGTGAAGTCGCTGCGCTGCGCAGGGAGCAGCTTGGCGAGCGCGGCGCGGCGGCCTGCCTCGTCGCTCGCCAGGATCATCTGGCGCACCGCGGTGATGCGGTCGGCATCGAAGAACATATGCTCGGTGCGGCACAGTCCGACGCCCTCCGCGCCGAAATCGCGCGCGGTGCGGCAGTCGAGCGGGGTTTCGGCATTGGCGCGCACCTTCAGGCGGCGCACGCCGTCGGCCCATTCCATCAGCGTGCCGAAGTCGCCCGCCAGTTCCGGCTGCACCGTCGCCACCGACCCCGCCATCACCTCGCCGCTGGCGCCGTCGATGGTGATGATGTCGCCCTCGCGGATTTCGCGGCCGGCAACCTTCATCACCTTGTCCTTCGCCGCGATCGACAGCGATCCGGCGCCCGAGACGCAGGGGCGCCCCATGCCGCGCGCGACGACGGCGGCGTGGCTGGTCATGCCGCCGCGCGCGGTCAGGATGCCCTCCGCCGCGTGCATGCCGTGGATATCCTCGGGGCTGGTCTCGACGCGGACGAGGATCACCTTGTCGCCGGCCGCCTTGCGCTTCTCCGCGGTGTCGGCATCGAACACCACCGCGCCCGAGGCGGCACCGGGGCTGGCCGGCAGCCCCTTGGCGATCACGTCGCGCGGCGCGTCCGGATCGAGCGTCGGGTGGAGCAGCTGGTCGAGCGCCATCGGATCGACGCGCAGGATCGCCTCCTCGCGGGTAATGAGCCCTTCGCTCGCCATGTCGACCGCGATCTTGAGCGCCGCCTTGGCGGTGCGCTTGCCCGAGCGGGTCTGCAGCATCCAGAGCTTGGCCTGTTCGACCGTGAACTCGATGTCCTGCATGTCGCGATAGTGGTTTTCCAGCCGGTCGAACACCGCGGCGAGTTCGGCGAACACCTCCGGCATCGCCTCTTCCATCGAGGCGGGCTTGGCGCCGGCTTCCTCGCGCGCCGCTTTGGTCAGATATTGCGGCGTACGGATGCCGGCGACCACGTCTTCCCCTTGAGCATTGATGAGGAATTCGCCGTAATAGGCATCGGCGCCGGTCGAGGGATCGCGGGTGAAGGCGACGCCGGTGGCCGAGGTGTCGCCCATGTTGCCGAACACCATCGCCTGGACGTTGACCGCCGTGCCCCAGTCGGCGGGAATGTCGTTCAACCGGCGATAGACCTTGGCGCGTTCCGACTGCCACGATCCGAACACCGCGCCGACCGCACCCCACAGCTGATCGTGGACGTCCTGCGGGAAGGGCTTGCCCCATTCCTGCTCGACCAGCCCCTTGTATTCGGCGACCAGCGCCTTGAGGTCGCTCGCGGTCAGTTCCGTATCGAGCGTGTAGCCATTGTCCTCCTTGGCGATCTCCAGCGCCTCCTCGAAGGCGCCGTGATCGAGTTCGAGCACCACGTCGGCGTACATCTGGATGAAGCGGCGGTAGCTGTCCCAGGCGAAGCGCTCGTCGCCCGAGCAGGCGGCCAGCCCCTCCACCGTGGTGTCGTTGAGGCCGAGGTTGAGGACGGTGTCCATCATCCCCGGCATCGAGACGCGCGCGCCGGAGCGGACCGAGACGAGCAGCGGATTGGCGGCGTCGCCGAACGCCTTGTCGGTGATCCCCTCGATATGCGCGATCCCGTGCGCCACTTCGTCGCGCAGGCTCTGCGGGAACTGTTCGCCGTCCTCGTAATAACGCGTGCACATCGCGGTGCTGATCGTGAAGCCGGGGGGCACCGGCAGGCCGATCGACGCCATTTCGGCAAGGTTCGCGCCCTTGCCGCCGAGCAGATTCTTGTCGCCCTTCCCCCCGTCCGAAACGCCGCCACCGAAACGGTACACGTATTGGGTCATCGCTGGTCCTTAGCTACGGTTCGAATGCTCGGCCCCGGGGAGGAAGGAAGCATACCCGACGTTCGGAAGTTGTCGAAGTTGACGCTATGTGGGAGGTGTCTTCCTACCCCTCGATCTTCGAAAAATCGGCGACGCCGTGCACGGCGGCGCGGACGCGGGCAAGCAGCGCGAGACGCGCGGCGCGCTTCGCCGGATCGGCATCGTTGACGGTCACG
This sequence comes from Sphingomonas sp. SP5, assembly GCF_058313455.1. NCBI lineage: Bacteria > Pseudomonadati > Pseudomonadota > Alphaproteobacteria > Sphingomonadales > Sphingomonadaceae > Sphingomonas > Sphingomonas sp. SP5. The sequence goes on along the minus strand of NZ_JBZFLF010000003.1, from coordinate 172,195 downwards.
CTGTCAAAGAACGCATCGATGGGCGCGCGCAGCGACGCCAATGCCACCATCGCGCCTTCGAAATCCTCCGCCGCGACCGCGCTGGCGGCGGCGGGTTCGGCCGAATCGAGCGCGGCGATGAGATCGCCTTCCGCTTTTTCGGGCGTGTAGGACAGCGGATTCGCTCTCCCGGCGGAAGGGTCAGGATCACCAGCCGTCCCGCGCTCGCCCTCACCCCGCGGCGCTGGCGCGCCTTGCCCCTCTCCCGACGGGAGAGGGGAGAAGCCCTCCTTCTTGAGGATGTTGGCGGCGCGCTTGTAGCCGGCGAGCAGGTTCGCGCCGTCGTCGCTGCCGACGAACGCCTGCAACGCCGCGACGCGGGCGAGCAGGCGGACCAGATCGTCCTCGCCGCCCAGCGCGAACACCGCGTCGATCAGGTCGTGGCGCACGCCGGCCTCGCGCTGCTGCACCTTCAGCCGGTCGGCGAAGAAGCCGAGCAGCTGCACCGGCGTTTCGCGAATGCGCTCGCGGCCCTGCTGGAGGAAGTGGAAGACCTTTTCGGTTTCCGGCTTCAGCACGATCTCGAAATCGCCGAGCGCTTCGGTCATCAGCGCCATGCGCCGGTCGAATTCGTCCTGCGGCAGATTGCGGTCGGGCGCGATCTGCGTGACCTTTTCGAGGTAGAGCGCGAAATTGGGATCGGCCTGCGCGGTGCGGCCGAGCACGCTTTGCACGACGTTGGTGACCGCCACGCCGAACGGCGCGAGCATGCCGAGCCGCAACTGCGACCGCTCGATCAGCAGGATCACACCGAGGGCGGCGCGGCGCAAGGCGAAGGGATCCTTGGATCCGGTCGGCAATTCGCCGATCGCGAAGAAGGAGGCGAGCGTATCGAGCTTGTCCGCCAGGCTGACCGCCACCGTCACCGGCGCGGTCGGCACGTCGTCGCCCTGCCCGACCGGCTTGTAATGATCGCGGATCGCGTCGGCGACCGCCTGCGGCTCGCCCTGCGCGGCGGCGTAATAGCCGCCCATCAGGCCCTGGAGTTCGGGAAATTCGCCGACCATGCCGGTGACGAGGTCCGCCTTGGCAAGACGCGCGGCGCGCTCCGCCATGGCGGCGAGGCTCATCGGCTCCTCCCCGGCACGGGGAGGGATTACGCCCTCTTCCACCAGCCAACGGGCGAGTTTGGCGATGCGGTCGACCTTGTCCGCCACGGTGCCGAGCTTTTCGTGGAAGACGATGTTGGACAGTTTCGCCACCTGCTCTTCGAGCGGCGTCTTCAGGTCCGTGTCGTAGAAGAAGCGCGCGTCGGACAGGCGGGCGGCCAGCACCTTGCGATTGCCCTCGACGATCTTGGTGCCGCCGTCGGTCGCCTCGATATTCGCGGTGCAGACGAAGGCGTCGGCGAGGGACCCGTCGGCCGCGCGGCACACGAAATACTTCTGGTTCACGCGCGCGGTGAGCTGGATCACCTCGGGCGGTACGGTGAGGAAGTCGGCGTCGAAGCGGCCGAGCATCGGCACCGGCCATTCGGTGAGGCCGGCATTCTCCGCCACCAGCCCTTCGTCCCCGACCAGGGTGAAGCCCGCCGCCGCGGCGAGCGCGGCGGCGCGGGTGCGGATCAGCGCGCGGCGTTCGTCCTGGTCGACGATGACGTGGCAGGCGCGCAGCTTCTCGACGTAATCCGCCGCCGAGCCGATGGTGATCTGGCCGGGATGGTGGAAGCGATGGCCGTAGGTCGCGACGCCCGAGCGGATGCCGGCGATCTCGATATCCACCGGCGTGTCGCCGAACAGCGCGACGATGCCGTGCAGCGGCCGCACCCAGCGCAGCGATTCGGTCGAGGCGGAGGCGGCGCCCCAGCGCATCGACTTGGGCCAGGGGAAGGCGCGGACGATCGCCGGGATCGCCTCGGCGAGCACCGCCGGGGTGGCACGGCCGGGCTTTTCGGTCACCGCATAGAAGACGCCGTCCCGCTCGGTCAGCTGTTCGCGCGCGAGGCCGGTCTTGCGCAGGAATCCTTCGAGCGCCTGCGGGGGCGCGCCCGTCTTGGGCCCTTTCAGCTCTTCGGACACCGCCTGCGTCTCCGCAGGCAGCCCGCGCGCGATCAGCGCGAGGCGGCGCGGGGTGGCGTAGGTGACCATCCCGGTCGCGGCGAGCCCCGCCCGGGCGAGTTCGGCGGCGAACAGGCGGGCGAGGTCGTCCCGCGCCTTGTCCTGCATGCGCGCGGGGATTTCTTCGGAGCGGAGTTCGAGGAGGAAGTCGGTCATGGTCTTCTCATTCCTCCCCGGCACGGGGAGGGGGACCACCAGCCGCAGGCTGGTGGTGGAGGGGGCTCGCCGCGAGGGCCGCGATAGCGTCCGCCGCGGCATCGGCGTCGCGCAGGATGTCGGACGCCGGTATATGCACGAGCCGATAGCCGTTAGCTGTGAGGAAGGCGTCGCGATCCAAATCGCGTGCCGGATGCGCACCGCGATCGTGCGCTTCACCGTCCACTTCGACAATCGTGCGGCTGGCGCTGCAATAGAAATCGGCGACATAGGGTCCGACGGGGTGCTGCCGGCGGAACTTCACGCCCGACTGCTGCGCCCGAAGGCGTTGCCATAACAGCACTTCGGGCAAACTCATGTCACGCCGCAACTTGCGGGCAAGCGACGTCTCGGGGCGCAGGACTCGCGGCGCGCCCCCTCCACCATCGCGCTGCGCGCGACGGTCCCCCTCCCCGTGCCGGGGAGGATTTACGGGAGTCACGCCGCCCATCCGTTCTTGTCCATCCAGGCGCCGCAGGCGCCTTTGGCGAGATCGCGGACGCGGCCGATATAGGCCTGGCGCTCGGCGACCGAGATGACGCCGCGCGCCTGGAGCAGGTTGAAGGTGTGGCTGGCCTTGATCGCCTGTTCGTAGGCGGGGATCGGCAGGCCGGCGGCCAGGCTGTTCTCGCACTCCGCCGCCGCCTTGCGAAAGGCGTCGAACAGCGTCGCGGTGTCGGCGACCTCGAAATTCCACTTCGACATCTGGCGTTCGTTTTCGAGGAACACGTCGCCATAGCTGACGCCGGCATCGTTGAAGCGCAGGTCGTAGACGTTGTCGACGTCCTGGATATACATGGCGAGGCGTTCGAGGCCGTAGGTCAGCTCGCCCGCGACCGGCTTCATGTCGAACCCGCCCATCTGCTGGAAATAGGTGAACTGCGTCACCTCCATGCCGTCGCACCACACTTCCCAGCCGAGGCCCCAGGCGCCCAGCGTCGGCGATTCCCAATCGTCCTCGACGAAGCGGATGTCGTGGGTGGTCATGTCGACGCCAATCGCGGCGAGCGACCCCAGGTACAGGTCCTGGAGGTCGGGCGGGCTCGGCTTCAGGATCACCTGATACTGGTAGTAATGTTGCAGCCGGTTGGGGTTTTCGCCGTAGCGACCGTCGGTCGGGCGGCGGCAGGGCTGGACGAAGGCGGCGTTCCACGCCTGCGGCCCGAGCGCGCGCAGCGTCGTCGCCGGATGGAAGGTCCCCGCCCCCATTTCCATGTCGTAGGGCTGGAGGATCACGCAACCCTTGTCGCTCCAGTAATCGTGGAGCGTCAGGATCATCTTTTGGAAGGAGAGCGGAGTGGCGGCCATTGCCCGCGGCTTTGGCGGATGAGGCGGCGTCTAGCAAGTGGTGCGCTGCGGCATTAGGTATCGTCCCGACCGCCCGAATGGATACCGTCTCTACATGATACGAAAGCTTGGTGCCGCGCTGTCCGCGGTCGCGATCGCCCTTGCCCTGCCCGCCTGCGCGCAACAGCCCGCCAAGGCCCCCGCCGCCAAACCGTCGCGCGCCGCCAACGATGCCGATCCGGCACTGTGGGTGGTGAAGGACAAGGACACGACGATCTATCTGTTCGGCACGATCCATGTGCTGAAGCCCGGCCTCACCTGGTTCGACGAGGCGGTGAAGACCGCGTTCGACCGGTCGAAAGAGGTGAAGCTGGAGATCGTGATGCCGGACCCGGCCGCGATGCAGGGGCTGGTCAAGGCGACCGGTGTCGCCGCGCCGGGCACGCCGCCGCTGACCGAACGCCTGCCCGCGGACAAGCGCGCCGCCTTCACCAAGGCGGTGACCGACCTCGGCCTGCCGGCCGACGCGCTCGACCGGTACAAGCCCTGGCTCGCCGCGACGCAGCTGTCGGTCGCGCCGCTGTCGAAGCTGGGCTACGACAGCGCCAATGGGCCGGAAGAGGTCATCACCGATGCCGCCAAGCGCGCGGGCAAGCCGGTGTCCGGGCTGGAGACGCCCGAGCAGCAGCTGGGTTTCTTCGGCAGCCTGTCCGATTCGGCGCAGCTCCAGTTCCTGGTCAGCACGGTGGACGAGCTGCCGAAGCTGGAAACGCAGATGGCCGCGATGGTCGATGAATGGGCGCGCGGCGATCCCGATGCCCTGGCGCGCGAGATGAACGACGAGCTAAAGAGTTCGCCGGAGGTCGCCAAGGTGCTGCTGACCGACCGCAACGCGCGCTGGGCGCAGTGGATCAAGGGGCGGATGGCGCGGCCGGGCACGGTGTTCATCGCGGTCGGCGCCGGGCATCTGGCGGGGCCGGATTCGGTGCAGGCGCAGCTTGCCAGGCTGGGGGTGAGGGCGCGGCGGGTGCGGTACTGATGCGCTTCAAATCCTCCCCGGTACGGGGAGGTGGCGCCGCGCAGCGGTGACGGAGGGGCAGCCAAGCAGCACCTCCGCCTGGGGCTGCCCCTCCACCATCCGGCTGCGCCGAACGGTCCCCCTCCCCGTGCCGGGGAGGAGTTGATTTGCCTTTTCCCCCTATCCCAGCTATGCGCGCCCGCTTCCGGCCATGGTCATCCCTGGAGGCGTGGCGCGGGAGCATACATTAGCACGTTTCGAAAAGGTTTTCTGCATGAGCGACACCATTACGCTCGCAGCCGAGACGCGCGACCGGGTTGGCAAGGGAGCCTCCCGGGCGCTGCGTCGTGACGGCCGCGTCCCCGCCGTGATCTACGGCCAGAACAAGGAACCGACCTCGATCCATCTCGAGGAAAAGGCGCTGGTGAAGGCGCTGTCGACCGGTCACTTCATGAATTCGGTCATCATGCTGGGCGGCGAGCGCACCCTGCCCAAGGACGTGGCGTTCCACCCGGTCACCGACCGTCCGGTGCACGTCGATTTCCTGCGCATCGGTGAGCACACCACGGTCACCGTCGCGGTGCCGGTCGTGTTCGCGGACGAGGACGATTGCCGCGGCATCAAGAAGGGCGGCGTGCTCAACATCACCCGCCACGAGATCGAGCTGGTCGTCGACGCGGCGGACATCCCGTCGGAGATCACCATCTCGCTGAAGGGCCGCGAGATCGGCGATTCGATCCACATCAGCGACGTGACGCTGCCCAACGGCGCGACGCCGGCGATCGAGGACCGCGACTTCGCGATCGCGACGATCGTGCCGCCGACGGTGCCGACCGCGCAGGACGAGGCGGCCGACGCCGAGATCGCCGAGACGCAGGCAGCCGAAGCCGCCGCCGAGAGCGAGGACGGCGCGGAGGGCTGATCCCCTTCACGGACGTCTGGACAAGGGGCAGGGTGGCGTGAGGCTCCCCTGCCCTTTTTCGTTTGGGCCGCCCCGCCCTCGTCATCCCGGCGCACGTCGGGATCCACGGATGCGGGCGGCGGATGGGACTCGATCCGCCAGCCGATCGTGTCCATGGGTCCCGGCGTGCGCCGGGATGACGAGGAAGGGACACGCGCCATGCAGATCTGGGCCGGGCTCGGCAATCCGGGGCCGCAATATGCGATGCACCGGCACAATGTCGGCTTCATGGCGGTGGACCTGATCGCCGACCTGCACGGCTTCTCGCCGGTCAGGAAGCAGTTCCAGGGATGGACGCAGGAGGGGCGGATCGGCACCGAGAAGGTGCTGCTGCTGAAGCCCGCCACCTTCATGAACGACAGCGGCCGCGCGATCGGCGAGGCGCTGCGCTTCTACAAGCTGGGGGTCGAGGCGCTCACCGTCTTCCACGACGAACTCGACCTCGCAGCCTTCAAGGTGAAGGTGAAGCGCGGCGGCGGCACCGCCGGGCATAACGGCCTGCGCTCGACCGACCAGCATCTGGGGCCGGATTTCCGCCGCGTCAGGATCGGCATCGGCCATCCGGGGCACAAGGATCGCGTCACCGGCTACGTGCTCGGCAATTATGCCAAGGCGGAGCTCGACCCGCTCGCCGACATGCTCGGCGCGATCGGCGCGGAGGCGCCGTGGCTGGCGGCGGGCGACGACGTGCGCTTCATGAACGACGTTGCGATGAGGCTGGCACAATGAGCATCCGTACGCTGTTCGCGACCCGCTTCTACGAGGACGACCTCGGCGATGCGACGCTGCTGGAGGAACTGGAGGAGGCGTGCCGCGATCTCGCGCGCGAGGATCGCGCCGGCGTCGCCTGGTCGAAGGCGCATGGCTATCGCGGCTATACCTCCTACGCCTCCTTGAACGACCTGCCGGCGCGCGACCCGCGCTTCGCCGACCTCGTCCGGCTGCTGAACAAGCATGTCGCGCGCTTTGCCGAGGCCTGCGCGTTCGACCTCGGCGGGCGGCGGCTGAAACTCGACAGCCTGTGGGTCAACGTCCTCAAGCCCGGCGGTGCGCATTCGGGCCATATCCATCCGCACAGCGCGGTGAGCGGCACGATCTACGTCGCGACGCCGCCGGGCGCGGGCGCGCTGAAGCTGGAGGATCCGCGGCTGCCGCTAATGATGGCGGCACCGACCCGCCTGCCCCACGCCGACGAGAGCCATGCGACATTCGTCTATGCCGAGCCGAAGCCCGGCAGCGTCTTCCTGTGGGAAAGCTGGCTGCGGCACGAGGTCGTGCCCAATGCGGCCAAGGGCGAGCGGATCAGCATCAGCTTCAACTATCGCTGACCCGCCGCACTGCCGCCGTAATCGCGCGTCACGCTCGGGGCACGGCGGCGGAGGACGACGCGATGCGGTTGGCGATGATGGTGGCGCTTCAAGTCGCGGGACCGCCGGTGCCGGCCGAACTGCGTACCGCGCCCAAGGTGGCGCCGCCATCGGCGCCATGCGGCGAGCCCGACGAAGCCGGCGATATCGTGGTATGCGCGCGGGACCGGAACGCCGACCGATTGAAACCCGTCGATGCGCAACGTTACGCCGAAAAGCCGATCCGGGCGACGACCAGGGTCGGCAGGATCGGCCTGTCCGCCGAAGCCGAACAGGGCACCCTGCCCAATGGCCAGAGTGCGCCAAGGGCGATGCTGCGGTTGAAGATGCCGTTCTGACCGGTAGTCGCACATCCGATCCGTTCGCCCTGAGCCCTTCGCAGGGCGCTGTGCGGCGCGTGTGCGGCCCGTAGAAACCCGCCCTTCGACAGGCTCAGGGCTAACGGATATGGGATGAGCCAGAACATCGGATGTCTAACCTCACCGTTTGCCCTGAGCCTGTCGAAGGGCGCCGTGCCGCAAGCGTGCCGCCCGCAGAGACCCGCCCTTCGACAGGCTCAGGGCTAACGGAAACGGGGTAAGCCGGACGGTCGAATGTCGAACCTCATCCGTTCGCCCTGAGCCTGTCGAAGGGCGCTGTGCCGCAAGCGTGTCGCCCGTAGAGGCCCGGCGCTTCGATGGGCGCGGGGCTGAGCGAGACAGGTGAACTCATCATGCGCCACGCGCCTCGCAAGCCGGCGTTCACCTGCCGCGGCTAAGGGTAGCGCCATGCGTATCACCCCTCGTCAGATCGGCCTGGCCGCCGTCGTCCTGCTCGCCCCCGGCGGCTTCATCCTCGGTGCGACGCTGGTCGCCGATCACTATCGCCGGCGCCGGGCGCAACCTGCGGAAACCGGGCGGGAACCTCCAGTCGTTTCCTGAACGGAACGTTGTTTGACGTTCATGCAACCGGCCGTACTGACCAACGTTAGTCCGACACGAATTTTCAAAGGACGGGAGACTGTTATGCGTAAGTTGATGCTCGCGATGGGTTGTGCGGCGATGGTGGTGCCGGCGACGATGGTGGTGCCGGTGTCGCAGGCCGGCGCACAGCGCTACAAGTATCGCGAATGGCGCGACAACCGCGGCCGCCTGCGCTGCCGCAAGCCCGATGGCACGACCGGCGCCGTTGTCGGCGCAGTCGGCGGTGCGCTGCTCGGCCGTACGATCGACACCCGCGGCGACCGGACGCTCGGCACGCTGGGCGGCGCGGTGGCCGGCGGCCTGCTCGGTCGCGAGGTGGAGCGCAGCGGCAAGCGTCGCTGCCGCTGATCGCAGCCCGATTTTCGACCGGACGGGGCGTCGCGAGGCAACTCGCGGCGCCCTGTCGCGTATAAGGGCCGCAACGGACAGGAGATACGATTATGGTGACCCGCAGCGCTTCGGCGAGCTACGCCGGCCTGGGCAAGGACGGCAAGGGCAAGATCTCGACCCAGTCGGGCGTGCTACAGGACAGCAACTACGGTTTCGGCACCCGTTTCGAGGACGGCCCCGGCACCAATCCCGAGGAGCTGATCGCCGCCGCGCATGCCGGCTGCTTCACCATGGCATTGGCGTTCGCGCTCGCCGGCGCCGGCCACCAGCAGGGCGACCTGCAGACCAGCGCCAAGGTGACGCTGGACAAGGATGGCGACGGCTTCACCATCACGCGCTCCGCGCTCACCCTGACCGGTCATGTCGAGGGGCTGGACGAGGCGGAATTCAAGCGCATCGCCGACGAGGCGAAGGCCGGCTGCCCCGTATCCAAGGTGCTGAACTGCGACATCACGCTGGAGACGACGTTCGGCTGATCCCTCCCCTGTCGGTGCGATGAACCGGAGGTAGTTTCCGGTTCACGCAACCGGCAGGCGGCGATGCCGGTTGTACGCTCATCTGGATCAAGGGAGCATCGACCATGCGTATCGCCATCCTTTCCATCGCCCTGGCCGCGACCAGCCTCGCCGCGATGCCCGCGACGGCGCAGGACACCCGCCGCGAGGCGAACCGCGAATATCGCGACGACGTGCGCGAGGCGCGGCGCGACTATCGCGACGACCTGCGCGATGCCGATTCGCGGCGTGACGTGCGCGAGGCGCGGCGCGAATATCGTGACAACGTCCGCGATGCGCAGCGCGACCGGCGCGAGGACCTGCGCGATATCCGCCGCGACCGGCGCGACGATTGGCGGCAGTGGCGCAACTACGACTACAACCGCCTGCCGCGGGGCCAGCGTGGCTATTATGCGGAGAATTACTATCGCGACGGCCGCTACTACCAGCCCCGCCGGCTGGGGCGGAACGACCGCATCTATCGCGGCGGCAACGGGCGCTATTATTGCCGGCGCAGCGACGGCACGACCGGCCTGATCGTCGGGGGCCTGGCCGGCGGCGTGCTCGGCAACGTGATCGCCGGTGGCGGATCGCGCCTGCTCGGCTCGCTGATCGGTGCCGGCGGCGGCGCGCTGCTCGGCCAGTCGGTCGATCGCGGCCAGGTGGTCTGCCGCTGACCGCAAGGGATCGGGAGGCCCGGCGTCATCGCCGGGCCTTTTCGCATCAGATGATGCCGCCGCCGAGGCTGAGGCGGATTGCGAAGATCACGATCAGCACGAGATTGAGGTTGCGGCCGCCATTCGAGGACGACAGCGCGCCGACCGCGGCGCCGACGATGCCGATCGGGATCACCAGCCAGTTCATCCAGCCGAGCAGCGGCACGAATGCGACCAGGCCGAGCACCAGCGTGACGAGGCCGATCGCGATGGAAAAGATGTTCAGCATGACAGCGAACATGGCCCCTGCCCGGCGGTGCGGCAAGAGAGGCGTCTCCTTTTGGAACAGCCGGGGGACCACATGCCCCGGGTTAACCACGATGGCCGATGGCCGCTTAACGCCTGCTGCGGCATGGCGGTGGCGTGTCAGCGAATCGTGCCCTCCTTCTCCTGCCGCTCGCCCTGCTCGCCGCGTGCGACAAGCAGCCGGCGCCGCAGCAGGACCTCGACACCCTCGATAAGGAACTGACCGCGGACGCAGGCGGCAACCGGCGCGACCCTGCGCTCACCGCCGCGCTGCACGACCAGATCATGGTCGATCCGGCGCTGACCCAAAGCGCCAACACCAACGTCGTCCGGCCACCCAGCCGGCCCGATCCGCTTTCCGCTCCGCCCGAGCCGGTGGTGCCGCATCCCGATGGGGTGCAGGCCGCCGACCTCAAGGCCGTGCCGCCGGCGCGGGGCGATTGCCGGGAATGCCGCAAGGCGGCGGGTGCGCTGACGCTGGGCGAACTCGCCGCGCGCCAGACCGATGCGGGCGCCTGCGCCGCGCGCGTCACCTATGCCGCGGCCTGGGCCAACCGGCTGCCGGCCGACGTGCCGCTCTATCCCGACGCGCGCGTGCGGGAGGCGGCCGGCAACGAGGCCTGCGGGCTGCGCGTGGTGAGCTTCGCCAGCGCCGCGCCGGTCGGGCGTATCCTCGACTGGTACAATGCCCGCGTCACCCGCGCCGGCTATTCCGCCGAGCATCAGGCCGCCGGCGCGCAGCATGTGCTGGGCGGAACGCGGGGCGATGCGGCCTATGTCGTCTATGTCACGCCGGCGGCCGGCGGCGGCAGCGACGTCGACCTGCTCGTCCGTTGAGCCTGCTCACAGCATCGTCAGCGCGCCGGGGGTGATCGCGATGCCGGCTGCGATCCGCTCCGCCAGCGCATGGCCGTCGGCGATGCCGGCCCGCCAGCGGTGCGCGACCGATTCGGGCGAGAAGTCGAGCGCCTTGCCCGCCACCTCGGAGTGCTGGTCGGCATAAGCGAGGCAGGCGAGCGCCACCCCGCCGCCGGGCGGCGCGCCGACGCGATAGGCGTGCTGCCAGCGTGCGATCGTGCGCCGCGACTGGATGGCGAAGGACAGGTCCTGCGCCCGCGCCATCGTCTCGCCGAGCGTCGTCGGCAGCGGCGCGGCGAGTGGCAGCAGGTCGACGGCGATGCAGAGGGTCGGCGGAGCGTCCGCCTCGCCCAGCACGGGATCGAGCGGCAGGTTCGCCGACAGGCCGCCATCGGCGAGCATCCGCCCGTCGACCGATACCGGCGGAAAGACCGGCGGCAGCGCGCCGCTGGCGCGAACGTGGAGGGCGGAAACGCGTTCGCGATGCGTGTCGAACAATCGGTCGCTGCCGTCGGCCATGTCGACGGCCAGCGCAGCGTAGCGGATCGCGCCGTCGTTCAGCCGCTGCCAGTCGACGAGGCGCGCCAGCGTCCCGGCGAGCGGCGCCTGATCGAACAATGCGGGTGCGGCGGCATCGGCATCGGGGCGCCACCACGATCCCAGCGGCCCGACCGGGTCGAACCAGCCGGGTCGCCCGGCGAGCGCGGCGTGCTGCACCGCGAGCGTCCGGCGCCATGTCTCCGCCGCAGAGGGCCAGCCCGCGTCCACCGCCGCCGGGCGCCACAGGTCGTGCAAGGCGCCGATCCGTGCGCCGGGCGCGTTGCCGGCGATCACCGCGCCGTTGATCGCGCCGACCGACGTGCCGACGATCCAGTCCGGCTCCAGCCCGTGGCCGTGGAGCGCCTCGTACACGCCGGCCTGATAGCTGCCGAGCGCATTGCCGCCGGCGAGCACCAGCGCGAGACGGAAAGACGGGTCAGCCATCGTGTCGCAACGCAGCAAAGAGCGAAAGGTCCCACGCAACCAAGGGGATGTCGGCACATCGCAGCGGCCACGCGTTCGCTTGTCATTCGCGGGGCAGACGCCATATTGTGCATCGCAGCATTACACGTCTGGCGGCAATCCTGCCTTCTTTCGGCCTGCCTTCGGGAGTGCGCGCATGCGACGTCTGTCTGATACGATTAGCCGGCTGGTGGCGGCACGGGGGCCGGCGGAGCCGCAGGGCGCGGCCACGGTCGACCGGTTGCACGACCTCACCGACTTCGCGCCCAACCCCGGCAACCTGCGCGCGCGGTTGTACGTGCCGGCGCGATGCGCGCCGCGGCCGGCGCTGGTCGTGGTGCTGCACGGCTGCACGCAGACGGCGGCGGGCTACGATCAGGGATCGGGCTGGTCGCGGCTCGCCGACGAGGCGGGGTTCGTGCTGCTGTTCGCCGAGCAGCGGCGGGCGAACAATCCCAACCTTTGCTTCAACTGGTTCGCGCCCGAGGACATGGCGCGCGGGCAAGGCGAGGCGCAGTCGATCGCGGCGATGATCGCCGCGGTCGTCGCGGCGCAGGATGTTGATCCGGCGCGCATCTTCGTGACCGGCCTGTCGGCGGGCGGTGCGATGGCCGCGGTGATGCTGGCGACCTATCCCGAAGTGTTCGCGGGCGGCGCGATCATCGGCGGCCTGCCCTATGGCACGGCCAGCGGCGTCGCGCAGGCGCTCGACCGGATGCGCGGCCATGGCGTTCCGGATGCGGCGGCGCTGGCACGGCGGGTGACCGGCGCATCGGCGCATCGCGGCGCCTGGCCGATCCTGTCGGTGTGGCACGGCGATGCCGACGCAACGGTGCATCCCGCCAATGCCGAGGCGCTGCTGGCGCAATGGCGCGGCCTGCACGGGCTGGCGGAGGGAGCGGCGCAGCACGATCGCGTCGCCGGCCACCCGCACCGGACGTGGCGGGACACGGCGGGCCGGGCGGTGCTGGAGGATCATCGTGTCATCGGCATGGGCCATGGCACGCCGATCGCCGCGACGGGCGCCGAGGCATGTGGCGAGGCCAGTGCCTTCATGCTGGACGTCGGCCTGTCGTCGACGCGGCGGATCGCCGCCTTCTGGGGCATCGCGCCCGCGCTCGCCGACCGGCCCGACACGCCCGCTGCGGCGCCGACGCCTGCGCCGCCTCATGCGGACTCATCGCCGGCGGCCGTCATCAACGAGGCGCTGCGGGCGGCGGGGCTGCTGCGCTGATCCCTGCCCTCTCCCGCATTTCCCTTGCCCGCATCTTGCGGTAGGGCAGTGGCCATGCCTCTCGTTTTCGTCATGGTCGGCGGGGCCTTCGGGTCCGGCGCGCGCTATCTCACCGGGCGTGCCGCGCTGGCGCTGCTGGGTCCGGAATTTCCGTTCGGCACGCTGGCCGTCAACCTGATCGGCGGAGCGCTGATGGGCGTGCTCGTCGGCGTGCTCGCCCGCACCGGCGCGGCCGAATCGTGGCGGCTGCTGCTCGGCATCGGCGTGCTCGGCGGCTTTACCACGTTCTCCTCGTTCAGCCTGGACGTCGTCACGATGATCGAACGCGGCGCGGCGGGCGCGGCGCTGGGCTATGCGCTGCTGTCCGTGCTGGGGTCGGTGCTGGCGCTGTTCGCCGGCCTGTGGCTGACGCGCAGCCTGGGAGCGGCGGCATGAGCGAGACCCCCGGCATCCGCCAATTCGCGGTCGGTTACGACGACGATGGCATCCGCCTCGATCGCTGGTTCAAACGGCACCTGCCCGACACCAGCTTCACCACAGTCGCCAAATGGGCGCGCACCGGCCAGCTGCGCGTCGACGGCGCGCGCGCCACGCCCGGCGACCGGATCAAGGCGGGCCAGACGCTGCGCGTGCCGCCGCCCGAGCCCGAGGTGAAGGACGAGGCGGGCGCCGTCGTCGCGCGGCCCAAGCGCGAGCGGACGCCGCTGAGCGAGGACCAGATCGCCTTCGCGCGCGAAATGGTGATCCACAAGGACCTGCAGGCGCTCGTCCTCAACAAGCCGCCGGGCCTCGCGACGCAGGGCGGCACCAAGACCGCCGAACATGTCGACGGCCTGCTCGACGCGCTGCAATATGACGCCGAGGGGCGGCCGAAGCTGGTCCACCGCCTCGACAAGGATACCTCGGGTGCGCTGCTGGTCGCGCGCACCAGCCGCGCCGCCGCCTTCTTCGCCAAGGCCTTCTCCGGCCGCACGGCGCGAAAGGTCTATTGGGCGCTGGTCGTCGGCGTGCCCTCGATCGACGACGGCATGGTCGACCTGCCCATCGCCAAGCAGCCCGGCACCGGCGGCGAGAAGATGCACGTCGACGAGGAAAACGGCCAGGCGGCGCGTAGCCGTTATCGCGTCATCGAGCGGGCCGGCAACCGCTGCGCCTGGGTCGAGCTGCAACCCTTCACCGGTCGCACGCACCAGCTGCGCGTCCATATGGCGGCGATCGGCCATCCGATCGTCGGCGACGGCAAATACGGTGGGGCCGCGGCGTTCCTGACCGGCGGGATCAGCCGCAAGATGCATCTCCACGCCCGCCGCATCCGCGTCGACCATCCCGATGGCGGCAGCATCGATGAAACGGCGAGCCTGCCGACGCATTTCGCCGAGAGCCTCGCCAGCCTCGGCTTCGAGGAGGCGCAGGGCGACGCGCTGCCGCTGGAAGAGACCAAGAAGGGCCCGCCGCCCAAGTCCGTGCTGAAGCAGCGCGCCAAGGCGCATGCCAAGACGATGCGCAAGGAGCAGCGCGGCGAGCGGCGCCGCCGTGGCGGCCCGGACGCAGGTGGTAGCGGCACGGGGGGCCGCGGCGGCAAGGGCGGCGGCCGGAAGAGCTGATGCACCCCAGCCCGGCGTTCCGATCCGGCGCGGCGGAGGCCGACCTGCTCGCCCGCGCCGAGCGGATCGGCTTCGCGCATGTCTTCGCCGCGACGCCTGCTGGCCCGATGGTGGTGCATGCGCCGGTGACGCTGCACGGCGCCGCCCTCCGCTTCCACGTCGCGCGTGCCAACCGGATCGCGCCGCACCTCGACGGCGCGGCCGTGCTGGTCAGCCTGGCCGAGATCGACGGATATGTCAGCGCGAATTGGTATGCGCCGCCGGGCGACCAGGTGCCGACCTGGAATTTCGTCACGATCGAATGCGATGGCATCGCCCGCGCGATCGATGACGCGGCACTGACCGAACAGCTCGACCGGCTGGCGGCGGTGCACGAGCCGCGCGACAACCCCTGGACCCGCGCCAAGATGGATGCCGGCGTGTTCGCCCGCATGCTGACCGGCATCCGCGGGTTCGAGGTCACCGTGACGGCGGTGCGCGAGACGACCAAGCTCAGCCAGAACAAGACCGCCGCCGATCGCGCCGGCGTGATCGCCGGTTTTCTCCGCAGCGACAAGGCCGCGCTCGCCGATCGCATGGCGGACGGATGACGACGCCGCTCGCCTGGCCCGACCTTACCGGCCGGCCGCGGCCGATGGCGGATGCGACCTTCGCCTATGGCGACGCGCCGCTCCAGTGTGTCGACCTGTGGCGTCCGGCGGGAACAGGGCCGCATCCCGTGGTGGCGATGGTCCACGGCGGCTGCTGGCAGTCGGATATCGCCGACCGGCGGCTGATGGACTGGGTGGCGGCCGACCTGCGCGACAACGGTATCGCGGTGTGGAACATCGATTATCGCGGCGTCGATCGGACCGGCGGCGGCTATCCCGGCACCTTTTGTGACGTGGCCGCCGCCGCCGACGCGCTGCGGCTGCACGGCGCCGGGCTGGACCTTGGCCGCATCGTCGCCGTGGGTCATTCGGCGGGTGGCCATCTGGCGCTGTGGCTCGCCGCGCGGCCGCGCCTGCCGGTCGACAGCCCGTTGCGTGCCGACGATCCGCTGCCGATCGCCCATGTCGTCAGCCTGGGCGGCCTCCCCGATCTGGAGGCGGTCGCCGCCAGTCCCGACAACGGTTGCGGTACGGAGGTGATCGCGCGGCTGGTCGATGCGGGCCGGGCCGATCCGTTCGCCGACACTTCGGTTCCGCGCCTGTTGCCGCTCGGCGTGCCGCAGGATCTGGTCAACGGCCGCGAGGATCGCATCGTACCCTATCGCTTCGCCACCGACCATGTCGCGCGCGCCACCGCCGCGGGTGACGTGGCCCGGCTGCACACGGTCGCCGACACCGGCCATGTCGAGCTGATCGCGCCGGAGACGCCCGCCTGGGCCACAGCGCGCCGCCTCATCGCCGCCGCGCTGCGCCACACCCTGCCATGACCACGCTCGACCACGCCCGCGCCCTCGACCGCGCCGATCCGCTCGCCGGCTTCCGCGACCGCTTCGCGCTGCCCGAAGGCATCATCTATCTCGACGGCAATTCGCTCGGCGCGCTGCCCCGTGCGGTCGCGCCGGCGCTCGCCGATACGGCAGAGCGCCAATGGGGCGAGCGGCTGATCCGCAGCTGGAACGAAGGCTGGATCGACGCGCCGCAGCGGCTGGGCGCGCGCATCGCGCCGCTGATCGGCGCCGCCCCGCACGAGGTGATCGTCGGCGACACCACCTCGGCGCATCTGTTCAAGGCGCTGGTCGCCGCGCTGCGCCGCGATCCCGCCCGCCGCACCATCGTCAGCGAGGCGGGGAATTTCCCGACCGACCTGCATGTCGCCGAAGGGGCGGTCGGCTGCGTTCCCGGTGCCCGGCTGAAGGTGGTGGCGCGGGACGAACTCGCCGGTGCGCTGGACGCCGATACCGCCGTCCTCCTGCTCACCCATGTCCATTACAAGACCGCCGAACGCTTCGACCTGGCCGAATGGACGGCACGCGCGGAGGCGGCGGGGGCGCTGATGCTGTGGGATTTCAGCCATAGCGTCGGCGCGGTGCCGATCGACGTCACCGCCGCCGGTGCCGACCTCGCGGTCGGGTGCACCTATAAGTATCTCAACGGCGGGCCTGGCGCGCCCGCCTTCCTCTATGTCGCCGAGCGGTGGCAGGATGCGCTCGCCAATCCGGTGAGCGGCTGGATGGGGCATGCCGAACCCTTCGCCTTCCAGGACGGCTACCGGCCCGCGGCGGGCATGAAGCGATGGCTGGTCGGCACGCCGCCGATCCTCGGCATGGCGAGCCTGGAGGCGGCGCTGGCGATCTGGGACGCGGTCGACATGGCGGCCCTTACCGCCAAGAGCGCCAGCCTGTTCGCCATCCTGGCCGCCGCAGGCGATGCCGCCGGGCTGCCCTGCGTCACGCCGGTCGACCCGGCGCGGCGCGGCAGCCATATCAGTTTTCGCCACCCCTGCGCCTACGAGGTGACGCAGGCGCTGATCGCCCGCGGCGTGATCGGCGATTTTCGCGCACCCGACGTGATCCGCCTCGGCCTGACGCCGCTCTACCTCAGCCACGAGGACGTATGGCGCGCCGGCGAGCAGCTGCGCGAGGTGATCGCGACCGAGGCGTGGCGCGATCCGGCATTCGCCACCCGCAACGCGGTGACGTGAGCGGCGGGATTACTGGTCGAAGTCGTTCTGGTCGGCGCGGGTGCCGTGCAGCTGTGCCCAGAGCTGCTGCGTCCCCGCCTCCTGCGCGCGATTGACGAATTGCGAGGCGACCAGCCAGCCCTTCAACGGCCGGAGCGGCAGCAGCGTCCCCGCCGCCATGAACGGCACCGACGTGACGAGATGCACCCAGGCCGGCGGGTCGAACGCCACCTGCACCCACACGACGAAGGCGATCAGCGGCAGCGCGATGATGCAGAGCGAGAAGAACGCCGGGCCGTCATCCGGCGCGGCGAATCGGTAGTCCAGGCCGCACCGGTCGCAACGATCGACGATCTTCAGCCACGATTTGAACATGCGCCCCTCGCCGCAGCGCGGGCACAGCCCCTTCCACCCGCAGCGCAGGATCCAGCGGACCTTGGCCTTGCCGTCCAGCGGCGTCGTGGGATCGGCATCATCCGTTTGCATGACAAAGACATAGGCGCATGCGCCGCCGATACGATGGGACAAATTGTCCCGCCCGTCAGTCGTGCAGCAGCGGCAGGTCGAGATCGTGCAGGTTGATGGTCAGCTGCAGGGTCAGCGCATGGTCCATCTGCGCGCGCGCATGGCTGCGGCCGGGCCGGAACTGGTTGAGGTAGCCGATGTCGAGGTTCATCTCGCGGCCGATCGGCACCATCACCCCGGCGATGTTGCGCATCCGCTCATACCCGCTGCGCTGCCCCCAGCGCGTCGTGTTGGGCAGGAAGAAGCTTTCGTGGCTGGCGAACAGCGCGACGCCGCGCGAGCCCAGCGGGTAGTTGTAGCGGACCAGCGGACGGATGCGCACGCCGATCTCGGGCCCACGCGGATTGAAGCGTTCGTCGATCCGGAACCGCGTGGAGAAACGGCCGAAGGTCGCCACCACCTGCTGGCGCAGACGGTCCTCGTTCGCGCCGCTATTGCCGTTGTGCGCGCCGACCTTGCGATAGCCCCCGCCCAGCTCGACGCCCTTTGCCACACGCAGTCCCAGCAGCACGCCGAATTCGCTCTGGTACAGGCCATCCTGCCGATCGCTGAACCGCGCGATCTGTTCCAGCGTCACGCGCACGCCATCGGCGACCGGCACGTTGGTGTTGATCTGCGTCCAGAGCTGCGCATCCTGCTGCTGCGCACAGGCCGGCGCGGCGGCGGACGCGAGCGGCAGGGCGATGGCGCAGGCAAGGCGGCGGCGTGACATGGCATCGCTGCTAATGCGTGACGGGGCCGCTGTCACCTCGGGCCGATACGGCACCGGTGTCGGTCAGCGAGGCTGGCTTGACGGCAAATCCTACCGAGCGGATGGTGTATCGAAACGTGGGGAGGGAGATGCCATGCGGAAGGTGTTGGCGACAATTTGCATCACGCTGGCGATCGGCGGATGCAGCAAGGCACCCGATGCGGAAAACTCCGCCCCGTTCGCGAGCGGCAATCACAACAGTGTCGAAACCCTGGCCGACACCGGCGACACCGTGGGTGCGCCGGGCGTCGCGGTGACGGCGGCGCCCGGCGTCGCCTTCACCTATCATTACGGCTTCCGCCTGCCGCCGCGGGCGATCACCGCCACGCAGGAGGCGCATGCCCAAGCCTGTGAAAAGCTTGGCATCGCGCGCTGCCGCATCACCGGCATGGACTATCGCGTCGTCGGCGAGAACGACATTCGCGGGCGGCTGCTGTTCAAGCTCGATCCGACCATCGCCCGCGCATTCGGCAAGCGCGGTATCGACCTGGTGGCAGCCGCCAAGGGCAGCCTTGCCGATGCCACGATCACCGGCACCGATGCGGCGGAGGCGATCACCCGCGCCAACGCCGCCGCGCGCAAGGCCGCCGCCGCCGAACGGGACGCGGACCGAAGACTTGCCGCGTCCGGTCAAGGCACGGACGAGCGCGCCGAACTCCAGAGCCGCCGCATCGCCGCCGCCAACGCCGTCCAGGTCGCCACCGCCCAGGCGGAGGAGGCCCGCGCCAGCCTTGCCACCACGCCGATGGAGTTCGTGTACGAATCCGGCGACACCGTGCGCGGGTTCGATACCAGTGCGCCGCTGACCAGCGCGCTCGATACGATGGTGGTGTCCGCCCAGGTGACGCTCGCCGTGCTGCTCGGACTGATCGCGATCTTCGGCCCGCCGGCGATCGTGATCGTCGTCGGCCTGCTCCTCTGGCGCCGCATGCGCGGCCCGGTCGGCCGCTGGCGTGGCGGGGACGGCGAGTCGTAACGCACTGGTATGCACATGGGCGCAGGCACGCCGCCAAAGATTGCGCGCCTGCCCCCCTTCCCCTATAGGCCCGGCCAATCCGGCCCCGGCCCGCGAAACCCTCGCGCCGCCGGGGCTGCTCTTTTCAGGGGAAGTCGCGCATGGCTCGCCGCCGCCAGATCTATGAGGGCAAGGCCAAGATCCTGTACGAGGGTCCCGAACCCGGCACGCTGATCCAGTATTTCAAGGACGACGCCACCGCCTTCAACGCCCAGAAAAAGGGCACGATCAACGGCAAGGGCGTGCTCAACAACCGCATCAGCGAGCATGTCTTCACCCTGCTCGATGCGATTGGCGTGCCGACGCACTTCATCCGCCGCCTCAACATGCGCGAACAGCTGATCCGCCAGGTCGAGATCGTGCCGATCGAGGTCGTGGTGCGCAACGTCGCGGCGGGTTCGCTCTCCAAGCGCCTCGGCATCGAGGAAGGCGTCAAGCTGCCGCGCACGATCATCGAATATTATTACAAAGACGATGCGCTCGGCGATCCGATGATCTCCGACGAGCATATCGCCGCCTTCGGCTGGGCGAGCCAGGAGGAGATGCACGACATCGCCGACCTCGCCATCCGCGTGAACGATTTCCTCACCGGCCTGTTCGCCGGGATCGGCATCCGCCTGGTCGACTTCAAGCTGGAGTTCGGCCGGATCTGGGACAACGATTACGGCCGGATCATCCTGGCGGACGAGATCAGCCCCGACGGCTGCCGCCTGTGGGACATGAATTCCAACGAGAAGCTCGACAAGGACCGCTTCCGCCGCGATCTGGGCGGAGAGGCCGAGGCCTATCAGGAGGTCGCGCGCCGGCTCGGCCTGCTGCCCGAGGGCGAGGACAGCGCCGTGCTCGATCTCGATTCGCACCGCAAGCGGCGGGGTAAGTAAGCCATGAAACTGCGTATCTTCGTCACCCTGAAGCCCGGCGTGCTCGACCCGCAGGGCCGCGCCATCCACCACGCGCTCGGCAGCCTCGGCTTCGCCGGCGTCGAGGACGTGCGCGCGGGCAAGATGTTCGAGCTGGAGGTCGCCGACACGACCACCGACGAGGCGATCGACGGCATGTGCCGCCAGTTGCTGGCCAATACGGTGATCGAGAACTTCCGGGTGGAGCGCGCGTAAGATGAAGACCGCCGTCATCGTCTTTCCGGGATCGAACTGCGACCGCGACCTGGCCGTCGCGCTGGAGGCGGTGACCGGCACCCGGCCGGATATGGTGTGGCACGGCGACACCGCGCTGCCCGACGGCGTCGGTCTGGTCGCGGTGCCGGGTGGCTTCTCCTATGGCGATTACCTGCGCTCCGGCGCGATCGCCGCACGATCGCCGATCATGCAGGCGGTGGTGGAACAGGCCGGGCGCGGCCTGCCCGTGCTCGGCGTCTGCAACGGATTTCAGGTGCTGACCGAAGCCGGACTGCTGCCGGGCGCGCTGATGCGCAATGCGGGACTCGACTTCGTCTGTCGCGACGTCGCGCTCACCGTCGCCAATGCGCAGACGGCGTTCACCAGCCGCTATGACGCCGGCGAGACGATCCGCGTGCCGGTGGCGCACCACGACGGCAATTACTTCGCCGATGCCGACACGCTCGACCGGCTCGAAGGCGAAGGCCGCGTCGCCTTCCGCTATGGCGAGGCGGTGAACGGGTCGGCGCGCGATATCGCCGGCGTGCTCAATGCGGCGGGCAACGTGCTCGGCATGATGCCGCACCCCGAACGCAAGATCGAGGGCGCACACGGCGGCACCGACGGGCGCCGCCTGTTCGAGGGCGTGCTGGAGACGATCGGGGCCTGAGCGCCCCGCCCGCTTCCTTCGTCACACCCGCGCGCGAAACGGCGTGAAGTCGGTGCCGCGGTCGAACACGTCGACGCCCTCGGCCCGTTTCAGCGCACCGACGACGAGATAGGTCAGCGGGGTCAGGATCACCTCCCACGCGACCTTCAGCGCCCATTGCGTGAACAGCACGGTGACCACGAGCCGCGGCGTGAAGCCTTCGGCGCCCAGGAAGGCGACGGGGTAGAAGATCAGGCTGTCCACTCCCTCCCCCAGCACGGTCGAGCCGATGGTTCGCATCCACAGGTGCCGCCCCTCGCTCCACAGCTTCATCCGCGCCATGACGTAGGAGTTGACGAATTCGCCCGCCCAGAAGGCGAGCACGCTCGCCAGCACGATGCGCGGCACCTGGCCGAAGATCGTCGCATAGGCGGCCTGGTTGCCCCACGACGGTGCCGGCGGCAGCGCGACGACGACATAGGCCATGAACGCCATGAACACGACCGCCGCCGTCCCCGCCCAGATCACCCGGCGGGCGCGGGCATAGCCATAGACCTCGGTCAGCACGTCGCCGATCACGTAGCTGACCGGAAAGAACAGGATGCCCGCGCCGAACGGCCACGGCCCGATGCCGGGGATGACGACCTGCGCGACCTTGCCCGCGCCGATCACGTTCGACAGCAGCAGGATGGCGACGAAGGCCGCCATCACGAAATCATAATAGCGAAACGCCTGCCCGCGCATCGCACCGGCATCGACCGCCGGCTCGGCTCCCGTGTTCATGGCGGCAGATTATATGGCTGTTCCCGTCGCACGCAAATCGCGCTAACCCTGCCCCCGCGCGCGCCCGTAGCTCAGTTGGATAGAGCACGAGCCTTCTAAGCTTGGGGCCGCTGGTTCGAATCCAGCCGGGCGCGCCATTTCTGTTCAGCTTTGGGCACTGCGGCTCCCGGCGTCTGGGATGCCATGATGGCCCGTTCCAGCATCGCGTTGCGCCCCGTGATCCGTACCTCGCGGTCGCCGACCTCGACGCGATCGACGAGCAGGTGGATGTATTCCTTGCGCGTCCTGCCGTCCGGCTCGCGGAGCTTGTGGCGGAGCAGATCGCCGAACCGGGCGATGATCGCGGGCGTGATTCGCCGATCGCCGGCATCAAGCTGCCGTTCGAGGACGGCGATGTCGGCCTGCGTGCTGGCCTTCTGCGCACGAATGTTGCCCAGTTCGCTTGCAACCTGCGGATCGTCCGGGCTGAGCACCTCGAGCCGTACCAGCTTGATCACGCGGGCGCTCTCGCCTTCAAGCTGGGTCAGCCGGGCGCGAAGCCGCTTCAATTCGGCGGCGCGCTCGGCCACGGCAGTTGCTGACCGATCCAGCCATGTCTGGAGGAGCGCGGTCAGCCGTTCTGTCTGGACAAGATGGCGAGTCAAGGCGCCGACGACCAGATCGTCCAGTTGCGCCATCGGGACGCGGCGTCCCGAGCACGCATCCGGCCCGCGCTTGATCCGCGCCGAACAGGCGTAATAGCGATACTGACCGGATTTGCCGGTGCTGGTCATCATCCCTGCACCGCAGCCATTCCCGCCGCACCCGCAAACAGCGCGGCCAGTCAGCAGGTTTGTGTTGGTCTTCGCGGCCGCTTCACCCATCCGCGGGTCGCGGTCAGCCATCTGCTTCCGAACCGCGTAGAATGTCTCTTCATCAATGATCGGCGGTACCGGGATCGGCACCCACTCGCTTTCCGGCCGCACCTCCCCGGTGCGCGAGTCCCGCCGGTTGAAGCTGATGTAGCCGATATAAGCGGTGTTGGTCAGGATGTTGTGCAGCGTCCCGACGCTGAACCGCTTGCCTCGAATGCGATAGCCGCGGTCATTGAGATGATGCGCTAGGCCCGTGATCCCGATCGGGCCATCGGCGATGCCCTCTACATACGTCTTGAAGATATAGCGTACCATGTCGACCGTTTCTGGATCATGCTCCAGCTTCTTGCGGTCCTTGCCGCGTGTCTGCTGCACGGTGCAGGTGCGGAAGCCGATCGGCGGTGTCTGGCCATTCCAGAAGCCGTTGACAGCGTTGGCCACCATCGTTCGCCGAACATGCTTGGCGTTTTCGGCCGAATGATATTCGTCGAAGACGGCGAGCATCGACACGGCGAGATCGGATGTCGGATCGTCGCCGAAGTTCTGCGTCACTGAGATGATGCGGATCTTCTTGCGGCGAAGCCGCTCGCGATACCGCATGAAGTCGAGCGCGTTACGGAACAACCGCGATAGCGAATGCGCAAGGATGATGTCGATCGGATGCTCATCGGACTCGGCGAGCGCGATCATCTCGCGGAAGGCACGGCGATGGTCGTCGGTGGCGCTACCCGCCTCCGAGAAGACGCGGACCGCCTGAGCGCCGTTTTCCTCGATCCAGCGCTCGGCGGTGGCAATCTGATCTGGCAGCGACAGGTCGTTCTTCTCCTGCCGCGTTGTCGAAACCCGCGCATAGACGAAGACACGCTTACCCGCGATCGTTTCGGTTGTCATGACCAGGCCTTTCGAACAGCGCGGCGATCTCGCCGCCGAACAGCCGATCGATCAGCGCGACCTCCTGTTCGAGGGTCGACCATGAATCGTCGAAGGCCGCGCTGACAAGCCCCGGATCGTTGATGCGCGCATCAACGACCGGCGACGGGGAAGTCGCCTGAGGCGTTGGAGGTGATGCGCGCGGGCCCATGGGCCGGGCGTGGCAGGTTCAGCGCGGCGCCGTTGCGGGGGGGCGCTCGCGAATCTTTCGGACGAGCTTTCTTTATGGGTTCGCCATGCCAGGTCGACAAGAAGCACGCTGGTTTTCGACTCCTCTCCCTTTATCTCTAGCCGGTCGATGACATTCCCGATTTGCCGTATTTGACCGGTCGTTTTGATAGATAGCAATCGGGAATAGGTTTCGAGAAAGCCCTTGCCGGGGACACGAAATGAACCGCCCGACCCGGCAAGAATCCCACCTCGTGTTCGTTTGTGGGAAGGGCCGAGGTCGAGGTGCAGCATTGCCCACGCGACCGCGAAGCAAGTAGGTCCTGCCTCATGGAAAAACGAACCTGCCCCACGCCAGCTGAGGCGCTGACGATCGCCGAAACCGTGCTCCGAACTCGCTATCACGACGCGGCGTTCGCCTATGCCGCAGGATCAATCATGCGCGGGGAAGGCACTTATCTATCGGACATAGACCTGGTTGTCGTCTTTGATCGCCTCGACGCAGCGCGGCGAGAGTCCTTCATCGTCGATGGCGTTCCGATCGAGGCGTTCGTTCACGACCCCGAGACACTGGCGTGGTTCGTCAACGAGGATGCGACGCGGGGCCGCCCCAGCATTCTGAACATGATCGTGGAGGGAAGGATAATCGGCCTGGATCGGAGCCGTGCTGAAGGCTTGCGCGCTGGAGTAGCGGCTCGGCTGAAGAACGGACCGCCTTCGTTTTCAGCCACCGCATTGAACGCGTTGCGTTACGAGATCACGGACGCAGTGGATGATCTTCGTGGCGACCGAACTCTGACCGAGGCATTGGCGATCGGGGCCATGCTTCATTCAAAACTTGTAGAACTCGCCCTGCGCGGCCGAGGGCATTGGTATGGTGCTGGCAAGTGGGCGCCTCGCCTCCTGACCAAGATCAGTCCCGAATTGGCAGACCGGTTCGACGATGCCTTCCGGGTATTATTCGTTACGGGCGATGGTGGCCCTGTGATCGCGCTCGCCGAAGCAGAACTGGCTTCGCATGGCGGCCCGCTCTTTGATGGCGATCGTCGGGATGCACCTTCTTCGTGGCGCTTCGCCTGAAAGCCACCTTTCCCAATATACCAGCCCATAGGAGACGGGATCGCGAAACCTGGGTTTTATCCCGCCCCCAACCATACCGGCCGCCGGCGGAGATTTTTTTCCAGCTCCGGAAGGTTTCCGCACAGGGGCAGGCCGTGATTCCCGCCGCGCACAGACAGCATGGTCGAGGTCATCACCTCCTGGTCTTCGTCTTCGTCTTCGTCTGCTACTTCTTGCGCGAGGCCATTTCCCTCATCGGATCGGTCGACAGCGGCGAGATCATCATCCCGACGTTCTGCGCGCCGCGCCTTGCGGTGATATCGCCGGTCATAGGAAGCGACGGCGGTTGGTTATGCCCGAGACCGCCATGATCCGGCGACACGCCGTGCGCGTGACCAAGAGCGGCGACCACCCCTTCGGGTATGCGGCTGGTATCCTGCAGGACCATCGGCAGGACGCCCTTCCTGGCCCGGTGATAGCCTGTAATCGCGTCCCATTGGTAATGACGGTAATGCGCGATGTCGTCACCACGGTCGTTCAGCCACAAATGAGCCTGATAGCGCGCCGTGTAACCAAGCTCGCCCGGCTTGGGCCGGTCGGCAACCAGCGCCATCGCTTTCTTGCGCAGGCTGTCGCCTGACTTTGGCTTGAGGATGTCGTCCATGGCGAAGGGGCCAAACGCGAGGGGAAGGGCGTCCTCCTCCTTATCCATCGCCTGCTGCAACAGCCACAAGGCGGCGGCCGGATTGCTTTCGGCCATCCATGCAAAGCTGATCGTCGCGATCGCCCAGGAGACGCGTCGCATCGACACGGATGCCAGCTTTGGTCCCTTCGGCCTAAAGCGTCTGTTCCAACCTTGAGCCGTCATCATGAGTTCCACCAGTCCGACCGCGGCGTGCTGGCGCCAATCGAGCCCCCAGAATGTTGCGGCCGGGCGGTTCTGGCGTGACCAGCCATGGGTCCTGCGCGGTTCCAGCCAGAACGCAGGACTGGCGGCGAAATCGCGGGCGATGGCTTTGGACTCTTTCGGCGTCGCGGGCGTGACATCGAGACCGCCCCGTTCCTCGGCGGCCGCTGACAGGCTCGCCGCGCATACCCTTGCCCACGCCGCTGCCGCTTCGGCATCGCCGCGTTGCAGAACGGTACCCGGCGCGCTGAGCGCGATCGACTGATAAGGCAGCATCTCGATCGCCCGCAGGATCGCGGTCGGTTGATGGGGGCCGCCTGCCAGCGGAACGCGAGGCAGGAAGCGCCGCGTCGACAGCTCGATACCCGCATCGAACGCCATTTCGAGCAGCCCGGCATGGTTGACGGCAAGCCGCGCCAGTTCGGCATAGAGGACGGCGACCAGGAACGGCGGCAGATAGTCCGCCTCCGGCTTCGTCCATAGCGCCCGCACACGATGGGGCCACGGGTCGTCGATGATCGTGGGGTACAGCGCAAGCGCGCCTTTGAAGTCCTTGGCGATCACACGATCGAAGACCGGTCGATCGCGCAGCTTGAGATCGCCGAGGTACATCGCCAGATCGCGGGGCGAATGACCAAGGAGCGTGACGAGGTACTCGGCACGTTCGCAACGCGCGGCCATGTTGCTGATGGCAAAGGTGTCGGGTCCTCCGCCCGCACCGGCCTCGCGCGGGCGGATCAGGACCTGCCGCCAGAACGATCCGCCGAGTTGCGCCTCGCTCATCCCACCATCGATGATCGCACGAGCGCCATCGGGCAGCGGGATTTGATCGCTCAAGTGGCGGTGCGGCGTACGGGCGATGCCGCAGCCATCGGTGGCGGGTTGCCCTGGAATCCAATAGTCCCAGCCGCGCCGCAATCCGACCGCCGGATCGACGCTGTTGTCGAGGCCGGCCTGCGCGACGGCGGCGGCGACGTCGTCGATGATGCTCATGCACCAGCCTTATCGCGAGGGGAGTTTAGGGATCGTATGTCGCTGCGCGCCTCTTCGATCGCACGGCCGAGCGCCGCGTCATGATCGGCAAGCCACGCTTCCTGCGCGGTGCTGACGGCGACCAGCGCCTCCGCGGCGGTCGCCAGATCGTGCCAATCCTTTTCCGCGTCGCGTGGGGCTGCACCAAGCGCGATCTCGATCTGCTGCATCCAGCCGATCAGTCCCACGGCACGGCGCGCAAGCGCATCGTACCCCTGGAAGCGCTCGGCGCGTCCCCCGATGATGACCGAGCGGGTTTCATCGAGGATATCGGTCATGCCGCATCTCCCGCATCGTCCATGTCGCCCAGCGGCAGCTGGTCGGCTGCGGGCACGGCCTGGCTGGCTGACGCGTCCGGCGCGCTCGGGGCGGCGGAGGTCGGCGCATGCAGCGCATCCGGATCGGCCGACGCGGCCGCCAGCCGAGGATTGCCGCCGTTCTGCTCGATCCAGTCGTGCGCTTCCCCACGGTTCAACCTGGCGGGCGGTTCGAGGTCCAGGGTCGCCACCATCCGCCCGATCAGGAAACCCTGCGATCGCGTCATTGGCTTGCGCCGCCACGCGTCACTGTCGGGATTGTCGCGCTGCCAGACGCGAAAATCCGCGACGTCCTTTGCATACGCGTGGCTCGCGCGATCAAGCAGCAGCGCCTCCCCGCGCTTCGTCCACTCGTCGAGATGGGCACGGACCGCTGCGACCTCGGCAGCGATGCCCGTGGCGCCGGGCTGCGTAGCGGCGAAGGGAGCGACGATCGCGATATAGGCGTCGAGCGGCTGATGGCGGAGCCACACGCGCGCCGACGCCATCTCGCCGGTGTATCCCGCATCACGGTCCAGCCACGCCAGCGACATGCGATGCCATTGTTCCGAGCGCGTCGTGGACAACAGCCGGGTCTTCGCGTTGCGCGCCTTGCGCTTGATCTCGGCCAGGCGTTCCGCAGCCCGGCGTTCTACCGCGATGGCCGCTGCATATTCGCGGCGGCGGCGGGCTTCGGTGGCGTCATAATCCATGGGTCGTCTCCTCGTCCGTGATTGGACGGGCTGACGATACGGAGCTTCGATCCCGACTTTTGCGGGGGGCGCTCCACTTTCCCAGCATATTGATCTGTGGAGGCCGATTGTTCGCCTGTTGCAGGACCCGGCCGGTGTCCCCTGCACACCGCGGCGCTCCTGACCGACCAAATGGAGCGCACCCCGCAACATGGGTGAGCGGGAGCCCCTACGAGACGGAGGACCGCAGTCGAGGAAGTGATTGGGGGGTGGGATGCGGAAGAAATGTTGACCCCGGTCAACGGCGCATCCGCTTCCTGTCCCACCCCCCAGCCTGCGGCGTCACGATGAGGTGCCGCGATGCTGCTGGAGACCGAGGAAGGGATATGGGCGCGGGCGGACGCGCAGGTCTTCCGGTTGCTGATGGACGGTGGGCGGACCGAGCGCCGTCTTCGCGCCGCCGAGCGCACGGTTGCTGCAGCCTTCCGGCGCGTGGCTGCCCTTCGCGAACGTCGCCGGGCCGGAGCGGCCCGCGAACAGGCAGCTGCCGATCGCAGACTCGACCAGGAACTGTCGCGCGCGTGGGGGCGTCCGATGCGCATCCGTAT
This sequence comes from Sphingomonas sp. SP5, assembly GCF_058313455.1. Taxonomy (NCBI): domain Bacteria; kingdom Pseudomonadati; phylum Pseudomonadota; class Alphaproteobacteria; order Sphingomonadales; family Sphingomonadaceae; genus Sphingomonas; species Sphingomonas sp. SP5. Next base: position 143,771 of record NZ_JBZFLF010000003.1, on the reverse strand, counting down.
GGCCAAAGCCGATCATCCGACATCGGTTGCAGTCACTGCCTCCCGCAAGATGGCGATGCTGGCGGGGGCTTCGAAGCGCGCCATCCGCACCTACCGGGTGCCGCTGGCCGACGAACGTGGGCGCGTCGCGCTGTTCTTCCGCGTTCGCTATGTCGGCTTCAAATCGAAGACGTGGCGCGCAGGCCTGGCTGCCGATCATGCACTCTATATCCTGCGCGACGAAGCGCTTGAGCGGGTGGGAGAGGTCGAGGTTGATTCCGGACCCATGTCGAACATGGGTACGGACGCGCATGAGATTGCCGCGTGCTGGCGCGCGCTCGAAGATGTCGAGGAAGGATACCGTGCCAATGCGATCGTCCAGCACCGTATCATCTGGAACCTGCCGCACGACCTGAACGCGACCGAACGCCGCGCGCTGGTGGAGGAGTTTTGCGGTCGCACCTTCGGTCGGTTGGGCCTGCCCTGGGTTGCAGCGATCCACACACCAGATGCGAAGGGCGACCAGCGAAACTACCATGCACATGTGTGCTTCTCGTTGCGCCCCTGCGAGCGCACCGGCGACCATGAATGGGCAATCGCCCAGGAGAAGCTGAACGGTCTGACCGACCCGGACGGTCTGAAGCTGATGCGCGCGCTGGCGAGCGGACATATGAACCGCGCCTGCCGCGCGGCTGGGCGGCCTGAGCGCTTCACTCATCGAACCTACCTGGAACGCGGCATCGACGCGCAACGCCAGGCCCATGTCGGCGCGGCTGCGATGGCGGCGCATGAGCGCGGCGAACATGTCCATGCCATCGCCCGCAACGCTATCGTCGCCGAGAGTAACGAGTTGGCCTTCGAGAAGGCTCGATCGACGCGAGAGGTCCAGGCCCTTAACCGTCTGACGTCGCTGCTCGACCGGCGCATCCAGATGGATCGTTCGCGTAATCGCATCGCCACCATGACGGCCCGCGCGGGTATGATCGCGAGGTCCGCGCGCGAAATGGTTGATTGGGTGCGCCGAGGCAGGTCCGCCGCTCGACCTTTCGCGCGAGATGCCGCCCCGATGGTTCGCGACTACGCCCGCTCGATCATGGAGCGGCTCCAGCGTGGGCGGACACTGCGCCACACTTCTGCGCTGCGGGGTACGGCCATGTCGCTGGCGAGCATGGCTCGATCGGTCGCGCAACGGATCGGCACGGTGCCAGCGCCGATCATGCCGTCCTCGGCGGCGACTGCACGATCACGCCGCATCGTGATCATCGCGACAGGCCAAACCACTTCGTCGACGCTGTATAGGAACTTGGCCGCGCAGCGGGCCGAAGCGGCGGCCATCCACCAGCGGCTCGTCGCGCGCGACCAACAAACCTCGACCGAACAGGCCCGCCGCCTGATTCTAACAACTGAACCGGCCCCCTACCGGCTGGAGCACAACCGCCTGGTCCTCGATCTGTCCTCGATGCCGACGGCGGGACGGCAGGTGATCGAAGGCTTGCCCCGCGACGATCTCGGCCACGCCTTGCGCGAGCGTCATCGCCTCGACCAGCAGCGTGAAGTTGAGCAACGGAAGGCCGCCGATGCAGCGGCGAAGCGGGATGAAGTCGAACGCGCTGCGAAGGTTGCCCGGCGGACTCTCGCCGAGGAAGCGTGCCGCATCCTGCGCGACGCGGAACCGCCTCCATATCGCCGCAGCGGCAAGCGGATCCAACTCGACTGGTCCGCTCTGCCCGAGCGCGACCGGAGCACGGTTATCGCGGTCGGCATCGGCGACGATGACCTGCGCCGCGCCCTCATCGAGCGCGCACGGCACGACGAGCGGGTGGACCGGACGGCCGCAATGCTGGACGCTATCGAACAGGAACGCCGTCATGTGCCGAGCATCGACGGTCGCCGACAGGTCGATCCGCGCACGCTGGCGGCATTCGGCCTTGGCCAGGAGGACGTGCAAACCGCACCGGTGCAGCGCGAGCTTGAGGATATCGCGGCGCAGCAGCTCGGCGAGATCCAGATGATCACAGTCTATTCCGAGGCTCATCCCCGCCAGCTGGTGCACCTGGAGGCGGGCTGGTCGCTCGACGAGGAAGCCCCCAAGGTCATGCGAGAATTGGTCGAGGCCTGGCAGCATGACGATAGGGTGCAGGCCGTCCTTGGCGGATTGGCGGAGCGCGAACGGACTGTCGTCCCGAGCCTTGGAGCTTCACAGCAAGTAGCAGATACTTTCCCGACCAGCCGCGACCACGTCGATGAACCGTCGAGCGCCTTGCGAATGGCTGTGACGGCCGAAACGGTGCGACGGATATCGTCGGCACCCACCGGAGCGCAAAAAGAGCGTAGCGAGGACCTGGGCGATCGCGCGACCCGCATCCAACGAAGCATCAATAATCCCGGCGATATGTCGCGATGAACGACAAAGCTGGAAGGCGCAGCCACGCTGGCAGCATGGAAAAGGGCGCTGATGGCGCTCATCCTCATGGGCAGCTGATGCGAAGGTTCTGAAGGAAGGGAAAAACAAGGTCGGCATGCGCCGGCTGGCCCTAAATTGGAATCTTCGTCGTCGATCGGCTTCCACCGGTCATTCCCAGCATCCGCGCTATTAACCCATCCGCCTCGTGCGGATTGGGAGCAATGGCGCGTGTCCGGAGCCAAATACATGCTTCCAACACCCATCATCACTGCGCTAAGCGCCGCTCGGCTCGACATCGGCCATCGCCTCGGCGTCGCCCGGCAGATTCCGGTCGGGGCGGCCGTCCTAACCGCCGAATTGCGCGGGACGGAGGTTCACTTCACCCTCGACAGCCGCGTCCTCCAGCCCTCCGATCCCGCGGAGGCCTTGCTGGTCTGGCTCGACCGGCACCTAACGCGTGAGGGCGCGACAATAGCTGGCTATCGCCTCGATGATGCCTCCGCGCAGCTCGCCCGTCTGCCCGGTGCCGAATGGTCGCCCTCCATTCGCGCGATGACGGGTTGCGGCAAGCAATATGTCCTCGACCTGTCCGCCAGCATCGACAACGGTCCGCTGACCTTCCGGCAGGCGTGCGCCCAGATGCGGATATTCTGCGCACCGGCCGATCCAGATTCCCGCTTTTCCGCCTGGGTGCGCTCCGATGTCCGCGACATCGAGCAAGATGCGCAGATTGATGCGATCGCCACCTTCCGCCTCATCATTCGCCGTCTCGCCTCCATTAATCCGGTCGGCCGCAGCATCGCCGCTGTCATCAGCAGTCATCTCGCCGTCTGGCTCGAACAGGCGGACCATCCCGCAGCACAGGCCCACATCGCCCATCTGCTGTCCGCAGCCGACTGATCCAACCCGGCCGCGTTGCGGCCAATCTCGAGGAATAACCATGTCTCTCATCGACCTGTCGATTGAGCAGCGCGGATTCGCGCCCGCTTCGATCGCGCTTGCCGTCCGGACCATCGGCGCCTGTCCGGCCGCCGGTCACCGGCCGGACGCTCGAATCCTCTGCGGCATCGGGCTCCTATCCGTCACGCCGGATGACGTCGGCGGCTACCGCTTCAGCGGCGACTCTCGTTGTCTGGGCAAAGGCGACATCCCCCAGGATCTACTCGACTGGCTGGAGCCGCGTATACCTGCGGCCGGTGGCATCATCAGCTGGCACAATTGGGGCAGCGTCCCGCGCCGTCTGCTCGCACTGGCCGAGCAGACGCGACATGCGCACATAGTCGCCGCTGCCGCGGACACCGCGGGCCGCTGGCGCGACATGCCGCGGGGACACACCTGGCACATTCGCCAAGCGCCCGCGATGCTCATGCCCTGTGTATGCCCCTTGGGAACCCGCGTCGACGAATGCGATGCGGAGATGCCCACCGTCCTGCTGCCCAACCCAACCACTACCGCGGCCGAGTTGATCGAGGAGGCGATCGCCGGCTGGCAATGCTGGGCGCGAGCCTTCGGCGACTTCGACGATGCCGACCACCCTGCGCAGGCCGCCCTTCGCGCCTTGGACCGCTGGCGCGCCGATCCGCCGGCCGCCCGCTGACCTCCCTTTCCTTAACGCTTGGGCGCGCAGCGCCCGCCGGAGAACCACCATGCATCACGATCTCACCTCGCTTTTTAAGAGCACGTCGCCCCGTTTCGTCGTCGTCCTCGATGCGGAACGCGCCTATGACCTTGAAGCCCATGCCCGCTACCAGGCGAGCGAACGCTTCCTTCCCGCCGATGCTGCGCATCTGTTGCCGCGCGATCCGCGCGTGACACCGCGTTGGCCCTGTCACCGGATCACCACCCTGTCCTGGCTGGTGATGACCGACGCTGAAGACGGCCTGCGGCCGGTCCGCCTAGAGACCCGCGGGCTGCCGGAGCAAGACGAAGCCGGCGGCCTCAAGGCATTCTTCGCCGACATGGAGCAGCTCGGCCACGTCCAACTTGTGACCTGGGGTGGCTTCCACACCGACCTGCCGCAGATCCTGATTGGCGCGCTGGATGCGGGACTACGGCTGCCACCAAATCTCACCGGGCTGCAATCACCATGGCGACGTGACGCCTCGGGGCACCTCGACCTGTGCAGCGAGATGTGTGGCGGTGCTACGCCTGCCCATCTCGCCGAATTCGCAGCCCGGCTTGGCATTCCGGCCAAGCTGACCTGTCGGCCGGACCTTGTCTCTCAGTTGATGCAGCAAGGGAAATGGTCGGCCGTCCGCTCGGTGTGCGAGGGTGACGTCATGACCACGGCGGCGCTGCTCATGCGATGGCGCCATCTGTCCGGCGGCGGCGCCTCGATGCTGGAAGCGACGCGGCGACTCGCCAGCTTCATCGCCGATCATTGTGGTCACCGACTCTACGCCGCTGACTGGCAGCAATATGGTGACGACCTCGTCGCTGCGGCCTTCGCGGCGGAAGCCCGCAAGCTGAAATTCCTCGCGCCGGCGGCATGCCGCTGAGGTGATCATGGCCTCTGTAAGGGGCGGAAAAGGAATAGGGGCCCACGGCCTCAAAGGAGATCATCGACATGAGCATCAATCAATCGATCGACACCATGCAGGCTTGGACCTTCGGCCTGCGCGTGGCGATGGGCTATCCGGAATACGCACCGATCGGGAATCCGGTGGCGTTCGCCTCAGGCGGACGCAAGACCTTCGCGGAGGCGATCGAGGTCGCCGCCATCGTCGAACAGACCGGCCGCGACCTGATCCTCGTCCAATTCGATCTGCCCATCGCCGATGGACCGATCGGCATCTCGCTGGCCACCCGCGCCAACGTCCACGTCGAATGGCATGCCAACGTGCAGCCTTACCTGGCCAGCGAAGACGCGTACGTTGAACTGCTGAGCGACACGCACCGTTGGTCTGTTGGGCCCCGGTCCGTCCTGACCGCTTCGGCGCTGCCGCCCCGCAACCGCATCAAGCGCGGCGTCGAGCGGGCCAACCGCCGCTGGCGAGAAATGACCGATCGAGTGCACGGCCTCGAGCTTCCCGGGTCCGTCTTCGTTCCCGCCGGCACGAGCTATGCCGACGCCCTGCCACTGGAAAGACTGCGAGCGGCGGCGTGACGTCGCACGACTACGAATGACTATCGGGCGGACGTTCCCTATCGTCCGCCCAATGACTCCGCCCGCCGATGCGGGTCAGCCCGTTGGACCTGTCAAACCGCATGAACGCCGAAGAGATCGAAGAAGCCGTATCCGACCTCGTCCAAACAACCACCGCATCGGGCTGGTGGGGGCGCGCCAGTGAACCGGCGTGATCGCCCATGATCGGCATCGCGACCACCCGCATCCGGCCTCTGACCGAGGATGTTTGCAACGAGATCATCGAGGCCGCCGGTGGGCGGCGTGCCCATCCCGACCAGGCCGAACGCCAGAAGCGTAATGCCGACTACATCCTCGGCGAATCCGTGATCGAGCTGAAGATCCTCGAGGACGAGGGGCTGAGCAAGATCGAGCGGCAACGGAAGCTAGCCGAGATCTTCACGGCGCTAGACCCGAACCGTCCGGTCTATGTACTCGATCGCGGCCAGCTCGATCTGAAAGGCCAACGGGCCTACGACCGCGCGATGGAGAGCCCGATCAAGGGCGCGGTCAAAAGCGCAAAGGGCCAGCTTGTCCAGACGCGGTCGGAGTTCCCCAACACCAAAAGATCGATCCTGCTGCTCGTCAATAACGGTAACACGGCGCTCGACCATGACGAGATCTGCGAGCTGGCCGGCCGCCGAGCGCGCAACGATACCGACGATATCGACGGCGTTGTCGTTGCCGGCGCCTATCTCCACAGCGACGGGTTCGACACTCTCGCGTTATGGCCGATCCACTACGTGCCAATCAGCCTAGACCAGCCCTTTCCAGAATATGATGCGCTGCACGAGGCCTTCCATGGCTACGCTGAGCGAGCGATGACAGAAGCGATCAGGAATGGTCTCTCGAAAGAGATGACCAAAAGACCGGTTCTCGACACCGGTTTCGATCTCGACGGCAAGACCTTCGTCAAGCCGGCGCCGCCGCTCGGCCAGAGCTCGGACTTCTACGTCAACGGTCGGCCTCGAGTGAACAGCGCCGGCGACGATTTTCCGCCGGTCGGCTTGGTGTTCCCAGAACTCGACCGCGCCGAATGGAACAGGTTTCGTGAGTTTATGCCCGACGACGGGTCGTTGGGCGAACGGTATGAGGATTGGCTCGCCGAGCGCGAACGGGCGCTCGACGAAGGCGCCGAGCTGAAGCCGACCGTGCCGATGACCGTCACGCTGGACGGCTGGCTTGCTAGCCTAGGCGGCGCGGCGCCACCCCGGCGCTTCGGCCCCGTGCGTCGTTACGCAACGACACTGTTTCAGCAGGCCGTCAATGCCGTGCTCGCGGGCTCGCGCAGTGTCGAAAATACCCGGATCGTGCCGAGCCGGTTCGTCTTGGTGACGACCGAGGTCATCGGCCAAGATCAAGCCAACGACGTTTCGCATATTTTGCTCGTCGAGCCCCAGGCCGGAGCCGAGCCGCGGATCACGACGCTGGTGAAGAATGCGCGGATCAGATTCCAACATGCGGGCGCGCTCGGTGCCTCCTATGCCGTCAAGCACTGCGCAAGCAGCTTGCAATGGCAAAAGGACAAGACCTACGCGTGGCAATGAGCAAATCCTTCGACCTCCGCCGGACACCCGACCCCGCCTGGCGGGCCGAACTGCGGTCGATCGGCGAAAAACGTTCGTCGATTAAGTAGTTTTGCCTTCACCGCTAGAGCCACCCGCTGCTTCAATATTTCCCTTCGCGGGCTCGGGCGGTCTCATTTCGTCCATCAACTTAATCCAAAGCTGAGGGGGCACGGGCAACCTGAGCCGACGGCAGGCGAGCAGGAGGACCGGCCAGTGCTCGAGACGTATAGCGGAAAGAGCGGGATAGTCCGGATTGGCCTGCGCCTCGGCCCGCTGCGCCGCAATTAACTCCGAGCCATCGGTCCCGACCTTGAGCCCGGTGATCGATGATCCCTGCCACGGGTCTCCCTGCCAAATCTTATTCTCGGTCCGGCTGTTGGGGACCCAGGCCTGGAAGCTGCAGTTCGACGCCTCAGCCTGCTGGAATTCCCCGATCTCGGCGATGGTGTCCGCATCGTCCAGGATGTAGGCGACGGTCGCCAGGAGCGGCATGGTTACGCTCGCCGCCATCGCCGCCTGCCGGTATTCATCGGTCGCGCTTTCCGGATGCCGCAGGAGGAAGCCATAACTTCCGTCGTCCGAAGGATAGCGGCCATGGTGTCGGTAGGCGAACATGATGCGCTGCGCCGCCTCGCGAACCCACTGACGTGCCGCGTCCCTGGTGTCGCGCACGGAGCACAGGAGCAGGAGCGCTAGGGCGAGGTCAGTCGAATGGTGGTCGGCGAACGGCGTCAGTAGCGTCGGGTTGGCGAACGGCATCCGTCCCAATGCCTCCGCGATCCTCCTCGCCGGCCAATTGGGGAGGTCCGAGGTCTGCGGCGCGGCGCCCTCTCCGGGTTCCATCCAGAGCTGCCAGAGCCCACCCATCGCCACCCGGCCCGCGGTCTCGAACATCGACAGGTTGATGTCGAGGCCGTCGACGGACCCGACGGCGAAGCTGAGCACGTGCAGTTTTCCCGCGTGGGGCAGGACCTTCTTCCCGTACAGCTCGTCCCATATCTGAAGGTGCAGGCTGACGACCTGGTGAAAAGAGTGACTGGCGTCGAGCCGGCGACCCCGATCTCCCTCGATCTGCCGGTACAACAGGTTCCAGGCCCTCAGTGTCACGATCTCGCTCGCCTGATACGGTGCCTCCAGGTTCCCTGCATCCCGACCCCAGACGAACAGGATCCACAAGGCGAGGTAGAGAATTCGGACCTTCGCCACGGGATCGGCCTCGCCCTGCGCGACCTTCGCAACGAGCCGCTCGAAATGCGCGATCGACCGCTCGGGGTCGTCCGCCGTCGCAGCCGCCTTCCTCAGAAGCGACCGCAGCTCGCCCGAGAACAGCTCCTCGCGGAGCGCGCCGTCGAGAATTTTGCGGGTCAGCGTGTCCCCGGTCCAGACTTGGTAGTCCAGCGTATCTGTCCGGTTGGACAGCATGTAGCCGTTGATGAGCGGCTCCATCGCCTCGGGCACGATGCCGCCGAGCGTTATGCAGATTACGACCTTCAGGCCCTGGTGCTCGGGAGCACGGTTGTTGAGGATGACGTCCTTGATCTCGTCGAGCGACTGCCGAAGCGCCTGGTCCGCACCCGCCCATTCCTGCCGCGTCAGGTCGCCGCGCTTTATGGAGAAAACGAACAGCTTCCGCTCACCGTCGGCGTCGGTGCCGACGGCTATGACATCCGCGCCATACTGCCTGTTGCCGGAAACCGGCCTGCGGACGACCTCGAATCCCATGCTCGTCAACAGATCGGGGATCACGACGTCGAGCTCGTTCTGTTCCTTTAGACCCTTAAAATATTCGCGGATGATCGGCGTGATCACGGCGCTTTCCCCATGGATAGCACGATGCGCTGATACCAGAATCCGACCGGATCGATCGCGTCCAGCCGCGCCAGCGGGATGGAATGGGATACGGTGCCCATCCGGAACTCCTGCCGCTGCGGCAGACCATCGCCGGTGAACACCTCGCTCACAACGCTGTCGCCGTGCAGCACGCGCGTGATCGGGATGAGGTCCATGATTCCGGATCGCTTCGGCATATCCTCACGGACCTTGCGTTGCGCCTCGGTGCGATACAGCTGTCGCAGGAAGCTCTGCCGTGCCGTGGGACCCAACTCCGGGATGACGCCGGTCGATCGCACCGCGCCCTCATAATTAGCGAGTGAGGACAGCAGGCGCGATATGCGCTCCTGAACGATGGACGGCTGGCTGGGGGATGCGCTCTCGAGATACTCTTTCGGACCGTCCCAGTAACTGATCAGCACGGGGTTGAAGAGGAGTGCCTCGAGGCCGTCCCCGGCATCCGCTTGGCCAGTGCGCATGAGGCTCAAGATGATGGATGTCGCAGTCACCGGCTGGATCATGAGGCTGCTGACGACCTTCCTCGCCGAGGCTAGGGTCTGCTCCGCGCTGAGCTCAAAGCGGCCGAAGTCCAGCTCGAGCGTCATTTCCTTCGTTGACGCCGGGATGGAGGTGATGTCGCGCACCGCGTCGATCAGCCTGTCCGCCCCGTCCGCAATCCAATCCTCGACCACCGCCTCGAGCGACCCGTCGTTCGCCGTGAGGATCTGGTGGGCGCTGTCGTCCATCGCCTCGATGTCGGCGATGCCACTCGCCAGGATGTGCTTGAGCAGGTCCCGGTATGGCTCACCCTCGACGCCACGCAGCCGCTGGGCGATCGCCATGTTGACCGCCTCGATCGTGTCGGCCTCACCCTTCTCAACCCCTCCGAGCAGCGCCAGAAAGCGCCGCCGAAGCCCGTCGGATATCGCGTCCCTGGTCATGAACATGCGGGTCGCCGCGATGCGGCGGAGGCGCGCGTCTGCCTGGTCGGCGACCGCGTCCAGCACCGCCTCGGCGCCTGCCGGGTCGCTGCCCTCCCGGAGGCCAATGGTGAGTGCGGCCTCGAACGCGCTCGCCCGGCGTTCGGGATCACCGGCGGAAAGCGCGGCGTATATAGCATCCGACACAATGGACATCTCGGTCTCTTCCGCGGTCGAGACCGTGCCGAGCACGAAGCCCGCCGCGTCTGCTTCCGCGGCGTCACCGTTGACTAGCATCGTCGTGACGAGCGCAAGGTATCTCGCGCGGTCGACCCGCAGGCCGGCCTGTAGCGTGGCAATCCGCAGCGAAGCGGGCACGTCTCCGTCGGCCATCGCCTGAAGCATGGCGTTGACACGACGCTCGTCGCGGGCTGCCCATCCGGCGACCGCATCGAACATGAAGTAGGGGACGGTTCCGTCCCTCGAGCGCGCCGTGAACGCGTTCGCCATGCCGATGACGGTCGTTGGGTCCAACTCGAGTGCCTCGATGGCGGCACCGTAGACCGTGCCGGCAAAGTGGTCGACGGGTCCGGGCGTCCCCGTCGCCGTGGCGGCCAAGTCGATCAGGCCTGCCCGATGGGCGTCGGCCACCGACGCTTTGAAGAGACGGCCCGCATCGTCGTCGAGCGCGAGAAGCGCATCGCGAAACAGCGCCTCCAACGTGCCGTCGGCCGCCGCGCTACTGAGCGCGCCGGGCGAGGTATCGGGCGATTCACGTCGTCTTGCCATGGTCGCACCCGATCACGCGACGGCTGGCGCGGCAACCGATATCAATCGGGAAGTTAAGAAAAGCGGCGCGATCGCGGCCAAAGGGGATGCGTTTTTCCCGCGAAAGCCTGTGAGCCGATATGGTGGCTATCGACAGGGCACCACAAAGTGACATCAGTGTACCGATGAAGATCGTGACCACAGCTAGCGGAAACGTCCGTCGGGTTTCAAGGAATGCTTGATTTCACCCGAATCATCGCCGGTGTTGCCGGCCAGCGCGAGACGTTTGAGGAACTGGTTTGCCAGATCGCCAGGCGCGTGCCGCCGAACGGAAGCTCCGAGTTCCGACGGATTCATGGCGCGGGGGGCGACGGCGGGGTCGAAGCCGTCTGGCTGCTGAAGAACGGCGAGGAGGTCGGATACCAGGCCAAATTCTATGTCACCTCCGCCGGCATCGACTGGGCCGCGATCGACAACTCGGTCGACACCGCGCTCTCTACCCACTCGGCGATGACGACGATGCACATCGCCATCGCTTGCTCACTCACCGGGCCCACGAGGCGGCGGACCAAGGCGGGCGCGCCCACCGCCAACGGCTGGAGCGAGTGGGACACGCGTAAGGCCAAATGGACGGCTAATGCGGCGGCTCTCGGCCGGGAGGTCGAATTCGTCCCCTGGACGGCACCAGACATCGAGGAACTCCTTACCAGGCCGGAGACGATTGGACTCTCCGATTACTGGTTCGGCGCGATTGAACTGACGCCAGAGCGGCTTGCGCAGGAATGCCAACGAACGGTCGATGCACTCGAGGAACGGTATCACCCCGAGGACCACGTCGACGTATCGACGCGGTCGGTCTTTGACGGCCTGCTGCACAACGCCGCCCTCGGCCAAGCCATCGCGACGACGCGCGCCGTTCTCGTCGATACACGACGCCTTGGCCGTCGGCCGGCCCTGCTCGGCAGCGCGGACGGCGCGCGACTGGAGACGATCGACGCACTCGCCACAAAGCTGATCGACAGCATGGCGCAGCCTCCGGGGCCGCGCGACGAAGCAGCATACTCCGGCTGGGAGAGCACCGCGCTCGAACTGCGACAGCTGCTGTTCGAGTCGATCGAGGCCGACGGCGACCTCCTGCGCAAGGCCAAGGACAAGGACAAGACCGCCCCGTCCGACGGGACGACGCCGATTCCGATCGAAGAAGGCAATGACCGAGCCTCCCTCGACTACCATCTCCACGGCCTGCGAAAATTGCAGGACGCCGTCGGCGACGTACTGCGACTGACCGCCTCCAGCGCGTGCAGGGCTGATGCGACACGCTTCGCCCTGCTCGACGGGAGAGCTGGCTCGGGCAAATCGCACCTCATTGCCTCCGAGATCGAGCGCGCGCTGGCAAGCCGCGCGCCGGCCCTATTCATGATCGGGACGGACTTTACCACCCACGGTACTCCCGAGAACCAGACGCTTGCGCACTTCGAATGGGGCCAGTCCACCTTCGACAAGATGCTGGGTGCGCTGTCGGCCCGGGCCGAGGCGGAAGGGACACGGGGACTCGTCGCGATCGACGCGCTCAATGAAGGTGCCGGTGCGGCGCTCTGGAGGAGCACGCTGCAGGGATTCGCGCGACGGGTGCTCACCTTCCCCAATCTGGCGCTGTGCGTGTCATGCCGGCGCGAATACCTGGATCACCTGATCATGCCCGCGGTCGCGCAGATGGCGACGACGGTCGAGATCACGGGCTTCGAGACCCCCGCCGACGTCGAGCGGGCCGCGCGCGTCTACATGGACAAGCGCGGGATCGTACGCCCGGCAACGCCTTGGCTAAACCCCGAATTCTCTAATCCGTTGTTTCTGCGGACGACGTGCCTTGCGCTCCAAGCCGAGGGGCGCACCGCTTTCCCCCGCGGGATGCGGGGCACCAGCGAGGTGCTGAACTTCTACTTGACGTCGACCGGTCGGCATCTCGGCACGAGCTACGACGGTAGCGATGTGCTCGTAGGACCGCTGCGCTCGGCCGTGCTGGCGCTGGCGACGTCCATGGCGGACGCCATGCGGGACAGCGTCCGGCGCGGCGACGCGCACCGGATCGTCGAGCAGGCGTTCGAGGGGTTCGCCCCTCCAGCGAGCAAGACCTGGCTCGAGACCCTGCGCTTCCAGGGGCTGCTCAGATACGATCCCGACCCGGGCACCAACCCCAAGGATCCGCTTGCGGTCCCTGTCGACGTGGTCCGCTTCTCGTTCCAGCGCTTCAGCGACCATCTCGTGGCCCGTGCACTGCTCGAAGGGGTGCCGTCCCCCGCTGGCCTATTCGAACCGGGCGGCAAGCTCGCCTTTCTCCTTGCAGAATATGGTGTCGCCTACGAGTGGAGCGGGCTGTTCTACGCGCTCTTCCTGCATTTCGCCGACCGCTATGGCGTGGAACTGGTCGATGAGCTGCCGGGCGGGTTCGACGACTGGTGGGACAGATGGCCGGTCGAGGACGCCTTCGTCGACAGCATCCGCTGGCGTTCGCCAACGGCTTTCTCCGACCGGACGCTCGAACTGCTGAACCGCCTCAGCCGACATGAGGAGGACATCACCGCGCTGCTGGTCGAACTCGCGGTCGTCGAGGATCACCCCTGGAATGTCGAGCTCCTCCACCGCAACCTGATCTCGCGGACCATCGCCGAGCGCGACGCATTTTGGACAGTCGCGATCAACGCCGCCCATGACGATCCTGGTCACCCACTCGTCCGCCTCACGGACTGGAGCCTGAATTCAGGCGCCGGCCAGGCCTCCGACGCTACCTTGGGCCTCGCGCTCGTGACCCTCGCCTGGAGCTGCGCCAGCACGAGCGCCCGCATCCGCGACACGGCGTCGAAGGCGGTCCTCTCGATCCTCGCGACCCGCCCCGCGCTCGCCGCGCCGTTGTTCGAGCGTTTCACCGGCTGCGACGATCCTTACGTCGTGGAACGGCTCTACGCCGCGCTGTACGGAGCAGCGCTGAGGACGCCGGATCCCGCCACCCTGGGCAAATTCGCGAGCGTCGCCTGGCGTAACTGCTTCGAGGGCGGCGCCCCAGTTCACCTGCTTGCCAGGGACTACGCGCGCGGGACCATAGAACTGGCCGTATCGGTGGGCTCGTGCGATCCATCCGTCGATCTCGTGCGCTGCCGCCCGCCTTACGGCTCGACGCCCCCCAGCTTCAGCGTCACGAAGGCTCGCGTCGACGCCCGCGGCGAGCGGGTTGGCGCGCGTTCGATCCTGAGTTCCTGCTACGACGGCCTAGCCGACTTCGGCCGCTACGTCCTGGAAGGACGCGTGCACCGCTTCTCGGAAGCTCGCCTGTCTGGGCCGCGTCCGATCACGGCGGACGAAAGCGGGGAGGCGTTCTTCAAGGAAGTCGTTGCCGGCCGGAGCGACATTGAGAGTGCGTTCTCCGAGCTCCGCACCGCCTATGCAGAAAGGCGCGTCAGCTTCGATCGCGACTCTTTTGAGGTAATCGTCCCCCCAGCCGACCGTCGCCGGATCGTCCGTGCGACGGCATCGCTCCTAGCGCTCCTGACGCCCCCGCAGCGCAAGCGCTACGCGGCCGAGGCGAACGCCTGGGTGATGGGAAGCGGTGGCCACGAGTGGATCATCCCAGGCAAGGGCAAGGGCGCGGAGTTCGATGCGCAGAAATGCAAGGTCTGGGTGGCCAACCGGGCGCTCTCGTTCGGCTGGACGGCGGAACGCTTCCCGGGCGACCGATATCTTTCCGGAAGAAGCGAGCGGGGTGGTCGCATCGAGCGGATCGGCAAGAAATATCAGCGGATCGCCATGATGGAACTGCTGGCGCGCCTCGCGGACAACTTCTGGATGAAGCCGCAATGGGGAAGCGGTGCCGCGGTCTACGACAATCCGCTCGACGTTGAGTTCACCCGCGACCTCGAACCTTCGATCATGCCTGCCGACCAAGAGACGACGACGCGGGCCGACCTGCCGCAGGTCCCGCCACTCGTCTGCGAATCGCTGCCGGTCGAGCGGAGGGGCGACTGGGTGGCGGATCCGGACCTGCCTGGCAGCCGCCTCGCCCTGGCAACCTGCCCTGACCTTGGCGAGCCGGGCTGGTTGACCCTCTATCGCTACGCGGGGCACGACATCGACGCCGAACGCGAGGACCGGCACCTGGATGCGCCGTGGCTCCAGAGCGACTTCCACTTCCTCGCCGCCGTGCTCCTCTCTCCCGACGACAGGGCGCGCCTGATCGAAGACGCAGTCGCCGACGCATACGACTTCCACGAATGGCTACCGGGCCAGACGACCGACGGTCCCTACGTCGGCGAGCTGGCGCGACGCGACACGTGGCGCGATGAACCTTGGACGACACTCGACGCTCGCCTGATCGGAAAGTCCCGCAGTTACAGAGTCATACGGCCCACCGCAGACTTCCTCTGGGAGAGCCATCTCGACGGGAGCCTGCCCAACGGGTTCTCCCGGCACGTGCCGATACCCTGGCTGATCCGTGGTCTGGGACTCATGGCAGATATGAATAACCTCGGCGTCTTCCTCGATGCGAAAGGAGCACCGACGATCGTCACGGGAAGAGCCAGGGGTGGCGATCGGGGCAGTTACGTCCTTGTCCGCCGCGACCCGTTCCTAGCCTTGGCACGGAAGAACGACCTCGAGCCTATCTGGACAGTGATCGGAGAACGCCGCGCGACGACGCTCAAGAAGAAGCGACACCCAGACATCCGCGTGCGCTACAATGGATTGCTTTGGTTCGAGAGCAATACGGAGAAGCATGCGCACTGGTCGAACAACGACTAGGTGCGCTCCCTTGGTCAGCTTGTTGAGGTGCAGAGGACAAGATGAATAATCGGCAGGTTTCGGGCTTGCGGCGAATCAGCTTAAATGGCCGTAGCTGGGCGCATCGCTGCCGTCGGACCGCCCTCAAGATCAGATTTCCCAGCAATCTGAGTGTCAATCGCTTTCATCCCGGGCGCGCCAAAATCAACCCGGCCGGATAGCCCTGAGCACCGCTAACTGCAAAATGGTATGGAGGCTGACCCTCCGCCCGATAGCAAGACGTTGAGGCGGGGTAGATATCTACGCAGATCCGAGTAGATCACTAGTATGAGCATTGATCTTTTCGGAGCCTTCAAGCCTGACAACGAACTGCATCCGCAGTATCTGAAAACGCGCGACGATCCGAAATTTGCTCCAGCGCGCGCAGTCCTGCGCGAGATTGCGGCAACCATGACGGACCCGGACGGCAATTTCGCCGAGCAATTTCAGACCCACGGCTTCGACGCGCGCACCTTCGAGATATACCTGCAGGCTCTCTTCACCGAAGGCGGGCACTCAATCGACCGCACCCACGACCGGCCGGACTTCCTTATCTCCCGCGACGGGGTGACCGCGGCGGTTGAGGCCGTGACGGCTAACCCGCCCCCAGCGAAGAATTATCAGCCGTACGTCCCGGTGCAGCGGAAGCCGCCGAAGGGTCGTGAGGAAGCCATGCGATACCTCAAACACGAGGTCGCGATCAAGCTCGGCAGCCCGCTCTATTCCAAGCTCCAAAAACGGTATTGGGAACTCCCTCACGTCGCCGGACTCCCGCTGGTGCTGGCAATCGAAACCTTTCACGGGGATGGATCGCTGACGCTTTCGTCGATTGCGCTATCGCAGTACCTTCTGGGAGTGGATCACCGGTTCCGCTTTGATAAAGTCGGAAATTTGGTGGTAGAGGCAGACGCGATAGCCGAACACGTCGGCTCGAAAACGATACCGTCGAACTTCTTTGCGCAGCCAGAGGCGGAGCACATCTCCGCAGTGCTGTTCTGCAACGCCGGCACAATTCCAAAATTCGCGCGCATTGGCCACCAGGGTGCATATCGATCAGACGCGGTCCGGATGGTGCGCTACGGCAACTGCCTAGACCTGGATCCCAACGCGACCCGCCCGCAACCGTTCGCGTTCGAGGTCGGCGATCCGGACGTTCCGCTGGAGCCATGGCGCGACGGCTCAGTACTGATCCACAATCCCAACGCGCTCCTTCCGCTGCCACCGGAGTGGCTGGGCGCGGGGGCCGAAGAGGATCTCGGACCTAACGGGACCATTGTCACCACGTGGAAAGATCCGTTCCAACCATTCGCGTCGCACACTGCGATGTTTGCTGGGAACATCAGCGACAACGAAATGTGGACTGCGATAGAGTTCGAAATGATGAAGCTGGCTATGGGGCAAGCTCTAGGCGATAGTTGGCGGTGATGGCGGCGCAGGCGTTTCGGCAGGGATCGCGCCAATGACGGTCGTCGCATGCTGGCTGGATGAGGCGTTCGGCGTCAGGTCAGTCGCCGCGTTGGCCGACGCTCGGGCGTCGGAGAAGACGAGCGGCACATGGCACACGCACTCCGACAGCACGATCAAGCTCTTTGCCATTGAAGTTCGCTGCTTTCACGTCGATTCCCTCTCGCCCGGCTTGGGCGTGCATGTCGATCCCTACCACGAAACCACCATCGGGATCGGGTTCGCCGGACACTGCTTCGAGGCCCTCACCGTCATCGCCCATATCCAACGGGCAATGGGTGCGCTGAGTAGCGTCGGCGGCGGGGAGCCACTGCCTACGGCCGAGGGGCTGGTCAACCTCGCCAAAGTGATCGCCGAGCGCTACCTTCGCGACCATCGCTTCGGAACGAAGCGGGGGTTGGAGTTGCTGCTGTTCGGCTGGGACGGCCCAAACCTGCCATGGGTCGGGAAACTGGTCTGGAGCCGACGGGATCGAATAATCTCGAGCAAGCTGTACGACCCTGCCTCGTCCTTGGTCGTGACTATCGGCGACGAGGGCAGATCAACTCAGATCACCGTCGCGGCGCGCCTATTTCGGAAGGTAGGACGCCGGCTTGCGTTGCGGCGCGGCGAGACGCGGACGGAGAGCAATGAATTCGCCAAAGCCGTGCTGGCCGTGCACGCATCCCGGTTCGTTGAGGAAGGTGTGGGTAAGATTATTGAAGATGAGTTTGCGCGAAGCGTTGGCGGCGTGCGGCAGAAGGTTCAGATCGGGTGGGACAGCAATCGCGCAGTTGGCGCCTTCACCGCTGATGACAGGCCGCAGCTGATGGATGGGCTACCATCTGCCAGTCGGGCGTCTCTTCTCGCACCTATTCCGATCGTGCAAAAGATGCAGTGAATGGCTTGCGAGTGAGATACTTATCCCGACGGGGACGACGGGAACGGTTGCAAAATTCGCGGTCAACCAGCCCTCAGGACGGAAATCTCCCAATGATCTGAGTGCCCATCGCTTTCACCTCGGGCGCGCCAACGTACCGTGTACGTCAGTGCCGGCAGCGAGTGGCCTCAGATCCGCAGCAGGATGTTGGCGAGCAGGGGGCGGATCCGGCGCAGTTCGCCGCGGTGCGCCTCGGCGAGGTGTTCGATCAGTTCCTCGCCCTTTTCGGTGAGCGACACGGGCACGCGGCGCCGGTCGCCGTCCGTCTCGCGCCGTTCGACCAGTTCCTGTTTCGCCAGCCGGTCGATGAGGCCGGTTACGCTGTTCGGCCGCAGCGCCAATTGCTGGGCGAGCTCGCCGATCAGCATCGCCGCATCGGGCGCCGCACGGATGGCGAGCATCGCCTGATGCTGCTGCGGAGTCAGGCCGGCACCCTGCGCCGCCGTCTCGCTGAAGGACAGGAATTCGCGCAGCTCCCGGCGGAAACCGGCCAGTGCACGATATTCCTCTTCGGTGATCGCTCTACCCATGTCATTTTAATTACACGACCTTGGCCTGGGTTCCACCTCGTAATACGAAACATCGGTTAGCGGCTGGGGCGGTCAGTGCATCCGGGTCGCCAGATTGCCGAGCACCACCAGGGTTCCTGCGACCATCAACACCACGATCAGACTGGAGAAGAGCAGGAGCATGAGATCGTGCCGGGACGAGCGGCCGAGGCCGA
This sequence comes from Sphingomonas sp. SP5, assembly GCF_058313455.1. NCBI lineage: Bacteria > Pseudomonadati > Pseudomonadota > Alphaproteobacteria > Sphingomonadales > Sphingomonadaceae > Sphingomonas > Sphingomonas sp. SP5. The sequence continues at coordinate 125,265 of NZ_JBZFLF010000003.1, read as the reverse complement.
TATGGAGAAAACAGCGGAAGTGGACGACGGCCTGCACCAGCGCCAAGACGAAGACCACGGCGAGCGTCGTGCCCCGATCGGCGAAGTGCCAATCGACGCCGGCGAAGGCGGCCCCGGTCAGGAGCAGCGCCAGCACCAGGCCGACGACGTAGGATCGCGTCTCGCGTGCGCGTTCGCTCATGCCGCCAGCCCCTGCAGATAGACGACCGAGAAGATCGCGATCCAGACGATATCGAGGAAATGCCAGAACAGCCCCAGCCACAGCAGGTTGATCTTCACCCGCTCGTCGAGACCGATCGTCACCACCTGTACCGCCATGACGATGATCCACAGGCATCCTGTCGCGACGTGCAGCCCGTGCAGCGGCACCAGCGCGAAGAACCCCGACAGGAAGCCGCTGCGCTGCGGCCAGGCGTGGTGCGCGAACATCGTCGCGAAATCACGCAACTCCATGACGAGAAAGCCGATGCCGAGCAGCAGCGTGATCGCCATCCAGCCCAGCAGCCGCACCCGCGAATCCCGGTATTTCAGCGACAGCGACGCCATGCCCCAGGTCACGCTGCTGGCGAGCAACAGGCAGGTTTCGATGAAGGCCGGGCGCAGTTCGAACACGTCCTGCGGCGTCGGGCCGCCGGCCGTTCCCGCCAGCATCACGCCATAGGTGGCGAAGAGCAGCGCGAAGATGATCGCATCGCTCATCAGGAACAGCCAGAAGCCGAACAGGCCCTGTTCGGCCTCGCGATCTGGCACGTCGGCGTGATCGTCCAGCACCGGGCCGGGATGGGGCGCGCGGGCGGCGGTCATGCCGCTGCCTCTGCCGCGGGGTCGGCGACGCCGCGATTGGCGGTGCTGATCTCGAGCGCGCGGGTGATCGCCGGCGTCCGCTTCACGGTATCGCGCCAGTGGCGGTCGGTCGCCTCGACCTCAGCGGCCGGGATTGTCCGGTCGACGTTGCGCACGGCGCTGCGGACGATGACAGTCGCGACGACCGCGACCATGCCGACGATCGCCAGCCACCAGGCGTGCCATACCAGACCCAGTGCCGTGAGGAGGGCGGCGATGCCGATCACCGGCCCCAGCGCACTCGGCCGCGGCGTGGTGATGGGATGGTAACGGTCGGGCGGCGCGATGGCGGGGCCGTCATGCTTGCCGTCGTAGAAGGGATAGGGTCCGTCGACCTGCGGCGACACCGCGAAATTATACTCGGGCGGCGGCGAGGAGGTCGCCCATTCCAGGCCGCGGCCGTCCCACGGATCGCCCGCCCACACCTCGGTCGCGTGGCGATTGCGGATGCTGACCCACAATTGCACCATCAGCGACGCAAGCGCCGCAAGCACGACGAAGGCCCCTGCCAGCGCGACGTACAGCCAGGGGCGGAAATCGGGCTCCAGGATCTCGGCGGTGCGCCGCGCCATGCCGCTCGCCCCCAGCACGTACAGCGGCATGAAGGCGAGATAGAAGCCGATCACCCAGCAGCCGAACGCGATCCGGCCCCAGCGTTCGTCGAGGCGGAAGCCGAACGCCTTGGGGAACCAGTAATGATAGCCGGCGAGCAGGCCGTAGAGCAGGCCCGGGATCAGCATGTTGTGGAAATGCGCGACCAGGAACAGGGTGTTGTGGAACACGTAATCGAGCGGCGGGATCGCCAGCACGATGCCGCTGAGGCCGCCCAGCGTAAACGTCACCATGAAGGCGAGCGCGTACAGCATCGGCACGGTGAAGCGCACCCGCCCGCGGAACATCGTCCAGATCCAGTCATAGATCTTGACGCCGGTCGGGATGCCGATCGTCATCGTCGCGATGCCGAACACGGCATTGAGGTTCGCCGACTGCCCCATCGTGAAGAAATGGTGGACCCACACCGTGAAGCTGAGCACCGCGATCGTCATCGTCGCGATGACGAGCGAGGTATAGCCGTACAGGCGCTTGCCGGAAAACGTCGAGACGACTTCGGAATAGATGCCGAAGGCGGGGAGGATGAGGATGTAGACCTCCGGATGGCCGAACAGCCAGAACAAATTGGCATAGTTCATCATGTTGCCACCAAGCGCGTTGGTGAACATGTGGAAGCCGAGATAGCGGTCGAGTGCGAGCAGCGCGGTGGCGACGGTCAGCGGCGGCATGGCGAAGATCATCAGGATCGCGGTGCACAGCGACGTCCAGCAGAACAGCTGCATCCGCATCAGCGTCATGCCCGGGCAGCGCAGCTTGTGTATGGTGCAGGCGATGTTGATCCCGCCCAGCGTCGAGCCGATCGATCCCAGCGTCACCGCCCAGATCCAGTAATCCGGCCCGACATCCGGGCTGAAGGCGAGGCCGGTATATGGGGGATAGCCCGTCCAGCCGCCGGTCGAGAACCGGCCGACCACCAGCGACACCATCATCAGCACCGCGCCGGCGCCGGTCAGCCACAGCGCGACCGAATTGGCCCAGGGAAACGCCATATCCCGCGCGCCGATCTGCAGCGGCATGATATAGTTGATGAGGCCGGTGATGAACGGCATCGCCATGAAGAAGATCATGATCGAACCGTGGGTGGAAAACAGCTGCGCGAAATGGTCGGAGGACAGCACGCCCGCATGCTCGATCGCGGTTGCCTGCTGCACGCGCATCAGCACCGCCTCGATGATCGCGCGCGCCATCATCACGAACGCGACGACGATATACATGATGCCGATCTTCTTGTGATCGAGACTGGTCAGCCAGTCGCGCCACAGCGTGCCCCATAGACGGTAGCGGGTCAGCAGCAGCACCAGCGCGGCGGCGGCGACGATCACCAGAATGGCGGCACCAGCGGCGATGCCCTCGGAGAGGCTGGGGTGCTGCCAGGCGCGCACGATCGGCAGGTCTGTCCACGCGAAGCGGCCGAGCAGCGCCGGCAGGACGGGTGTGGCGCTCATCGCGCGGTTTCCCTCATCACGTGATGGAACAGGCCGGGCGGGACGCTGGCGTAGAACGACGGCTGCGGCGCGACCGCCCGGCGCGACAGCTGCGACCAGGCCGCCGCGTCGAGCGGTCGGGCACCGGCGCGAACCCGCGCCAGCCACGCGGCATAGTCTCGCGGCGGCAGCGCCAGGACGGTGAATGTCTGCTTCGGAAAGCCGTTTCCATTATATTGCACGTTCGCCCCCCGATAGAGTCCGGGCCGATCGGCGCGCAGGTTCAACTGCGTCCGCATCGCCGGCATCGCGTAGATCTGCCCGCCCAATCGCGGAATCATCATCGATTGCATCACGGTGGCGCTGGTGAGATCGAGCCGCACCGGGCGCCCCACGGGGATCGCCAGCTGGTCCACCGCGGCGACGCGCGCGTCCGGATAGACGAACAGCCATTTCCAATCGAGCGCCACCGCCTGCACCACCAGTGGCGCCGCCGCCTCCCCCGATGCGGCGGGCAGCGGGCGATAGGGATCGTCGCGATGCGTCGCGTGCCACAGCAGCACCGACAGCAGCACGACGATCGCCACCGGCGGGAACCAGATAAACCCCTCCAGCCCCCAGGAGAACGCCCATTTGGGGCGATAGGCATGATGCCGGTTCGCCCGCCGGTAATGCCAGGCGACGAGCGGCACCAGCAGCAGCACCGGCGCCGCGACGAAGGCGAGCACGATGGCGACCACCGCGAACAGATGGCGCTGGTCGTCCGCCACCGGACCGGCGGCGGCGAGGAAGCCATGCGACAGGGCCGCGCAGCCGCCGAGGGCGAGCGGCAGCACCAGCAGCGCCACGCTCGCGCCGAACGCGCGCCTCAAGGCAGCCGCCGGATCGTGGCGCGGCGCAATTCGCGGTCGTTGCGCGAGTAATAGAGCCAGATCCGCCCCTCCCGCACGACAGCGGAGGCGGCGAAGGCGATGTCGCGCGGCCCGTCGACGTCGTCGGGCGGCGCAATCAGCGGCGCTTCGCCACGCGCGACGATGCGAGCGAGGTCCGGGGTGAAGGCGACCCAGCCGATGCCCCAGTTCGCCTGCGCGTCGGCACCGTTGTAGAACATGATAGGGCAGTCGGGATCGCCGGTCAGCAGCGGCCCGGTCGACAGGTGGTAATCGTCCCACATCGACGGGCGGACCGTGAAGGGATCGCCGCGGTGATGCCAGTCCGCGTCCGGCCCGGTGCCATCGGCGAGGCCGATCAGCGAATGGCCGTCATGCGCATATTCGTAGAGCAGCCGCCAGCGATCGCCATCGCGCATCACCGCCGCTTCCTTGCTGTTGCGTTCGCTCTTGCTGTTGCGCAGCGCGACGCCGCGCTTGGTCAGCGACGCCATATCCGGTCCGGTGGCGTACAGCATGTGGCCGGTGCCGCCATCGTCGACGCCGGTGTAGAGCACGGTATAGCCGTCGTCGGTGCGCACCACCGTCGGGTCTTCGCAGCCGGCGGCATCGTCACCGGTGCCGCCGATGATCGCCGGCTCATCGGCCATGCGGAACAGCGCGCCGTCGCTGCCGCTGCGGCCATACCAGATGCGGCCCGAATCCGCGTCCGCCGCGCCTTCGGCGGGCACGGCGCGCAGCAGCATGTGGAAACCGGAATCGCCCGGTTCCTGCCAGACGTACGGGCTCATCAGGTCGCGCTTGAGCAGCACGTCCGGGCCGAAGATCGCGATGTCGTCGATCCGCTCGACCGCGAAGCCGATGTCGGGTCGGGCTGCGCCCCCCTTCCCGCTCATGCCGCCGCCGCCCACGCCTGTGCCAGTCCGGCACGGCTGCGCGCGATCACCGCGTCGAGATCCGTCGCGTAGAGGGAATCTTCGACGTCGATCGAGAAGATCTCGATCACATAGGGGCGGTCGTATCCGGTGCGGCGCGTCGCCGCGAGTAACGCGGCGAGTGGAATGCTGCCGTCGCCCGGCACGATGCGATCGGCGAACGAGCGCGGGCGCCGCCAGTCGCTCGCCTGCACCGTGAAGATGCGATCACCCGCCCGGGCGATCGCGCCCTCGACATCGTCGTTCTGCCAGATGTTCCAATAGTCGAGGCACAGGCCGACCGCGTCGCTGCCGCTGTCGGCGATCACGTCGAGCGCTTGGTCGATCGTCCAGATGGCGCTTTCGACGTTGACCGAAGTGGGGTTGAGCGGCTCCAGCGCCAACAGCACGCCATGATCGGCGGCGACCCGCCCCAGTTCGCCCAGTTCCCGCGCCACGACGCGCATTGCGTCTGCCATGTCGCCCTCGGGATGGGCGCCGGTGTTGGTGATGAAGGGCACGCCCGGCGCGTATTTCGCGAGCCGCTCGATCGTGCCGCGCAGGGCGGCGACGCGGTCCTGCAATGCCGGCGGGTCGGGCATCATCCGGCTGGAGAAGAAGGTACGCACGCGCGGCTGGACGCCGCTGATCGTCAGGCCGGCAGCGGCGATGGACGCCATCTGATCGGCCAGGCGGGCATCGTCCAGCTTGGCCTCCACCACCTCGATCGCGTCGACGCCGCCTGCCGCATAATGCGCGACATCCTCGTCGAACGACCAAGGTTGCGTAGTGAATTCACTGATCCCGAAAACGAATGCCCCGTCTGCCATGCGCGCCTCCCTAGCGGCACTGAACCATTTCGCTGCACGAAATATCCATTAAGCAGGATTACTGATCCCGATGAGCACCGGTCGAACCATCGCCCGCGCCTAGGCGCCCGTGCCCTGCAACAGCGACAGGCCCCCATCCATCACGATCTGCGCACCGGTGATGTACGCGCCCGCCGGAGAGGCGAGGAACACCGCCAGCCCCGCCACTTCGTCCGGGCGCCCGGCACGGCCGGCGGGGATGTTGCGCTCCAAGGATTCGCGATAGTCGGCATCGTGCAGCGCCTTGTCGTTCATCGGCGTCAGGATCATCCCCGGTGCGATCGCATTGACCGTGATGCCGCGCTTGGCGACCTCGATCGCCAGCGTCCGGGTCAGGTTCGCCTGCCCGCCCTTCGCCGCGTCGTAATCGGCGCCGCCGGTCCGCATCGCGAAGGCGTGGATCGAGGTGATGTTGACGATCGCCCCCGGCCGTCCGGTCGGCTGCAGATCGCGCACGAAGCGGCGGCAGGTGAGGAAACTGCCGGTCAGGTCGGTGGCGAGCAGCCGGTTCCATTGCTCCAGCTGCATGTCGGCGACCTTCACGCCGCTCATGTTGAGGCCGGCCGAATTGACCAGGATGTCCGGCACGCCGAGCGCATCGGCGACCGCGTCATAGCCCTGTTCGACCGAGGCTTCGTCGGCGACATCGACCTGCACCGCGAAGCCGCGTCCACCCAGCGCCTGGACCGCGCGCACGCCGCTGTCGGCGGCATCCTTGTCCTTGAAATAGAAGATGCCGACGTCCGCGCCCGCCGCCGCAAGCGCCGCGACGCAGGCAGCCCCGATCCCGGATTCACCCCCGGTGACGATGGCGATACGATGCTGGAGCGTGGACGACGACATAAAACGGGCTTCCTTCGCATGACGAGATAAAGCCGGAACCGTCGAGCCGCTGGAACGCTCCACCGCCAACACGATTTGCAAAGGACGGCGGATGGCGGAGGAGCGTGCACCCCTGGTGGTGGTGACCGGGGCGGCGGGAACGATCGGCACCGTCCTCGGCCATGCGCTGGCGGGCGGCTATACCGTCGTCGGTCTGGACGAGCCGGGCAAGACGGCCGACATGCCGCTGATCCCGGTCGATCTCACCGCCGATGCCTCGGTCGATCACGCGCTGGAGCGGCTGCGCGACGAACATGGCGCGCGGATCGCGAGCGTCATCCACCTGGCCGGCTACGACGATTTCTCGGGCGAGCCCAATCCGCTGTACCAGGAACTCACCGTCGACGGCACGCGGCGGCTGCTGGACGGGCTGCAACGCTTTCGCGTCGAACAGTTCGTGTTCATGAGCACGATGCTGGTCGAACAGGCGACCGGCCCCGACGGCACGGTGGACGAGGATCGCCCGCTCCAGCCGCGCTGGGCCTATCCGCAGTCCAAAGCGGAGGCGGAGGCGGTGGTGCGCGAACGCCACGGCGCCATCCCCGGGGTGATCCTGCGGCTCGCCGGCCTGTATGACGAGCGCACGGTGGTGCCGACGCTCGCGCACCAGATCGCCCGCATCCGCGAGCGCGCGCTGGAGAGCCATGTCTACGCCGGCGACCTCGATACCGCGCAGTCGATGATCCATCATGCCGATGTCGCCAGCGCGATGCGCGCGGTGGTGGACCGGCGCGCGGCGTTGCCGGCGAACACGGTGATGCTGCTCGGCGAACCCGACCCGCCGGGCTATCGCCGGTTGCAGGACGCGATCGGCGAAGCGCTGCACGGCGAGGCGTGGACGACGCTGCGCGTGCCCGCCGCGGTGGCGGCGGCGGGCGCCTGGGTACAGGACACGGTGCTGAAGCACCTGCCCGAGCGGCTGGGCGGAACGGACGATCCGTTCCTGCGCCCGTTCATGATGGCGGCGGCGGGCGACACCTATGCGCTCGACATCGATCGCGCCCGCACCCTGCTCGGCTGGGAACCGCGGCATCGCCTGCTCGGCGTGCTGCCCGCGATCATCGCCGGCCTGAAGGACGACCCCGAGGGCTGGTACGCGCGCAACGGCATCCACCGCAATCCGTGATCGTTTATGTCGCAGGAGGATATTTCGCCGCGCGGCGGCGTTGGGCGGGCACGAGCAAAGGGGCAGCCTATGGATACGCACTACGACCTGATCGTGATCGGCAGCGGCCCGGGCGGCGCGTCGCTGGCGCAGGCGCTGGCGCCGACCGGCAAGCGTATCCTGATCCTCGAACGCGGCGGCTACCTGCCGCGCGAGGAGGCGAACTGGAGCGCCAAGGCGGTGTTCGTCGACGGCCGCTACCAGGCGGACGAAACCTGGATCGCCCGCGACGGCCGCGCATTCCATCCGCAGCTGCATTATTACGTCGGCGGCAATTCGAAGGTCTACGGCGCCGCGCTGTTCCGGCTGCGCGAGCGTGACTTCGAGGCGGTGCGGCACAAGGACGGCGTCTCCCCCGCCTGGCCTCTATCATATGCCGACTTCGCGCCCTGGTATGACGCGGCCGAAGCGCTGTTCCATGTCCATGGCCGCCGCGGCGAGGACCCGCTCGATCCCGGCGCCACCCCCTACCCCTTCATCCCCGTCCGCCACGAGCCCAAGGTGCAGGAACTGTCCGACCGCCTGAGCGGCATCGGCCTCCACCCCTTTCACCTGCCGCTCGGTATCCGGCTCGACCAGAAGGAGGACGGGTTCGCGACGCCGACCAGCACCTGCATGCGCTGTTCGTTCTTCGACGGCTTTCCCTGCCTGCTCAACGGCAAGGCGGATGCGCAGGTGATGTGCGTCGACCCGATGCTGGCGGCGCACGACAACGTCACGCTGCTGACCGGCGCCTATGCCGAGCGGCTGGACACGGACGACAGCGGTCGCCGCATCACCGGCGTGCAGGTGACGCGCGACGGGCGCCAGGAACATTACACCGCCGGCACGGTGGTGGTCGCGTGCGGCGCACTGTCGTCCGCACTGCTGCTGCTGCGATCGGCGAACGATGCACATCCCAACGGGCTCGCCAACGGCTCCGGCCTCGTCGGCCGCAACTATATGCGCCACGAGATGAGCATCGTGATGGCGGTGATGAAGGAGGCGAACGACACCGTCTTCCAGAAGACGCTGGCTCTGAGCGATTATTACTTCGGCACCGACGAATGGGGTGACGCCGACGGGCCGTGGCCGCTCGGCCTCATCCAGATGTGCGCCACCAGCCACGCCGAACAGATCAAGGGCGAGGCGCCGCTCGGTGCGCTGATGCAGCACCTGCCCGACATGCCGTTCGAGGAACTGGCGCGCCATTCGATGGACTTCTGGTTGCAGGCCGAGGACCTGCCTCGTCCGGACAACCGTGTCTATTACCAGGGGGATCAGGTGCACCTCGATCTCACCCCGACCAGCCCGGAAGCGCTGGACCGGCTTAAGGCGAAGCTGAAGCACATCCTGTCGGCAATCGGCTGGCCGGCGATGCTGGTCGACCGGTCGCTGTACCTCGGCAAGGACATTCCGCTCGCCGGCACCGCGCACCAGGCGGGCACCTGCCGCTTCGGCACCGACCCCGCCCAGTCCGTCCTCGATCTCGATTGCCGCGCGCATGAGGTCGACAACCTCTACGTTACCGACGCCAGCTTCTTCCCCTCGATCGGCGCGGTCAATCCGACGCTGACCATCATCGCCAACGCGCTGCGCGTCGCCGACGTGCTGAAGGCGCGGCTGTGACCGCCGCCGCCATCGCGGCGCTGGTGGTGCGGTGCGGGCTGGTGCTGCTGTTCCTGCCGTTCAGCGCGGCCGACAAGTTGCTCGGCTTTCGCCACGCGGTCGGGCAGGCGGAGGGGGTGTTTCCGAAGCCGCTGGCGGTGATCGCGATCCTGATCGGCCTCGCCATCGAGATCGTCTGCTCGCTGGGCGTCGTCACCGGCATCGCCGATCGCGCCGCCGCGCTGGTGATCGCCGGCTATTGCGCGGGCACGGCAGTGCTCTTCAAACGCTTCTGGGCGCAGGGCGATTTCTGGGCGGACGCGGACGGCAAGGGCCGCACGCTGTTCTGGGATTTTCTCAAGAACCTATCGCTCGGCGCGGGCTTCCTGCTGATCGTCGTCGGCAGCGACGGCCGCGGCCTCGCGCCCTTCGTCGACGCCCCCTTCGCATCCACCCATCCCTACAGGAGCCAGCCATGAGCGATGCCGGTCCGCCGCCGACCACCCCCTTCCAGCACCTCTACGTCGATGCCGACGGGGTCAGCCGCTTCGCCGATTGCGCGCTCGACGGCTATCAACAGAAAAGCGTCGGCCCTGCCGACCCGCAGTGGAACAAGGCGCTGGAGCGTGGCGAGGCGACGGTGGTGTTCACCGTGCAACCGGTCGGCTGGGTCGGCGACTGGCACGAGAACCCGGCACCGCAATGGATCGTCGTGCTGTCCGGCCGCTGGTGGGTGGAGGCGATGGACGGCACCCGCATCGAACAGGGTCCCGGCGAATTCTCGTTCGGCGAGGATCAGGGCTGCACCGAACGCGACGGGCGCAAGGGCCATCGGTCGGGCACGATCGGCGACGAGCCCTGCCGCCTGATGACCGTGCAATTGCATCGCGACCCCCGCCGCGAACCCTGTTCGGTATGACGCTGCACGCGATCCGCGGTTTTCGGCTGGTCACCGCCGACCCGGACCGGCTGTCGCGCTTCTACGCCGCGCTCGGCTTCACGGTCGGCAAGACCGAGCCGATCGCGGCTGAGGAGGCGGCGCGGATCGGGGTGGCGGGTGGCATGCGGACAAGCCTGCGGCTCGGCGACATGCCGGTGACGCTCGATTGTTTCGATCGGCCGGGCCGCCCCTATCCCGCCGACGCCGATGCGGCATCGGCCTGTTTCCAGCATCTCGCGCTCGTCACCGACGACGCCGCCGCTGCATGGGCGCGTGCGCAGGCGGCGGGGGCGGTGGCGATCTCTCGCGATGGGCCGGTCGCGCTGCCGGCGAGCTCTGGTGGCGTCACCGCGATCAAGTTCCGCGATCCCGAGGGCCACCCGCTGGAGTTCCTGCAATTCCCGGACATGGCCGCCGCGGGCTGGCCGGGCCGCGGCGTGATCGGCATCGATCATAGCGCGATCGCCGTCGCCGACGCCGAGCGGTCTCGCGCTTTCTATCGCGCGCATGGCCTGTCGGAAGGTCACGCCACCCACAATCACGGGCCGGCGCAAGGGGCGCTCGATGGGCTCGACGATCCCGATGCGCAGGTCGTGCCGATGCAGCCGCCGGTGGCACGTCCGCACCTCGAGCTGCTCGGCTACCGCCGCCCGCCGGTCGGCGGCCCCACGCCGGCGATCGGCGACATCGCCGCGACGCGCATCCTGTGGGCCGCCGATGCGGACGGGGTATGGCAGGACCCCGACGGACATTGGCACGAGACGGTCAGGCGCTGAGGTCCAGCGCCAGCAGGCGCTCGCTGGCGGCGATGAATAGCCGGTGGCCATCGGGCGAGAAGCACAGGTTCGAAACGACGCCGTCGACCGCGACGCAGCCGAGCCGTCCGCCGTCCGCGTCGAGCACCGTCACCCCTTTCGCGCCGCTGACCCACAGCCAGCCGCGATCATCGACCGCCAGTCCGTCCGGATAGCCCCGATCGGCACGGTAAAGCCGCCGCCGGTCCGACAGGCCACCGTCCGCATCGACGTGGAAGGCGAACAGGTCCTGCCGGTCCCCGGCGGTGAAGCCGGGCACCTCGGCGAGCGACACCGACGTGTCGGTGACGTAGAGCGTCGCTCCGTCCGGGGAGAAGGCGATCCCGTTGGGCTGTTCGAAATCGGCCATCCGCGCGAGCGTGCCGTCGGCCGGATCGTAGCGGTAGACGCTGCGGTGATCGAGTTCCGGTTCGGCAAGCGCGCCCTGGCTCGGCATGACGATGCCGAAGTTCGGATCGGTGAACCACACCGCCCCGTCTGCCGCGATCGTCACGTCATTGGGTGAATTGAGCCGCTGCCCCTCGTAATGCGTCACCACCGGTTCGGGCTGTCCGGCCGAATCCGGCGCCGAGCGGCTGATACAGCGGCGGCCGTGTTCGCAATGCCAGATGCTGCCATCGGCCGCGACGGCATTGCCGTTCATGAACCAGGTCGCATCGATCACCACCTCGACCCGGCCGTCTTCCGCATACCAGGCCGACAGCCGGCGGTTCGGCACATCGGAAAACAGCAGCCGCCCCGCCGCCGCCTGCCACGCCGGCCCTTCGATATGGATGCCGCCCGCGTGCAGTTCGAGCAATGGCGCATCGGCCGCCAGCACCGTCCCCAGTCGCGCATCGTCGATCCGCACCGCCCCGGTCGAGAGGCAGCGCGGCGGACCGGGACGGCGCAGCAGGCGGCCGGGCAGCAGGGTCGTCATCCAGGGTCCTTTCCGATGCGGCCACGCGGGGTCATGCGGGCACATCCTGGAACGCGCGACGGGGCGATCCGCAGCAACGCTCCGGCCGTTTTGGACGCTTTGCCGTTTTCCCCTGAACCTTCAACCGCTTCCGGGGTTCTGAAGCCTCCGGTCACCGCAGCAGGACACCACATAATGCCGCGCCAGAACGATGATCCCAAGGCCCGCCGCCTGAAATGGGCAGCCGGAATCGCGGTCGCCTTCATCGCGCTGACCATCATCGCGATCTTCATCGGCGAAAACCTGACGCACAAGCAGGTGCTCGACGATGCCAAGCAGGAGAATGCGGCCGCGATCGGCTAGGCTGGGATCATTCCCATTCGATCGTGCCGGGCGGCTTGGACGTGTAATCGTAGACGACGCGGTTGACGCCCTTCACCTCGTTGACGATGCGGGTCGCGACGCGGGGCAGGAAGTCGCTCGGGAAGTCGAAGACCTCGGCGGTCATGCCGTCGGTCGAGGTGACCGCACGCAGCGCCAGCACGGAATCATAGGTGCGCCCGTCACCCATCACGCCGACGGTGCGGACCGGCAGCAACACCGCAAATGCCTGCCAGATCGCATCGTACAGCCCGGCGTTGCGGATCTCTTCAAGATAGATCGCATCCGCCTTGCGCAAGATGTCGCAGCGTTCCTGCGTGACTTCGCCGGGGATGCGGATAGCAAGGCCTGGACCGGGGAACGGGTGACGGCCGACGAACACCTCGGGCAGGCCCAGTTCACGACCCAGCGCGCGCACCTCGTCCTTGAACAATTCGCGCAAGGGCTCGACGAGCTTCATGTTCATGCGCTCTGGCAGGCCGCCGACATTGTGGTGGCTCTTGATCGTCACCGACGGGCCGCCGGTGAAGCTGACGCTCTCGATCACGTCGGGATAGAGCGTGCCCTGCGCCAGGAACTCGGCGCCGCCGATCTTCTTGGCCTCCGCCTCGAACACGTCGATGAAGGTCTTGCCGATGAACTTGCGCTTGGCCTCGGGGTCGGTGACGCCGGCGAGGCCGCTCATGAACAATGTCTGCGCCTGCACATGGACGAGCGGAATGTTGTAATGGCCGCGGAACAGCCCGACGACCTGCTCGGCCTCCCCTGCCCTCAGGATGCCGCCGTCGACGAACACGCAGGTCAGTTGGTCGCCGATCGCCTCGTGGATCAGCAGCGCGGCGACCGAGGAGTCGACGCCGCCCGACAGGCCGCAGATCACCTTGCCACTGCCGACCTGGGCGCGGATGTCGGCGATCTTAGCCTCGCGGAACTCGGCCATCGTCCAGTCGCCGGCGAGGCCGCAGACGTGGCGCGCGAAATTGGCGATCAGCTTGCCGCCGTCGGGGGTATGGACCACCTCCGGATGGAATTGCACGCCGTAGAAGCGCCGCGCCTCGTCGGCGACGATCGCATAGGGCGCACCCTCCGACGTGGCGACGGGGGTGAAGCCGGGCGGCAGCGCATCGACCTTGTCGCCGTGGCTCATCCAGACCTGGTGGCGCTCGCCCTCCGCCCACAGGCCGTCGAACAGCGCGCAGGGGTGCTTCACCTCGACATAGGCCTTGCCGAACTCGCCGCCGTCGCCCGAGACGATGACATTGCCGCCGAGCTGCGCGCTCATCAGCTGCTGGCCGTAGCAGATGCCGAGGATCGGCACGCCCGCCTCGAAGAAGCGCTGCGGCGCGCGCGGCGATGTGGCGAGCGTCACCGAGGCGGGGCCGCCCGACAGGATGATGCCGGCCGGGCGGATCCGGTCGAACGCTTCCTCGGCTGACTGGAAGGGCGCGACCTCGCTGTAGACGCCGGCCTCGCGGACGCGGCGGGCGATCAACTGGGTCACCTGGCTGCCGAAGTCGACGATCAGGATGGTGTCGGTATGCTGCATGGGCGCAGGCCTTAGCGGGCGCGCCCGCCAAGGCCAAGCCCGGCCGGCGGGGCCGAGGCCCCGTCCGACGACGCGGCTTCGCCGCGGCGGGCCGACAACTTCGAGCTTCAAACCTGATCCGTTTGTCCTGAGCCTGTCGAAGGGCATCGTGCCGCGCACGCCCGGCCCGTGGCGATCTGCCCTTCGACAGCTCAGGGCAAACGGAGATTAGAGCGAGCCGGGTCTACAGCTCGATGCTCTGATGCGCGACGCCCACGAAAAAGGCCGCACCATCGCTGGCGCGGCCTATCCCATTTCCGCAACACGACTCGGCAAAGCCGGGGCGTCGGACGTCGCTGTCCGCGGCGCCGGCCGGACGAGGCGTGAGCCTCGTCGCAGCCACGCTGCGGCTTACGCCGCCTCGTCGAAATCCTCGTCCGACTGGACCGGACCCGAATCCTGGCCCTTGGCCGAGACGTCGCGGTCGACGAACTCGATGATCGCCATCGGCGAAGCGTCCGACGCGCGGATGCCGGCCTTGATAATGCGGGTGTAGCCGCCGTTGCGATCGGCGTAGCGCGAGGCGAGGACGTCGAACAGCTTCACCAGCTGCGCATCGTCGAGCAGGCGGGCATGGGCGAGACGACGGTTGGACAGGCCACCCTTCTTCGCCAGCGTCACCAGCTTTTCGACATAGGGGCGCAGTTCCTTCGCCTTGGCGACGGTGGTGGTGATCTGCTCATGCTTGATGAGCGCGGCCGACATGTTGCGGAACAGAGCCGTACGATGGGCCGAGGTACGCTGCAGCTTACGGCCGCCGACGCGATGACGCATGGGTAAGTCCTTCGTTCGTTAAGGGGCCGTGTCACGGAACCCCAGAGCTGGCGGTGTTGTGAGAGGGCCACCGCCCATCGCCCTTTTGGAAAGTCTCAAAAGTCACGCCAAGGAGCATGCCTTTCGGGTGGCCGGGTGGCGGTGCGGCGAAGCCGCACCGGTCACGTCGAACGGGATCGGGTTGCGGCGTTGCCGCTCCCCGACCCGTCGGCCGGGCTTACGCCGTCTCGCGGATAGCATCGCTATCCGCGTGCGGCTCAGCCCATGATCTCCTGTTCCAGCTTCTTGGCCATCTCTTCGATGTTCTCAGGCGGCCAGCCGGGGATTTCCATGCCGAGGCGCAGCCCCATCGACGACAGCACTTCCTTGATCTCGTTCAAGGACTTGCGGCCGAAGTTCGGGGTACGCAGCATTTCGGCCTCGGTCTTGCCGACCAGATCGCCGATGTAGATGATATTGTCGTTCTTCAGGCAGTTGGCCGAACGCACCGACAGTTCCAGCTCGTCGACCTTCTTGAGAAGGTAACGGTTGATCTGCTGCGTGTCGCTCGCCGCTTCGCCGCCGGCAGCCGGAGCGGCCGCCTGGCCGATCGGAGCCGAAGACCGCGTGATCGCCGAATCGTCGAAGTGGACGAACAGCGCCAGCTGGTCCTGAAGGATGCGGCCGGCATAGGCCACCGCGTCTTCCGGGGTCACCGTGCCGTCGGTCTCGATTGTCAGCGTCAGCTTGTCGTAATCGAGGTCCTGCCCGACGCGGGTCGGATCGACCTTGTACGACACCTGGCGCACCGGCGAATAGAGCGCGTCGACCGGGATCAGGCCGATCGGCGCGTCGGCCGGACGGTTGGCGGTCGCGGGGACATAGCCCTTACCGATGTCGGCGGTCAGCTCCATGTTGAGCGTCGCGCCTTCGTCGAGGTGGCACAGGACGAGGTCGGGGTTCATCACCTCGATATCGCCCGACACGGCGATGTCGCCGGCCTTCACCTCGGCAGGACCGGTCGCGGAGAGCTGGAGGCGCTTGGGCCCCTCGCCCTGCATGCGGATCGCGATCTGCTTGACGTTGAGGACGATGTCGGTGACGTCCTCGCGGACGCCGGCCAGGCTGCTGAATTCGTGCAGCACGTTCTCGATCTTGATCGAGGTCACCGCCGCGCCCTGCAGCGAGGAGAGCAGCACGCGGCGCAGCGCGTTGCCGAGCGTCAGGCCGAAGCCACGCTCCAGCGGCTCGGCCACGAAGGTCGCCTTGCGCTTGCCATCGCCGCCCTTCTTCTCAAGGCCGTTGGGCTTCTTCAGTTCCTGCCAGTTCTTTGCGTTGACAGACACAGGTGTCCCCTAATTTGGGCCGGAACGGGGGCGGTTCCAGCCGGGAGAAAGACGCGCCGACTCGTCAGCCGGCGCGTGGGAGATCAGACGCGGCGGCGCTTCGACGGACGCACGCCATTGTGCGGGATCGAGGTGACGTCACGGATCGAGGTGATCTGGAAACCGACCGCCTGCAGCGCGCGCAGCGCCGATTCGCGGCCCGAACCCGGACCCTTCACTTCGACTTCCAGGGTGCGGACGCCGTGCTCGGCGGCCTTCTTGCCGGCGTCTTCCGCAGCCACCTGGGCGGCATACGGGGTCGACTTGCGGCTGCCCTTGAAGCCCATCATGCCGGCGGACGACCACGAGATGGCGTTGCCCTGCGCGTCGGTGATGGTGATCATGGTGTTGTTGAAGCTGGCGTTCACATGGGCGACGCCGGCGGTGATGTTCTTGCGTTCGCGACGGCGAAGACGCTGCGGTTCACGTGCCATGGATTAAGTCCTGACCTTGTCTAGCTGAAACGCCGGGCGATCGTTGCCGACCCGCCTCCGGCGAAAGAAGGAAGCGCGGAGGCGCTTACTTCTTCTTACCTGCGATCGGCTTCGCCTTGCCCTTGCGGGTGCGCGCATTGGTGTGCGTGCGCTGGCCGCGAACCGGCAGGCCCTTGCGATGACGCAGGCCGCGATAGCAGGCGAGATCCATCAGGCGCTTGATGTTCATCGCGGTTTCGCGACGCAGGTCGCCTTCCACGGTGTGATCGGCGTCGATCGTCTCGCGGATCTGCAACACTTCCTGATCGGTCAGGTCCTGAACGCGGCGCTCGGGCGCGATGTTCAGCTTGGTCGTGATTTCCTTCGACTTGGCCGGGCCAATGCCGTGGATGTACGTGAGCGCGATCACCACGCGCTTGTTGGTCGGGATGTTGACACCCGCGATACGTGCCATGAAACGTTTCTCCTAGCTCCACGGGGAACGGCATGGCTAGCCACGATCCCCATCTCATCGCATCCTCCGAGCCATACCGGCCGCCCTTGCCCTACGCAAAGCACGGCGAACGCAAACGAGCGCCGCCGCAAGCCGGTATTTCGGAGAGGAGTGCAGGTAGGCGCGCGCAAACGCCCTGTCAAGCGACCGGTTCCGCACCGCTTTGCCGGGACCGCCATCACCGGGCCGACGGATCGCCCGGTGATGGCCATGCCTTATTGCCGGTGCGCGACGAACTGCGTTTTCGTCCCCTGCCGCCGGTCTTCGTTGACCATCGTCATGCTACGGCCGTCGGGCGCCAGCGTCATGGTATAGACGTACACCACCTTGCCGTCGCGTGTGTCGGTTTCCACGATCGTGCGCGGGCCGGCCCGGCGGACCTGTGCCATGGTGCGCGCGGGATCACCGACGATCGGCACCGCAGGTCCACCGAAGCGCGCGGTGAAGGTTTCGCCGCTCGGCTGCGAGAAGGTGAGCGCGCGGCCGTCGTCCTTCAGGGTCAGGTACAGGCTCGAATCGCTGATCGCCTTGATCGCTTCGCGCCGCCAGCTGCCCGACGCGGCATGCGCCCCGGCGGGCGCCGGGCCGATGCGGGTTTCGACCTTGGTACCGCTCTGCTCCACGCCCTTCGCATTGTCCGTCGACCGCCAGCGGCTGGTCAGCGTCCTGCCGTCCGGCGACACGGTGTCGGTGCTGGTCGTCACCACCTTGCCGCCGCGCGTATAGCGGTAGGCGATGGTGCGGGCATCCACCGGCTTGACCGCGATGTGATCCCAATAATCGTGGCCGGGCGACGCCTGCGCGGTGCCGTCCGCCTTCACCGCGACCGCCGGCACGCAGCTGGAGCAGCTGTAGCGCCCATCCTTCAGCATGAAGACATCGGGCTTGGCCGGCAGCTTGGCGGAGGCGACATCGCCCTTCCATGTTCCGGAGAAGGATGCGGCCTTCTGCGCGGCGGCAGGAACGGCAGCGGCGGAAAGGCACAGCGCGCCGATACAGGCGCCAATGAGGATACGGGACATCGGAGTTCCTTCGGACAAGAGGGAACGCGCTACTCGGTGATGCCGAGGCTAGGACCGATCCGCCACAGCGTCAATCGATACCGATCCGGCCCCAGTCGCCGTGCGTGTCCGTGCCAGCGCCAGCCACCAGCGGCGCAGCGCGATGGCGGTCCACAGCAGTTCCACCGCGCCGAACGGCCAGGCGCCCTGGAGGAAGCCGTAGATCGAACTGAGCACGCACCCCGCCGCAAAGCCCAGCGTCCACCACGGCGAACGATCCTCCATCAGATAGCAGAGCAGCATGAAGAGGATGGCGAACAGGCCGAAGAGGCTGAGCGGGTCCATGGGAATCCTGATGATCGGGGCGTGGCGATCGCGAACCGGCATATCCTGCCTTTCCCGCGATGCCAGTAG
Organism: Sphingomonas sp. SP5; assembly: GCF_058313455.1. Lineage (NCBI taxonomy): Bacteria > Pseudomonadati > Pseudomonadota > Alphaproteobacteria > Sphingomonadales > Sphingomonadaceae > Sphingomonas > Sphingomonas sp. SP5. Next base: position 106,980 of record NZ_JBZFLF010000003.1, on the reverse strand, counting down.
GTTAGCAGACGTTTATCGCCCGTGTTAACCATTTGGCAGGAGCGAATCGGCCATATCGTCGGGCGAAAGGACACCGCGATGGCTCTTGCCCAGCATGCCTATGACCGGATTGCGAAAAAGGTACAGGCGCCGGCACCCGTCGCGCTCGCCCCCTGGTCGCCCCCGGCGATGAGCGAACTCGTCGCGCGGATCGATGCGGCGCTGATCGCGCGCCGCGCCGCCTGACCCGCCGGGCTCCCGCAACCGCGGCAGCCCGGCCACTCCCCGTCAGACCAGCGGCAGCGGCCCCTTGGCCGTGAAGGCCATCAGCAGCAGCATCGCCGACAGGCCAGCGGACAGGCCGCACAGCACGTAGCCGACATATTGCAGCATCGGTGGATTGGGCCGCTTCAGCCGTGCATTGCGCGACGCGCCCTGCAGCACGAAACTCATCAGCATCCCATAGGTCAACACGATCGCCCCAAGCATAACGCTCCTTCTTGCCGCTACCGGCGCAAAGCCCCACGAAATAGCGGCCCCCCGGCCGCGTTCGTCCGACACGCTATCGCGCGCCGCCTGACAAGTGGTTAACCGTCGATCGTTCGGAAAATACGACGATCGGTCCGAATCAGATCGGTAATACGATCCGCGCGACCAGCCCCGGCACATTGTCCGCCAGTTCGAAGCGGCCATTGTGCAGGCGGGCCACCGCCTCGATCAGCGCCATGCCCAGCCCCGCACCCGGCGTCGTCCGCGCCGCATCGAGGCGGCCGAAGCGCTTCAACGCCTGCGCACGGTCCGCCTCGGCGATGCCGGCGCCGCGATCCTCGACCTGGATCGCGATCTCATGCGTATGGACGACGAGGCGCAGCGTCAGCACCCCGCCGCTCGCCGCATGTTTCAGCGCATTGTCGATGAGGTTGGTGATCGCCTGGCTCAGCAGCTCGCGGTGCAGCGACATCGGCGGGGCGGAAGGATCGATCGCCAGCGTGAAGTCGAGCCCCGCCTCCTCGGCGACGGGCTCGTAGAGTTCGGCGATCTCCTCGACCAGATCGGCGGGTTCGACCAGGATGAAGCGGTCGCGCGATACCGATTCGGAGCGACTGATCTCGATCACCATGGTCAGCATCCGCATCACGAGATCTGTCTCGGCGAGCAGGCCGCCCAGTGCGGCCTCGCGCGCGTGCGGGTCGGCGATCAGCACCGCCTGCTCGGTCTTGGTGCGCAGCCGCGTCAGGGGCGAGCGCAGGTCGTGGGCGAGGCTGTCGGTGACGAGGCGCAGTTCGACCATGACGCGCTCGAGCTTGGCGAGCATCAGGTTGAGCTGGTCGGCGAGCCGGTCGAAGGCATCGCGGCGCGTCGGGGCGACCGGCACGCGGCGTGACAGGTCGCCCTCCCCCGCTGCGGCGATCACCGCCGCGATCCGGTTGAGCCGCACGCCGACATAGCGCGCCAGCACCAGGCCGGCGCCGATGCCGAGCACCAGCGACAGGAGGATGGCGACAGCCAGCGCGCCTTCGATCGCGTGCCGTTCCGCCTCGACCAGATCGAGCCGCCGCCCGGTGAGCAGCCAGTGGCTGCCGATCGGCCGCAGCGTGAAGCCGATGTCGCTGGTCGCCTCCGAACCATCGATATCGGCGATGCGGAACGGGCTGGGGGCAAGCGGCACGCCGAGCGCATCGGGCGCGAAGCCGGCGATGCGGCGTCCGCGCGCATCGAACACCGCGAGCAGCAGCGAGGTATCCCCCGCGGCGCGGGCATGGCCGATCGCCTCCACCACGTCGGGCAGGCCGCCGGCCTCGTAGATCTCGACCATCGCGTCGGCCTGTTCGATCGTCTCGCGGCGGACGGTGCCGATCACCGCGGCGTCGGTCCGCTTCCAGACGAAGCCGACCAGCACCAGGTTCGACACCAGCGCCAGGGCGATCGACAGCAGGGCGATACGGGCGGTGACGGACAGGCGCATGGCCCATCCTATCCCGTTCCCCCGGCCATGCGAACGGAATTGCGGCAGATCAGACCGGCTCGGCCGCGAGCCGATATCCCGCGCCGCGGACGGTGTGGAGGATCGGCGACGGGAAGCCATCCTCCAGCTTGCGACGAAGGCGGCCGATGTGGACGTCGACGACGTTGCTGCCGGGATCGAAATGGTAGTTCCAGATCTTTTCCAGCATCATCGTGCGGGTGACGACCTGGCCGGCATGGCGGGCGAGGAATTCCAGCAGGTTGAATTCGCGCGCGCCGAGCGGAATGGCGCGACCCGCGCGGGTGACGGCGCGGGCGAGCAGATCGATCTCCAGATCGCCGACCGACAGCTTGGTCTTGGCCGGCTCCGTCGCGGCGCGATCGGAGCGACGAACCAGTGCCTCGATCCGGGCGGAGAGTTCGGCGAAGGAAAAGGGCTTGCAGAGGTAATCGTCCGCCCCCGCCTTCAGCCCGTCGACGCGGTCGTCGACGGCGGCGAGCGCGGAGAGCACGAGGACCGGCGTGGCGATGCCCGCGGCGCGGATCGCGCTGACCATCGACAGGCCGTCGAGGCCGGGGAGCATGCGATCGGCGATCACGAGGTCGAAGATGCCCTCGCTCGCCAGGAACAGGCCGTCGCGGCCGTCGCGCGCCGATTCCACGGCATAGCCCGCTTCCGACAGGCCCTTGGCGAGATAGGCGGCGGTGGAACTGTCGTCCTCGACGATCAGGATCTTGCGGCTCACGATTCCTTCCTCACGGATCCCGCCATTACAGGAAAGGCCGGCGGAAAGCATCCCTTCCGCCGGCCCCTACGGCACCCCCGGGAGTGTCGGGTACCGATCTCGTCGAACCTGCCGACCCCATCGAGGTCGTGCATCGGTTCTACGTGAGGAGGAATAGCGGCGCGATGACCCGGACATGACAAACGCGTCATGGTTGTAACAGGTTATGCCGAAAGGATAATTCCTCCCCGGCACGGCAGGGCTATCGCATATGGGCTGTTTGATACGGGGGCGGCGTTCTTCAATCCTCCGTCATGCCGGACTTGGTCCGGCATCCACCGTGCCGCATACCCATACGCTATTGGTTTTGCGGCATGGTGGACCCCGGAACGAGTCCGGGGTGACGGGAAATATCGGGATGGGATGCCCCTTAACCCGAGCCCGGCAGCCGTCCCAGCCATATGCGATAGCTCTCCCTGGCACGGGGAGGTGACAGTGCGCGGCGCTGACGAAGGGCGCGTTCGGCAGGCGATGCCGCTCGTGGAGAGCCCCCTCCACCACCGGCTTCGCCGGCGGTCCCCCTCCCCGTCCCGGGGAGGATTTCGTCAGCCGTCGAGGATCTGGCCGATCGCCTGGCTGACGTGATCGATGTCGGCCATGCCGTTGACCTTCTGCACCAGCCCGCGGACCTGGTAGATCGGCAGAATCGGCGCGGTCTTGGCGCGATATTCGTTCATGCGGGTGCGCACGGTTTCCGCATTGTCGTCGGGCCGCCGCTTGAATTCGGTCGAGCCGCAGACGTCGCATACGCCGGGAACGGCGGGTTCCTTGAAGCGGTCGTGATAGCCCTCGCCGCACTTGGCGCAGGTGTAGCGGCCCTCGACGCGCTCGATTAGCGCCGCCTCGTCCACCTCCAGCTCGATCACATGATCGAGCGTAAGGCCGCGCGCCTCCAGCAGTTCGTCGAGCGAGGCGGCCTGCGCCGCGGTGCGCGGATAGCCGTCGAAGATCGCGCCGCCACCGATGCCCTGGTCGAGCCGCTCGCCGATCAGCGCCGAGACGATGGCGTCCGACACCAGCTCGCCGGCGTCCATCACCGCCTTCGCCTGCAGGCCGACGGGCGAGCCCGCCTTCACCGCCGCGCGCAGCATGTCGCCGGTCGACAGCTGCACCATGCCGCGCGTGGCCATCAGCCGCTGCGCCTGGGTACCCTTGCCCGCCCCCGGCGGTCCGAGAAGGATGATGTTCACCGGCGCACTCCCTTTACCGCGCGTGGATCAGCTTAACGCAGGCGCCCGCCCTTCAGCTTCGCCTTCTTGATGAGGTCGCCATATTGATGCGCCAGCAGGTGGCTCTGGATCTGCGTCACCGTGTCCATGGTCACGTTGACGACGATCAGCAGGCTGGTGCCGCCCAGGTAGAAGGGGATCGACAGCGCCGACACCAGATATTCGGGCAACAGGCAGATCACGGTCAGATAGGCCGCGCCGATCACGGTGATGCGGGTCAGCACGTAATCGAAATAGGTTTCGGTATTCTTGCCCGGACGGATGCCGGGGATGAACCCGCCATAACGCTTCAGGTTGTCCGCGGTCTCTTCCGGATTGAAGACGACGGCGGTGTAGAAGAACGAGAAGAAGATGATGCCGGCGGCGTAGAGCGCCATGTACACCGGCTGCCCGTGCGCCAGATACTGGTTGAGGGTGATGATGAAATCGCCCCACTTCGATTCGCCCGCGACGCGCTGGCCGGCGAACTGCGAGATGGTGAGCGGCATCAGCAGCAGCGACGAGGCGAAGATCGGCGGGATCACGCCCGCGGTGTTGATCTTGAGCGGCAGGTGGCTGCGATCCGCCTGCATGCCGCGCTGCGTCTGGCGCTTGGGGTACTGGATCAGGATGCGGCGCTGCGCCCGCTCCATGAAGCAGATGAACAGGATCAGCGCGACGACGGCGATGACGATACCGATCAGGCGCACCGCGTCGATCGATCCCGAGCGCCCGCCCTCCAGCAGGTTGACCAGCGTGGTCGGCAGATGCGCGACGATGCCCGCCATGATGATGAGCGACACGCCATTGCCGATGCCGCGGCTGGTGATCTGCTCACCCAGCCACATCAGGAACATGGTGCCGCCGATCAGGCTGATGACCGCGGCGATGCGGAAGGTCATGCCCGGCTCGATCACCGCCTGCACGCCGTTGGTCGCGGCCAGCGCCTCCAGCCCGACGGCGATGAAATAGCCCTGGATCGCGGTCAGCGCGACGGTGCCGTAGCGGGTATATTGGTTGAGCTTCTTGCGGCCCGATTCGCCTTCCTTCTTGATCGCGGCGAGCTGCGGGCTGAGCGAGGTCGCGAGCTGCACGACGATCGATGCCGTGATGTACGGCATCACGCCGAGCGCGATCAGCGACATGCGGCTCAAGGAACCGCCCGAGAAGGTGTTGAAGAAATCCAGCACGCCGCCCGTGGTGCGCTGCGACAGCAGGTTGAGCGCGGTCGGGTCGATGCCTGGCAGCGGCACGTAGCTGAGCAGGCGGAAGACGATCAGCGCGCCGATCGTGAACCACAGCCGCTTCTTGAGGTCGGTCGCCTGCGCGAATTTCGCGAGGCTGATGCTTTGCGCCATCTGGTCGGCTACGGATGCCATGCGTGTCGGTGTCCTGGAAACGGGTTCCCACGAAAGTCATACTTCCATGGGTGCGAAACAAAAACGGCGGGATGCGTTTTTACCGCCCCGCCGCTCATATAGGCGCTCAGCACGCCTTGTCTAATCGCGACGCACCTCGTGTCTCATCCCGACGTCACCCCGGACGTGTTCCGGGGCCCACGCGTCCTCTGGCGCCAGCGCCCGGGGATGAGTGGATGCCGGAACGCGTCCGGCATGACGGAAGATGATGGGAGAGCGGCTTACGCCTTGAACGACGCCTTCTTTTCCTGACGCGCCTTGTAGGCGACGCCCTTCTTGGCGGCGGCCTTTTCGGCGGCGGGAACGATCGTCGGGATATCGAGCGAGCCACCGGCCTTTTCGATCATCTCGCGCGCACCGGCCGAGACGCCGGCGACGTGGAAGCTCAGCTTCGCGGTCAGCTCGCCCTTGCCGAGCACGCGCACGCCGTCCTTGCCGCCGCGCACCAGGCCGGCCGCCTTCAGCGCCGCCTGGTCGATCGTGCCCTCTGCCGACAGCTTGCCCGAATCGATCGCCTTTTGGATCGCGCCCGTGTTCACCTCGGCATAATCCTTGGCGAAGATGTTGTTGAAGCCGCGCTTCGGCAGACGCATGTGGAGCGGCATCTGGCCGCCTTCGAAGCCGGCGATGCTGACGCCCTCGCGGCTCTTCTGGCCCTTGACGCCGCGGCCGCCGGTCTTGCCCTTGCCCGAGCCGATGCCGCGTCCGACGCGGATCTTGGACTTGCGGGCGCCCTGGTTGTCGCGGAGTTCGTTCAGTTTCATGGATTGCACTCGCTTTCGCTTTGGTCGCGCTGATGGATAGGAAGCGCGGGCGCATAGCGGCATCACCCGCCGATGTCACGCGCTTTTCCGTGCCGTCAGGACGCCGGCGCGCGTGGCAGCAGCCGCGGCAGCCACCGTTCGACCACCCAGGCGAGCGCCACGAGCAGCACCGCCGCAAGGCACAGGCCGGCAGGGCTTTGCGCCAGCCGCCAATCGACCAGCAACGGCATGTGCAGGACGTAGAGGCCGTAGGACACGCTGGCGATACCCGCCCACAGCCGCGGGGTTGCGGCGGCGACCCGCGACAGCATGTGCCCTAACGGCCCGAACAGGCACACCACCATGATCGCGGCGCTGGCGAAATGGCGCAGCGGCAGCATCGGATAGCGCCCGAAGCCGTCATAGCCGCGCCACGCCACCACCGCAGCCGCCGCCAGGCCCAACAGCAGCAGCCAGAGCAGCGGCACGGCGATGCCGCGCAGCCGGCGGGCGCCGTCCAGATAGGCCGCAGCGGCCATCGCCCCGCTCCACCAGACGAGAAAATAGGCGACGACGAGCGCGATATGGTTCGGCAGCACGGCGTAGACCCCATAGGCGAGACAGCAGGCGAGGCCGATCGCATGGTTCGCGCTGCGCGGCGCCGCGGTCCACCAGCGCAGCGCGAACGGGAAAATCAGGTAGAAGGCGATCTCATACGACAAGGACCAGAGCGGATCGTTGCCGAGATAGGGGTCGGCCCAGACGCCGGGCTTCAGCGCCGCGATATCCTGTACCGCGAGCAGCGTGCCCGCCAGCTGGCCGGCATCGAAGCGCTGAGAGAGATCGCCGTTGCTCCAGGCGACGAGGGTCGAGACGCCGAGCGCGGCGATCAGCGGCGGATAGATGCGCCGCGCCCGCCGCCAGCCGTAGCCAAGCGGATGGAGCGCCCTCCGCCGCTCGTTGGCGAAGATCACGAAGCCGCTGAGCAGGAAGAACACCAGCACCGCTTCCTGCCCGAAGCGCAGGGCGTAACCCGGCAGGTCGGCAAGCGCATGCGCCTTGGCGACGTGATGCGCGACGACATACAGCGCGGCGCAGGCACGGGCGGCATCGAGCAGCGCGCGGGCTGCCGGGCTCAGGCCTGCGTGCGGAGGGGTCGTGTTGGCGTCTGCGGGTTCTGCACCGATCCTCATCGCGCGGGCTTCTAGCAGCGTACCGGTAAACCGATCATGCTACGCGTGGAGGCGCATGGGGCGTTCATGCAACCCGCCGTTCACCGCCGTGGACGAGCCTGTGCGTATCGATGATCGAAGCGCTATTACCGCGCCCCCCTCCGTCACACCGGACGCGTTCCCAAATCCTCGGTTCGGCAGGAGCCCCAAGCCCCGTGACTCTGGCGCGGTGGCCCCCGGAACACGTCCGGGGTGACGGAGGATAAGAGGCAGGCGTTCGCCCGCCCCCGCTCTGGCCGATCGCCCGCACGAAAAAGGGGGCCGGCGAACCGACCCCCTTTCCTGTTTCAGCGAAATGCCGGGCGATCAGCCCTGCACTTCGACCATGTGCTGGACCTTGCGGATCATGCCGCGCACTTCGGGGCTGTCTTCCAGCTCCGACACCTTGTGCATCTTGTTGAGGCCAAGGCCGACCAGCGTCGCGCGCTGGTCCTTCGTGCGGCGGATCGGCGAACCGGTCTGCTTGATCTTGATCGTCGCCATGTCGCGTTACTCCGTGACGGCCGCAGCATCCGCCTCGGCGGTCTGCGAACCACCGCGGCCGAGCAGGTCGGCGATCTTCTTGCCACGACGCTGCGCCACCGCCTTCGGAGAGGTCTGGTCGCCCAGCGCTTCGAACGTGGCGCGGATCATGTTGTAGGGGTTGGACGTGCCGATCGACTTGGTCACCACGTCGGCGACGCCGAGCGATTCGAAGATCGCGCGCATCGGACCGCCGGCGATGATGCCGGTGCCCTGCGGCGCCGAACGCACGGTCACGCGACCGGCACCGAAGTGGCCGTTGCCGTCGTGATGCAGCGTGCGGCCGTCCTTCAGCGGAACGCGAACCATCGCCTTCTTGGCCGAAGCGGTCGCCTTCGAAATGGCTTCCGGCACTTCGCGTGCCTTGCCATGACCGAAGCCGACGCGGCCCTTCCCGTCGCCCACGACGACCAGCGCCGCGAAGCCGAAGCGCTTGCCGCCCTTCACCGTCTTCGAGACGCGGTTGATGTGGACCAGCTTCTCGATCAGCTCTTCGCCGCCATCGTCCTGACCGCCACGGCGATCGTCGCGACGGCCACCACGGCCGCCGTCACGGCCGCCGCGGTTGCCACCCGGACCGCCGGGACCACGGCCACCGCCGCCACCACGGCCGCCGCGCGGACCACCACGTCCACCGCCGAAGCCGCCCTGCTGGCCGCCCTGCGGCGCCGAAGCGTCCTGCGGTGCGCCCTCAGCCGCTGCCGGCTGCACGTTGTTCTCGTCAGCCATTCTTAGAACTCCAATCCGGCTTCACGCGCGGCTTCCGCCAGCGCCTTGACACGGCCGTGGAACAGGAAGCCGCCGCGATCGAACACGACCTGCGTCACGCCCGCCGCCTTGGCCGCTTCCGCCACGCGGGTGCCGACCGCGGTCGCTGCCGCGATGTTGGCGCCCGAGGTGCCGCGCACGTCCTTTTCCAGGGTCGATGCCGACGCGACGGTCCTGCCGGCGACGTCGTCGATGACCTGGGCATAGATGTGCTTGCCCGAACGATGCACCGACAGACGCGGGCGGGTGCCCGAACGCGCCTTCAGCGCGGTGCGATTGCGCCGACGGCGCTTCTGGAACAGAGAAAGACCCTTGGTCATTACTTCTTCTTCCCTTCCTTGCGGAAGATGAACTCGCCGTCGTACTTGATGCCCTTGCCCTTGTACGGCTCGGGCTTGCGCCACTGACGGATCTCGGCGGCCAGCTGACCGACCTTCTGCTTGTCGGAGCCGCTGATCTCGACCGTGGTCGCGTCAGGCGTCTTCACCTCGATGCCTTCCGGCACGTCGATGTTGACGTCGTGGCTGTAGCCGAGCTGCAGCTTCAGGGTCTTGCCCTGCGCGGCAGCACGATAGCCGACGCCGGTGATGAGCAGCTTCTTGGTGAAGCCCTCGGTCACGCCGGTGACCAGGTTCTGCACCATGGTGCGCTGCATGCCCCAGAAGGCGCGCGCGCGCTTGGTGTCGTTGGCCGGCTGCACCGAAATGCCGCCGTCTTCGACGGTGTAGCTGATTTCGTCGCGCATCGGCATGGTCAGGGTGCCCTTGGGGCCCTTCACGCTGATGACGCCGTTGCTGATCGTCGGGGTCACACCCGCCGGTACGGTGACCGGCTTCTTACCGATGCGGCTCATCAGAAGACCTCCGCGAGCACTTCGCCACCGACGTTCTGCTCACGCGCTTCCGCGTCGGAGAGAACGCCACGCGGCGTCGAGACGATGGTGATGCCGAGGCCGTTGCGGACGCGCGGCAATTCCTGCGAACCGGAATAGACGCGGCGGCCGGGCTTCGAAACGCGCGCGACGTGCTTGATCGCCGGCTGGCCCTCGAAATACTTCAGCTCGATGCGGACGCCGGCGGCCGGGCCCATCTGTTCGTCGCTGTAGCCACGGATATAGCCTTCGCGCTGCAGCACGTCGAGGACGCGGATGCGCAGCTTCGACGCGGGCGAGAGGACGCTGTCCTTCTTCGCGCGCTGGCCGTTGCGGATGCGGGTGAGCAGGTCACCCAGGGGATCGGTCACTGCCATTTTCGTGATCCTTACCAGCTCGACTTGGTGAGACCGGGGATCAGGCCCTTGTTGGCCAGATCGCGGAGCATCACGCGTGCGAGACGGAACTTGCGATAGTAAGCGCGCGGACGGCCGGTGATCTCGCAACGGTTGCGGATCCGGGTCGGGTTCGCGTTGCGCGGCAGCTCGGCCATCTTGAGACGGGCGATCAGGCGCTCGTTCTCGTCGAGGCTCTGGTCGTTCGCCTGCGCCTTCAGCTTCGCAAGCTTGGGAGCATATTGCTTCACGAGCTTCTTGCGACGCTCGTTCTTGTTGATGGAACTCAGTTTCGCCATGGACTTAAGCTCTCTTCCTTAGTTCAGGGAAGCAAGACCGCTCACGCGGCCTGCTTCTGCTGCTCAGCCTCGGGCTGAGGGAACGGGAAGCCGAACAGACGCAGCAGCTCGCGCGCCTCGTCGTCGGTCTTCGCCGTGGTGGTGACGATCACGTCCATCCCGCGCACCTTGTCGATGCGATCGTAGTTGATCTCCGGGAAGATGATCTGTTCCTTGATGCCGCAGGCATAGTTGCCGCGACCATCGAAGCTCTTGGGGTTCAGGCCACGGAAGTCGCGCACGCGGGGCAGCGCGATCGTGATGAAGCGGTCGAGGAACTCGTACATGCGCTCGCGACGCAGCGTCACCTTGACGCCGATCGGCATGCCTTCACGCAGTTTGAACTGCGCGATCGACTTCTTCGCCTTGGTGATGACCGGCTTCTGACCGGCGATCAGCTCCATTTCCGACGCGGCCTGATCGACGCGCTTCTTGTCCTGGGTCGCCTCGCCGACGCCCATGTTCAGCACGATCTTCTCGATCCGCGGGATCTCGTTGACGTTCTTGTAGCCGAACTTCTCGACCATCGCCTTGATGATCGTGTCTTCGTAGATGCCCTTCATCCGGGGCTTGTAGGCATCAGCCATCGATCTTCTCCCCGGACTTCACGGCCACGCGGACCTTCTTGCCGTCCTGCGTCTCGAAACGGACGCGGGTGGGCTTGCCGTCGGCGGTCACGTGCGCGACCTTCGAGATGTGCAGCGGCGCTTCGGTGCGCTCCAGGCCGCCCTGCGGGTTCGCCTGGGTCGGCTTGCGGTGACGGGTCGCGACGTTGACGCCCTCGACCACGACCTTGCCGTCCTTCGGCATGGCGATGGTGACGGTGCCGGTCTTGCCCTTGTCCTTGCCGGACAGGACGATGACGCGATCGCCCTTCTTGATCTTCGCGGCGGCCATTACAGCACCTCCGGCGCCAGAGAGATGATCTTCATGTGCTTCTTGCCACGCAGCTCGCGCACGACCGGGCCGAAGATACGGGTGCCGATCGGCTCCTCGTTCTTGTTGACCAGGACAGCAGCGTTGCCGTCGAAGCGGATGGTCGAACCATCGGCACGATGGATGTCCTTGGCGGTGCGAACGATGACGGCGCGATGCACGTCGCCCTTCTTCACCTTGCCGCGGGGCTGTGCTTCCTTGATGCTGACGACGATGATGTCGCCGACCGATGCCGTGCGACGCTTCGAGCCGCCCAGCACCTTGATGCACTGCACCCGCTTCGCGCCGCTGTTGTCAGCGACGTCGAGATTGGATTGCATCTGGATCATTGATCCATTTCCTTCTCGTCTATGGGGTGGATACCGACCCAACCCCGCCTAAAACAATGACCCCGGCGCAGCGAACTGCACCGGGGGAGCGGCCCTGTAACCACTCCGCTGGCAGGAGGCAAGCCCCCTGCCCTTCACCCGCCGGCCGCAGCCGGCGCGTGCTTATGCGTCGACGTCGACCCGCTCGGGCGTCGCATGGGTGTTTACCCGATCGACGACCTTCCAGGTCTTCAGCTTGGAGATCGGCGCAGTCTCTTCGATGCGCACGGTCTCGCCCTGCTTGTACTCGTTCGCCTCGTCATGGGCGTGGTACTTCTTCGAACGACGGATGATCTTGCCGTAGAGCGGGTGTTTGACCTTGCGCTCCACGTTCACGACCACCGTCTTGTCGCCCTTGTCGGACACGATCAGTCCGGTCAGCACGCGCTTCGGCATGAAACGTATCCTTACTTGGCAGCCGCGGCGCTGGTGCGCTGCGCCTGGAGGGTCTTGATCCGCGCGATGTCGCGACGGACTTCCTTCACGCGGCTCGACTTTTCGAGCTGGTTCGTCGCCGCCTGGAAGCGGAGGTTGAACTGCTCACGCTTCAGCTGGCCGAGGCTCTCGCTCAGCTGGTCGTCGCTCTGGCCGTTGAAATCGGTCGTCTGAGCCATGGTTACTCGCCTCCGAGGTGGCTGGTGTCGCCCAGGCGGGCAACGACCTTGGTCTTGATCGGGAGCTTCATCGCGGCGCGCTCGAACGCCTCCGCGGCGATCTTGCCCTCGACGCCGTCCAGCTCGAACAGGATCCGACCCGGCTTGACGCGGGCGGCCCAGAATTCGGGCGAACCCTTGCCCGAGCCCATGCGGACTTCGGCGGGCTTCGACGAAACCGGCACGTCCGGGAACACGCGGATCCACAACCGGCCCTGACGGCGGATGTGGCGGGTGATCGCGCGGCGGGCCGCCTCGATCTGGCGGGCGGTGATCCGCTCCGGCTCCATCGCCTTCAGGCCGTACGACCCGAAGTTGAGGCTGGTGCCACCCTTGGCATCGCCATGGATGCGGCCCTTGAAGGCCTTGCGGAATTTGGTGCGCTTTGGCTGCAGCATGTCGTGTCAGTCCTTAACGACGGTCGTCGCGGGCCGGACGGACGCCGGAGGTCTGAGCCTCCATCATCAGCCGGTCCTGCGCCATCGGGTCATGGCCGAGGATCTCGCCCTTGAAGACCCAGACCTTCACGCCGCACACGCCATAGGACGTGTGGGCTTCGGCCTCGGCATAGTCGATGTTCGCGCGCAGCGTGTGCAGCGGAACGCGACCTTCGCGATAGCTCTCGGAACGGGCGATCTCGGCGCCGCCCAGGCGGCCGCCGCAGGCGACGCGGATGCCGTCGGCACCCAGGCGCATCGCCGACTGCACCGCACGCTTCATGGCGCGGCGGAAGGCGATACGACGCTCCAGCTGGTCGGCGATACCCTGCGCGACGAGCTTGGCGTCGATCTCCGGCTTGCGGATCTCGACGATGTTCAGCGACACGTCCGACTTGGTCATCGTGCCGAGCGTCTTGCGCAGCTTCTCGATGTCCGAGCCCTTCTTGCCGATGATGACGCCGGGGCGCGCGGCGAAGATCGAGATGCGGCACAGCTTGGCCGGACGCTCGATCACCACCTTGGAGATCGCCGCCTGCGGCAGCGTCTTCACGATATACTGGCGGATCTTCAGATCCTCCAGCAGCAGCTGGCCATAGTCATGGCCCTCGGCGAACCAGCGGCTGTCCCAGGTCCGGTTGATCTGGAGCCGCATGCCGATCGGGTTGCTCTTGTGACCCATTATGCTTCTTCCTGCTCGCGCACGACGATGCGCAGACGGCTGAACGGCTTCAGGATGCGGGTGGACTTGCCACGGCCACGGGTCGCGAAGCGCTTCATGGTGATCGACTTGCCGACCGACGCCTCGGCGACGACGAGCGCGTCGACGTCGAGGTTGTGGTTGTTCTCGGCATTGGCGATGGCGGACGCCAGCACCTTGCGCGCGTCGACCGCCATCGCCTTCTTCGAGAAGGCGAGGATGTTCATCGCGTCACCGACCGGCTTGTTGCGGATCAGCGCCGCGACCAGGTTCAGCTTCTGCGCCGAGCCGCGGATCTGGGTGCCGACCGACAAGGCTTCCTTGTCGCCGACCTTGCGGGGGGATGCAGGCTTGCTCATCAGCGCTTGCCCTTCTTGTCGGCGGCGTGACCCGGGAAGTAGCGCGTCGGCGCGAACTCACCCAGCTTCATGCCGACCATGTCCTCATTGACCGACACCGGCACGAACTTGCGGCCGTTGTAGACGTTGAACGTAAGGCCGACGAACGACGGCAGGATGGTGGAGCGACGCGACCAGGTCTTGATCGGCGCGCGGCCACCGGCGTCCTGCGCGGTTTCCGCCTTCTTCAGAAGGCTCAGTTCGACGAACGGGCCCTTCCAGACTGAACGAGCCATGGCTTAGCCCTTCCTCTTGGTCGAATGACGCGACCGGATGATCATCTTGTCGGTCGACTTGTTGTGACGGGTGCGCGCACCCTTCGTCGGCTTGCCCCACGGCGTGACCGGATGACGGCCACCCGAGGTCCGGCCTTCACCACCGCCGTGCGGGTGGTCGACCGGGTTCTTGGCGACGCCGCGGGTCAGCGGACGCTTGCCCATCCAGCGCGAACGCCCGGCCTTGCCGAGGTTCTGGTTCTGGTTGTCCGGGTTCGACACCGCACCGACCGTCGCCATGCACTCGCCACGGATGTAGCGCTGCTCGCCCGAGTTCAGGCGAACGATCACCATGCCGCGATCACGGCCGACGACCTGCACATAGGTACCGGCCGAACGGGCGATCTGACCGCCCTTGCCCGGCTTCATCTCCACGTTGTGGACGATGGTGCCGACGGGGACCTGGCCGATCTCCATCGCGTTGCCCGGCTTGGTGTCGGTCTTCTTGGCCGCAAGGACCTTGTCGCCCGGCGCCAGACGCTGCGGCGCGATGATGTAGGCCAGCTCTTCGTCGGCATACTTCACCAGCGCGATGAACGCGGTGCGGTTGGGATCATATTCCAGCCGCTCGACGGTGCCCTCGACGTCCCACTTGCGACGCTTGAAGTCGACGTAGCGGTACTTCTGCTTGTGGCCACCCGCGATGCCGCGGCTGGTCACATGGCCCTTGTTGTTGCGGCCACCGGTCTTGCGCTTGCCTTCGGTCAGCGCCTTGACGGGCTTGCCCTTGTACAGCTGCGACTTGTCGACGAGGATCAGGCCGCGGCGGGCCGGGCTCGTCGGGTTATAATGCTTGAGTGCCACTTACTTGGCCCCCTCGGTTACGTCGATCGACTGGCCGTCCTTCAGGGTGACAATGGCCTTCTTCATGTCGGAGCGCTGGTAGGGAGCGCCCTTCCACTTCTTGGTCTTGCCCTTCTGGACGATCGTGTTCACGCCGGTCACGGTGACGTCGAAGATCGCTTCGACGGCAGCCTTGATCTGCGGCTTGGTCGCGTCGTTGGCGACCTTGAACACGACGGCGTTATGCTCGGAGAGCACGGTCGCCTTTTCGGTGATGTGCGGCGCGACGATCACGTCATAGTGACGGTTGTCGACGGCCTTCTGCTGCTTAGCCATTGAACCGAGCCTCCAGCTTCTCGACCGCCGCGCGGGTCAGCACCAGCGTGTCAGCCTTCAGGATGTCGTAGACGTTGGCACCGGCCGACGGCAGGACGTTGATGCCGTGCAGGTTGCCGGCAGCCAGCGCGAAGCTCGTCTCGACCGCATCGCCGTCGATGACCAGCGCCGACTTGCCGAAGCCCAGCTTGGCGAGGTCGCCGACCAGCGTCTTGGTCTTGTTGTTCTCGACCGCGATGCTGTCCATGACGATCAGCGAGCCGGCCTTGGCATGGCTGCTCAGCGCCATCTTGAGGCCCAGGGCGCGGATCTTCTTGTTCAGCGACGGATTGAAGTCGCGAACGCGGGCGCCGTGAGCCTTACCACCGCCGATGAAGACGGGGGCGCGGCGATCGCCGTGACGGGCGGTACCGCCGCCCTTCTGGCGACCGAACTTCTTGCCCGAGCGGGCGACATCGGCGCGCTCACGCGTGCCGCGAGCCGTCTCACGACGCTTCTCGAGCTGCCAGGTGACGACGCGGTGCAGGATGTCGGCGCGCGGATCGAGGCCGAAGACCTCGTCGTTGAGCTCGACGTCCGCGCCAGCGGCCCCGGCGAAGGATTGAACCTTGACCTTCACGTTCAGCCCTCCTGGCCGTCGGTCGCTTCCGGCGCGCTCGTCTCAGCGGGCGTGTCGGCGGCGGTGTTGCTATTGGCAGCCTGCTTCAGGCTGGCGGGATACGGGGCGTCGGCATGCGCCTTCACCTTCACGGCGTCCTTGACGAACAGCCAGCCGCCCTTCGAGCCGGGCACCGAGCCCTTGACGAAGATCAGGCCGCGCTCGACGTCGGTGCCGACGATCTCGAGGTTCTGCTGGGTGCGGTTCTTGTCGCCCATGTGGCCGGCCATCTTCTTGTTCTTGAAGACGCGACCCGGATCCTGGCGGTTACCGGTCGAACCGTGCGAACGGTGGCTGACCGACACGCCGTGCGTGGCGCGCAGACCGCCGAAGTTCCAGCGCTTCATCGCGCCGGCAAAACCCTTACCCTGGGTACGACCCTGGATATCGACCAGCTGGCCGGCGACATAGTGATCGGCCGACAGTTCGGCGCCGACGTCGAGGAGGTTGTCCTCGGTCACGCGGAATTCGGCGACCACCGCCTTGGGCTCGACCTCGGCCTTGCCGAAGTGGCCGCGCTGCGGCTTGGCGACATTCTTGGCCTTGGCGACGCCGGCACCAAGCTGGACGGCGGTATAGCCGTCCCGATCCATTTCGCGACGGGCGACGACCTGAACGCCTTCGAGCTGCAGGACGGTGACCGGCACGTGGCGGCCGTCGTCCTGGAACAGGCGGGTCATCCCCATTTTCTTCGCGATCACGCCAGTACGCATGATCCTGCACTCCTTTTACAGAGGCACGCCCGGGACCATTCCCGCACGTGCGTGCGACACCCCCGAAGGCGTGTCATCCAACCCGGATGTAACTGCGTCGGCCCCGTCCCGGGCTGGTTGCTCCCGTTGCCGGGAGCGTGACGGGAGACGCTGGCCCGGCTCGCAAGGAGCCGGCGGTATCTCGTGTCTGTCAGGGGCCCGCCAGGCGGGTTCCCAACCGGCTGTCGCCGCATAACGCGGAAAACAGCAAACCCGCGGGACTCACGTCAACCGCGGGGATGCGCGCCATTACGCCAGCTTGATCTCGACGTCAACGCCGGCGGCGAGGTCGAGCTTCATCAGCGCATCGACCGTCTGCGGGGTCGGCTGCACGATGTCGAGCATGCGCTTGTAGGTGCGCACCTCGAACTGCTCGCGCGACTTCTTGTCGATGTGCGGACCGCGGTTCACCGTGAACTTCTCGATGCGGGTCGGCAGCGGAATCGGGCCACGGATGAGCGCGCCGGTGCGGCGTGCGGTGTCGGCGATGTCGCCGGTCGCCTGGTCGAGCACGCGATGGTCGAATGCCTTGAGGCGAATACGGATGTTGCTGTCCATGATCCCTACCGATGCGAAGGAGCACGACCCCGGCCGTCTCCCCCGCCGTAGCGAAGGACTCGTGCCGCTGGTGCTGGACCGGCGGGATGAGATCGCGTCGCCCGTTCATTGGGCATCCGCGACGACGAGAAAGAGCCGCAACTCAGTAAAACTGGAGGGGCGCCCTTAAAGGAGCCCTCATAAAAAGGCAACGGCCCGACTCTCCTTTTTTGGAGAGCCGGGCCGCTGTTCCTGTGGTCGGCGCCGGAGGGCGCCGATCACGCGACTTACTTGTCGATCGCGCTCACGACGCCCGCGCCGACGGTACGACCGCCCTCACGGATGGTGAAGCGCTGGCCGACGTCCATGGCGATCGGCGCGATCAGCTTGATGCCGAGGGCGATGTTGTCGCCCGGCATCACCATCTCGGTGCCCTCGGGCAGCTCGACGGTGCCGGTCACGTCCGTGGTGCGGAAGTAGAACTGCGGACGATAGTTGGCGAAGAACGGCGTGTGACGGCCACCCTCTTCCTTCGACAGCACGTACACTTCCGACTTGAAGTCGGTGTGCGGCTTGATCGAGCCCGGCTTGCAGAGCACCTGGCCACGCTCGACTTCGTCGCGAGCGACGCCGCGGATCAGCGCACCGACGTTGTCGCCGGCCTGGCCCTGGTCGAGCAGCTTGCGGAACATCTCGACGCCGGTGACGGTGGTCTTGCGGACGGTCGGGTGGATACCGACGATCTCGACTTCCTCACCGACCTTGACGATGCCGGTCTCGACGCGGCCGGTCACCACGGTGCCACGGCCCGAGATCGAGAACACGTCTTCGATCGGCATCATGAACGGCTTGTCGAGCGGACGCTCGGGCTGCGGGATGTAGTCGTCGACCGCCTTCATCAGCTCCAGGACCGACTCCTGGCCGAGCTTGGTGTCGCTGCCGTCGAGCGCCTTGACCGCCGAACCCTTGATGATGGGGATGTCATCGCCCGGGAATTCGTACGAGCTCAGCAGCTCGCGGATTTCCAGCTCGACCAGCTCGAGGATTTCCTCGTCGTCGACCAGATCGACCTTGTTCATGAACACGACCATCGCCGGCACGCCGACCTGACGGGCGAGCAGGATGTGCTCGCGGGTCTGCGGCATCGGGCCGTCGGTGGCCGAGACGACCAGGATCGCGCCGTCCATCTGGGCGGCACCGGTGATCATGTTCTTGACGTAGTCGGCGTGGCCCGGGCAGTCGACGTGCGCATAGTGGCGGTTCGTCGTCTCATACTCGACGTGGGCGGTCGAGATGGTGATGCCGCGCTCGCGCTCTTCCGGAGCCTTGTCGATGTTCGCGAAGTCGACGGCGACGCCGCCCGAGGTCTCTGCGAGAACCTTGGTGATCGCTGCGGTCAGCGAGGTCTTGCCGTGGTCGACGTGACCGATGGTGCCGATGTTGAGGTGCGGCTTGGTCCGCTCGAATTTTGCCTTAGCCATTTTCCTACCTTCTGATTCGAATTCGGTGCCGCCGGGGCCACGCGAACGCGGCCCTGTAGCGGGAGTTTGTGGGTAATGCCAGCCCCTGTGCGGCGGGGCCGACTATGTCGCCCCGCCACGCAGGCCGGCCTTCGGCATCCCGGGGCTAAGTCGCCTTAGCCCCGTGCGCCTTAGGCGAGCTTCGCCTTCACTTCGTCCGCGACGTTCTGCGGCACTTCGTCATAGTGCGAGAACTGCATGCTGTACTGCGCGCGGCCCTGGGTGAACGAGCGGAGCGCGTTCACATAGCCGAACATGTTGGCCAGCGGGACCATCGCCTCGACGGTCTGCGCGTTGCCGCGGCTGTCCGTACCCTGGATCTGGCCGCGACGGCTGTTCATGTCGCCGATGACGTCGCCCAGGTAATCCTCCGGGGTGACGACCTCGACCTTCATCACCGGCTCGAGCAGCGTGATGCCCGACTTCTGGGCCGCTTCGCGCATCGCGCCGCGGGCACAGATCTCGAACGCCAGCGCCGACGAGTCGACGTCGTGGTACGCGCCGTCGTACAGGTTGACCTCGAAGTCGATGATCGGGAAGCCGACCAGCGAACCGGTTTCCGCCGTTTCGCGGAAGCCTTTTTCGATCGCGGGGATATATTCCTTCGGAATATTACCACCCTTCACCTCGTCCTTGAACACGAAGCCGCTGCCACGCTCGCCCGGCGTCAACTTCACCTTCACGCGGCCGAACTGGCCGGTACCACCCGACTGCTTCTTGTGCGTGTAGTCGATGTCGACCGGCTTCTTGAGGTATTCGCGATACGCCACCTGCGGCGCACCGACGTTCGCCTCGACCTTGAACTCGCGCTTCATGCGGTCGACCAGGATCTCGAGGTGGAGCTCGCCCATCCCCTTGATGATGGTCTGGCCCGATTCGGCGTCCGAGGTCACGCGGAACGAGGGATCCTCGCGGGCGAGGCGATTGAGCGCGACGCCCATCTTCTCCTGGTCCGCCTTGGTCTTCGGCTCCACCGACAGCTCGATCACGGGCTCGGGGAATTCCATCCGCTCGAGGATGATCGGGGCGTTCTGCGCGCAGAGCGTGTCGCCGGTGGTGGTGTCCTTGAGACCCGCCAGCGCGACGATGTCGCCGGCATAGGCTTCCTGGATGTCCTCACGGCTGTTCGCATGCATCAGCAGCATGCGACCGACCTTTTCCTTCTTGTCCTTGACCGAGTTCATCACCTGCGACGCGGTTTCCAGCTTGCCGGAATAGATGCGCGCGAAGGTCAGCGTGCCGACGAAGGGATCGTTCATGATCTTGAACGCCAGCGCCGCGAACGGCTCGGTGTCCGACGACGGACGCTCGTCCGGCGTTTCGCCGTCGAGCTTGACGCCCTTGATCGCCGGCACGTCGAGCGGGCTCGGCAGATAGTCGACCACCGCGTCGAGCAGCGGCTGCACGCCCTTGTTCTTGAACGCCGAGCCGCAGACGATCGGCACGAACGCCATTTCGAGCGTGCCCTTGCGGATCAGCATCTTGAGGTCGGCGACCGAGGGCTCGTTGCCTTCGAGATACGCTTCCATCAGCGCATCGTCCTGCTCAACGGCCATCTCGATCAGGTCGCTGCGATACTTCGCGGCCTTTTCCTTCAGGTCGTCGGGAATGTCCTGATATTCGAACTTCGCGCCCAGGCTCTCTTCCAGCCAGATGATCGCGCGGTTGTTCACCAGGTCGACGAGGCCCTTGAAGCCGCCCTCGATGCCGATCGGCAGATACAGCACGGCCGGACGCGCGCCGAGGCGCTCGATGATCGAATCGACGCAGAAGTAGAAGTCGGCACCGGTGCGATCGAGCTTGTTGACGAAGCACATGCGCGGCACGCCGTACTTGTCGGCCTGACGCCACACGGTTTCCGACTGCGGCTCAACGCCGGCGACGCCGTCGAAACAGGCAACCGCACCGTCGAGCACGCGCAGCGAACGCTCGACTTCGATGGTGAAGTCGACGTGGCCGGGGGTGTCGATGATGTTGATGCGATGCTCAGGGCCCTTGCCCTCGTCGGCGGACCAGAAGCAGGTCGTCGCAGCCGACGTGATCGTGATCCCGCGCTCCTGCTCCTGCTCCATCCAGTCCATCGTCGCGGTGCCTTCGTGCACTTCGCCGATCTTGTACGACTTGCCGGTGTAATAGAGGATGCGCTCGGTCGTGGTCGTCTTGCCGGCGTCGATGTGCGCCATGATGCCGATGTTGCGATAGCGCTCGAGCGGATGGCTGCGGGCCATGATCGTGGTTTCCTTAGAGATATGGGGAGCGCAGCTTCCGCCGGCTCCCCATGATATAGGTCAAAAGCGGAAAGCTTCCAAGCCTTACCAGCGGTAGTGCGAGAACGCCCGGTTGGCTTCGGCCATGCGGTGCGTGTCTTCCCGCTTCTTCACCGCGTTGCCGCGGTTGTTGGCGGCGTCCATCAGCTCGCCCGACAGGCGCGCCGACATCGTGTTCTCCGAGCGGGCGCGGGCCGCGGCGATCAGCCAGCGGATCGCGAGCGCCTGGGCACGCTCCGGACGCACCTCGACGGGGACCTGGTAGGTCGCACCGCCGACGCGGCGGCTGCGGACCTCGATGCCCGGCTTGATGTTGTTCAGCGCATCGTGGAACACGCCGATCGGCTCGCGCTTCGCGCGGGTCTCGACGGTTTCGAGCGCACCATAGACGATGAGTTCGGCGACGGACTTCTTGCCGTCCAGCATCACCGAATTCATGAACTTCGACAGAACCTCATCCCCGAACTTGGGATCAGGCAGGATGACCCGCTTTTCGGGACGACGACGACGTGCCATTTCAAAAACCTTTCAAACTTCAGCCTGATGGATGATCCCCACACGGGGACATC
Source organism: Sphingomonas sp. SP5 (assembly GCF_058313455.1). NCBI lineage: Bacteria > Pseudomonadati > Pseudomonadota > Alphaproteobacteria > Sphingomonadales > Sphingomonadaceae > Sphingomonas > Sphingomonas sp. SP5. The sequence goes on along the minus strand of NZ_JBZFLF010000003.1, from coordinate 85,567 downwards.
CGGCTTACTTCGGACGCTTGGCGCCGTACTTGGAGCGGGACTGGCGGCGATCCTTGACGCCCTGCGTGTCGAGCACGCCGCGCAGCACGTGGTAGCGCACGCCGGGAAGGTCGCGCACACGGCCGCCGCGGATCAGGACCACCGAGTGCTCCTGAAGGTTGTGGCCTTCGCCCGGGATGTAGCTGATGACTTCGCGGCTGTTGGTCAGGCGGACCTTGGCCACCTTGCGCAGCGCCGAGTTCGGCTTCTTCGGGGTCGTCGTGTAGACGCGGGTGCAGACGCCGCGCTTCTGCGGGTTCTGCTCCATCGCAGGGACCTTGGACTTGGCCTTCTGCGGGTCGCGGCCCTTGCGGACCAGCTGGTTGATCGTCGGCATGAAGCCTTCACCTCTGTAAAAGGGTTACTTTGCTGGAGCCATCACAGCACTTCGGAATACAAAAAGGGACACACAAGCGACGCGCACGTCACCAGGGGCCCCACACATTTGCATCCAGCAATGTTCAAGCTTGCCCGTCGGATCGCTCCGGCGAGCGCGCGGGCCTATACGCAGAGTCGGGCTTGCGGTCAACATCGCCGCCCTTAACCGGCTCGCAACCGCCGCGCGCGTACGGCACCGGCATGCCGGCCTCTTTCCCTGCCTTGCGGCTGAAGTCGCCCCCTGCCCTGCCTTCGACCTCGGTCGCGGCACTGGCGCTGATGGCGGCATTTGCGGCCGTGCTGCCGGGCGGCGGCTGGAGCGATGCGACGGCCTTGCTGGCGCTGGTCGCGGCTTTGGTCGCGGCGCATGACCGGCGGTACCGCGCCATGCTGGCGGCGGCCGGCCTCGCCGCAGGCCTGTCGTCGGCGGGGTTGCTGCTGGCGCCACTCCTTGTCGGTTGGCCGATCGCCCGCGGTGCAGCGCGCCACCTGCCCATCGCCGCCCTGACGGCGGCAGCGGCGTGGCTTGCGTCGCCGTGGCACGCGCCATCGGCCGACCTGCCGAACGTTGCGGCCATCCTCCTTCCGCACAGCGTCGCGCTGGTCGCCGCACTGGGCGCGGGCAGCGCGGCGTGGCTGGCCGCGCGCGCAGCCGCGTCGGCGCCGGCGGACCTGATGCGCGAAGCACGACTCGGTGCGCTCGTCCTCGCCGCCGTGCTGCCGCTACCGGCGGGAGCATTCGGCTTCGTCGCCGCACTGGCGCTGCTGCCGCTCGCCGCCGTGCCCGCGCGGATCGCCGCCAACGACAATCTGCCGGTGCGCCGCGTGACGATCCGCCTCGCCGCCTAGCGCCGCTGCGCCAGCGTCTGGAGCAACAGCTTTTCGAATCGGGCCGGATCCTCGACCTGCGGCGAATGGCCGAGCCCATCCAGTCGGACCAGCGCCGCGTTCGGCATCCGCTTCACCGCCTCGCCCGCGATCGCGGGGATCGCCTGCAGGAACTGCCGCAGGTCGGGCGGCATCTGCGCGCGGCCGAACGCCGTCTTGTCGAGCGTGCCGACGATCAGCGTGGTGGGCGGCTTGATGCGGTAAAGCTCGTGCGCGACCGGCTGCGTCTTGATCATCTCGCTGGTCTTGGCCTGCGCCAGAGCCACCGTGTCGCGCCCCTGCCCCGCGTACATGCCCGCCAGCATCCACACCCAGCGGTCATAGGCCGGCTTCCAGGTGCCGTGGTAGTAGTTCTGCTGCTGATACGCCTTGATGGTCGCGTAGCTGGTCTTGCGCTCGCCCGCCCACAATGTGTCGATATCGACGTACGGCAGCCCTTCCTCGGACCGGTCCTTCAACCCCAGCGGGTTCACCAGCACCAGCCGGTCGACCGCGTCGGGGTACATGATCGCAAAGCGCATCGCGAGCATGCCGCCCATCGAATGACCGACGATCGCCGCACGGGCGATGCCGCGCGACTGCATCAGCCGGCGGGTAAAGGCGGCCAGCATCTCGAAGCTATATTGCGCGCTGCGCGGCTTGGACGATTTGCAGAAGCCGATCTGATCGGGAACGAGCACGCGATAGCCCGCGCCGCTCAGCGCCCTTGCCGTACTTTCCCAGGTGGCGCCGCAGAAGTTCTTGCCATGCAACAGCACCACGCTCGCGCCGTTGGGCCGCGCCGGCGCGATGTCCATGAACGCCATGGTCGCAGGCTGGCCGATCACGTCCACCGTCATCGTCTGCACCGGCCAGGGATAGGTGAAGCGCTCCAGGTTGGCGCCGAAGTCCGGCGCCGCAGTCTGCTCCGCCCCGCCGGCAACCGGCATCATCGCCGCCACCATCGCCGTGCACGCCGCAAAAATCCTGGCCAAAACCCTGCGCTCCTTTCCGCGACACCGAGCGGCGCCTTATAAGGCGCCGGTTCGCGGCGTCATCCGCTCTGCGGCGAATCGTCACGGACGATGCAGGATCGGCTTGCCCTTTGGCCGCGATGGCGATAGGGCGCACCGCGCTGCAGGAGTGTAGCTCAGTTGGTAGAGCATCGGTCTCCAAAACCGAGGGCCCACGGTTCGAGTCCGTGCACTCCTGCCAGTCCTTCGCCGCGCGGCGAAGCAGTGGCCCACAGCCAATCCGTTGACGTAGATGATGAATTTTTTGTCATTTCGAACGGTGACGCCCGCGCCCGGCCTGCTATACCGCAGGCATGGATGAGGCGACGCGATATACCCTTGTACTGGTCATCATCGGCACGTTGCTGCTGATCGGCGTTCCGACGCTTGTCGTCTACTTGCGGAAACGCAAACGCGACAAGCTGCGCCGTCGCGGCATCAAGCGTTACGGCCACTGATCCCATCGTGCGGGGCGGCCGGCCTGCCTCCACGCTCGCTCTTGCGCTGACGCGCCCAGGGGGCTATCTGCGCAGGCCATCCGACAGCCAGGACGGGCCGCGCCGGTTTCCCATCAAGGGGAAAGCGGCGGAGCCGCCATGGCCGCAGCTGTCCGGATCATCGTGATTCCAGCGGGCTTCGAGAGACAAGAGTGGCGAAGACGACCCCCATCGAGTTCATCCGTCAGGTGCAGGCAGAGACCAAGAAGGTCGTCTGGCCGACCGGGCGCGAGACGATCATGACGGGCGTCATGGTCGTCATCATGACGACCATCCTCGCGCTGTTCTTCCTGGGCGTCGACACGTTCTTCAACGCGGTCGTCCAGGCGCTGCTCAAGCTCGCGAAGTAAGGGTTTCCATAATGGCGCGCTGGTACATCATTCACGCCTATTCGGGCTTCGAGGGCAAGGTCCGCGACGCGATCATGTCGGAGGCGACCCGCCTCGGCCTCGAACAACTGGTCGAGCAGATCGAGGTGCCGACCGAGACGGTGACGGAGGCACGCCGCGGCAAGAAGATCGCGGTCGAGCGCAAGTTCATGCCCGGCTACGTCCTCGCCAAGCTCAACATGAACGACGACGTCTACCATCTGGTCAAGAACACGCCCAAGGTGACCGGCTTCCTCGGATCGATGGGCAAGCCGCAGGCGATCAGCGAGGCCGAGGCCGCGCGGATGCTCAACAGCAAGGAAGAGGCCGCCGCCGCCCCCAAGACCAAGGTCAAGGTGGATTACGAGATCGGCGATGCGGTGAAGGTGCTGGAAGGCCCGTTCGCCAGCTTCAACGGCATCGTCGAGGAACTCGATTTCGACAAGTCCAAGGTCAAGGTCAGCGTCTCGATCTTCGGCCGCGCGACGCCGGTCGAGCTCGACTTCGAGCAGGTCGAACGCAGCAAGTAAGGCGCAGGCCGCGCGCCTGTGCGTGCGGCCGAGCCCGGCCGGCGGGTCGCACAGCGAACCCGTCCGACGACGCGGGATTCACTCCTGTGTCGGGTGAGGCAGCGCATCACGCGTTGGTCCGGCTCACCCCTTCCCGGCTAGAAACGCGGGCCGTGCCAGCAGCGCCCGCATCCTTCCCCAGCAGAAACCTTTTCTCACGATCCGTTCGCGCAACCAAGCGGCGCCTGCGCCATTGATAGGGTACGCCGCCACGGCGCAAGGTGTCACCGGCCAGCATGCGCCGGGACCCACAAGGAGAGAGCCGGTCATGACCTGTCTACGCTTCGTCGGCCTGGGTTTGGCAGCCGTTCTTGGTATCGCGGCGGCGCCCAATCCCGGTGACCCCATCGGCACCGATCACGCCGTTCGCATCGATCATCGCATCGGCCCCGTCGACGCCCGCTACCGTGGCGATCTGCGCGTCGATCACCGCCAGATCGGTGCCGTCGCGCCGGCCGGCCGCCCGTCGACCTTGCGCTGCCACTGGAACGCGCGGATCGACGTCTCCCGCCACGCCGTCACCCCCGGCGGCCACCGCCTGCACCGCAGCTTCGTCAGCGAACCGGTGGCGACCGGCAGCCGCAACGGCTGGTGCAGTGGCCAGCAGCAGGCGATCGCCCGCGACGTCGCGGCACAGGCCGGCGATCTCGACCGTCACCTCCAGGCTGTGGCGCGTGAAGACCATGAGGTGCTGCGCGACGAACTCGATCGGCTGCACGGCACGGTCAGCGTTGGATGAAGCCAGCACTATATGCCCTCGGCGCCGGAATCGCGTTGCTGGCCGGCCCGGCCGCGGCGCAGCTGAGCACCTCCGCCGGTGTCGAGGCGGCAAGTGACGAAAACCGCCGCGGCCTCAGCTGGAGCGACGGACGGGCGGTGGCATCGGCGGACGCCCGCATCGCCAGCGGCGCACTGGATGCTTCCGCGCGCATCGTCACTACGCGCGGCTCCGATCGCCATGCCGGGGCCGATGCCGTCGCCGATCTCACCGTCGGCTCAGGCTGGGACGTGGGCGCGGTACGGCTGCGCGCGCAGGCGACCGGCCACCTGTTCGCCGGTGCGCGCGGGCGGATGGACTATGTCGAGGTCGGCGGCTTTGCCGGCTATGGCTATGGACCTCTCTACCTGACCGGCGGCGCCAGCTATGCGCCGGCGCAGCGCGCGATCGGTGGCAGCAACCTCTATCTGTATGCCAACGCCAGCGCCGGTATCCCCGGTACGCCGCTGACCGTGCTCGCCGATCTCGGCCATTCCTCCGGCGCGGTGGACGATTCCGTCCGCGCCCAGCGGCTGCGCCCCGGCGGCGATTACACCGACTGGCGGCTGGGAGTGGAGCATCGCCGCGACCGGCTGACGTTCGGCCTGGATTACGTCGGCACCGACGTATCGCGCGCCGCCGCGTTCGGCCCGTTCGCCGATGCGCGCCATGCCGGCGATCGCATCGTCGGCCGGGCACGCCTGGATTTCTGACCTTTCTCCTCCCTCCCGACCCCGCTACGCCGCGCCGATGACCAGACTTGCCGTATTCGACTGCGACGGAACGCTCGTCGACAGCCAGGCCAATATCTGCCGGGCGATGGAGGAGGCATTCCTGCTCGCCGACATGCCGGCGCCGCCGCGTGCCGCGATCCGGCGGATCGTCGGCCTCAGCCTGGTGGAGGCGCTCGCCGCGCTGCTGCCGCAGGCCGATACCGCGCTGCACCGACGCATGGCGGCGGATTACAAGGACGCGTTCTTCCGCCTGCGCACCAGCGGCGCGATGGCGGAGGAGCCCTTGTTCGAGGGCATCGACATCGTCCTGCAAACGCTGACGGACGACGGCTGGCTGCTCGGCGTCGCGACCGGCAAGTCCGACCGCGGCCTGGCGCATATCCTCGGCCATCACGGCCTCGCCCACCGGTTCGTCACTCTACAGACCGCCGACCGCCACCCGTCCAAACCCGATCCGGCGATGCTGCTCGCCGCCATGGCGGAGGCAGGCGCGGCGCCCCATATGACTGCGATGATCGGTGACACCAGTTTCGACATGGCGATGGCCAAGGCGGCGGGCGCCCGCGCGATCGGCGTCGCCTGGGGCTATCACGACCTCCACGATCTGGTGGACGCCGGGGCCGACGTCGTCGCCGAGCGCGTCGCCGCCCTGCCGGGGCTGCTCGCATGAGCGGCGATACCGCGCGGCGGCGCTGGCTGGCCATGGTCGGCAGCCGGCTTGCCGGCAGCATCGGCGCGATCTTCGGCCTCGTCCTCGCGGCGCGTGCGCATGACTGGCCGACCAAGGCGCTGGGCGTTGCGATCACGCTGTCGGCGCTGGCGGTGATCGCGATCGTGCCGGCGAGCCTCGCACAGCGCTGGCGGACGCCGCCACAGCCATGAAGCGCTTCTGGACCGATGTGGCCATCGATGCCGACCGCGTGGTGACGCTGGACGGCAGGCCGGTGCGCACGCCCGGCCGCACGCCCCTGGCGCTGCCGACGCCCGCGCTGGCCGACGCGGTGGCGGCCGAATGGCGCGCCGTGCCCGACACGCTCGATCCGCGGACGATGCCGCTCACCGGCCTTGCCAACGCCGCCATCGACCGCATCGCGCCCGATCCCGCCGCCTTCGCCGCCGGCCTTGCCGCCTATGGCGAAAGCGACCTGCTCTATTACCGCGCCGATTCGCCCGACGATCTGGTCGCCCGCCAGCGCGACGCCTGGGATCCGTGGCTCACCTGGGCGCGTACCCGCTACGACGTGCATTTCGAGCCGACCTCCGGCGTCATGCATCGACCGCAGCCGGCGGCGACGCTGACCCGGCTGAGCGACGCCGTGAGCGCCCTCGATCCCTTCCACCTCGCCGGGCTGTCACCGATCGTGACGATCACCGGATCGCTGGTCTTGGCACTGGCGCTGCTGGAACACGCGGCCAATCCCGATACGGCGTGGATGGCCGCGCATGTCGACGAGGATTGGCAGGCGGACCTGTGGGGCACCGACGCCCTGGCCATTCAGGCGCGCGACAATCGCCGCCGCGACTACGATGCCGCCATCACCTTCCTGCACGCGCTGGATTGACGGGTGACGGCCCGTGGGACGGCACCGTGCAAAATCGCAAAGTTAGGATGGGCTCGCGCAGAGGCGCGGAGGTCTTGCGCCGGCAGTGTGTGCCGCTCCCATCACGCTATAGCGCCGCGCTTTAGACTCGAACCGTTTGCCCTGAGCCTGTCGAAGGGCAGCGCCGCAAGCGTATCGTCCGTTGCAGCCCGCCCTTCGACAAGCTCAGGGCAAACGGGATACAGGGTGAAGGGGGCTACCGCTCGATGCCCTGGATGATGATGGAAGAGCATTGAGCCGCGTCTCACCTACGCGCGAACCACCTCATCTTCGGCTTTACGCCGATCCCGCCACGCGGGTTAGCTTGCGGATGAAGCCGATCAGCCCGGTCTGCCGCGACCGCTTCAGCCGTTCGGCGGCGAGGATCGTCTTCACCCCCTTGAAACACTGCTCGACGTCGTCGTTGACCAGGACATAGTCATAGCCGTCCCAGTGGCTCACCTCATTGGCGGCCCGCGCCATGCGCGCCTCGATCACCTCGGCCGAATCGGTGTTGCGATTGGTGAGCCGGGCGCGCAGTTCCTCCATCGACGGCGGAAAGATGAACACACGGACCACGTCGCCGCCGGCGATCTGGAAGAGCTGCTGCGCGCCCTGCCAGTCGATATCGAACAGCACGTCCTTGCCCGCCGCCAGCATCGCCTCGACCTGCGCACGCGGCGTGCCGTAGCGCTGGCCGAAGACGTGCGCCCATTCCAGGAACTCGTCCTCCGCCACCATGCGGCGGAATTCCTCGAGATCGACGAAATGATAGTCCTTGCCGTCCACTTCGCCCGGCCGCATCGGCCGCGTCGTCGCCGACACCGACATGCCGAGTTCCGGCTCGTCCGCCAGCAGCTTGCGCGCGATCGTCGATTTGCCCGCGCCGGATGGCGATGACAGGACGAACAGGACGCCGCGGCGCTTGAAATGGTGCGGGTCGTGGGGCTGGGTCGTCGGCATGCGCGCTAGTGGCGTCTGCCCGCCCCGCGCGTCAAGCACCTGCTGCAAAAACGCAAAGGGTCAGGCCGCTCCCGTGAGGGAGCGGCCGCGACGTTCACAGCCCGCGCTTCGCCTCGCGTCGGCGATCATACGCCTTCTTCGCGACATAGCCGCCGCCGAGCAACAGCCCGAGCGGCCCCATGCGCCGCATCGCGCCGACCGAGAGCGCGCCGATCGCCGCGCCCTTGAGGCCCCCCGACCCATCGCGGCGGTCCATTTCGCGCCCGACGAGCGCACCGATAATCCTGCCGATCATGCTTCCACCTTTCCGAATACCGTGTCCTTCAGCTGCTCCGCACCGCGCAGCACCGCCCAGCCGACCGCATAGGTGACCGCCAGCGGCAGCACGACCTTCAGCACATTGGCCGTGACCGCGCCGATGATCGCGCCGTCCGCAACGCCGTCGTCGTCGCCGGAGAGCGAATCGATCGCCGCGCCGATCAGCGCGCCCGTTGTCGTGGTGCTCACCTGTCGTCCTTTGTTTGCCTGGCCCGATGAAGCGCGCGAACGATGCGCGAAGTTCCGTAACGGTCCCGTTCCGGCGTCATCGCCCGATCATCGTCTCCGGGCGGACCAGCCGATCGAACGTCGCCTCGTCGACCAGCCCCAGTTCCAGCCCCGCCTGCTTCAGCGTCTGGCCATGCTGGTGCGCGTGCTTGGCGATCTTGGCGGCATTGTCATAGCCGACCTCGGGCGCCAGCGCGGTGACCAGCATCAGCGATCGCTCGACCAGCTCGCCGATCCGCCCGGCATTTGCCTGTAGCCCGTCGACCGTCCGTTCGGCGAAGCTCGTCATGCCGACGCTGAGCAGCGCGATCGACCGCAGCACATTGGCGCCGATCAACGGCTTGAAGACGTTGAGTTCCAGATGCCCCTGCAATCCGCCGACGGTGACCGCGACATTGTTGCCCATCACCTGTGCGGCGACCATCGTCAGCATCTCGGCCTGCGTCGGGTTGACCTTGCCCGGCATGATCGAGCTGCCCGGTTCGTTGGCCGGCAGATCGAGCTCGCCGAGGCCCGACCGCGGACCCGATCCGAGCAGCCGGATGTCGTTGGCGATCTTGGTCAGCGCCACGGCCAGCACGTTGAGCGCGCCATGCAGGTCGACGAGGCCGTCGTTGCTCGCCAGCGCCTCGAACTTGTTGGGCGCGGTGACGAAGGGGAGATCGGTCAACGCCGCGATCTCCGCCGCCACGTCCTCGGCGAAACCAGCCGGCGCGTTGAGCCCGGTGCCGACCGCGGTTCCGCCCTGCGCCAGCGGCATGATGTTGCGGGCGAGCGTGCCCTCGATCCGGTCGCGCGCATTGACGAGCTGCTGGACGTAGCCCGAAAATTCCTGGCCTAACGTCAACGGCGTCGCGTCCTGCAAATGGGTCCGGCCGATCTTGACGAGGTCGTCCCATTCCGCCGCCCGCGCCGCCAGCGCATCGCGCAGCCGGTCAAGCGCCGGGTACAGCTGCCGCGTCACTGCCAGCGCCGCGGCGACGTGCAGCGCGGTTGGGAAACTGTCGTTGGACGATTGACCGCGGTTGACGTCGTCGTTGGGATGCACCGGCGTCTTGCCGCCACGCGTGCCGGTCAGCGCCTCGTTGGCGCGGCCGGCGATCACCTCGTTGACGTTCATGTTCGACTGGGTGCCGCTGCCCGTCTGCCAGATGACGAGCGGAAACTGGTCGTCCATCGCGCCATCCGCGATTCGCGCTGCGGCCGCCTCGATCGCATCCGCCTTTTCGGGCAGCAGCCCGTGCCGGCGGTTCACGCGCGCCGCCGCGCGCTTCACGATCGCGAGGGCATGGACGATCTCCACCGGCATCCGCTCGCGCGGGCCGAAGGGGAAATTCTCGAGGCTGCGCTCGGTCTGCGCGCCCCAATAGGCGTCGGCGGGGACCTCGATCGGGCCGATCGAATCGGTTTCGGTGCGGGTGGTCATGCGGTGGTGAACCGGCGGCGGCGATGATGGTTGCGGCGCAATGGCCTCGAACGTCGCGATCGTTGTCGCCGACGACGCCTGTTCCACCCTTCTCCTCCGTCATCACGACGTGCGCGGAATGACGATCGGGTGAGGCGTCAAGACACTCACCCACGCCCGTCACGGGAGTAAATCCCGTGACGTCGAAGCTCGGCTAAGCCGAGCCCGGCCGGGCGTTCGCGTCGCTTGCGCGACCGCTACACCGCTCGCTTCGCCTCACTTCTTGCGCTTGAAATCCACGCTGACGACGTTGGAGCCGTCCTCGGCCGGCGTCACGGTCGGGCCGTCGTTTTCCGCCTCGTCGTGCGGTTCCGGGCCGTCGCCCGGCCCTTCGGTCGCCTGGAAGCGCAGTTCGAAATTCACCGCCGGATCGTGGAAACCGGTGATCGCCGAATAGGGGATGACCAGCTTGGAGGGCACCTGGTTGAAGCTCAGCCCCACCGAAAACCGCCGCTCGTCCACCGTCAGGTCCCAATAGCGGTTCTGCAGCACGATCGTCATCTCGTCCGGAAAGCGCTCCATCAGGCGCTGCGGGATGTCGACGCCGGGCGCCTGCGTCTTGAAGGTGATGTAGAAATGATGCTCGCCGGGCAGCCCGCCCGATTCGGCCACCGAGCCGAGCACGCGGCCGACGACGGCGCGCAGCGCCTCCTGGACGATTTCATCATACGGGATAAGGCTATCGGGCAGGCCGTCGGTCATTCCCCTTGGGTAGCGCACTGGCGGGGCCGGTCAAGATTGTGTGTGCCGTAACACCCACGTATGGGGCGGGCCGACATGCGCACCGCGACCATCAACCGCTCCACCGCCGAGACGCGGATCGACGTCACCGTCAATCTCGACGGCACCGGCACCTATGCGATCAGGACGGGCATCGGCTTCCTCGACCATATGGTCGAGCAGCTCTCGCGCCACGGCCTGATCGACATCGAGCTGAAGGTGGACGGCGATCTGCATATCGACGGGCACCACACCGTCGAGGATTCGGCGCTGGCGCTCGGCCAGGCGGTGGCGCAGGCGCTGGGCGACAAGCGCGGCATCCGCCGCTACGGCGATGCGCTCTCGCCGATGGACGAGACGCTGACCCGCGTGGCGCTCGACATTTCCGGCCGGCCGTGGCTGGTGTGGAAATCGGGCTTCACCGTCGCGCGCCTCGGCGAACTCGACACCGAGCTGATCGAACACTGGTTCCACAGCTTCGCACAGACCGCCGGCATCACCCTGCACGTCGAGACGCTGTACGGCAGCAACAACCACCATATCGTCGAAAGCGCCTTCAAGGGGCTCGCCCGCGCCCTGCGCGCGGCCGTCGAGATCGACCCGCGCAAGGCGGACGCGATCCCCTCGACCAAAGGCGTATTGTGAGCGCGCTCGCCCTCATCGACTACGGCGCTGGTAACCTCCATTCGGTCGAGAATGCGTTGCGGGCAGCGGGTGCCACCGACCTCGCCGTCACCGCCGATCCCGACGTTGTGGCGAAGGCCGATCGCATCGTCCTGCCCGGCGTCGGCGCCTTCGGTGCCTGCGCGGCGGCGCTGCGCGCGGTGCCCGGCATGGTAGAGGCGATGGAACGGCGGGTCCGGCAGGACGGCACCCCCTTCCTCGGCGTCTGCGTCGGCATGCAGCTGATGGCGGACGTCGGCGAAGAGCTGGGGCAGCACCGCGGCCTTGGCTGGATGCGGGGCCGCGTGCGCCGGCTGGAGCCCGGCACCATGGACGCCAAGGTTCCGCACATGGGCTGGAACGACGTGGTGCCGTCGGGCGACCACCCGCTGGTGCCGGCGGGCGAGGCCTATTTCCTGCACAGCTACGCCTATGAGGGCGAAGACGTGATCGCGACCAGCGACCATGCCGGCCGGGTCACCGCCGCGATCGCCCGCGACACGATGCTCGGCGTGCAATTCCATCCCGAAAAGAGCCAGCGCTACGGCCTGGCGATGCTCGAAAGGTTTCTCGCATGGCGGCCGTAACGCCTTCTGATCCTCCCCAAGCTCGCTTGGGGAGGGGGACCGCCGACCGCAGGTCGGTGGTGGAGGGGGCCGCCGTGCAACGGCGGCTACGCCGCCGCCCCTCCACCATCGCGATGCGATGGTCCCCCTCCCCGAGCGAGGTCGGGGAGGAATGTGCGGCATGACCCTCATCGTCTTCCCCGCCATCGACCTCAAGCGCGGCCAGGTCGTCCGCCTTGCAGAGGGCGATATGGATCGTGCCACCGTTTATGGTGACGATCCCGCGGCGCAGGCGCTGCGCTTCGCCGACGCCGGCGCGCAGCACCTGCACGTCGTCGACCTCGACGGCGCCTTTGCCGGCGAATCGGTCAACGGCGAGGCGGTACGCGCCATCGTTTCCGCCTTTCCCGGCCACGTCCAGCTCGGCGGCGGCATCCGCAACCGTGCCAGCGTCGAACGCTGGTTCGACCTCGGCGTATCGCGCGTCGTGATCGGCACCGCGGCGCTGGAGGACCCCGATTTCGTCCGCGCCGCGGCGCGCGACTTCCCCGGCGGCATCGTCGTCGCGGTCGACGCCAGGGACGGCATGGTCGCCACCAAGGGCTGGGCGGATGTCTCGACCACCAGCGTCGTCGAACTCGCCCGCCGCTTTGAGGATGCCGGCGTCGCCGCGCTGCTGTTCACCGACGTGGGCCGCGACGGCCTGCTCAAGGGGTGCAACGTCGATGCGACCGTCGACCTCGCCCGTGCGGTGTCGATCCCGGTGATCGCCAGCGGCGGCGTCAAGGGCATCGACGACATCCACATGCTGTCGATCCACGCAGGCGACGGCATCGAAGGCGTCATCACCGGCCGCGCGCTGTACGACGGCCGCCTCGACCTCGCCGCCGCGCTCGCCGTGGCGCAGGCGGCGTGATGGTGTTCGCGCAGATATCGACACGCTGTAAGCCCCTCCCCTTCAGGGGAGGGGTCGGGGGTGGGGCGTGTCTCATGGAGACCGGCCCCCGCGTCCTCCACCCCAACCCTTCCTCTGAAGAGGAGGGGCTACAAGGATGACCGTTCGCGCGCGCGTGATCCCGTGTCTCGACGTGGCGAACGGCCGCGTCGTGAAGGGCGTCAATTTCGTCGAGCTGCGCGATGCCGGCGATCCGGTCGAGCAGGCGCGCGCCTATGACGCTGCGGGGGCGGACGAGCTCTGCTTCCTCGACATCACCGCCAGCCACGAGGATCGCGGCACCATCCTCGACGTGGTCCGTCGCACCGCCGCGGTCTGCTTCATGCCGCTGACCGTCGGCGGCGGCGTGCGCACCGCCGACGATGCCCGCGCGCTGCTGCTCGCCGGCGCGGACAAGGTCGCGGTCAATTCCGCCGCCGTCGCCCGGCCGGAGGTGGTCGCCGACATCGCCGAACGCTTCGGCAGCCAATGCTGCGTCGCCTCGGTCGACGCGCGCCGCGTCGGCGAGGGATGGGAGGTGTTCACCCACGGCGGCCGCCGCCCGACCGGGATCGATGCGATCGCGCATGCGCTCCACCTGGCCGAACTCGGCGCCGGCGAACTGCTCGTCACCTCGATGGACCGCGACGGCACCCGGTCGGGCTACGATCTCGACCTTGTCCGCGCCATCGCCGACCGGGTCAGCGTGCCGGTGGTGGCGAGCGGCGGCGTCGGCGGGCTTCCCGACCTCGTCGCCGGCATCCGCGACGGTCACGCCAGCGCGGTCCTCGCCGCCTCGATCTTCCACTTCGGCGAGGCGAGCGTCGCCGACGCCCACGCCGCGCTGGCCGCGGCGGGCATCCCGGTACGCAGGCCCATCGCGGCCGCTTAGCGCTTCGCTAAGGCTTTGCCGGCAAACCGGCGCGATGTACCGCATCCACTTCCGCCACGACCTGAACCTCGTCGACATCCGGTGGACCGGCCTGTTCGACGGGCCGAGCGTCGATGCCTATGCCGACGAACTGATCCGCCGCTTCCGCGAAGAAGGCTTCGCGCCCGGCTATCGCCTGCTGATGGACATGAGCGGCTGCAGCGTGCAGCCCGCCGAAGCGGCATCGGCGATCAACCGTCGCCTCGGCAGCTTCCACCGCGCCAGCCGCATCGCGATCGTCACCGCCAGTGCGATCACGCGGTTGCAGGTGCGGCGGTTCATGACGCAATCCTACCTGCGCATCTTCGCCTGCCCGGACGAGGCGCGCGACTGGCTGGCGGCGGAATGATGTTGCCGCTGCTGTCGGTCGCCGGCGGGCATTCCGGCGTGGTCCATCGCCGGACGGGGCCCGAACTGTCCGACTTCGCGCTGTTCCTCGTCGCCGCGGCCGGCCTGTGGCTGGTGCGGCGCGCGATGCGCCGCCGATTCGGGCCGGCGCCGACGAACAAGGATTGACCCCTCCCCGCCTCCCGCGCCAAGCGGTGTCCATGGACCCGCTCGACCGCCTGGAAGCCACCATCCGCGCCCGCCGCGACGCCGCCGAACCCGGCCGCTCCTATGTCGCGAGCCTCTTCGCCAAGGGCCGCCCGAAGATCGCGCAAAAGGTCGGCGAGGAAGCGACCGAGACGGTGATCGCCGCCCTCGCCGCGCCGGAGACGCTCGCCTCGGAAGCCGCCGACCTCTTCTTCCACCTGCTGGTGCTGCTCGCCGATGCCGGGCTGGGTCTCGACGATGTGCGCGCCGAACTCGCCCGGCGCGAGGGCGTGTCCGGCCATGACGAAAAAGCCGCGCGCTGACAGGAGCCTGCCGCATGCCAATCGACGCCACCCTGCCCTATGACGACCAGAACGTCTTTGCGAAGATCCTGCGCGGCGAGATCCCGTCGCGCCGCGTCTATGAGGACGACTACGCCGTCGCGTTCCACGACATCGCCCCCGCCGCCCCGGTCCACATCCTCGTGATCCCGCGCGGCGCCTATGTATCCTGGGACGATTTCAGCGCCCGCGCATCCGATGCGGAGATCGCCGGCTTCATCCGCGCGATCGGCCATGTCGCGCGCGAGCACGGCCTCGTCGCCCCCGGTTACCGCCTGCTCGCCAACATCGGCGGCGACGCGGGGCAGGAGGTGCCGCATCTCCACGTCCATCTCTTCGGCGGCCGGCCGCTGGGGCCGATGCTCGCCGCATGATCGCCGTGCTGGCGCTTGCCGGGCTCGCCTTCGCGGCGGCGCCTGCGGACCGACAGGATCGGATGGCGCGCTGCAAGGCGGTGCGGGCCGGGCTCGCCGCTGCCCGCGATGACGGCCCGCGCCTGCCCGCTTTCGATACGGTGGAGGTCGCGGTCACCCTTTCGGCGGTGCCCTCGTTCTGCCTCGGCTATACCGTGGTGACGGTCATGACCGTGCAGGCGAACGGATGGACCGACACGCCGCGGTGGATCGCCCGGCGTGTCAGGCTCGCATCGGGGAGCCGCCGGGCGACGACCGAATGGCTCGATGCGCAGGCCTGCCCCGCCCTTCCCCGCGCGCTCGCCGCCCTGACCCGGCTTTCCATCGGCTTTGGCGTTCCCGGGCTCGCCGATGCCGCAGGATCGGAGCAGTCGACCAGCATCGTCCTCGACGGAACCGACTACACCGTCGCCGGCGACGCCATCCAACCCGGCGGACACACAGCGCGCCTGTCGCTCGCCGGCAATTCCGGCCCGGTCGCCGACTGGAGCCAGCACACGCTCGCCGCTTTGGAGCCCTGCTGGTCGGCCACACCACCGGTCCCGCAACGGTCGCATACGCGATAAGGGGATTGCCACCGTCTCATTTGAGACTAGCATCGCGCGCTTCACCATGCGGCGGCGCGTAGAGGCCGTGCGCATCCGGGGGGATACGCTACATGATATTCGGGCGCGTCAAACCACTCGACGCCATTCTCGCCACGGCCGAAAAACGCGGCCTGCACCGCTCGCTGGGCGCGTTCCAGCTCACCATGCTCGGCATCGGGGCCGTGATCGGCACCGGCATCTTCGTGCTGACGTCCGAAGCCGCGCAAAAGGCGGGGCCGGGCATGATGATCTCGTTCATCATCGCCGGCTTCGTCTGCGCGGTCGCGGCACTGTGCTATTCGGAACTCGCCTCGATGGTCCCGGTGGCGGGATCGGCCTATACCTACACCTATGCGGTGATGGGCGAATTGCTCGCCTGGATGGTCGGCTGGGCACTGATCCTGGAATATGCCGTCGGCGCATCCGCCGTGGCGGTCGGCTGGTCGGGCTATGTCGTCGGACAGATCAGGAACCTGCTCGGCATCGAGGTGCCGATGGAATGGGTCAACGGGCCGTCGGCTGGCGGCTACATCAACCTGCCTGCGGTCTTCATCTCGCTGCTCGTCACCTGGCTGCTGGTGATCGGCACCACGGAAAGCGCGCGGGTCAACGCGATCCTCGTGTGTATCAAGGTCGCCGCGCTGACGCTGTTCATCGCGCTGTCGCTGCCGGTGATGGACATGCAGCATTTCGAACCCTTGATGCCGACCGGTTTCGCCGGCGTCGCCGGGGCCGCCGCCTCGATCTTCTTCGCCTATGTCGGCTTCGACGCGGTTTCGACGGCTGCCGAGGAGACCAAGAACCCGCAACGCAACGTGCCGATCGGCCTGATCGCGTCGCTCGGCTTCTGCACCATCTTCTACCTGTTGGTGTCGGCCGGGGCGATCGGTTCGCCGCTGGGCGCGCAGCCGGTGCGCAGCGCGGCGGGCACCCTGCTGTCGCCGGGCACGTCGGAGCTCGCCGATCGCTGCCGCGCGATCGTCGCCGGCGGGGCGCTGGAGCCGCTCTCCTGCTCGCGTGAGGCGCTGGCACACGTGCTGCGCACCATCGGCTGGGTGCAGATCGGCAATCTGATCGGCCTCGCCGCCACGCTGGCGCTGCCGTCGGTGGTGCTGATGATGATGTTCGGCCAGACCCGCGTGTTCTTCACCATGGCGCGCGACGGCCTGCTGCCGACCCGCCTCGCCGCGGTCCACCCGAAATATCGCACGCCGCACGTCGTGACGATCGTCACCGGCATCGCCGCCACGCTCGCCGCCGCCTTCCTGCCCGTCGGAAAGCTCGCCGATTATTCCAATTCGGGAACGCTGTTCGCCTTCCTGATGGTGGCAGTATCGGTGCTGGTGCTGCGCAAGGTCGATCCCACCCGCAAGCGGCCGTTCCGCACGCCGCTGGTCTGGCTGGTCGCGCCGGCCGCGATCCTCGGCTGCCTGTACCTCTATTTCTCGCTGCCGCTGCTCGCCATCCTGGTGCTGCCGGGCTGGGGGCTGATCGGGCTGGTGATCTACTTCGGCTACAGCCGCAGCCGGTCCTATGTCGGGCGCGGCATCACCGACGTGGTGGACGATCCGGCGATGCAGCCGGAGATCGCCAAGCCGCTGCACTGATCCGCCGCGGTCGAGACGACGAAAAAGGGCCGGGGGAGCGATCCCCCGGCCCTTCCTGTATCGGCACCCGTGACGCGGTGGATCAGCCGAGCTTCGCCGCCGCCAGCGCCTTCATGTCGACGTTCGGCCGCGCGCCGAAGTGGCTGATGATCTCGGCGGCGCAGATCGCGCCGAGCTTCAGCGAGGCGTCCAGCCCCTTGCCCTGCGCCTGGCCGTGGAGGAAGCCCGCCGCGAACAGGTCGCCCGCACCCGTGGTGTCGACCACCTGCGCGATCGGCTCCGCCTGCACCTCGGCCCGCGTGCCGTTCTGGATCGCGCACGCACCCGACGCGCCGCGCGTCACCACCAGCGTTGGCACCTGCGCCGCAAGCGCCGCGACGGCCGCCTCGAAATCCTCCGTCTCGGCGAGAGCGGTCAGCTCCGCCTCGTTGGCGAACAGGATGTCGATCAGCCCATCGGCGATCAGCTTGCGGAAATCGCCGCCATGGCGCCCGATGCAGAACACGTCGGACAGGGTGAAGGCGACCTTGCGCCCCGCCTTGCGCGCCGCCTCGATCGCGGCGCGCATCGCCGCGCGCGGCTCCTCCGGGTCCCACAGATAGCCTTCGAGATAGAGGATCGCCGCATCCTCGATCACCGACAGGTCGAGCGCCCCTTCCGGCAGGAACTGCGAGGCGCCGAGATAGGTGTTCATCGTCCGCTGTCCGTCAGGCGTGACGAAGATGAGGCAGCGCGCCGTGGTCGGCTGGCCCGCCCGCACCGCGGTGGCGAAATCGACGCCGGCGGCGCGGATGTCGTGCGCGAAGACCTCGCCCAGCTGGTCGTCGGCGACCTGACCGATGAAGGCGGTGCGTCCGCCCAGTGCGGCGATGCCGGCGACGGTGTTCGCCGCCGATCCGCCCGACACCTCGCGCCCCGGCCCCATCCGCGCATACAGCGCATCGGCGTCCTCAGGCGAGAACATCAGCTGCATCGACCCCTTGGCGACGCCGATCGATTCGATGAAGGCGTCATCCGCCTGCGCGAGGATGTCGACGATCGCATTGCCGATCGCGACGACGTCATAGGTAGGCTGGGACAAGAAACAGGCTCCGGAAAATCAGCAAACGCCGTCCCCTAGAGGCGCCGCCTTCCCCGCGCAACGCGGGCGGTTGACGCCGCTGCCGCAAGCCGCCACCCCCGCGGGCGATGCTGCGTGCGCTCGCCCTGTCCATCGGCCAACTCGGCGACCCCGCGATCCTGCGCGTGGCGGGCAAGTCGCTGCTGGTGACGCTGGCGATCTTCGCCGCGCTGGCCGTCGGCGTGTTCGAGGTGTTGCGCCGCTGGCTCGCCGGTTTCGCCGGCGGCTACGACGATGGCCTCGCCGGCGTGGTCGCGGTGGTCGTCTTCGTCCTCGCCGCCTGGCTGCTGTTCCGCGTCATCGCCATCGCGGTGCTCGGCGTCTTCGCCGACGATGTGGTCGCCGCCGTGGAGGCGCGCCACTACCCCGCCGCCCATGCCGCCGCCCGCCCGGCGGGGCTCGGCCGTTCGCTGCGCATGGGGCTTGGCTCGGCGGGGCGGGCGATCGCGGTCAACCTGCTGATGCTTCCCGTGTATCTGGCGCTGCTGTTCACCGCGATCGGGCCGGCCATCGCCTTCTTCCTGGTCAATGCGTGGCTGCTCGGCCGCGACCTCGGCGACATGGTGGCGAGCCGCCACATGGACGATGCGACGATGCGGGGCTGGCGCAAGGCGACGCGGGGGCGCCGCTTCGCGACGGGGCTTGCCGGCACCGGCCTGTTCGTGGTTCCGCTCGTCAACCTGCTGGCGCCGATCCTGGGCGCGCAGCTGGCGACGCACCTGTTCCATGCCTCACGCGGGGCGACGGGTGCGAAGGGGGTAGGCACGTGAAGGCATCGGCGATTCTCCTGTTGGCCCTGGGGTTGAGCGCCTGCGCCGCTCCCGGCGTCGTCGCGCCCCCGGTGGCGCGGCCGGTGGTCACCTACACCAGCGCCGGCCTCGAACGCGTCATCGGCCAGGACGCCGCCGGCCTCGTCACCCTGTTCGGCCAGCCCGATGCCGACGTCCGCGAAGGCACCGCGCGCAAGCTCCAGTTCGCCGGCCCGATCTGCGTCCTCGACGCCTATCTCTACCCCAAGGGCTCGGAACCCGCCCGCGTCACCTATCTCGACGCCCGCGAACCCGACGGCAGCACCATCGACCGCGCCAGCTGCGTCGCCGCCCTGACCCGCCGGGATGGGGGGAAGTAGACGCAGGAGGCCCTCAGTGTGCCGGCGACGTCAAGCGGCGGTCGACACTCTCGCGATCAGTCCCCGATATTCGTCCAGCGCAAGCCCCGCAGCACCACCGCCTCGGCCGCAGCAAACCAGCGCAACGCGTCATGTTCGTCGCCGAGCATGACCGGCTCGCCACCATCCCATGCGTCGACGAGGAAGAGGTGGTAGGTCGCGCCGCAAGCGGCATCGTCGATCGCGCCCGGCGGCCGGCACCGCACCGGCGTCACCCCCGTCTCCTCCCGCACCTCGCGGATCAGCGCTTGCTCCAGTGTTTCGCCGGGTTCGACGTGGCCGCCGACGAAATCCCAGCATCCGGCATAGGTCCGCTTGTGCGCCGCCCGCTTCGCCAGCAGCACCGCCCCATCACGCAGGAAGATTGCGCAGACGGTGTGTCGCATCGAGACTATCGTCCATCAGGCAAGTCGGCCGACCCGAGATCTTCCATACGCACAATGCGGTCTGCCAGCACCAGCTTCTCGAACACCCCCATATGCCCATAGCCGAGGAGCATTCTCTTCTGTTTGAGATTGGGCGCCCGCCAACCGATCAACGTCACGCGATAGGCGTGGCCATATTCGCGCCGGAAGTCGCGCGGCACCTTCGTCTTGTCGTCGATCTCGAACCACGGCGCATTGTTGCGGTCGCGCGTGTCGCTGACGCGTTGCGCGCCTTCGATGAAGATCGATCCTTCGAAATAGTTGATCCAGACACCACTGATCTGCTGCGGGGGGTTCTTCGCGAGGCAGATACGCTCCCCTTGTCGCTCAGGCGTCTGGCAACCCGCAACGTCAGGCTGCACTGTCTGTGCCAGTAACGCGAAGACAATCATCATAGTCCCCTTCCCCGCCGGACAGCCTTGCCAACGCCCAGCGGGCGGCATCCTGCACGACGGCATCCTCGTCGCGCAATAGCCGCTCCAACACCGGCACCAGTGCTCGCGCGCCGCTGTTCCCCGCCGCGATCGCCGCGTTGCGCACCATCCGGTTGCGGCCGATCCGCTTGATCGGCGATCCGGCGAACACCTGCCGGAACCCCGCATCGTCGAGCGCCAGCAGGTCGGCGAGCGCCGGAGCGGTGAGTTCGGCGCGCGGCTGGAAGGCGAGGTTCGCCGCGGCCGCGGCGGCGAACTTGTTCCAGGGGCACACCGCCAGGCAATCGTCGCAGCCATAGATGCGGTTGCCGATCGCTTCCCGGAATTCGATCGGGATCGGCCCGGCATGCTCGATCGTCAGGTAGGAGATGCAGCGCCGCGCATCGAGGCGGTAGGGCGCAGGAAACGCCTCGGTCGGGCAGGCTTGCTGGCAGGCATCGCACGAGCCGCAGCTGTCGCGCCCCGCCGTTTCGGGCGAGAGGTCCAGCGTCGTGTATACCGCGCCCAGGAACAGCCAGCTGCCATGGGCGCGACTGACCAGATTGGTGTGCTTGCCCTGCCACCCCAGTCCCGCCGCCTCGGCGAGCGGCTTCTCCATCACCGGCGCGGTGTCGACGAACACCTTGAGGTCGCCGCCGCCCTCCTGCGCCAGCCAGCGGCCGAGCGCCTTCAGCGCCTTCTTGACCACATCGTGATAATCCTGCCCCTGCGCGTAGACGGAGATGCGGCCGCGCTCGGCCTCGGTCGCCAGGCGCAGCGGGTCTGCGGCCGGGGCATAGCTCATGCCGAGCGCGATCACGCTGCGCACGTCCGGCCACAATCCGGCCGGCGAGCCGCGGTGATGCTCGCGCTCCGCCATCCAGATCATGTCGCCGTGGCGCCCCTCGCCCAGCCATTGGCGCAGACGCTCGGCGGTGCGCGGCGCGGCATCGGCGCGCGCAATGCCGCAGGCGACGAAGCCCAGCTCCGCCGCCTTTGCCCTGATCCGCGCCTCGATCGGCAAGAGGATAGGCTTGTCATGCGCCACACGCGCCCGCTACCACAATCCGGCCGCAGGCACAGGCCTGCCGTTCGTGCCGAGCCTGTCGAAGCACGGTTGAGACTCATGCCCTTCGACAAGCTCAGGGCGAACGGGGGCTACGTGGGCGACGGTCGAGGGCAGGGTTCAAGCGAGTTGGCGGTCTTCGCCGAGCATCTGGTGAAGCGCTTCGGCGACCGGCGCGTGGTCGACGGCGTCGACCTCGCCGTTCCGCGCGGCGCGATCTACGGTGTGCTCGGCCCCAATGGCGCCGGCAAGACGACGACGCTGCGCACCCTGCTCGGCATCCTCGAACCCGACGAGGGCCGCCGTGCGATCCTCGGCCACGATGCCCCGCGCGAGGCGAGCGACCGCGTCGGCTATCTGCCCGAGGAGCGCGGCCTCTATCCGTCGATGAAGGCGCGCGACGCCATCGCCTTCATGGGCGCGCTGCGCGGGCTCGACCGCCGGACCGGCCGCGCCCGCGCCGCCGAGATGATGAAGGCGGCCGGCCTCGGCCACGCCGTGGACGAGAAGATCAAGAAATTGTCCAAGGGCATGGCACAGCTCGTCCAGTTGCTGGGATCGGTGGTGCACCGCCCCGACCTGCTGGTGCTCGACGAACCCTTCTCCGGGCTCGACCCGGTCAATCAGGAAAAGCTCGAATCGCTGATCCTCGCCGAGCGGGATCGCGGCGCCACCGTGCTCTTCTCGACCCACATCATGGCGCATGCCGAGCGGGTGTGTGACCGGCTGGCGATCATCGCCGGCGGCAAGCGCCGCTTCGAAGGGACGGTGGACGATGCGCGCGGCACCTTGCCGAGCCGGGTCCGCTATCTGCCGGTCCGCCCCGACCCCACTATCGCCGACGTGCTGCCGCACGATGCCGTGGCGGACGGCGACGGCTGGCGCTTCCAATTGCCGCGCGAGGGGATCGAGGGGTTGCTGGTGACGCTGATCGAGCGCGGCCACGGGATCGGCGGGCTGTCGATCGAGCGACCCGGTTTGCACGACGCCTTCGTCCGCATCGTCGGCCAGGATGCCGCCGCTCGGGGAGACGCGGCATGAGCCTCGCCCGCACGCTGCGCCAGGCGCTCACCATCGCGCGGCGCGATTTCATCGCCACCGTGTTCACGCCGATCTTCCTCCTCTTCCTGTTCGCGCCGGTCATCATGGGATCGTTCGGTGCGGTCGGCGGCATGGGGGCGGCCAGCGTCGCCGACGGGCGCGCCGACAAGACGCGGATCGTCGCGATCGTGCCGGATCGCGATGCGCGGACGATCGCAGAGGCGGACACGCGGCTGCGCGCCGTCTTCCGCCGCGACGACGAGGCGCCGCCGGCGCTCACCACGCTGCGCCCCGACGCCGATCCGGCCGCGCAGGCGCGCGCCGCCTTCCAGGCGAAGGATTACGAGGCGAGCGCGGTGCTCTACGGGCCACTCGCCAGTCCGCAGGTGCTTTACGGCCCCCGTGGCAAGCGCGCCGCCGATTACCTCGGCGTTCTCGCTGCGGAGACGATCGCGGCGGATCGGCTGAACGGCGACGTGCCGCGCGTCACCGCCGTCACCACCCCGATGGAGCGGTCCGGCGGATCGGCGGGCAACCGCCGCCAGTCCGCGTCGTTCGCGGTCTTCGGCGTGTTCCTGCTCAACCTGTTCCTTGCGAGCCAGGTGGTCGGCACCATGGCGGAAGAGCGCAACAACAAGGTGATCGAGGTGCTCGCCGCCGCCGTGCCGCTGGAAAGCGTGTTCCTCGGCAAGCTGCTCGGCATGTTCGGCGTCGCCATCCTGTTCGTCTGTTTTTGGGGCACGATCATCGCCAAGCTGGGGTCGCTGCTGCCGCCGGAGGTCGCATCGGCGCTGGCGATCCAGGCGGCGGTCGGCATGCCGGCCTTCGTCGCCTTGTTCGTCACCTATTTCACCATGGCCTATCTGCTGCTCGGCTCCGCCTTCCTGGTGGTCGGGGCGCAGGCCTCCACCCCGCGCGAAATCCAGATGCTCGCGCTGCCGATCTCGGTCCTGCAGATGGGCATGCTCGCCCTCGCGCTCGCCGGGACGGCGCGGCCGGACAGCTGGGTCGCCACCGCCGCGCAGCTGTTTCCCCTCTCCTCGCCCTTCGCCATGGCGGGCCGCGCCGCGACGTCGCCGGAGCTGTGGCCGCATATCGCCGCCATTGCCTGGCAATTGCTATGGGTGACGCTGTTCATCACGCTCGGCGCCCGCCTGTTCCGCCGCGGCGTGCTGCAATCGGGCAGCGCCAAGCCATTCTGGAAGCGGGCGCGAGGCTAGAGCACCGGGCTGACCTTTCCCAGTTTCCCCTGAACTTGTCGAAGGGCGCGGCGCCGCGGGCAACCTGCCAGCGGATAGCCACCCTTCGACGAGCGCAGGGCAAATGGATGATGCTTGACGCTCGACGTCCGTTTCCACGAGAGCAATTGACATAAGTGTCAGCGAGGTATCTCCTGTCGCAAAACGACAGGAGAGGAATGATGGCGACCCTGATGCAGGCGGCCGAGCCGTCCGTCGATCCGCTCGACGTGAGCCGGCCGGAGCTGTACCGCGACGACACCTGGCATGCGCCCTTCGCGCGGCTGCGCGCCGAGGCGCCGGTCTACCGCTGCGACCATAGCGATTACGGCCCCTATTGGTCGGTGGCCGCCTACAAGCCGATCGTCGAGGTCGAATCGCTGCCCGACCTCTATTCCTCGGAAGCCGGCGGCATCACGCTCGCCGATTTCATCCCGGACAGCGACGTGCGCATGCCGATGTTCATCGCGCGCGATCGGCCGGTGCATACCGGCCAGCGCCGCACCGTCGCGCCTGCCTTCACGCCCTCCGAGATGGTGCGGATGAGCGAGGATATCCGCCACCGCACCGCCGATCTGCTCGACACGCTGCCATGGAACACGCGGTTCGACTGGGTCGACACCGTGTCGATCGAACTCACCACGCAGATGCTGGCGATCCTGTTTGACTTCCCGTGGGAGGACCGGCGCAAGCTCACCTTCTGGTCCGACTGGGCCGGCGATATCGAACTGGTCAAGAACGAGGCAACGCGCAAGCAGCGGCTCGGCTACATGTATGAATGCGGCGCCTATTTTCAGGGCCTGTGGAACGCCAAGGTCGGCAAGGAGCAGACACCCGACCTCATCAGCATGATGATCCATTCGGATGCGATGAGCCACATGGACCATTTCGAATTCATCGGAAACCTGATCCTGCTGATCGTCGGCGGCAACGACACGACGCGCAATTCCATGTCGGCGCTCGCCTATGGCCTCGACCGCTTCCCCGAGGAACGCGCCAAGCTGGAGGCGGACCCCGCGCTGATCGCCAATGCGACGCAGGAGATCATCCGCTGGCAGACGCCGCTCGCCCATATGCGCCGCACCGCGACGCGCGACACCGAATTGATGGGGCAGACGATCCGCGCGGGCGACAAGCTGGCGCTCTGGTATCTCTCGGCCAACCGTGACGAGAGCGTGTTCGGGGCCGACGCGGACCGCATCGTCGTCGATCGTCCCAATGCGCGCCGCCACCTCGCCTTCGGCCACGGCATCCATCGCTGCGTCGGCGCCCGCCTCGCCGAACTGCAGATCGGCATCCTGCTGGAAGAGATGGCGAAGCGGCGCATGCGCGTGAACGTGCTCGCCGAACCGACCCGCGTCGCCGCCTGTTTCGTCCACGGCTATCGCCAGTTGCCGGTGGAGATCACGCGCTACTGATCGTCCCGAAACGGGCGTAGATGACGCGAATGTCATCGGCGATACGCCCCGGCGTCATCCCATGCGGCGTACCCCCCGTCCCGACAGGGTTGGGAGGACCGTTAGATGCGCAAGGTCGGGATCGCGATGTTGGCCGCAGCCGTGCTGACCATGGGTGTGGCCGAGCCGCGCCCGGTCATGGCCATCGAGGCCACCGCCCCCCATGCCGTGCCGGCGAGCGGCCCGATCCGCATCCTGTCCTACAATGTCGAAGGGCTGCCCTGGCCGCTGACGCACGGCCGGGCGCAGGCCGCGGCCTCGATCGCCGCCGACCTGCGCGCCCTGCACGCCCGCGGCGAGGGGCCGCAGGTGGTCGCCGTGCAGGAGGCGTTCGGCGACGCGCAAAAGGATATCGGCCGCGCCGCCGGCTATCGCTACGCCGCCTTCGGGCCGAGCGCCGATCTCGCCGCCGCGCCCGCGACCACGGCGGCGGAACGCGCCTATCTGGATGCGGCGAGCTTCTGGCATGGCGAGACGGAGGCGCCGCGCGAGGATAGCGGCCTCGCCATCTTCTCCGACTATCCGATCCTCGCGGTACGGCGCATCGCCTTCCCGCGCTTCGCCTGTGCCGGCTACGATTGCCTCGCCAACAAGGGCATGCTCGCCGTCGCCCTGCGCATCCCCGGCCGCGCGACGCCGCTGATCGTGCTCGACACGCATCTCAACGCCCGTTCGGCATCGGGCGTCGCCGACGCGCGCAGCTTCACCGCCTACCAGCGGCAGGTCGATGCGCTGCACGGCTTCGTCGGCGCGCTCACCGCCGCCAAGGCGCCGCTGGTGCTCGCCGGTGACTTCAACGTCGGCAACGATCCGGCCCGCCAGCATTATCTGGCCGATGCGCTGATCGACGGCCGCGATATGACCATTGCCGCATCGGAATCGGCGTGCGGCCCGGAGTGCCGGACGATCGCGTCCACCCCGACGCTCGCCCGCGCCAAGACGATCCTGGCGTTCCGCGGCGCCGTGTCGGCAGAGGGCAGCACGATCGGCTTCGGCACGCTCGCGGATGGCAGCCGCCTGTCCGATCACGTCGGCGTCATGCGCAGCTTCGCGTTGGGCGCCTGAGGCGCCCCGCGCTCAGTTCGGCTTCCCGATTTCGGCCGCGATCGGCTCGGCCGCGCCCGAACACTCGCCCTGTTCGCGCGCAGCCACGGCGGCCGGCTTCTTCCGACCCATCGTCCAGTTCGCCTGCATCCGCACGCGCGGATTGGGCGCGCACCAGATCTCGCCGGTGTCGTTGATCGCGGTGACCCAGATCAGATTATGCTCCTGGCCATAGTCGATGACGGCAAAGGCAAAGCCGGCGCCCTTGTCGAGCACGTGAACGGGTAACGGGGGATCGAGCTGTTGGAAGGACATGGGATCGGTTCGCCTCTCGGGGCTGCAAGCGCTCGATACGGACACATTGTTCCAACCTGGGTTATTGGGTTCGGTCAACGGGATGCGGAACGAACGCCGGCTTCCTATATCGGTCGCATGTCCGAACCGACCGATCGCCGCTCGCTCCTGTCGCTCGCCGTCGCCGGGATCGCCGGCGCCGCCCTATGGGGTTGCCGCAGCGCCCCCGCCGCCGCCGCGGAGACCTTCCCGGTGCACATGAGCGATGCCGCATGGCGCAAGAAACTGGGCGATGCTGCCTGGGCGGTGCTGCGCCACGAGAGCACGGAACGCCCCTTCACCAGCCCGCTCAACGACGAGCATCGCGCCGGCACCTTCGCCTGCAAGGGCTGCGCGCAGCCGCTGTTTTCCTCGAAGACCAAGTTCGACAGCGGCACCGGCTGGCCGAGCTTCTACGCCCCCCTGCCCCGCGCGGTGGCGACGCGCAGCGACCGTTCCATGCTGATGGAACGCGTCGAGGTGCATTGCCGCCGATGCGGCGGGCATCTCGGCCACGTCTTCGACGACGGGCCGAAGCCGACAGGCAAGCGCTATTGCATGAATGGCGTCGCGATGACCTTCAAGGCGGCGTAACGCGCCGCCCGCTCGCCCGGCTTACTCGCCGGCGACCGGGATCACCGGCACGGCGGCGGCGGTGGCGATGATCGTCGTATCGACAACAGGCGCCGCCTCGACGACCGGGGCACGGCCCGAATAGATGAAGCCGTTGGTCGGGTAGCTCGACGTGCCGAGGCCGCCGGTCGGGCCGTACCACACCTTCACCTCGCTCCAGTCGCCCGCGGCGGATACGTCGATCGCGCGAACGTCGCGTTCGACCGCGCCGGGGCGCGACCAGTTGGCGTGGGTGAGCAGCACCTCGCGGTCGCTCACCACCTTCGACACCATCGCGACATGGCCGACGCGCATGCGGCGGGTGGACTGGAAGGCGAGCACCGCGCCGACCTTGGGCGCATGGCCACGCTCGTAGCGGCCGGCGGCCTGGCCCCACCAGGTGTTGGCGTTGCCGTGGATGTCGATGCCGGAGATCTCACGGGCATAAGGCGCGCACTGCCAGAACTGCGCCATGGCCGGGGTGGCCATCATCAGGCCGCACGAAACCACCAGCGCAAAACGCGCTGCCAACGCCTTCAAAGTCATCTGCTGACCCCCCGGTCAAAACCCGTTCGTCGAGGATGTCGCTACCCTGCGATTCGGCGTTCTCCAATGGTCGCGGGAACCATAAGCGGCGAACGGTGTTTGCGCGCCGACGAGACGACGAAGCGTCGCCGCGGCATCATCCTTTCACCTGGGTGAACGCCGGGATCTAGCGAGAATCAGACAGTTTTATTGCCCCAAGCCGGGCAAGCCGCGCCTCGTGCTCGGCGCGCCCGAACGGAAAGCGGGTGAAACAGAACGCCGCCAGCCCCGCGATCGTCAGATAGACCAGGCCATAGGTCAGCGTCAGCCGGTCGATCGTCGCCACCGCCACCTGCCCGGGCACGGCCTTGTCGGGGAAGCCTGCGCCGGCCAGGATCACCCCTGCCAGGAAGATGCCGATCCCCGAGGTGCATTTCTGCACGAAGAACGATCCCGCGAAGAACACCCCCTCGGACCGGCGGCCGGTGCGCGCCTCCGAATCCTCCACCACATCCGCCATCATCGAGGCGCCGAGGATGAAGGCGGTGACGTTGCACGCCGTCGCCGCGATGAAGAAGCCGAGCAGGATGGGCAGCAGCGTCGGCGTCCCCACCTCGGGCAGCAGGCCGAGCAGCCGCAGGCCGTAAGGCAAGATGTTACAGCTCGCCCCCAGCGCCACCGCCGATGCCGCCGCGCCGGGCTTGCTCACCCGCCGCCCGATCCGCGGTGCCGCGACGAAGGCGATCAGCACGCCGCCGAACAGCGCCAGCGTCGCATAGACGAAGATCACGCCGCGGAACCCCCAGACATAGGTGTAGAGATAGGTCGACATCGCGTAGCTGATCCCCTGCACCGTATAGGCGCACAGCCCGGCGAGCATCAGGATCGCAAACGCGCGGTTGCGCACCGTCTGCGCCAGTTCGCGAAAGCCGGCGGCGATCGGCTGGCGCACGATCGGCGGGTTGGGCAGGTTGGGGATCTCGCGATGCGTACCCCAGGCGGAAACCAGGATCGCGGCGCCCATCAGCATTGCGCCGAGCAGCGCGAACCCGGCATAGCCCGCCCGGTTGAGCAGGCCGTTGGCATGGTCCGGCGTCGGCGCCAGGAAATAGAGATAGGCGCTCACCAGCATCGCCAGGCCGCCCGCCCAGCCGAACAGGTAACGCCAGGCCATGATCCGCGTGCGCTCGTCGTAATCCGACGACAGTTCCGGCGTCAGCGCGACCGAGGGCACCTCATAGCAACTGACCGCGGTACGCACGCCGACCGCCGCGACGAACAGCCAGGCGAGCGTCGCCGGCTGCGACAGCGACGACGGCGGGTTCCACAGCAGCACCCAGCCGACCATGATCGGCAGCGCCGACCCGTACATCCACGGGTGGCGCCGCCCCCAGCGGGTCCGCGTCCGATCGGAGAGGAAGCCGACCGCCGGATCGACCAGCGCGTCGATCAGCAATGCCAGCATCACCACCAGGCCGACGGTGGCGGAGGGCAAGCCGACGACCTGGTTGTAGAACAGCAGCAGGAAGGTGCCGAACCCCGCGTCCTTCACGCCATAGGCGACGGCGCCGAAGGCATAGGCACCCATCGTCCCCTGGCCGAGCCGGCGCGCAGGGGGGACGACGGCGGCGGAGCCGGCGGTTTCTCCTGCAACCTGCATCCTCGCTCCTCATCTTTTTCCGCAAGCATAGTATGGGGTTAGCTGCCGTCAATCATGCCATTTCGAATTTCGGGTTTGCAGGCGGCGGTCCGCCGTTCTAGCAAGAGGCGGCAATCAACCGCGCCTGCCGCAGGCGCCAGGGGCAGGTGACATGGCTCTCGATCCCGAAACCTTCGATGCGCTGATCGACACCGTTCGCCGGTTCGTCGCCGAGCGGCTGCGCCCGCTGGAGGCGGAGGTGGAGGCCGCCGATGCGATCCCCGACGCGGTGGTCGCGGAGATGAAGGACATGGGCCTGTTCGGCCTGTCGATCGCCGAGGATTATGGCGGGCTCGGCCTGACCATGGTTGAGGAATGCCGCGTCGCGATCGAGATGGGGCGGACGACACCCGCTTTCCGTTCGACGTTCGGCACCAATGTCGGCATCGGCAGCCAGGGCCTCGTCATGGCCGGCACCCCCGAACAAAAGGCCGAGTGGCTGCCGCGCATCGCGAGCGGCGCGATCGTCACCAGCTTCGCGCTGACCGAGCCCGACGTCGGCTCCGATTCGGGATCGGTGAAGACGCGGGCGGTCAAAGACGGCGACGTCTATCGCCTGTCCGGCACCAAGCGCTACATCACCAATGCCGACAAGGCGCAGCTGTTCACCGTGATGGCCCGCACCGGCGAGGAAAAGGGTGGCCGCGGCGTCTCTGCCTTCCTGGTGCCCAAGGACTTGCCCGGCATCACCATCGGCGAACCCGAAAAGAAGATGGGGCAAAAGGGCGCCAAGGTCGCCGACGTCCATTTCGACGACGTGCCCGTACCCGCCGCGAACCGGCTGGGTGCGGAAGGCGAAGGCTTCAAGATCGCGATGCGCGTGCTCGATCGCGGGCGGCTGCATATCAGCGCGGTCTGCGTCGGCGTCGCCGAACGGCTGATCGCCGACAGCGTCGCCTATGCCGGCAGCCGCAACCAGTTCGGCCAGCCGATCGCCGCGCACCAGCTGATCCAGGGCATGATCGCCGATATGAAGACCGAGGCGCTGGTCGCCCGCGCGATGGTGATGGAGACGGCCGCGGCCAAGGATCGCGGGGAAGACGTGGTGCTCGAATCCGCCGCCGCCAAATATTTTGCCAGCGAGATGGTCGGCCGCGTCGCCGACAAGGCGGTGCAGATCTACGGCGGCGCCGGCTATATCGCCGACTATGGCATCGAACGGCTGTACCGCGACGTACGCCTGTTCCGCATCTACGAAGGCACCAGCCAGATCCAGCAGGTCATCATCGCCCGCGAAACGATGAAACGCGGGGGGTAGGTCGTAGCGGATCAGCGACGCTGATCCGCGGCTCGAACGGCCTACCGCGGCCAGCGGGTCGCGGCACGCGAACCCGACTGACGACGCGGCTTTGCCGCGGCGTGACATCAGGAGATTGACATGGACACCACCACGCTATTCCGCCTCGACGGCAAGGTCGCCCTCGTCACCGGCGGCAGCCGCGGCATCGGCAAGATGATCGCCGCGGGCTTCATCGCCCAAGGCGCCAAAGTCTATATCTCGTCGCGCAAGGCCGCCGCCTGCGAGGAAGCCGCCGCAGAGCTCGGCCCGAACTGCATCCCCCTGCCCCAGGACGTCAGCACCGTCGCCGGCTGCAAGGCGCTCGCCGAGCAACTCGCGGCCTGCGAAGAGCGGCTCGACATCCTCGTCAACAATGCCGGCGCCGCCTGGGGCGTGCCGTTCGAGGAGTTTCCCGAAAGCGGCTGGGACAAGGTGATGGACCTCAACGTCAAATCGCCTTTCTTCCTGACGCAGGCGCTGCACGGCCTGTTGAAGGCGGCGGGTTCGGCGGAGCGCCCGGCCAAGGTCATCAACATCACCTCGATCGACGGCCAGCGGCTGAACCCGTGGGAGACGTACAGCTATCACGCCTCCAAATCGGCGCTGATCTACCTCACCAAGCGGCTGGCGGCGCGGCTGGTGCGCGACCGGATCAACGTCACCTCGATCGCGCCCGGCGCCTTCCCCAGCGAGATGAACCGCGCCGCACGCGACCACGGCGACACCATCGCCCGCGGCATCCCGGCGGGCCGCATCGGCACGGACGAAGACATGGCCGGCGCCGCCATCTACCTCGCCAGCCGCGCCGGCGATTACGTGATCGGCGAGACGATCACCGTCGACGGCGGCCTGGTCCACGCGGCCTTAGGGACCAGCATCGACGCGTAGAGGCGACCGGACCCGATCGCCCGCCATCTCCATCCGTCATCCCGGCGAATGCCGGGATGACGGTCAAATTCAGGCGCCCGCCAGCGCCTTCGCATGCGCGCGGATCACCGCCTGCGTGCCCGCATCGCTGTCGAACACGCCATACCAGCCCTGCGGCTCGTGCGGGGGATCGCCCATATAGGCCAGGTCGCCGCGCACGAAGCGGTGGTCGGCGTGGCGGCTGCGCGCCTCGCCGTTCCACGCCCAGAAGTTCGAGCCCGCGAGCGGGCCGCCCGCCGCGACATCCGCCTCCACCGCCGCATAGATCTGCCGGTAGAATCTGTCCTTGAACGTCGTCGGGATGCGCGGATCGTAAGCCGTCGCGCCGTCGCGCGGATAGCCGAACTCCTCGATCACCAGCGGCTTGCCCAGCTGCCGCGCCAGCCGGACGTGCGTCGCGATATAATCGGCGACCTTGGCCGCACCGGCATCATAGGTCGCGGCGAGGTTGCCCGCATCCATCCAGCTCCAGTTGTTGGGCCAGATATGCGTCGTCATGTAATCGATCGCGGGCGAACGATGCGCATCCAGCACTACGTCCTCGCGCTCGATCGATCCCTTCAGCCCCTCCGATCCGGTGGTCACCAGATGATGGGGATCGAGCGCCTTGATGTAACGCGCCGTCGTGTCGATCCAGCGATAGAAATGCGGCAGGTTCGGCACCGCGACCGCATCCGATCCGCCCGGCCGCGGTTCGTTGGCGAGCTGCCACGCCATGATCGTCGGATCGTCGGCATAGCGGCAACCGGTCACGCTGTTGGTGCGCGTCACCACCGCCTTGATATAGTCGCGCAGCAGCGCCTGCGCGCGCGGATTGCTGTAGAAGGCCGCGTTCCAGTCCGGAAATTCCGGCCAGGGATGCGCGGGATCGTTCATGTTGATGTATTTGCTGCCGTTGACCCAGGAGAGATAAGTCATCATCCCGCCCGACCATTCCCAGAAATTGGCGAGATAGACGACGGCGGTCATGTCGCGCTTCGCCAGTTCGGCGAGCGTCCAGTCGAGCCCCTTCAGCAGATCCTCGTTATAGGTGCTCCCCGACCCGCGGAAACCGGGGGTGATCGAATTCCTGAGCGGCGATTCCTCCGCCGAGCCGATGATGCGCAGGTTGCGGATGCCGAGCGCCTGCAACCGGTCGAGCTCGCGCGCCAGCCGGGCGCGGTCGCCATAAGCGGTGTCGGCGCCCAGCCACGCGCCGTACCACAGATTGGCGCCCGCATAGCGATAGGGCTTGCCGTCGCGGCGGAAGTGCAATCCGTCGACGGTCACGAAGCGCGACGGCGCCGCCCCCACCCCCGCCCCCGCGCTCGCCACCCCGGACGGGGCGCCCGTCGCACAGCCGGCGACGAGCGTCGCGCCTCCCACGATGATCGAACGCCGGCTATACATGGTCACTCCTGTGATAAACGCGAAGAGGCGGGGCGGGGCGCGGGCGTCAGCCCGCCTGCCCCATGTCGAGCACGAACACCGGCCCCAGTTCCAGCAACGCCTTTTCGGCGGCGAGATGCAGCGTCACCTGTACCGTCCCCGCCGCGGCATCGGCAGGCGCCACGCCGGTCACCTGCTGCAATGTCCACGCGCGCCCGACGGTCACCGGTCCGCCGATCACCTGCGCGAAGGGAGCGGCGGTGCCGGTGATGCCGGCAAAGGCGATCGGCGTCGTGGCATCGCCGGCAAGCTTCGGCGCCCGCGCCCAGAAGGCGAGGACGATCCTGTCGCCCCTGGCGATCCCCTTGGCGATCGGCGAGCTCGCGCCGACCGTCCAGGCGTTGGCGCCCTTGGCCTGCACGTCGATCTGCATCGCCTGCCCGCCCGGCACCTCGGCCTTGACCACCTTGGTCTTCTGCGCCGGCCCGTAGACGGCGTAGGCGATCGACGGCGTGTTGATCGCCTTTTGCAGGATGTCGCCATTCTGCGCCGACACGCCGGCCCCGGCCGCTAGCATCGCTCCGCCCGCACATAGCGCGGCGAACAGCATCCCCTTCATCGGCTTTCCCCTCCGTTTTCCGCGGTTTCGACGCCGCGATCACATATGGAAAGCAATTTTCTTTATTGTGCAAGAGGGCTGTTGCGGGCCCCCCGGCCACGCCTTTTGCCGGCTCCGGGCAAGCATCCGGAAAGAGGCGCTATTTGCCGCCGTTGACCCCATTGACGATGGCATTGACCACCGCCGGATCGATCGCTTGCGCGTTGGCCGCACGGTCGGCTGCGGCATCGGCCGCCGCCTGTTCCGCCGCGCGCTGCGCCTGCATCAGCTGGGCGAGCGCCTGCGCATCGATCGATTCCGGATCGACGTCGTTGCGCCCGACCCGGCGCACCTCCGCCACCACGCCGCCGCGCTCGCCCTGCACATAGCGTTCGGCGAGCAGGCGCTGTTCGGGCGACAGCTGCGGCGGTTCGTTGGCGAAACTGTCCGCCCGCGTCTCGATGACGTTGCGGCAGGCGCTGTTCCCGGCCCCGGCCGCCTGCGGATCGCAGCGGTCGGCGCCGGCGAGGCGGGGGGTGGCGACGTTGCGGCTGTCGCTCGGCCTGGACAGGGGCAGGCTCGCCTGCGTCGCCCGGTCGCGCTCGCCGGTGCGTGGCACGACGGGAACACGGTTCTCGCGTGGCGACAGCTGCGCGGTGGCGGCGGTGGCGGCATCCGGTGCCGCGATCTGGCCGAGCGGCGGCTGCGGCGCGGCATCCTGCGCGCCGGAAAGCTGGCCGATCGCCGACGACGGCCGTTCGCGGGCCGGATCGATCTGCTCGCTCGCCACGGCGGCCCGGTCCTGCGGCATCGACGGCGCGGCAAGCGCCGCCACGCACCACCCGGCCGCCAGCAGCACCGCCCCGACACGCAAGCCAGCGCAGGGGCCAAACCGCAGCGCGCCGGCAGGCAGCGGCCGCCGCATCACTGCCGGATGGTGGCGGAGGCGCCGTTCGCTTGCTGGACCTTGATCCCCGCCACGTTGTTGCCCTGCTGCTGCCAGTCGAGGACATTGCGGTCGCCGATCTGGGTGGCGTCCATCGTATTGCCGTTGCCGCTCTGCATCAGCCTGGCCTCGTTGTCGGTGCCGGTCTGGGTCAGCGTCATCGTGTTGAATTCGCCGGCCTGCACCATCAGCGCGCTGTTGGTGCCGCCGCTGCCGGTCTGCTGCGCCGTGGCATTGTTATAGGCGCCGCGCTGGATGATCGCCAGCGACACATCGCCCTCGCCCGTCTGGCGCACCATGGCTTCGTTGCCGCGCCCGCGCTGGTCGACCAGCGCATCGGTCCGCGCCGTTCCGCCGGTGGTCACGCTCGCCCGATTGCCCCTGCCGGACTGGCGGATGACGCTCTGGCTCTCGGCCGCAT
Organism: Sphingomonas sp. SP5; assembly: GCF_058313455.1. Taxonomy (NCBI): domain Bacteria; kingdom Pseudomonadati; phylum Pseudomonadota; class Alphaproteobacteria; order Sphingomonadales; family Sphingomonadaceae; genus Sphingomonas; species Sphingomonas sp. SP5. The sequence continues at coordinate 50,815 of NZ_JBZFLF010000003.1, read as the reverse complement.
TCTGGCGGATCGAGGCGTTCTGACCATCGCCGACCTGGGCGATGAAGGCGACGGAGGACACGCCGGCGTTTTCCACGCGCTGCTGCGCCCCGACCGGCATCGCAACGGTGCCGATCAGTGCGGCAGACACCGCATAGTGCCCTATCCTGCCCGTCATGGGACCGTCCTTCCGCCGATAGCGTCGTGAGTAAACAGAAAAAAGGCGCGCCCGCATCGCTGCGGGCGCGCCCCGATCATTAGCGCTGAAGGGTGTTGGCGAAGTTGCCGTTGCCGCTCTGCAACACGGCCGAAACGTCGCTGGTGCCATTCTGCACGGTCAACGCCGTGTTGTTGTTTCCGGCCTGACCGACGTACGAATAGTTGTCGTTTCCGCTACCGCCGACCAGCGCATAGTTTTCGTTGCCCTGCTGCGCGATGAACGAATAGTTCCGGTCGCCGGACAGCGCAACGCCGGCCTCGTTGTTCTTGCCGGTCTGGTTGATGAACGAACGGTTACCGTCCGCACTGCCAGCGGTGTAGGTGACCGAGACGTTCCGGAAACCCTTCTGGTTGATTTCGCTGGTGTTCCCGGTGCCGTTGATCTCCACCGTCGCGCCGTTCTCTGCGGCTCCCGACGTCTTTGCTTCCTGCTGCACCAGCGACTTGTTGCCCGAACCGGTGATATCGACGAACGCGACGTTGGCGTTGTTGACCTGCAATACGGTCGAGTCGTTACGGGTGCCGTAATTTGCGTTGGACATCGTGACGTTGGCGAAGTTGCCGTTACCAGCGGCAGAAACGACCGAGTAGTTGCGATCTTCCGACTGCTCGACGTTGGCAGTGTTCGAATCGCCGATCTGCGCGATGTAAGACAGGTTCGAATTGCCGTTCGTGGTCGGATTTTCCACGGCCGTCGGCGCAATGGTCTGAGCGAAGGCGGGCGAAGCGATCGCGAGGAGCGAGGCCGAAGCGAGGACGAGAATCTTCATGGTTGTCATTCCTTCATGTTTAAGGTGATAACCATGCCGCCTTGCCGGGTAACCGGCCTGGTGCATGATCGTTGTTTTTCCACGGCAACGTTCCTTCACGGCGGGGTTGCAGCCCCGTCGTGAAGACCCCCTGTATCAATCGTATGCCGCGGGGGTACGGCCATTCGGTCGATCGTCACGCCTGTTGGGGCGCGCCTTTCAACCCGAATGTCTTGTCATGGCGACCCGGTCTTTCCCTTGTTGGGACCGCCTGCGTCCTGCAGTCGGTCGTGGGTCGCCACTATCTTGAGCGGCGGTGCGGCATCGGCTGCCTTCATCGCCGTCTGGATCTTTTCGGGCGCGAACTTGCCGTCGCGCTCCGCTGTATAGGCATTCACCAGCGCGGCGCCCGCGCCCGGCATCTTGAATTCCCACAGCTTCAATTCGACGCCTTCGAGCACCAGGCCGTACACCGCCTTTTCGATCGCCTGGCGCAGCGCCAGCTGATCGGGCTCGTTGGTGGTGACGCCCATCTCCGCCTCCAGCAGCTCCTTGAACGCGACGTAGCGGAAGGTGCTGGCATTGAGCGACCGCGAGGCGATCGTCTTGGACGCGGTCACCGTCGTCAGCACCTCACCGGTCCGCACCGACACGGCCCGCAGATACACGGTCACCGTGTCCTGCCGGTATTGCGTGCTGGCGCCGAGGCCCAGGAACGCCGCGCCGGCACCGCCGGTCACGGTATTGGTGTCGTAGCCGATCACGCCGCCTTCCAGCAGCACCCCGGCGAACAGCAGCGATGGCAGCGCCTGCGCATTCACCGCGGTTTCGCCGAGATAGCGTTCCCGCATTTCGCGGATCACCTGCCGCTCGCTCAACAGGTTCTTGAACTGCTCGCGCTCGACGACGGTGAACCATTGGCGATTGCCGGCATCCTGCAACGCCTTCATCAGGATCGATCCGGCGCCCTGCGTCACCGCCCGCGACAGCGTCTGCCCCTGTTCGCTCGGCTTGAACTGCCCGGTCTGGTCGCCGAAGCCGTAGACGGCGACCGCGACGGGGCGCGCCGGCGGCGGCAGCTGGTTCAACCGCACCTCGGTAGGCGTCTTGGCGGGGATGAAGGCCGCCGAGCCGACGTGCGACGGACCGTATTCGTACGGCGTACACGCCGCCAGGCTCATCAGGCCCGCCAGAAGAAGACACGACCGGCGCATCTCAGCTCGCCTTCACCAGCGTGGGGATCGTGATGGTCGTGACCTTGCCCGTGGTGGTGTCGGTGATCTGCAACTGCACGCTGTCCAGCCCGCGATCGAAGCGGACCGTCTGCCCGCCGAACTGGAGCACGCCGTTCTGCTGCGGGTTGGGACCGAAGATCGCGTTGACCACCTGCGAGGACAGCGCCGACAGCAGCTGCGATTGCAACTGGCGGGCGAAGATATCCGCCTGCGATTCGTTGGCGGCGTCGGCGGGATCCTTGTACTTGTTCTGGGCGTTTGCCTCGGCAAGCAGGTGGTTCGAATTGAACGGATTGCCGCCGAAGCGCGGATTGATCGGCTGGTAGGACAGGTCCTGCGCCCCCGCCGCCGACGATGCCAGCAGCGCGCCGCCGCATAGCATCATCCTGAAACCCCCTGCTTTCACCGTTGCCCCCATCCGCTGTGCGTTAATGCGTTGGCAACCCTCTACCCCCGAGTCGGCCCCAAGCCAAATATTACTTGGGGGTTAACAAATACGAGTTTGTCCCATTTCGACTTATCCCAATTCAACGCGATGATAATTCAGCATTTTTTTGTGCAATTGTAATTCACTCCGAATTGGTAATTGCGCATTACGATCGGCGCGACGGCAAAGCCCGTCATTGGCCTAGCCCTGATTTTCGATTTATTTACAATAGGTTAAGGCAACGAATCGCCCATCGGAACTTTTTTCCGGGTTCGAGAGTCGAGGCCGTGCATGCCGCCACCGGCAAGGACTTCGGGCAATGTTGCCTGCGGCTGACACTTGAGTCCTATTACGGCGAGGCGACCGCTTCATTATCAACGGGATATCGTGACACGCTGACAATGCCCGGCACGTTCCGGCGGTCGGCGCGTCCGAATTCACGCAAAAAAAAGCGGCCCGCCGGCAGGCGGGCCGCGTCATTTTCGACTCAGCAAGGGGCCGTTCGTCCGTCGTCCGGACGCGCGGCGATCAGCGTGCGATGCCGCCCGCCGCCAGCACCGCCAGCGTCACCAGCTCGCTGGCGGTGGAGGTCATCGGCGCGATCTGCACCGGCTTTTCCATGCCGATCAGCATCGGCCCGATGACGTTGTCGCCGCCCAGCTCGCGCAGCAGCTTGGCCGAGATATGCGCCGATTGCAGGCCGGGCATGATGAGGATGTTGGCCGGGCCGGAGAGGCGGGCGAACGGATAGTTCGCCAGCTGGCGCCGGTTGAGCGCCACGTCGGGCGGCATCTCGCCTTCATATTCGAAGCCGACGTTGCGCGAATCGAGCACCGACACCGCGTCGCGGATATTGTCGACCCAGGCGCCCTTGGGATTGCCGAAGGTCGAATAGCTCAGCATCGCGACGCGCGGCTCATGCCCCATGCGGCGCGCGACCTGCGCGGTCTGTTCGGCGAAGTCGGCCAGCTGTTCGCCGGTCGGCCGCTCGTTCACCGTGGTGTCGGCGATGAACACGGTGTGGCTCTGCCCGACCAGCACGTGGATGCCGAAGGGGGTGCGCCCCGCCTCGGGGTCGATCACGCGCTTCACCTGGCGCATCGATTCGGCCCAGGTGCGGGTGATGCCGGTAATCATCGCATCGGCTTCGCCCAGTTGCAGCAGCGCCGCGCCGAACACGTTGCGGTCCTGGTTGATCATCCGCTCGACATCGCGGCGCAGGTAGCCGCGGCGCTGGAGGCGGCCGTAGACGAAGTCGACCATCCTGGGGACCAGCGGCGAATGGCGGCTGTTGTGGACTTCATATTCCTGCGGATTGGCGACGCCCAGCGCCGCCAGCCGGTCGTAGACGTCGTCGCGCCCGACCAGCACCGGCGTGCCATAGCCACCTTCCTTGAAGGCGATGGCGGCGCGCAGCACCACCTCTTCCTCGCCCTCGGCGAACAGCACGCGCTTGGGCCGCGCCCGCGCGCCCTCATAGGCGAGGCTGAGCACCGACGTCGTCGGGTTGAGCCGCGCGCGCAGCTTCTGGCGATAGGCCTCCATGTCGAGGATCGGCTTGGTGGCGACGCCCGAGTCCATCGCCGCCTTGGCGACCGCTGAGGGGACGAGCTCCATCAGCCGCGGGTCGAACGGCGCCGGGATGATGTAGTCCGGCCCGAAGCTGTGCTGCACGCCATAGGCGATCGCCACCTCCTCCGGCACGCGTTCGCGGGCGAGTTCGGCGATGGCGCGGGCGGCGGCGATCTTCATCGCATCGTTGATCCCCGTCGCCCGCACGTCGAGCGCGCCGCGGAAGATGAAGGGGAAGCCGATGACGTTGTTGACCTGGTTCGGATAGTCCGACCGGCCGGTGGCGATGATCGCATCGGGTCGCGCCGCCTTGGCGAGTTCGGGCCGGATCTCGGGCTCCGGGTTGGCCATGGCGAAGATGATCGGCGCCTTGGCCATGTGGGTGACCATCTCGGGCTTCAGCGCGCCGGCGGCGGAGAGGCCGAGGAACACGTCCGCCCCCTCCAGCGCCTCGGTCAGCGTACGGCGGTCGGTGACCGCGGCATGCGCCGACTGCCACTGGTTCACGTCCTCGCGCCCCTGGTAGATCACGCCGGTGCGGTCGCACATGATGACGTGGTCGGCGCGCACGCCCATCGCCTTCATCAGCTCGGTGCAGGCGATCGCCGCCGCGCCCGCGCCGTTGACGACGATCTTGACCTCGTCCAGCCGCCGGCCGGTCAGCAGGCAGGCGTTGATGAGCCCCGCCGCGCAGATGATCGCGGTGCCGTGCTGGTCGTCGTGGAAGACGGGGATGTTCATCCGCTCGCGCAGCGTCTGCTCGATGATGAAGCATTCGGGCGCCTTGATGTCCTCAAGGTTGATGCCGCCGAAGGTCGGCTCCATCAGCTCGACCGCATCGATGAAGCGGTCGACGTCCTCGGTCTTCAGCTCGATATCGATCGAATCGACGTCGGCGAAGCGCTTGAACAGCACCGCCTTGCCCTCCATCACCGGCTTGGAGGCGAGCGCGCCCAGATTGCCCATGCCGAGGATCGCCGTGCCGTTCGAAATGACGGCGACGAGATTCCCCTTGGCGGTGTAATCGTAGGCGGTGGCGGGATCGTCCGCGATCGCCTGCACCGGCACCGCGACGCCGGGCGAATAGGCGAGCGCCAGGTCGCGCTGCGTCGCCATCGGCTTGGAGGCGATGATCTCGATCTTGCCCGGCCGCCCCTCCGAATGGAACAGCAGCGCCTCGCGCTCGGAGAATTGGACGGACGCTTCGTCGGACATGGGACCTCGCTGCCAGGGCTGACGTTACGGCTCTTGGCCAATTCGGACGGGGCTTTCAACCCGCGGCGAGCGCAGGTATGATCGCGGCATGAAGCACGAGGCCGGCTTATCCTCTCCCAAGATCCCCTTGCCGACCGCCGAGGATTTTGCGCGCGCCCGGGAAGGTTATGCGTCCGGCCGCGGCGTCGACCATATCGTGGTGCGCCAATGGCTTCGCACGTGGGGAGAACCGGGCCAGGTGCCATTCGAGGACTGGCTCGCCGCCCAGAATGGCTAGCGTCCTCTGGAGCAGGCAAGCACTGACCGACCTCAATGCGATCACGGCCTATATCCAGCAGTTCGATCCCGCTGCCGCCTTGCGCACCAGGGCCCGGCTGTCGGATCTGGGCGACAGCCTTATCGCTTTTCCGCATCGCGGCCGGCCGCGGGATGATGGCCGGCGCCAGCTGACGACGGCGCCGCCGCACATCATCACCTACGCCGTCGACGGGGACGAGGTGACGATCCTCTCCGTTCACCACGGCGCCCGCAACATAGACTGACGCACATGACCAATCCCACTCCCATGATGGCGCAGTACCTCGGCCTGAAGGCGGAGGCGGAGGATTGCCTGCTGTTCTACCGCATGGGCGATTTCTTCGAACTGTTCTTCGACGATGCCCGCATCGCCGCTCAGGTGCTCGATATCGCGCTGACCGCGCGCGGCGAGCATGACGGCGAGAAGATCCCGATGTGCGGCGTGCCGGTGCATGCCGCCACCGCCTATCTCCAGCGGCTCATCAAGGCCGGCCACCGCGTCGCCATCGCCGAACAGACCGAAACGCCCGCCGAGGCCAAGGCACGCGGCGGGTCGAAAGCCCTCGTCGCGCGCGGCATCGTCCGCGTCGTCACCGCCGGCACGCTGACCGAGGAAGCGCTGCTCGACGCGCGCGCCGACAATTGGTGCGTCGCGATCGGCGAGGCGGGCGGCGCCGTCGCCCTCGCCGCCGCCGACGTTTCGACCGGCCGCTTCGAGGTGATCGACTGCTCCGCGGACGCGCTCGGCGCCGAACTCGCCCGCCTCGCCGCGGCGGAGGTCGTCGCGGCGGAGACGAGCGACCACGCGCCCGCCGCCACCAGCCTGCGCCCACGCGCCGCGTTCGACAGCCACGCCGGCGAAGCGCGGCTGAAGGACCTGTTCGGCGTCGCCACGCTCGACGGCTTCGGCCAGTTCAGCCGCGCCGGCCTCGCCGCGGCGGGCGGCCTTGTCGCCTATCTCGATCATACCGCCAAGGGCGCCCTCCCCTTCCTCCGCCCGCCGCGCCTCGCCCGCGCCGCGGAGACGATGGCGATCGACGCGGCGACGCGCGAAAGCCTGGAGCTCACCTGCACCACCGGCGGCCAGCGCAAGGGCAGCCTGCTCGACTGCATCGACCGGACGGTGACGGGCGCCGGTGCCCGCGCGCTCGCCGGCGATCTCGGCGCGCCGTTGATGGACAAGGCGGCGATCGACGCGCGGCTCGACCTCGTCCAGCATTTCCACGACACGCCGGGCCAGCGCGAACAGGTCCGCGCCGCCCTGCGTGCGCTCCCCGACATCGGCCGCGCGCTGGGCCGCCTCGCGGCAGGGCGCGGAAGCCCGCGCGATCTCGGCCAGCTCCGTGACGGCCTCGACGGCGCCTGGCACCTCGGCGAGCGGCTGGCGCAGATCGACACGCCGCTGGCGCTGCTCAATCGCATCGCGCCGCGGCTGCGAGGCCATGGCGCGCTGATCGACCTGCTCAAGCGCGCCCTCGTGCCCGCGCCGCCGATCGACGCCGGCGACGGCGGCTATATCGCCGCCGGCTACGACCTCGCGTTGGACGACCTGCGCGATGCCGGTGCCGGCGGCCGCCGCGCCATCGCCGCGCTGGAAGCGGAGATGAAGACGGCGACCGGCATCGCGACGCTGAAGGTCCGCCACAACAACGTCCTCGGCTATCACGTCGAGGTGCCGGCACGCGCCGCCGACCCGCTGATGAAGCCCGACAGCGGCTTCACCCATCGCCAGACCCTGGCCGGCGTCGTCCGCTTCAACACCCCCGCACTGCACGAGGTCGCCGCCCGCGTCGCCCAGTCCGGCGCCCACGCCCTCGCCGCCGAGGCCGCGCACCTGGAGGAACTCACCGCCGCCGCGCTCGCCCAGCGCGAAGGGATCGCCGCCACCGCCGACGCGCTTGCCCGCATCGACGTCGCCGCCGCGCTCGCCGAACGCGCCGCGGAGGGGCAATGGGCGCGCCCCAGCCTCGCCGACCACGCCTGTTTCGACGTCGTCGGCGGCCGCCACCCGGTGGTCGAGGCGGCGGTGGCGCGCGCGGGCGACCGCTTCGTCGCCAACGACTGCACGCTGTCGCCCGACTCCCGCCTGTGGCTGGTCACCGGCCCCAACATGGGCGGCAAGTCGACCTTCCTGCGCCAGAACGCGCTGATCGCGGTGCTGGCGCAGGCGGGCAGCTACGTGCCCGCGACCAGCGCGACCTTGGGCCTCGTCGACCGCCTGTTCAGCCGCGTCGGCGCCTCCGACAATCTTGCCCGCGGCCGCTCGACCTTCATGGTCGAGATGGTGGAGACCGCCGCGATCCTCGCGCAGGCGACACCGCAGAGCTTCGTCATCCTCGACGAGGTCGGGCGCGGCACCTCGACCTATGACGGGCTCGCCATCGCCTGGGCGGTGGTGGAGGCGATCCATGAGGACAATCGCTGCCGCTGCCTGTTCGCGACGCACTACCACGAGCTCACCCGCCTCGCCGAACGTTGCGACGCGCTGACGCTCCACCACGTCCGCGCCCGCGAATGGAAGGGCGAGCTGGTGCTGCTCCACGAGCTGGGGCAAGGCCCGGCGGACCGCAGCTACGGCCTCGCCGTCGCCCGCCTCGCCGGCATGCCGCCCGCCACGGTCGCCCGCGCCAAGGCGGTGCTCGCCAAGCTGGAGGCAGGCCGCGCCAAGACGGGCGGCCTGGCCGCGGGCCTCGACGACCTGCCGCTCTTCGCCGCCGCCGCACAGGTGGAGGAGGAAACCTGCGACGCGATCCGCACCGAGGTGGAGGCGATCGACGTCGACGCCCTCACCCCGCGCGAGGCGCTGGATACCCTGTACCGGCTGAAGGCGCTGGCGCGGGAGGGGTGAACGGTGACCCTGCGGGACAAGCAGTGCGCAGGACGCTTGGGGAAACGCCCCCTCCACCACGCCCTGCGGGCGCGGTCCCCCTCCCCCGCTGAAGCTAGGGAGGACTTCCTCTCAGTCCTCCCCGCCAGGGCAATGCGGTGTCTGATCCGCGGCGGTGTTCTTTAATCCTCCGTCTTGCCGGACTTGGTCCGGCATCCACCGTCCCGCACACCCATACGCTATCGGTTTGCGGCGCGGTGGACCCCGGAACACGTCCGGGGTGACGGAGAATATGCGGATGGCATGCCCCTTCACCCGAAGCCGGCAGCCATCATCGCCATATGTGATAGCCCTCCCCCGCCAGGGGGAGGTGGCGCCGCGAAGCGGTGACGGAGGGGGAGGTCGGCGACGCACTCCGCGAAGATCCGGCACCGCAGCTGAAGCCGCCGATCGACATCCCCCCCTGTCCTACACACCAGCCTTCCGCTAAACTCCCATCCGTCATGCCGGCCCACCACCCCGCCCGCGACGCCGCCCTCTTCCTCGACGCCACCCGCAAACCCCCATTTCGAACGGGACGTAGTGGCAACTTCGCCAACTTCCGCGCCGCGAAGCAGGCGACTCGCCCATCTCCAGCGGCTATCCCGGTGCCATGAACAGCCGCTTCGATCACCTCCCCAACCGTCGCGCGATCGTCGATCGCCGGGCGCTCGCCGAACGGATCGCCGCCATCGATGCCAGCGACGCCCCCTTGCGCGCGCAGGCGACCGCGATCCTCAAGCAGGCGCTCGCCGATGGCCGGGCGGAGATCCAGCGCCGCCTCGCCGCCCACCCCTCGCGCGGGCTGGAGGCGTCCAATGCCCAGGCCTATCTCGTCGACCAGCTGCTGCGCGTGCTGTTCGATCTCGCCACGCAGCGGCTGCATCCGCTCCACAATCCGACCGCCGGCGAACGGCTGACGCTGATCGCGGTCGGCGGCTACGGCCGCGCGGAGATGGCGCCCTATTCGGATGTCGATATCGGATTCATCACCCCCGGCAAGCAGACGCCGTGGGCGGAGCAGGTCATCGAATCCATGCTCTATGCGTTGTGGGACACGGGGCTGAAGGTCGGCCATTCCAGCCGCTCGGTCGACGAGATGGTCCGCCAGTCGAAGGGCGACGTCACCATCCGCACCGCGCTGCTGGAGGCGCGCTACGTCACCGGCGACCAGCCGCTGTACGAAGAGGCGGCACGCCGCTTCAAGGCGGAGGTGCAGCACGGCACCGAACGCCAGTTCATCGCCGACAAGCTCGCCGAGCGCGACGCCCGCCACCGCAAGATGGGCGACACCCGCTATGTCGTCGAACCCAACGTCAAGGAGGGCAAGGGCGGCCTGCGCGACCTGCATGCGCTCTTCTGGATCGGCAAATACATCTACGACGTGCAGCGCGGCGCCGATCTGGTCGATGTCGGCCTGCTGACGGCGGAGGAATACAAGCTGTTCCACCGCGCCGACAATTTCCTGCAGGCGGTGCGTTGCCACCTGCACAGCGTCACCCGCCGCGCCGAAGATCGCCTGACCTTCGACGTGCAGCGGGAGATCGCGACCCGCATGCGCTTCTCCGACCGGCCGGGCAAACCCGCGGTCGAACGCTTCATGCAATATTACTTCCTCCAGGCGCGCACCGTCGGCGACCTCACCGGCGTGTTCCTGGCGCATCTCGACGAACGGTTCGCGGCGCGCGGGCGGCGTTTCGGCCTGCCGACGATCCGGCGCCGGCCGGGCAAGCTGCACGGCTTCGTGCTCGACCGCGGCCGGCTGGCGTTGCCGCGCGACAGCTTCTTCGCCGAAGACCCGGTGCGCCTGATCGAGATCTTCCAGCTCGCCGACCTGCACGGGGTCGAGATCCATCCGCTGGCGATGCGGGCCGCCAATCGCGATGCACGGCTGATCGCCGCCCATCGCCGCGATCCCCGCGCCAACGCGCTGTTCCTCGACGTGCTGACCAGCCCGCGCGATCCCGAACTGGTGCTGCGCTGGATGAACGAGGCCGGGGTCTTCGGCCGCTTCGTGCCCGATTTCGGCCGTGTCGTCGCGCAGATGCAGTTCGACATGTACCACCATTACACCGTCGACGAACACACCATCCGCGCGATCGGCCTGCTCGCCCGGATCGACAAGGGCGCGCTGAAGGAGGACCATCCCCTGTCCTCCGCCATCATCAAGCACATCGTCTCGCGCCGGGTGCTCTATGTCGCGGTGCTGCTCCACGACATCGCCAAGGGGCGCGGCGGCGACCATTCCATCCTGGGGGCGGAGGTTGCCGAGCGGCTGTGTCCGCGCTTCGGCCTGTCTCCTGCCGAAACGGAGACGGTCGCATGGCTGGTCCGCTGGCACCTGCTCATGTCGGCGACGGCGTTCAAGCGCGACCTGTCGGATTTCAAGACGATCCTCGATTTCTGCGAGGTGGTGCAGAGCCCGGAGCGGCTGCGGCTGCTGCTGGTTCTCACCATCGTCGATATCCGGGCGGTCGGGCCGGGGACGTGGAACGGCTGGAAGCGCCAGCTGCTCGCCGACCTGTTCGAGGCGGCGGAAGAGGTGCTGCGCCTCGGCCACAAGCAGCGCGGCCGGACGGAGCGGATCGCGACGCGGCAGGCGACGCTGCAAACGGCGCTGGGTTGGGACGATGCCCGCTTCGCCGGCTTCGTCCGCCGCTTTCCGGAGGCCTATTGGATCGCCGAGCCCGACGACGTGCTGGCGCACAATGCCCGCCTCATCGACGCCGCGGGCGATGCCCAGCTGTCGATCGATGCGCAGGTCTATACCATGCGCGGCGCAACTTTGGTCACCATCTATGCCGCCGATCACCCAGGCCTGTTCTACCGCATCGCCGGTGCGATCCATGTCGCGGGCGGCAACATCATCGATGCGCGCATCCACACGACGCGTGACGGCATGGCGATCGACAATTTCCTGGTGCAGGACCCGTTCGGCCGCCCGTTCGACGATCCAGGCCAGCTTGCCCGCCTGAGGACCGCGATCGAGGATGCGCTCGCCAATCGCGGCAAGCTCGCCGACCGGCTGGTCGCCAAGCCCGCGCCGCGCACCCGCGCCGACGCCTTCGAGATCGTGCCCAACGTGCTGATCGACAATCGCGCCTCGAACCGCTTCACCGTGATCGAGGTCAACGCCCGCGACCGGCCGGCGCTGCTCAACCAGCTGGCGCATGCGCTGTTCCAGTCCAAGGTGACGCTCCATTCCGCGCACGTCGCCACCTACGGCGAACGCGCGGTCGACACCTTCTACGTCACCGACCTGACCGGCGACCGGATCGAGGCGCCCGTCCGCCTCAAGGCGCTGGAAAAGCGGCTGCGCACCGCCGCGGCCGGCGAGACGATGGAGGTCGCGGCCTGAACGCCAAAAGAAAGGGCCGGTCCGCATCGCTGCGGCCGGCCCAGGTGGTCGTTGCCTGTTGAAAGATCAGAAGCGTGCGCGGATCGTCGCGCCGTAGGTCCGCGGCTCGGCCAGATATTGCGAGAACAGCTGCCGCCCGCCGGGATATTGCGGATCCTGGAACGCGGCGGTGGCGGCGCCTTCCTGGAACGGCGAATTGAAGGCGACCTGGGCATAATCGACATTGGTCAGGTTCTGCGCCCAGAATTCCAGGCTGAACTTCTCGTCCGGGGTCCTGAGGCCGATACGGGCGTTGACGATCGCATAGCCATCCTGCGCCTTCTGCGGGAACAGGTCGGACCCGGTGTTATAGTCGCTGGTCATGCGCGTATCGACGTAGAACAGCGCCGAATAACCGCCGCCGATCTGCGGCGTCCACGACGCCGACGACGTCGCGACGATGTCCGCCGAGTTCGACAGGTTGCGCCCCGGCAGCAGGCGCAGCGCCTGGTCGAGCGGCGCGCCCGCCGAAGTACCGACCAGCTGGTTGCGATAACCGGTATCGGTCAGCGTCAGGCCCATGGTGACGCGGAAATCACGCGCCGGCACCAGCGAGGCTTCCAGCTCGACACCCTTCGAGCGCACGCCATAGCCGACATCGCCCGCCGGGCAGGCGCCAGTGGTGCTCGCCGCGGCATTGTAGTTGCTGGCGCCGGTGAACTTGCTCTGGTCGCGATCGCCGCCGTTGAGGCTCGAGGAGCAGCCGTTGATGTTCTGGACCAGGAAAACGGTGCCGTTGAAGGTATTCAGCTGGAAGTTGCTGAAATCCTGGATGAACGCCGCCGCCGACAGGCTGAACGGACCGGTCGCGTACTTGGCGCCGATTTCATAGGCGTTGACCGTTTCCGGCGCGAATTGCAGCGCGTTGGCAAGCGCCTGCGCGCCACCCGATGCCGAGAAGGGCAGGATCGGCGATTTCAGCGCCGAACGATCGAGGTTGAAGCCGCCCGCCTTGTAGCCGCGCGAATAGCTGCCGTAGAGGAGCAGGTCGTCGATCGGCTTCCACGACAGGATCGCGGTGCCGGTGAACTTGTCTTCCTTGCGCCGGCTGTTGATCGTGACGCCGTTCAGTTCGGCGGTCGAATTGCCCTGGCACGACAGCCCGATGATGCCGCCCGCCGTCGCGGCGAGGCCGGCGTTGGACAGGAACGGCAGCAGCGCACGCTGGTTGGCGACGCAGCCGACGTTGTCGTTGGTGAAGCTGGCGTCGAACCGCTTGCGCTCGTTGGTGTAGCGCACGCCCAGCGTCAGATCGACGGTGCTGGTGACGTGGAAGATGTTGTGCGTGAACAGCGCCCAGTTGCGGCTGTTCTGGTTGTAGACGTCGCGGGTCGAGCCCTTGTCGTTGATCGCGTCGAGCGTGTCGATCGCGCCGACGATGGTCGCGCCCGCAGCGCCGAACGGCGATGCGACGCCCGGCACCGCGCCACTCAGCACCGCGCGGCCCGTCGCGCTCAGGCACCCGGCGTTGCCAGGCGCATAGAATTGCGCCAGGGCGCTGCCCGAAACCAGGCGGCACGTCGCAAACCGCCCGTATTGTGTGCCGAAGCGCAGGTTGTCGAGCACGCGCAGGTCTTCGTTGGCGAAGAATCCGCCGACCAGCCAGTCGAGCTTTTCGTCGAACAGCGAGCCGTTCAGGCGCAGTTCCTGGGTAAAGGTCCTGAAGCGGCGGGCGGAATTGCCGTTGGCGGCACGATAGAGGATGTCGACGCGGCTATAGTCCGTGTCCGATCCCTGGCTCGAATCATAGTCGCGATAGGCGGTGATCGACGTCAGCTTGGTGGTGCCGAAGGTCCAGTCGAGTTGCCCCGACACACCCCAATCCTTGGTGATGCCGGCGAAGCTGCGACCCGGGCTCACCGACACCTCGCGGCTGTAGCCGGCGTTGTTGACCAGGCCGAGCGGCTGGCCGAGATCGCGGATGACGTTGACGATGTTGTTGCCGGCGTTGCCAGCGGCGAGCCCGGCGTTCACCGATGCGACCGGATCGTTGAGGTTGCCGACCGCGGGATTGACGCTGCGATCGACATAGGTCGCAGCGCAGCACTTCTCGTCGCGATGCGTATAGTCGCCGATCAGGCGGAAGCTGATGTCGCTGCTCGGTTCGAACAACAGCTGGCCGCGCACGAAGTAGCGGTTCCGATCGTTGACGTCGGTGTTGTTGGTATAATCATGGTAGAAGCCGTCGCGCTTCACGTAGACACCGTCGACACGCGCGGCGATCGTTTCGCTGAGTGGGAGGTTCAGGTTGCCGGCGACGCGGTAGAAATTATAGTTGCCATAGGTCGCTTCGGCACCGCCGCTGAACCCGGCGAAGGATGGCGCCTTGCTGATGATGCTGATGAGGCCCGCCGAGGAATTGCGGCCGCCCAGCGTGCCTTGCGGGCCGCGCAGCACCTCGACCCGGTCGATCTCGCCCAGTTCGGTCAGGCCGATGCCCGAGCGCGAGCGATAGACGCCGTCGATGAACACCGCGACCGAGCTTTCGAGGCCGGGATTGTCGCCGACCGTGCCGATGCCGCGGATGCGCGCGGAGCCATTGGCTTCCGAACCGGTGGACGACACCAGCAGCGACGGGGCGAGCTGGTTGAGCTGACGGATGTCGTTGGCACCCGAATTCTGCAGCGTTTCCGCCGAGATGGCGGACACGGCCACCGGCACGTCGGCAAGCGCCTGCGCACGGCCTTGCGCGGTGACGACGATATCGGCCTGGTTGGTGTCGTCCTGCGTCACCGCGCCGGCTGCGGTCGGGGACGTGGTCTGCGTCGCCGGGCTGGACGGCTCCGGCGAATTGTTCTGCGCCAGGGCGGGCGTCGCCACGGCGATGGTGGCAGCCGACAGCAGGTACGCGGCAAGACGCATGGGCTCTCTCTCCTGAACGATTTCGCTTTTTCGAATATCGGGTTTTCTTTTGAAGCTAGGGTCGCCGAGGGGCGAACGTCTAGCTTTTTATAACCCGGTATCCGCAATTTCGAACGGAGTGTCGCCAAAGCGCAACACCGGGCCCGTTGCCGGACCCGGTGTTCGAAATGACCTGACGTTACGGAAAGTCACAAAGGTCGCGCCGAAGCGCAGTGTTTTACTTGGGCGCGAGGACCATCAGCATCTGACGGCCTTCCATCCGCGGATAGGCCTCCACCTTGGCGACCTCGGCGACCTGCTCCGCGACGCGCTGGAGCACGGCCATGCCGAGCTGCCCGTGGCTGAGCTCACGACCGCGGAAGCGCATGGTGACCTTCACCTTGTCGCCTTCCTCGATGAACTCGGCGACCTTCTTCATCTTGGTGTCGTAATCGTGGTCGTCGATGTTCGGACGCATCTTGATCTCCTTGATCTCCTGCGTCTTCTGCGACTTGCGGGCGAGATTCGCCTTTTTCTGCGCCTCGTACTTGAACTTGCCGACGTCGAGGAACTTGGCGACGGGCGGATCGGCGTTGGGCGACACCTCGACCAGATCGAGGCCGACCTCCTGCGCCTGCGCCATCGCCTCGCGCGTGTACATCACGCCAAGATTCTCGCCCTCATGGTCGATGACGCGGACCTTGGGGCTCTGGATCCACTCGTTGAAACGGGGACCATTCATCGGCGGCGCCTGGTTCGGCCGGCGCATCATGGGAGGACGTATGGGTATTGCTCCTGTGGTGGTTTGCCGCCTGATATAGGCGATCGGCACCGATTTTGAAAGAGCACCGCCTCTCCCATTTGTTGGGAAAGGCGGGTTGCGTCACCGCAGGTCGGGCGGTGTCGCCTCGTCGCGCAGCATAGCGACCGCTTCGTCCATGGTCACGATCTGCTGCGCCTGGCTGCCCAGGCGGCGGATGGCGACCTTCCCTTCCTCCGCCTCGCGTTTGCCGACGACGAGCAGCACCGGCACCTTGGCGACTGAATGCTCACGGACCTTGTAGTTGATCTTCTCGTTGCGAAGATCGGTTTCGACGCGGATGCCGGCCTTGCGCAGCGTCGCCGCCACCTCCTCGGCATAGCCATCGGCGTCGGACACGATCGTCGCCACCACCGCCTGCACCGGCGACAGCCATAGCGGGAAGCGGCCGGCGTGGTGTTCGATCAGGATGCCGATGAACCGTTCGAAGGTGCCGAGGATCGCGCGGTGCAGCATGACGGGGCGGTGGCGGTTGCCGTCTTCGCCGACATAGCTCGCGTCGAGCCGTTCGGGCAGCACGCGGTCGGACTGGATGGTGCCCACCTGCCAGGTGCGGCCGATGGCGTCGGTGAGATGGAATTCGAGCTTGGGAGCGTAGAAGGCGCCTTCGCCCTCCAGTTCCTCGAATTTCGCCTTGATCGAATCGGACAGGCCGGACGCCAGCACCGCCTCGCGCAGCTCCGCCTCCGCCTTGTCCCACATCGCATCGTCGCCGAAGCGCTTTTCGGGGCGCAGCGCCAGCTTCACGGCGTAATCCTCGAAGCCGAGATCCCGATAGACGCTGTCCAGCAGCTCGCAGAACTTGCGCACCTCCTCGACCAGCTGGTCCTCGCGCACGAAGATATGTGCGTCGTCCTGCGTGAACTGGCGGACGCGCATGATGCCGTGCAACGCGCCATGCGGCTCGTTGCGGTGGCAGCAGCCGAATTCGGCCATGCGGATGGGCAGGTCGCGGTACGATTTGATGCCCTGCTTGAAGATCAGCACATGCGCCGGGCAGTTCATCGGCTTGAGGGCCATCAGGTCGCCTTCGCCGGACAGCACCGCACCCTCGTCCTCGGTGTTGGGCACCTCGTCGGGCACGACGAACATGTTCTCGCGATACTTGCCCCAGTGGCCGGACTGTTCCCACTGGCGCGCATCCATCAGCTGCGGCGTCTTGACCTCGGCATAGTCGGCGGCGTCGAGGCGGCGGCGCATATAGGCTTCCATCTGCCGCCACAGCACGAAGCCCTTGGGGTGCCAGAACACCGACCCTTGCGCCTCCGACTGGAGGTGGAACAGGTCCATCTCCTGCCCGATCTTGCGATGGTCGCGCTTGGCCGCCTCTTCCAGCATGAACAGGTGCTGGTCCAGCTGCTTCTTGTTGAGCCAGCCGGTGCCGTAGATGCGGCTGAGCATCGCGTTCTTCTGGTCGCCGCGCCAATAGGCGCCCGACACGCGCGTCAGCTTGAAGGCATTCGGGTCGAGCTTGCCGGTCGACACCATGTGCGGGCCGCGGCACATGTCGAGCCACTCGCCCTGGCGATAGATCGTCAGCTCCTCGCCCTCGGGCAATTCGGCAGCCCATTCGGCCTTGAACGTCTCGCCCTGCTGCGTCCAGGTGTCGATCAGCTGTTCGCGGCTCCACACCTCGCGCGTGAAGGGTTCGTTCTTCGCGATGATGCGGCGCATCTCCGCCTCGATCGCGGGCAGGTCGTCCTCGGTGAAGGGGCGATCCTTGGGCGCAAAATCATAATAAAAGCCGTCGTCGGTCGCGGGGCCGAAGGTGATCTGCGTACCGGGGAACAGGTGCTGCACCGCCTCCGCCATGACGTGGGCGAGATCGTGACGGACGAGTTCCAGCGCGTCCGCCTCGTCCTTTGCGGTGACGAGCGCGAGCTGCGTGTCGCCGTCGAACGGGCGATTGAGGTCGCGGACCTGCCCGTCGATGCGCGCGGCCAGTGCCGCCTTGGCGAGGCCCGGCCCGATCGCGGCGGCCACGTCCGCGGGGGTAGTCCCGGGCGCAACCTCGCGGACGGAACCGTCGGGCAGCGTGATGCGGAACATGGCGGACATGGGAGACTTTCGATTTGGGAAGCGCGCGAAATATCCCCCCGATAGCATATTTGCAAATCCTCCCCGGCACGGGGAGGTGGCGCCGCGAAGCGGTGACGGAGGGGGCTTCCACCAGGGGTGTCCTATGTGGATGCCCCCCTGCACCACCCGCCTTCGGCGGGCGGTCCCCAGCGGCGGGTCGGATCGTCCCCCGAACGATCCTCGACCACGCGGGGCGTGGTCGACCCGCCGCTCCGTACCGGGGAAGATTTAGGTGAGGCCGAACGGCACCACGTGGTTGCCTTGCGTGTGGCCGATCTCCGCGCGGCCTAGGTACGGCACGCCCAGATCCCGGCACCAGCGGCGGATCATATACTCCAGCGTCTCGCCCCATTCGGGTTCGTTGGGCTGGATCGCGGTGACGCCGCCCAATCGCACGCCGGCGATGCCCTTCAGCTGGGTCGCGTGGCCCATGTGGAAGAGCAGCCGGTCGATATTGTACATCGGTTCGGACACCTCCTCGATCAGCAGCACGTGATCGGCAAGGTCGGGCAGATAGGGCGTGCCGATCAGCGCGCCGAGGATCGACAGGTTGAACGCCGCCGCAGGACGCCCGTCGAGCCCCGGCTCCAGCCCCGTCCGATCGCCGCGCGCGAGCCAGCCGAGCGAGCGGGCGATCGTCTGGTCGCCGTGCTGGCGGCGAATATCGCTCGCCATCGGGCCGTGCGCCGGGCGGCCGATCCGCGCCGCGTAGAGCGCGCCGAGCAGGAAGCCCATGTCCGAATAGCCGAGGTAGCTCTTGTGCCGCGCCGCCGGCCCCAGCTGCGGCATCACCAGCGGCAGGATGCGGTTGGAGCCATAGCCGCCGCGCAGGAACCAGATCGCATCGAAGCCGGGATCGTTGGCGAATTCGAGGAAGGCGGCGGCGCGGCGCGCATCGTCGCCGGCGAAATGGCCGGCGACCTCCCAGCATTGCGGATGCACGACCAGCTCGACCTCGGGATAGGCGAGCGCGGCGAAGGCGATGAACGGCGCCTCGGCATCCTTGTTGCCGATGCTGGCCGGCGCCACCACTCCAATCCGCATCGCGATCCCGCCCCGTCTCGTCGGCAGAGCCTTGCCCCTGCCGGACGGCGTCGATAGCGCAGCGCCATGATCGACGGCAATCTTTCCGGCTCGCTCGCCAACCGGCGCTTCTTTCTCGTCGGGATCGGCGGATCGGGGATGCTGCCGCTGGCGACCATCCTCGCCGGGCGCGGAGCGATGGTCGCCGGATCCGACCGCGGGCTCGACCAGGGGCGCGTACCGGCGAAGTTCGATGCGTTGCGCGCACGGGGCGTCGCCCTGTTTCCGCAGGACGGCAGCGGCATCACCGCGCCCGACCAGATCGTCGTCGCCTCGGCCGCGGTCGAGGAGACGGTTGCCGACATCGTCGCGGCGAACCGCCTCGGCGCGGCGCGGGCGAGCCGGGCCGAGCTGCTGAGCGCGCTGTTCAACGCCAGCGACCTGCCGATCGGCGTCGCCGGCACCAGCGGCAAGTCGACGGTCACCGGCATGATCGGCTGGATCCTGCACGCCGCGGGGCGTGACCCGACGGTGATGAACGGCGCGGTGATGAAGAACTTCGCCGCGGCCGACGCGCCCTTCGCCAGCGCGCTGGTCGGAGCGGGCGACGCCTTCGTCAGCGAGGTGGACGAGAGCGACGGGTCAATCGCGCGCTATCGGCCGCGGATCGCGGTGCTCAACAACGTCAGCCTCGATCACAAGGGGCTGGACGAATTGCGCGGGCTGTTCGCCGACTTCATCGCCAAGGCGGAGACGGCGATCGTCAACCTGGACAATGACGAGGCCGCCGCGCTCGCCGCCGCGCTGCCGCCGACGCATGTCGCGACCTTCGGCCTGGAACGCGACGCCGACTTCGCCGCGCATGGCATCGTCGAGGCGCCGTTCTCCGTCCGCTTCGACCTCGTCGCTGGCGGCGGGGCGGCGATGCCGGTGGTGTTGCAGGTGCCGGGGCGGCACAACGTGTCCAACGCATTGGCGGCGATCGCGGCGGCGGTGGCGGCGGGCGTGCCGCTGGGCACCGCGGCGGCGGCGATCGGCGGCTTCACCGGCCTGCGGCGCCGGTTCGATCTGGTCGGCGAGGGACGCGGCGTCGCGGTGATCGACGATTTCGGCCACAACCCCGACAAGATCGCCGCGACGCTCGACACGCTGCACGCCTTTCCCGGCCGGCTGCTGATCCTGTTCCAGCCGCACGGCTATGGCCCGCTGAAGGTGATGCGCCGCGAGCTGGTCGACAGCCTGGCGGAGCGGCTGGCACCGGGCGACGTGCTGGTGCTGCCCGATCCCGTCTATTTCGGCGGCACGGTCGCCCGCGAGGTGACCAGCGCCGACATCGTCGACGACCTGCGCGGCCGCGGCCGCGACGCGCGCCACGTTGCGGACCGCGGCGCGGCGGCGGCGATGCTGGTCGCGGAAGCGGAGGCCGGCGATCGCATCGTCGTGATGGGAGCACGCGACGACACGTTGAGCCTGCTCGCCGCCGACATGCTGGCAACATTGCAGGCTGACGGCTAGTTTACCCCATCAGGAGGTATCCGGCGATGAACCCGTTCACCGAACACCCGTCCTCGGTCGGCGAAAGCTATGGCCAGCATTTCGGCGTCGCCAGCCGGTTCGGGTTGCGCATGATCGGCGGCGGCGTCGCCGCGCTGATCCACGGCGTGCTGCCCTTCCTGTTCACCACCACCGGCAGCCGCACGATCGAGGCGCTGCACGGCGAGGTCGTCGCCAAGCGCGCCGACGAGATCCAGAAGCGGTCGATCGAATTCATCATCTGATGGAAAGCTAGCTTGACGTAAAGCTTGCTTTCCATGTAAAGCTTCCTTCACATCGAGTCGAAGGAGGTTGCCGATGCGTTTCTCTCCCGCCCAGCGCCGCTACAACCAGCGGGTCCTGCTGCTCAGCGTCGTGTATGCGGCGCTGCTGTTCCTCGCCGTCTATCTCATCAGCCGCCACCTCGTCGCAGGGCCGCTCGCCTATGTCGTGGGCGTGCTCCCCGCGCTCGCGGTGTCCGGGTTCTTCTGGCTGATGGGCCGCTACCTGATCGAGGAAAGCGACGAATATCTGCGGATGCTGCAGATCCGCCAGCTGCTGATCGCCACCGCCATCGCGCTCACCGCGGCGACGATCTGGGGCTTCCTTGAAGGGTTCGGGCTGGTCCGCCACGTCGTCGGCTACGCCTGGCCGGTCGTCTATTTCGCCGGCCTCGGCATCGGCGCGCTGGTCAACCGGATCATCGAGCGGAGGGCGGCATGAACAACCACCTGCGCGACCTTCGGGCGACGCGGGGCTGGAGCCAGCAGCATCTTGCCGAGCAGCTGGAGGTCAGCCGCCAGAGCGTCAACGCCATCGAGACGGGACGCTACGACCCGTCGCTCCCCCTCGCCTTCCGCATCGCCGAACTGTTCGGCCTGGCCATCGAAGACGTGTTCGTCAGCCCGTCCAAGGAGAATTGACATGATCCGCCATCTCGGTCTTCGTCTCGCCGCCTCCGCCCTGACCCTGGGCGTCGTGCTGCATCCCGCCGCCGCCCACGCCGCCGCGCCGGCGCCCGTCACGCGGATGGCGCACATCTCCGTCACCGCGACCGGCAAGGGCACGCCGGTGATCCTGATCCCCGGCCTGTCCAGCCCGGGCGCGGTGTGGGACGGCGTGGTGCCGGACCTCGCGCGCAGCCACCGCGTCTATGTGGTGCAGGTCAACGGCTTCGGCGGCGATGCGCCGGGGGCGAACCTGTCGCCCGGCATCCTCGACGGTGTGGTCACCGACCTGCATGCGCTGATCGGCAAGGACAAGATCGGCGGCACGGCGATCGTCGGGCATTCGATGGGCGGGCTGGTCGCGCTGATGCTGGCCAAGGCGCATCCGGGCGATGCGGGCAAGCTGATGATCGTCGATTCGCTGCCGTTCATCGGCACGCTCTTCGCGCCGGCCGCCACCGTCGCGATGGTCGAGCCGCGCGCCAGGCAGATGCGCGATGCGCAGGTGGCAAGCTACGGCAAACCCGCCGATGCCGCCGGGGCGCGCGCGGTGGCCGACCGGCTGGCGCTGAAGCCCGCCTCGCGCGCCAAGGTGACGGCGTGGGCCGAGGCCGCCGACCCGCGCGTGTCGGGCCAGGCGATGTACGAGGACATGACCACCGACCTGCGCCCGGCGATGAAGGGGATCGCGACGCCGATCACGCTCGTTTACCCCTGGAACGCCGCCGGGCCGGACAAGCCGCAGGCCGATGCGCTCTACACGGCGGCCTATGCCGACGCGCCGCACGTGACCTTCGTCGACATCGGCGATGCCGCGCATTTCGTGATGCTGGATCAACCCGACGCGTTCCGCACCGCCCTCACGACGTTCCTGGCGAAGTAGCGGCCGGGATGACGGATGCGGCGCGGCGCGGTACAGCCGCCCGATGACAGCGCCCCGCCCCCGCCTCGCCTACCACCACACCGCCGGCACCGGTCCGACGATCGTCTTCCTGCCGGGCTATGCCTCCGACATGAACGGCAGCAAGGCGGTGGCGCTGGAGGCCTGGGCGGCGGCGCAGGGCCGCGCCTTCCTCCGCTTCGATTACGGCGGCTGCGGGCAAAGCGAGGGGGCGTTCGAGGAGCAGACGCTGGCCGGCTGGCGCGACGACGTGCTGGCGATGCTGGACCAGGTCGCGACCGGGCCGGTGGTGCTGGTCGGATCGTCGATGGGCGGGTGGCTGATGCTGCTGGTCGCCAAGGCGCGCGCCGGGCAGGTCGTCGGGCTGGTCGGGATCGCGCCTGCCCCCGACTTCACCGACTGGGGCTTCACCATGGACGAGAAGATGGCGATCCTGAACCAGGGTCGGCTGGAGCGCCCCAATCCCTACGGCCCCGAACCGACCGTCTATACCCGTGCCTTCTTCCAGTCGGGCGAGGCCAATCGGCTGATGTTCGGCACCATCCCGTTCGACGGACCGGTGCGGATGGTGCAGGGCATGGCCGATCCCGACGTGCCGTGGCACCGTACCGTGCGGCTGGGCGAGATGATCCGTTCAGCGGATGTGCAGACGCTGCTGGTCAAGGACGGCGAGCACCGCCTGTCGCGCGACACGGATATCGCGCTGGTCCTGCGGGCGGTGGAGGACGTGCTGGCCCGCTTATGATCCCGATCCTCGCCATGCTGCTGCAGGCCGCCGCGCCTGCGCCCGTCGCCAAGCCGGCCGACCCGCGCGAGGCGCGCTACGATCGCTGCGTGACGCTGGCGCGCGACGATCCGGCGGCGGCACGGGCGGAGGCGGTGCGCTGGGCGGCGAGCGGCGGCGCCTGGTTCGCACGGCAATGCGCCGGCCTCGCCTATACGCAGGAGCAGAATTTCGCCGGGGCGGCCGGCGAGTTCGAAGCTGCGGCCAAGGCGGCGGAGCTCGCGCACGATCGGCGCGCCGCCATCTATTGGGCGCAGGCGGGCAATGCGCGGCTGGCGGCGGGCGATGCGCCACGCGCGCGCACCGCGCTCGACAGCGCGCTGGTCGCCGGCACGCTGGAGGGGCTGGCGCTCGGCGAGGCGCAGCTCGACCATGCGCGGGTGATGGTGGCGAGCGGCGACGATGCCGCGGCGCGGCGCGACATCGACCTGGCGCTCACCAACGCCGGCGACGATCCGCTCGCCTGGCTGCTGTCCGCCACGCTCGCCCGACGCGACGGCGATATCCCGCGTGCGCGCAAGGATATCGGCGAGGCGCTGAAGCGCGCGGCGGACGATGCCTCCGTCCAGCTGGAGGCGGGCAACATCGCCGCGCTCGCCCGTGACGAGGCCGGCGCGCGCGCGGCCTGGGCGGAAGCGACGCGGCTCGCCCCCAATGCCCCCGCCGGCCGCAACGCGCGCGCGGCGCTTGCGCAGTTCGGCGACAAGCCGGCGACGGTTCCGGCCGGACGCTGACGGACCGGGGGTTCGGGCGACGCTGCGACGGCGCCAGGTGAGACGCATGGAACTCGGGCTGGTGGCCTGCGCGTTGGGGGCGTAACGGCGTGCCGTCGCAACCCATGCAGGACCCCTTATGCACTACCTCCACACCATGATCCGCGTCACCGATCCGGACGCAACCATCCGCTTCTTCGAACTGCTCGGGCTGAAGGAGGTCCGGCGCATGGAGAATGAGAAGGGTCGCTTCACGCTGATCTTCCTCGCCGCGGACGAGGACATGAACGCGCCGGGCGAACGCGCCAAGGCCGAGGTCGAGCTGACCTACAATTGGGATCCGGAAGAGTATGGCGGCGGCCGCAACTTCGGCCATCTCGCCTATCGCGTCGACAATATCTACGACACCTGCCAGCGGCTGATGGACGGCGGCGTGACGATCAATCGCCCGCCGCGCGACGGCCACATGGCGTTCGTCAAGACGCCGGACGGCATCTCGATCGAACTGCTGCAGAACGGCGTGCTCGACCCCGCAGAGCCCTGGGCATCGATGCCGAACACCGGAAGCTGGTGACATGACGCCGGAGATCGTCCGCATACCCGTGCTCGCCGACAATTACGCCTGGCTGCTCCACGACCCCGTGTCCGGCGAGACGGTGGCGATCGATCCCGGCGAGGCGGCACCGGTGCAGCAGGCCGCGGCCGAGCGGGGCTGGACGATCGGCCAGGTCTGGACGACCCACTGGCATCCCGATCACACCGGCGGCAATGCGACCCTGCGCGCCGCCGGTGCCCGCGTCACCGGCCCTGCGGCGGAGGCGGCGAAGATCCCGACGCTGGACGTGACGGTGCGGGAGGGCGACACGGTGCGCATCGGCGCCTGCGAGGCGCGGGTGCTGGAAGTGCCGGGCCATACCGCCGGGCACATCGCCTTCCACCTCGCCGAAGCGGGTGCGATCTTCACCGGCGACACGCTGTTCGCGATGGGCTGCGGCCGCCTGTTCGAAGGGACGGCGGCGCAGATGTTCGCCAACATGCAGCGCTATGCCGCGCTGCCCGACGCCACCGATGTCTATTGCGGGCATGAATATACGCAGAGCAACGGCCGCTTCGCGCTGACCGCCGAGCCGGACAATGCGGCGCTGGCGGCACGGATGGCCGAGGTGGATGCGTTGCGCGCCAAGGGCGAACCGACGATCCCGACGCGTATCGGGCTTGAGCGCGCGACCAATCCGTTCCTGCGTGCCAGCGATGCCGAGACGCTCGGACGGCTGCGTGCCGCCAAGGATAGTTTCAGCGGCTGATCCGTTGTGCTGATCGGATCGGAGGACGAGGACGATGATCGGACGGTCGTTGGTGATCGCGAGCGCCGCACTGATGGCGGCGGGATGCACGCAGAGCCCGCAGCAGCGGCTGGCCGCACAACAGGCGGATGCCGCGGCGGCTGATGTGCTCGGCAAGGATCTGGCGGGGCTGACGCCGGGCCAATCCTCCAGCTGCATGCCGCGCTTTCCCAGTGCGCAGGTCAAGGGCTACGGGCCGACCCTGGTCTACACCGTCAACCGCGGACTGAAGTATCGCACCGACACGGCGGGCGGATGCGAGCGGGTCGGCCGCGGCGACATCCTCATCACCCGCTCGCCGCAGAGCCAGCTGTGCCAGGGCGATATCGCGACCACGGTCGATTCGGCGTCGCGGACGTTCAGCGGCAGCTGCTCGTTCGGCCCGTTCATCCGCTACACACGGGGCAAGTGACGCCATGAAGACGCTCGCGCTCGCCGCCCTCGCCCTGCCGCTGCTCGCCGCCAAGGCCGACCCGCTTGCCGGCCGCGTCGCCGGCGCGCCGCAGAACTGCATCACGCTGTCGCAGACCAACGGCCCGTCGATCGTCGATGCGCATACCATCCTCTATACCGAGGGCGCCGGGCGGCGGGTGTGGAAGACGGGGCCGGTCGGCGCCTGCTCGTCGCTGGAACCGCTCAACACGCTGATCGTCGAGGTCTATGGCGGGCAGCTGTGCCGCAACGACCGGTTCCGGGTGTTGACGCCGGGGACGACCATCCCGTCGGCTTACTGCCGGTTCACCGAGTTCACGCCGTACACGCGGGTGAAGAAATAGGGCTGATTGCCCATTCCCCGACAGGAGTCGGGGCCGCGGACCTTGCGCTTGGGGAGACGCCCCCTCCACCACGCCCTGCGGGCGCGGTCCCCCTCCCCCGCTGCGCGAGGGAGGACTTTTACCTAACCCAATCCGGCCTCGACGCACCTTACAGCACGAAGCGGCTGAGATCCGTGTTGCGGGCGATGCCGGCGAGCTGCTTCTCGACGTAGGCGGCGTCCACCGTCACCGGATCGCTGCGGTCCTCGGCATCGAAGCTCACCTCCTCCAGCAGCTTTTCCATCACCGTCTGCAGGCGGCGGGCGCCGATGTTCTCGACCTGGCCGTTCACCTCGGCGGCGATGCGGGCGATGGCGGCGATGCCGTCGTCGGTGAAGGTCACCTCGACGCCCTCGGTGGCGATCAGCGCCTGGTACTGCGTGGGCAGCGATGCCTTGGTGTCCGACAGGATGGCGATGAAATCTTCCTCGGTCAGGCCCTTCAGCTCGACGCGGATCGGCAGGCGGCCCTGCAATTCGGGCAACAGGTCGGACGGCTTGGCGACGTGGAAGGCGCCGCTGGCGATGAAGAGGATATGGTCGGTCTTCATCGGGCCATATTTGGTCGAGACGGTGGTGCCCTCGATCAGCGGCAGCAGGTCGCGCTGCACGCCTTCGCGGCTGACCGAGCCGCCGCGCACGTCGCTGACCGCGATCTTGTCGATCTCGTCGAGGAAGACGATGCCGTTCGCCTCGGCGTCGGCGAGCGCGGTGCGGCTCACCTCGTCCTGGTCGAGGCGCTTGTCGGCCTCTTCCTCGACCAGCTTGTCCCAGGCGGCGCGGACGGTCAGCTTGCGGCGCTTCAACTGCTGGCCGCCGCCGAACGACTTCATCATCTCGCTGAGGTTGATCATCTGCGGGCCGGCACCCGGCACCTCGAAGGGCATGGCGGGTGCCTGTTCCAGCTCGATCTCGATCTCGGTTTGGTCGAGGTGGCCGTCGGCGAAGCGCTGCTTAAAGCTTTCGCGCGTCGCCTGGCTGCTGTCCTTGCCGACCAGCGCGTCGAGCAGGCGCTTCATCGCCGCCTCCTCCGCCTTGTCCTTCACGGCGAGGCGGCGGCGCTCCTTCTCCAGCCGGATCGCCTCCTCGACGAGGTCGCGGGCGATCTGTTCGACGTCGCGGCCGACATAGCCGACCTCAGTGAACTTGGTCGCCTCCACCTTGACGAAGGGGGCATCGGCGAGTTTCGCCAGGCGGCGGCTGATCTCGGTCTTGCCGCAGCCGGTCGGCCCGATCATCAGGATGTTCTTGGGCGTCACCTCGTCGCGCAGGTCGGCGGAGAGCTGCTGACGGCGCCAGCGATTGCGCAGCGCGACGGCGACGGCGCGCTTGGCGTCGCGCTGGCCGATGATGTGCGCGTCGAGCGCGGCGACGATCGTCTTGGGGGTAAGATTCTGGTTCATTATCTGCCTGTTCGCCCGGATCGGACGATCTGAAAGGTCACAAAAGTCGCACGGACGCGGGTGTCGTCAGCTGACGCTGTGGAGCGTCTCGATGGTGGTGCGGTCGTTGGTGTAGACGCAGACCTCGGCGGCGATGGCCATCGCCTTGCGGCAGATCGCCTCCGCATCGCCTTCGTAATCGACCAGCGCGCGTGCCGCGGCGAGCGCGTAATTGCCGCCCGATCCGATCGCAGCGACGCCGTTCTCAGGCTCCAGCACGTCGCCGTTGCCGGTGAGGATCAGCGTCACCTCCTTGTCGGCGACGATCATCATCGCCTCCAGGTTGCGCAGGTATTTGTCGGTGCGCCAGTCCTTGGCGAGCTCGACCGCGGCGCGCATCAGCTGGCCCTGGTGCCGCTCCAGCTTCGCCTCCAGCCGCTCGAACAGGGTGAAGGCGTCGGCGGTCGCACCGGCGAACCCGCCGATCACCTGCCCTTCCGCGCCGAGTCGGCGGACTTTCCGCGCATTGGGCTTCATCACGGTCTGGCCCATCGAGACCTGGCCGTCGCCGATGACGACGACCTTGCCGTTGCGCCTGACCGACAGAATGGTGGTGCCATGCCAGACCGGCATGGAATGTGGATCGTTCCCGCTCATGCGCCGCGATGTAGGATCGCAGGCGGGAGGTGCAAAGGGTGCGCGTGACGCCGGAGTCCGATCCACTGCGTGGAAGCCTAACGCTCCACCCCCTTCGCCTTCCCCCAGGCGCGCGCGGCGGTGTAGCCGAGATAGCCGGTGCCGAAGAGCGCGTAGAGCGGTTCGGGGATCGCCGCCAGATAGGCGCCGACGCCGCGCGCCATGGCGGCAGCGGTCGCGGGGCTGATCGCGGCGACGAGGCTCATCGGGATCGACCACAGCAGCAGCGCGTACATGACATAGAGGAAGGCGGGCCGCGCGCGCGCGACCCACGGATCGCGGGGTTCGGTCATCCGATCCGCTCCGCCAGCCAGCCGTAGAGGAAGGCTTCGTTGGCCGGACGGCGTTCGGCGATGGCGAGGTAGCGTTCGCCCTGCAAGGCGTCCACCGCCCTGGTCAGCACCGCCGCGCCCTCGTGCCCCCGGCGGGCGAGGAAGGCGTCGAGCGCGGCCAATGTGCGCGGCCCGATCGCCTGGTCGATGGCGAGGTCGGGATAATCGTTCGCGCCGCGGTTCAGCGCGTTGAGCGCGCGTTGCAGGAACCCGGCCGCGACGCCCGTCCCCATGTTGACCGCGGTGTCGAACAGTTCGGCGGCGAGGCGCGGCGCGCGGGCCGCGACGCGGTCCAGCCCGGGGCCGCGCCAATAGATCGCTTCATAGATCGCCGCCGCTACGCCGCGCGGCAGGTCGCGCATCGGCCCATGATAGCCGTTGGCGCGGGCCACCGCGGTGGTGATCCCCCAGCGCGTCGCGCCGCCGCGGTCGGCGGGATGGTCGACGTAGCCGCCCTCGCGCGCGATGACCTGGTCGATGAGCGTGGCGATGGTCATGGATCGTTCCCCCTGTGGTTGCGGCGGGGGACGGATCAGGGATTCTCCAAATAGGACAGCGGAATGTGCGCGCGGGGGGATTGGGGTGCGCGGTCAGCGGGTTGCGGCGGGCGTGATGGCGGCGAGGTCCATTGGCCCATTCCCCATTCCGTCGTTCCCGCACAGGCGGGCTCTCTGCGTAACATTGCCCTCATGCCCGACTTGTGCCGGCATCCACTGCGCCACATGCTCCCAGGCCGTTGACTATGCCGAACGGTGGACCCCGGACCACGTCCGGGGTGACGGAGGGGTTGAGGACGCCGCAGCGGCTTTCACAGGCGTCTTGCCGCGCCCTACAGGTCCAGCGCCCAGCCGTCGCGGCCCTTGGGGTCGAACGGCGCGGTCGGGACGTAGCGCGTGTCGCCGGCGCGCAGGCGCAGCACGGTCCAGTCGCCGCGGCGGTCGATCGCCTCCAGCGTGCAGCCGCAGGCGACATAGGCGGCGACCACCGTCTCGCGCTGCGTCTCCAGCAGGCCGGCGAGGACGATCGTCGCGCCCCGGTCCGCGATCGCGGCGAGTTCGGGCGCCATCGACACCAACGGCCCGGCGAGGATGTTGGCGATGACGAGGTCGAACGGCGCCGCCGCGTCGATCTGCGGGTGGCGCGCGCCGTCAGCGACGAACAGCGCGACCGCGCCGGCGCCCCCACCTTCGCCGGCGCCCGCCGCGATCCCGTTGCTGCGCGCATTGTCGGCGCTGACCGCGACGGCGACCGGATCGATATCGGTCGCGACCACCGCCGCCTGCGGCCACAGCTCCACCGCGGCGAAGGCGAGCAGGCCCGTGCCGGTGCCGACGTCGATGACCTTGGCGAAGGACCGTCCGGCGCTCGCCAGCCCGTCGAGCATGGCGAGGCAGCCGCTGGTCGTGCCATGATGACCGGTGCCGAACGCCTGGCCGGCATCGATCAGGAAGGCGCGGCCACCCGGCGGCGCGGCGACGGGATGCGCGCTGGTGTGGACGACGAAGCGGCCCTCGCGGATCGGTTCCAGGCCCGCCTGGCTCATCGCCACCCAATCCTCATCGGTCAGTTCGGTGACGACGGGGTCGCAGGCGCTGGCGCTCGGCACCAACGCGTGGATCGTCGCCAGCATCGCCGCATCGGGGCGATGCTCGACATAGGCGTCGAGCCGCCAGCGCTCGACATCGTCCTCCACCTCTTCGGTGGTCATCAGCACCGCGTCGATCGCGAGGTCCGAGGCGCTGTCGATCGCCTCCGCCTCGGCGCGGGTGCAGGGCAAGCTGATCTTCCAGCTGGTGTCAGCGGACATAGCTCGCCCCGTTCACGTCGAGGACGGCGCCGGTCATCGAGGCGGGAGCCTCCAGCGCGCAGAAACGGGCGACCGCGGCGACCTCTTCGGGATCGGCGACCTTGCCGAGCGGAATGTCGGCGAGCAGCGTGTCGCCGCCGCGGCTGGCGAGATAATCGTCGGCCATGCCGGTCATGGTGAAGCCGGGGCAGATCGCGAAGGCGAAGATGCCCTCGCGCGCATAGCCGCGCGCGATCGTCTTGGTCATCGCGACCATGCCGGCCTTGGCGGCGGCATAATGCCAGTGCGCCGGGCTGTCGCCGCGATAGGCGGCGCGGCTGGCGACGTTGACGATGCGACCGCCGGTTCCCCGGTGCTGCCAGTGGCGCACGGCGAGCCGGCAGAGTTCGGCGGCGGCGGTCAGGTTGACGCGCATCGTCCGTTCCCAGTCGGCGACCCAGTCGTCATGGTCGCGGTCGAGCGGATTGGCTTCGAACACGCCGGCATTGTTGACCAGCACGTCGATGGCGCCGCCCGCCTGTTCGAGCGCGGCGCCCCACAAGGCCTGCGGGGCGGCGGGATCGGCGAAGTCGGCGGCGATGCCGCTGCGCGTGCCGTGGCCGATGACGGTGGCACCCGCCGCGGTGAGCGATCGCTGGATCGCGGCGCCGATACCGCGGCTCGACCCGGTGAGAAGAATGGTCATGGGGGCGGCTTTAGGCCGCGGCACGACGATTGGGAATGGGCGGCGGGAGCCGGGCGGGACCTGCCCCCCTACCCCACGCTTGCCGAGAAGCTGTCGGCCGATTGGCGCAGCTGCCCCAGCCGGTCGCCGACGTCGCCGAAGCCGGCACCGAGGCTGTCGATCTCCGACGCCACCGTCTCGGTGTCCGCGCGGATCGCGGCGATGGTGCTCGACATGGAATCGGCCGCGAGGGCGGTTTCGTCGACGGCGGCGGTGATCGCGGTCACCGTCTGCGCCTGCGCCTCCATCGCCACGCGGATGCGGTCGGCGCTGTCCTGCACCTCGGTGACGGTGGTGCGGATGCTGGCGTTGGTTTCCACCGTGGAGCGGGTCGCGGACTGGATGGCGGCGATCTTGGCGGCGATATCGTCGGTGGCGCGCGCGGTCTGGTTGGCGAGGCTCTTCACCTCCTGCGCCACCACGGCGAAGCCGCGGCCGGCATCGCCCGCCCGCGCCGCCTCGATCGTCGCGTTCAATGCGAGCAGGTTGGTCTGTCCGGCGATATCGCGGATCAGGCCCAGGATCGATTCGATCGACTTGGCATGATCGGACAGCAGGTGGCTCGCCCGCACCGCGTCGCCGGCATGTTCGCTCGCCCGGTGGGCGATACCCGCCGCGGCATCCACTTCGCCGCGCGCGTCCTCGATCGCGCGGATGAGGCCCGCCGCGGTCTGCGCCGCCTCGCGCATCGCCACCGCCGATTGCTCCGCCGCCGCCGCGACCTCGCTCGCCTTGCCCAGCACCTGGCGGGTGGAAGCGGAGGCGGCGCTCGCCTGCACGCGGATGCGGGCGCCCAGCGTCGCCGCGCCCTCGATCGAGCTGGCGATGCTTTCGCGGAACGCCGCCGATCGGGCGATCCGTTCCTGCCGCGCCTCCGCGCTGCGCAGGGCATCGAGGTGACCGGTCATCACGTCCGATTCGACTAGCGAGATGCGCTGCACCGCATCGCACAGGCGCAGCAGCCGGGTGGTGTCTCCGGTGCAATGCTGTTCGAGGATGCGCACGGTGTCGCTGTGCGAACGGGCGAGGATCGCCTGCAACGTCGGCAGCGGCACGCCGGAGGCGACCGCCTGTTCGGCATGCCGGCGTGCGATCACCACCCAGGCCTCGTCGAAGGGGCTGCCGTATTTGACGCGCGCATAGTCCGCGCTCTCGCGGACCCGGCGGGCGAGCCGCTCGCCGGCCAGCAGGTGGCGGATCGGCTGCGCCGCGGGCAGCGCGAGATAATGGTCCCAGAACCGCCCGGCTATCTCCTCATAGTCCCTGGGCTGGAGCAAGGCACAGATCTGACGGCAACCGTCCGCGATCGAACCGTCCCAGTCATATTCGCCGAGATGCTCGACGATGTTGCGTGGCGGAGTCGCCAAGCCCGTCGTCACGCCGCCCGGCGCCGTCCGCGTTGCCATGTCTGCATCCTCTCCGGCCTCACGCAGCGACCTTGGCGACGAATTCGCCGGCGCTGTTCTTGAGGGTGTTCAGGCGTCCGTCGAGCCGGTCGAAGCCGCGGCCGACGCCGTCGATCTCGGTTGCCACCGTCTCGGTATCCTCGCGGATCGCGGCGATGGTGTTGGACATGGAATCGGCCGCGAGCGCGGTTTCGTCCACCGCCGCGGTGATCGCGGTCACGGTCTGCGCCTGCGCCTCCATGGCGAAGCGGATGCGGTCGGCGCTCTCCTGCACCTCGGTGACCGTGGTGCGGATGCTGGCGTTGGTTTCCACCGTGGAGCGGGTCGCGGACTGGATGGAGGCGATCTTGGCGGCGATGTCGTCGGTGGCGCGTGCGGTCTGGTTGGCGAGGCTCTTCACCTCCTGCGCCACCACGGCGAAGCCGCGACCGGCGTCCCCGGCGCGTGCCGCCTCGATCGTCGCGTTGAGGGCGAGCAGGTTGGTCTGGCCGGCGATGTCGCGGATCAGGCCGAGGATCGATTCGATCGACTTGGCATGGTCCGACAAAGCCTCCGACATGCCGACCGCGTTGCTCGCCTGCACGCTGGCGCGGGCGGCGATCTCGGCCGCGGCCTCCACCTCGGTACGGGCATCCTCGATCGCGCGGATCAGGCCGGCGGCGGTCTGTGCCGCCTCGCGCATCGCCACCGCGGACTGTTCCGCCGCGGCCGCGACCTCGCTCGCCTTGCCCAGCATGCCACGCGCCGAGCCCGAGCTGCGCACCGTCTGTTCGCGCAGCGCATGGCCCTCGTCGGTCGCCGTTTCCACCGCCGTCGCGATGCCTTCGCGGAATTCCGCCGCCAGCCGGTCGCGCGCGACGCGCGCATTGTAATCGGTGAAGCCGGCGAACAGCTCGACGGTGAGCTCCGTCTCCATGCCGAACAGGCGCATCAGCGCATCGATCATCACGGCTTGGCGGGGGTCGTCGCCCGGCATGCGCCGCATGACGACGTTGAGCGCGGCGCGGTCGCTGGCGCAGGACATGGCCAGCACCTCCATCGTCGACACGCCGGCGGAATAGGCCGCGGCGACCGAGCGTTCGAGCGATTCGACCCAGGCCTGCCCATCGAGGTGGCAGCACCGGTTGCGCAGATAGGTGACGCCAGCGGCGATGCGGCGTTCGGTTTCCAGCGGCGTCCATTCCGCGCTGCCGGGATTGGCCAGGCGCCAATGCGCCCAATAGGCCTCGACGATCTCCGCCGCATCGGGTTCGATGATCGCCCAGAGATCCCGCGCCCGCGCGAGCAGGGTGTTCTCACCACCGTCGAAGGCCGTGATGCGGCTCTTGAGATCCACGGCGGCGGCGATGCTGGCCGGCGGGGGAAGGGCGATGTCGGACAAGGGGTTCTCCGGGACGGAAGACTGGCGTATCCACGCGGTCTAACCTCCAGTGGTTAATGGGGGGTTAGAGTCGCACCGGGCGGGCGCATGGGTTGCATCGCAGGACCGGCGGCCTAATAGGCAATCCATTCGTCTTGGCTTGAGGACCGTTCATGGCATCCCGCACTCCGCCGCGGCCGCGCAGCCCGCACCTGTTTTCGGGCTTCCTGAAGCTGCACTACAGCTGGGGGCCGCACATGCTGGTCTCCATCCTCCACCGCGCGACCGGATCGGGGATGGCGACGGTCGGCACCGCGCTGCTGGTCTGGTGGCTGGCGGCGATCGCCGGCGGTGCCGAAAGCTATGCGACGTTCCGCGACGTGTTCACCACCGATGCCGGCAACCTCAACATCCTCGGCTGGATCATCGGCGTCGGCATCACCTGGGCGTTCTTCACCCACATGCTGAACGGCGTGCGCCACCTGGTGATGGACGCCGGCGCCGCGTTCGAGCTGAAGCGCAACAAGACGTTCAGCCTCATCGTCATCATCGGCGGCGTCGTGCTGACCGCCGCCTTCTGGCTCTACCTGGGGATCAAGTAATGGGTTCGGGCACCAGCATCGGCCGCGTCCGCGGCCTCGGCAGCGCCAAGGAAGGCGCGCATCACTGGTGGCGCCAGCGCGTCACCGCGGGTTCCAACCTGTTGCTCATGCTGTGGTTCGTCTTTTCGATCCTGCGCATGCCGGCCTATGATTTCGCGGCGGTGCACAGCTGGCTGCGCAATGGCTGGGCGGCGATCCCGATGATCCTGCTCATCGTCTCGGTCTTCTACCACTTCCGCCTCGGACTGCAGGTGGTGATCGAGGATTACCAGCATGACGAGCGCCGCGTCGCCGCCATCCTCCTCCTCAACTTCTTCACGGTCGCGACCGCCGCGATCGCCATCTTCGCGATCCTCAAGGTCGCCTTCGGAGCCGCCGCATAATGTCGGATGCCTATAAGATCATCGATCACACCTATGACGCCGTCGTCGTCGGCGCGGGCGGATCGGGGCTGCGCGCCGTGATGGAATGCGCGCAGAACGGCCTGAAGACCGCCTGCATCACCAAGGTGTTCCCGACGCGGTCGCATACCGTCGCGGCGCAGGGCGGCATCGCCGCATCCCTCGGCAACATGGGCCCCGATCACTGGACCTGGCACATGTTCGACACCGTCAAGGGATCGGACTGGCTGGGCGACCAGGACGCGATCGAATATATGGTGCGCGAGGCGCCGGCCGCGGTCTACGAGCTGGAACATGCCGGCATGCCGTTCAGCCGCACGGACGAGGGCCGCATCTACCAGCGCCCGTTCGGCGGCATGATGCAGAACATGGGCGAAGGGCCGCCGGCGCAGCGCACCTGCGCCGCCGCGGACCGTACGGGGCATGCGATGCTCCACACGCTCTACCAGCAGAGCCTGCGCTACGACGCCGACTTCTACGTCGAATATTTCGCGCTCGACCTCATCATGGAGAACGGCGTCTGCCGCGGCGTCGTCGCCCTGTGCATGGAAGACGGCAGCATCCACCGCTTCCGCAGCCACAACACGGTGCTGGCGACGGGCGGCTACGGCCGCTGCTATTTCTCGGCGACCTCGGCGCATACCTGCACCGGCGACGGCGGCGGCATGGTGCTGCGCGCCGGCCTGCCCTTGCAGGACATGGAGTTCGTGCAGTTCCACCCGACCGGCATCTATGGCGCGGGCGTGCTCATCACCGAGGGCGCGCGCGGTGAAGGCGGCTACCTGACCAATTCGGAGGGCGAGCGCTTCATGGAGCGCTATGCCCCGTCGGCCAAGGACCTCGCCAGCCGCGACGTCGTCAGCCGCTCGATGGCGATGGAGATGCGCGAAGGCCGCGGCGTCGGCAAGAACGGCGACCACATCTTCCTGCACCTCGACCATATCGATCCCAAGGTGCTGCACGAGCGGCTGCCGGGGATCACCGAGACGGGCAAGATCTTCGCCGGCGTCGACCTGACGCGCCAGCCGCTCCCCGTCACGCCGACCGTCCACTACAACATGGGCGGCATTCCGACCAACTTCCACGGCGAGGTCGTCCACCTGAAGGACGGCAACCCCGACACCGTCGTCCCCGGCCTGTTCGCGGTCGGCGAGGCGGCGTGCGTCAGCGTCCACGGCGCCAACCGCCTGGGCTCGAACAGCCTGATCGACCTCGTCGTGTTCGGCCGCGCGACCGGCAAGCGCATCGCCGAGATCACCAAGCCGAACACCGTGCACAATCCGCTGCCCAAGGGGTCGGAGGAGCTGTCGCTCACCCGCCTCGACCGCTTCCGCAACGCCGCCGGCGGCACGCCGACCGCGACGATCCGCGGCGAGATGCAGCGCACGATGCAAAAGCATTGCGCGGTGTTCCGCGACAATGCGCTGCTCACCGAGGGGCAGGCGCTGATGAAGGGCATCTATGCCAAGATGCAGGACGTGGCGATCGCCGACCGCAGCCTGATCTGGAACACCGACCTGATCGAGACGCTGGAGCTCGACAACCTCGTCGCCCAAGCGGTGGTGACGATCGATTCGGCGGCCAACCGCAAAGAATCGCGCGGCGCCCACGTCAACGAGGATCACCCCGATCGCGACGACGGCGAGTGGATGAAGCACACCATCACCACCTTCACCGGCTGGGGCGGCGTCGGCGGCGCGACCGCCATCGATTACCGCCCGGTGCACGACTATACGCTGACCGACGACGTGGACTACATCAAGCCGAAGAAGCGGGTGTATTGATCCGCTACGGGGGGTAGCAGCGCGAGCCTTACCTCCCGCGACCCGTCATCCCCGCGCAGGCGGGGATCCATACTGGCTTCCGTCTCGGCTCTTAGCGGCCACGGCAGTGATTATGGATCCCCGCCTGCGCGGGGATGACGTGTATTTGAACGGGATACGTCACCCGGCCTTTCCCAGCGCATAGGCCTGCGTTCCCCGCGTCAGCACGTCATCCCCCTCGACGATCGCCGCCACCGGAATATCCTCCTGCGCCTTCAACTGCTCATAGAGCGGCGCGAAATCCGTCTCCACCGTGATCCGCAACAGCTCCTCGAAGCTGGGGATGACGAAATAGTTCTGCTGGAAATCGTCGATCCGATATTCGGTGCGCATCACCCGCGCGATGTCGAAGCCGATGCGGTTGGGGCTGGGATCGTCGAGCGCGAAGCGGCTTTCGGCGAAGCTCGAGACGATGCCCGATCCGTAGATGCGTAAGCCCTCATCCTCGCGGATCAGCCCGAATTCCACCGTGTACCAGTAGAGCCGGCCGAGATACTTCAACGCATCGAGCCCGAGCGCCCGCTGCCCGCCGCGGCCATAGGCCTCCAGATAGTCGGCGAACACCGGGTCGGCGAGCATCGGCACATGCCCGAACACGTCGTGGAAGACGTCGGGTTCCTGGAGATAGTCGAGCTGGTCGGGGCGGCGGATGAAATTGCCGGCGACGAAACGGCGGTTGGCCATGTGATCGAAGAACACATCGTCCGGCACCAGCCCCGGCACCGCCACCACCTGCCACCCGGTCAGCTTCATCAGCCGTTCGGAGAGTTCGGCGAAATCGGGAATGCCGGGCTTCGATAGCTTGAGCACGTCGAGCCCGCGCAGATAGGCGTCGGAGGCGCGGCCGGGCAACAGCTTGCTCTGCCGCGCGAACAGCGTGTCCCAGGTGGCATGCTCCTCCGCCGTGTAATGCTGCCAGTCCTGGTCCACCGTCCAATCGGCGGCGGCGCCGGCGGGAGGGGTATCGAAAGCGTGCGAGTCATCTGCCATGGTGACGGCCTAGCATAAGGTTTCGAATGTTACGACATAGCGCGCCAGTGATGATGCTGTTCCGCTGGCTGGGCCGGGCGGCGATGCTGCTGGTGCTGCTGCTCGCCGGTTATGCCGCCGCCGGGCTGGTCGGCGGCGCGATCCCGGCCAATGCGGGCTGGCGGCCGCCGGCGGAGGGGGTGCGCATCTATGTCGAATCGAACGGCGTGCACGTCGGGCTGGTGGTGCCCAAGGTCGCGGCCGGGGTGGATTGGCGCGGCGTCGCGCCGGGAGCGGACCTCGCCGACCCGCGTTATGCCGGCTATGACCATCTGGCGATCGGCTGGGGCGAGCGCGCCTTCTACCTGGAAACGGCGACCTGGGCCGACGTCAAGCTGCGCACGATCCTGGCTGCGGCGCGCGGCAGCGATGCGACGCTGATGCACGTCGAACACGTCCCCGCCCCGACCCCGTCGCGCGATGTGCGCAGCGTGCTGCTGCGGCCGGAGGAATATAGGCGCCTTGCCGCCGTCATCCGGGCGAGCTTCGCGGTACGACGAGAGGCGTTCCGCGGCTATGATCGCAACGACGTCTTCTACGCGGCGCGCGGCCGGTACAGCGCCGGGCGGACCTGCAATGCCTGGGCGGGCGATGCGTTGCGCCAGGCCGGCGTGCGCGTCGGGCGTTGGACGCCGTTTCCGGTGACGGTGCTGGGATGGTTCTGAGCCGGTTGCAGACCGGGCTGGCGCGCTGGCGCAGCGAGCCGCCGCCGCATGCCCGGTTCGGCACCGGCTTCCTCGCGCCGCCGCCCCCACCCAAGGTGCTGGCGGCGAGCGAGGTGCCGCGCGTCGCATGGATGCTGGCGACGCGCTGGCGCCATGCCGCAGCGCTCGCGGCGGTGCCGGCGGGCCGCGGCGGTGCGGTGATGGTGCTGCCGGGCCTGTTCGATGCCGACGGATCGAGCCTGGTGCTGCGCCGCTTCCTGCGGCGGCTGGGCTATCGTGCCGAGGGCTGGGGCCTGGGCCGCAATCTCGGCGTCAAGAGCGTCGGCGTGGAGGCCGAGCGGCTGATCGCGCGAGTGGCGGCGCTGCATGCCGAGGCGGGGCCGGTGACGCTGGTCGGGATCAGCCTGGGCGGGATCATGGCGCGGCTGGTGGCGCATCGCCGGCCCGACCTGGTCGCGCGGGTGGTGACGGTCAGTTCGCCCTATGCCGGCGGCGGCCGCGCGACCAACGTCTGGCGCGCGTTCGAATGGGCGACCGGCGAGCGCGTCGACGATCCGGCGGTGATCGCGCGCAGCGAGGCGATCGCCGCGCCGCTGCCCGTGCCCTGCACCGCGATCTGGAGCCCGCGCGACGGCTTCGTCAACGGCTTCATCTGCCGCGATCCCAGCGCCGAGGCGGTGGAGGTGACCAGCGGGCATCTGGGCGTGCACATCCATCCCGAAGTGCTGATCGCCATCGCCGGCGCGCTGGCGGGGGATGCGGTGGCGCAGGACCGGTAGGGCTCAAGCGTCCTGCCGTAGGCCGCAGCTCCCGACATCTCTATGCGTCATCCCGGCGAACGCCGGGACCCATGGACAGGATGACCGTCGTTGTCTGGCCCTGCCACCGACCGCGTGCATCCATGGGTCCCCGCGTTCGCCGGGATGACGATCACGGGTGATTGGAACATGATGGCGGCACACGGAACCGTTCGCACTGAGCCTGTCGAAGCACCGATGCGGCTCATGCCCGCAGGCAGGCTCAATACCCCGCGCGGTAGCCCGAGTAGCGGCAGGCGTCCTGATCATCCGGATGCTTGCGGCAGCGTTCCGCCGCCTTCTTGCGCTCGCGGCCTTCCTTGGCCTCCTGCTTGCGCATCTTGCGGCCATAGTTGCGGTCGGCCTCTTCCTGGCTCGTCGTTGTCCAGTCGACCGCCTTGCCGGCGACCTGGAACGGGGCCTTCACGATCGATGTGGCGGTGCTGATGCAACCGCCGGTGGCGAGGATGACGGGCAGGAGCAGGATGGAGGCGCTACGCATTTACGGATGATCCCTGGGGCCGTGGAGGGTCTCCACGCCGACTAACGGATAGTCGGTGAAGAATCCGTCGATTCCAAGGCCGAGGGCGGACCGGATTTCGCCCGCCAAGTCGCCATGCGCAGCGGGATCGTCTCCCCGGCGGAAGCGGCCGGGCAGGAAGGCGTTTTCCGCGCGATAGGTCCAGGGGTGGACGCGCAGGCCGGCGGCATGGGCGTCGGCGACCAGCGTCGTCGGCGCATCCCCGCGCCACAGCTGCGCCTTGTCCGGCCCGATGCCATAGGCATAGGTCGCCACCTGTCGCAGCCCCGCCGGCGTCAGCATCGCCGCATAGGACGGCGCGGCGCCATCCGCCGGCGCCCCCTCCCCCGCCACCAGCTGGATCAGCCGCACCTTGGTCAGCGCGTGGATGCGCTGCAGGTTCGCCACCTCGAACGACTGGATGAACACCGGCGCATCGGCGCTGTCCCATCCGGCCCGCCGCAGCTCGGCGACGAGGCGCGCGTCGGTCGGGTGACCGATGCCGGCGAAATAGGTCGGGTGCTTGGTTTCGGGGTAGATGCCGATCGTCCGCCCGGTCTGCTGCGAGCGGCGCTTGGCGAGCGCGATGATCTCGGCGAGCGTCGGAATGTCGAAGCGGCCGTCATAGGCGGCGTTGCCGGCGCGCAAGCGGGGCAGGCGCTCGCGGGCACGCAGCGTCTTCAACTCGGCGAGCGTGAAATCCTCGACGAACCAGCCGG
This sequence comes from Sphingomonas sp. SP5, assembly GCF_058313455.1. Taxonomy (NCBI): domain Bacteria; kingdom Pseudomonadati; phylum Pseudomonadota; class Alphaproteobacteria; order Sphingomonadales; family Sphingomonadaceae; genus Sphingomonas; species Sphingomonas sp. SP5. The sequence continues at coordinate 10,798 of NZ_JBZFLF010000003.1, read as the reverse complement.
TGATCGTGTGGCCGTCGATCGTCCGGGTGGTGCGACGGTCGGCGAATTCCGGATGTGCGGCGACGTCGGTCGTCTCGTCGATCGCATTCTCGTGCCGGGCGACCAAAACGTCGTCCTTCGTCGGCACCAGGTCCGGCTCGATGAAGTCCGCGCCCTGGTCGATCGCGAGGTCGTAGGCGGCCAGCGTGTGTTCGGGGCGCGAACCGCTTGCGCCGCGATGGGCGATGACGATCGGCGGCGACGACAGGGGTTGGGCGGTCATGGCGCGATCCTGCGCGATTGCGGGGGCGGGCGCCAGAGTCAGGGAAAGGACGACGAGCAGCGGCGGCATGGCCGACGCGCTACACCGCCGATGCTACATCCCCGGGGCTATTCGTGCCGCAAGGCGTCGATCGGATTGAGCGCCGCCGCCCGCCGTGCCGGGAAATAGCCGAACACCACGCCGATCAGCGCCGATATGCCGAATGCGATCAAGTTGATCTCCGGCACGAACAGGAACGGCAGCCCGCCCGCCGCGGACAGCGCGCCGATCGCCAGCTGCGCGACCAGCAGGCCGATGACGCCGCCGAGCATCGACAGCGCGATCGCCTCCACCAGGAACTGGGTCAGCACTTCGCGGGCGACGGCACCGATGGCAAGGCGGATGCCGATCTCTCGCGTCCGCTCGGTCACCGACACCAGCATGATGTTCATGATGCCGATGCCGCCGACGACCAGGCTGATCCCCGCCACCGCGGTGACGATCCGCGTCAAGAGCGTCGTCGTGCTGGAGAGCGTGTCGCTGATCTGCTTGGTGTCGAAGATGAAGAAATTGTCGTCCTGCCCCGGTTGCAGGTGCCTCAACTCGCGCATCAGTCCGGTCAGCGAAGCCTGGACCTGCGTCGTGTCATAGGCCTGGTCGACGCCGACGAGGATCGCCGACAGCTTGTTGTCGCCGGTCAGGCGGCGCTGCACCGTCTTCATCGGCATCAGCACCACATCGTCCTGGTCGCCGCCGAAGCCCGCCTGCCCGCGCACGCTGAGCGTGCCGATCACCATGCACGAGATGTCGGCGACGCGGATCCGCTGCCCCACGGCCGTGCCGCCGTTGGGGAACAGGTTCTTCACCACGGTATTGCCGAGGATGCACACCGCCTTGCCCGCCTGTTCCTCGTCCGGTGAAAAATCGCGGCCCGCGGTCAGCGGCCAGGCCTGTACCGTGAAATAGGCGTTGGTGGTGCCATAGACGCTCGTCGACCAATTCGCGCCGGCATAGATCGCCGTGGCGCTGCGCTGCACCGCCGGCGCGACGGCGGTGACGCCGGTGATCTGCTGGCGGATCGGTCGCAGGTAATCGTCGGTCAGCGGCGGCGGCGGGGGCCCGCCACCCCCGCGCCCGAAGCCCTGGCCGGGGCGGATCTGCAGGATGTTGGTGCCGAGCGACGAGATGCTCTTCTGCACCTGCGCCGTCGTCGCCTTGCCCAGCGTCACCATGGTGACGACGGCGGCAACGCCGATGATGATGCCGAGCGTCGTCAGGAACGAGCGCAGCAGGTGGCGGCGGATCGAGCGCAGCGCGAGGACGAGCGTGGTGCCGAGCATCAGTCGAGCGCCGGAACCACGCCGGGGCGGTGATTCGCCTCGATCCGTTCGACCAGCCCGTCCTTGAAGTGGATGACGGTGCGGGCGAAGGCGGCCATGTCGGGTTCGTGGGTGACCATCAGCACGGTGATGCCGCTGGTGCGGTTGAGATCGGTCAGCAATTCCATGATCTCCACCGACCGTTCCGAATCGAGGTTGCCGGTCGGCTCGTCGGCGAGCAGCACGTCGGGCTGGGTGACGATCGCGCGGGCGATGGCGACGCGCTGCTGCTGGCCGCCGGACAGTTCGGCCGGCGTATGGTCCCACCAGCGGTCGAGCCCGACCTTTTCCAGCGCCGCCATCGCGGTGTCGCGCCGCGCGCGCTTCTCGTCGCCGCGATAGAGCAACGGCAGCTCGACATTCTCGAGCGCGCTGGTGCGGCTCAGGAGGTTGAAGCCCTGGAACACAAAGCCGAGATACTTGCGCCGCAGCAGCGCGCGCTGGTCGCGATCGAGCGCCTCGACATGCACGCCGCGAAACAGGAAGGCGCCGCCGCTCGGCACGTCGAGGCAGCCGAGGATGTTCATCGTCGTCGACTTGCCCGACCCCGACGGCCCCATCACCGCGACGAAATCGCCGCCGGCGATGTCGAGGTCGACACCCTTCAGCGCCTGGAACTGCGTCGCCCCGGCACCGTAGACCTTGGTGACGTTGCGCAACGAGATGAGGGGGTCGGTCATGCCCGCCCCTCCCCCGTCACCGCGGACGGATGCGCCGGGTCACTGCCCACCGGCCGCACCTCCGCGGCGCTGGCCCCCGCCGGCACCGCCGGCACCGCTGCCGCCACGGCGTCCGCCGCCGCTGCTGCCGTCCTCGCTCGCCAGCTGGCCGGTGATGACCTGCTGCCCCGGCTTCAGGTTGCCGCCCAGCACCTCGGTCATCGTGCCGTTGGTGTCGCCGGTGGTGACCTGCACCGGCTGCGGCGTGCCGTCGGCGCCCTTGACGTAGACCGTCTGCTGGCCGCCGCGCCCGATCGTCGCCGAGCGTTCGCGCTGCTGGCCGCGGCGCGGACGGAAGGTGAGCGATCCGGCGATGCCGCCGCCCTGGTCGCCCTTGTCGGCGCTGGTCGGCTTGAAGCGCAGCGCGGCATTGGGAACGAGCAGCACGTTCTGCTTGTCGGACGTGATGATATCCGCGGTCGCGGTCATGCCGGGGCGCAGTTGCAGCGTCGGATTGGAGACGCTGAGATCGGCGGCGTAGGACACCACCTGCCCCGTCGTCGTCGCGGTCGACGTGGTACTGGTCGAACTCGCCGAACTCACCGTCAGGTTCGATCCCAGGTCGACGCGGGTGATCTGCGCCGGAAAGGTGCGGCCGGGAAAGGCATCGACGGTGAAGGTCGCCTTCTGCCCCACCTTCACCTCGCCCACGTCGGCCTCGTCGATCGCCACCTCCAGCTTCATCTTGCTGAGGTCTTCGGCGATAACGAACAGCGTCGGCGTGTTGAACGAGGCCGCGACGGTCGCGCCCGGATCGATCTGGCGCGCCAGCACGACGCCGTTGACCGGCGAGCGGATGATCGCGCGCTGCCGCTGCGTCTGGCTCTGGGCGAGCAGTGCCTGCGAGGCGGAGACATTGGCCTGCGCCGTCTTCAGCGCGGCGATCGCGCGCTGATAGTCCGCGCGGCCGCTCTGCAATTCGGTGCCCGACGGCACGCGGCCGTTCGACAGCTTGTACACCTCTTCCAGCCGTGCAAGCTGCGCCCGGCTCTCGGCGACGGTCGCCTGCGCCTGATTGACCTGCGCCTGGTTGGCGGCGATCTGCGCGCGCTGCTGGCGGATCTGGTCGTCGATCTGCTGCGGATCGATCAGCGCCAGCGGCTGGCCGGCGGTGACGCGATCGTTGACGTCGACCACCACCTTGGTGACGAGGCCCGACAGCTGCGAGCCGACCGTCACCTGGTTGGTCGGGGCAAGCTTGCCGGTCGCCGACACGGTGACCGTCAGGTCGCCGCGTTCGACCGCCTGCACCGCATAGCCGGCCTCCGCCTTGGGGCCGAAGCAGCTCTTGAGCAGCAGCGCGAGCAGCACCACGCCGATCGCGACCAGCACCCATTTGAGGTAGCGGCGCCACACCGGCACCGGCTTCACGCCCAGGAATTCATCGATCTGTTGGTCGGCCATCAGCGGGTTCCCGGCAGGGTCGTGGGCGCGCCGCGGGGCGGCGCTTCGGGCGTAACGCTCGCATCCCAGCCGCCGCCGAGCGCGTTGTAGAGCGCGATCAGCGCGGTCGCCTGATCCGACCGCGCCTGGACGAGGCCGTTCTGCGCGGACAGCAGCGCCGCCTCCTGCTGGTTGAGCGTCGTGAAATCGGTGAGGCCGCTGCGATACTGGCTGCGCGCCAGCACCGCCGAGGCATTGGCGGCATCATAGGCTATGCGGAACTGCGTCTCGCGCTGGCGGGCGGCATCGAGCGCGACGATCGCATTCTCGATATCCTCGAGCGCGGTCAGCACCGTGCCGCGATAGGCGGCGAAGGCGGCGTCCGCCGCCGCCTCGTTCGATCGCACCTGCGCGCGCAGCCGGCCGCCGTTGAAGATCGCCTGCGTCAGGCCGGCGAACAGGCCGCCGGTGATCGCATCGCCCAGGCTGCCGATGCTGGTGGAATTGGTGTTGATGTTGCCGGTGATCGCCAGCGCCGGATACAGCTGCGCCTTGGCGACACCGATCTGCGCGGTGGCCGCGGCAAGGCTGCGTTCGGCGGCGCGCACGTCGGGGCGGCGGCGCAGCGCATCGGCGGGGATGCCGACGCCGACGGTCGCCGGCCCGCGCGGGATCGGCCTGGTCGCCGCCAGCGCCTGACGCAACGCGCCCGGCGCCTGTCCGGTCAGCACGCCCAGCCGGGCGACGGCGGCGGCATATTGCTGCTCGATCTGCGGCACGGTCGCCGCGGTCTGCGCCCGCTGGCTGCGCGCCTGCTCGGCATCGACCGACGAGACGAGGCCCGCCTGGACGCGAAAACCCGCGATCTCCAGATTGTCGTCCTGGATGGCGAGGCTGGCGCGCGCATTGGCAAGTTGCGCCTGATAGGCGCGGGCCAGCACGTAATTGGTCGCGACCTCGCTCTCGACGGTCAGCAGCACGGTCGCATAGTTGAAGCCGCTGGCGGCATATTGCGCGCGGCTCGCCTCCACCGTGCGGCGGATCTCGCCGAACAGGCCGACCTGATAGCTGGCCGACAGGCCCGCCGAGAAGCTGTTGGTGCCGCCCCCGCCGGTGTCGACCACGGTGCCGTCGGGCAGGGTGAACGATCGCCCGCCGCCGCGCAGATTCTCGTTGCGCTGGTAGCCGGCCGATCCCGACAGCGTCGGCAACAGCGACGCCCGGCTCTGCACCAGCGCCTCGCGCGCCTGCCGCAGCCGCGCGATCGCCTGCGTGATGTCGGTATTGGCGCCGCGCGCCTGCTCGACCAGCTGCCCGAGCACCGGATCGTCGAAGTTCGACCACCAGCGCGTCAGGTCCTCCGGCGTCTGCTGCGCGGGCACCGAGAAGCCGTCCGGCACGCCAAGGTCGGCGGCGCTGGTCGGGTGATAATCGGGTCCGACGGTGCAACCGGCGAGCGCCGCAGTCGCGAGCAGGAGGGCAAGGCTACGAACCATGGCGTGCTGTGTGGCCAGCACACCCGGCCGCGTCCAGCAATTTTCTGTCGCAAGATGTGCCGCGCGCGTGTCGGCGCGGACACATCACGGCTAACGGCCGGTGAAATCGGGCTTTCGCTTTTGCAGGAAGGCGAGCCCGCCCTCCATCGAATCCGCCGAACCGCGCGCGGCGCGCTGCGCCTCGGCCTCTGCCTGCAAGGCCGCGGCATAATCGCTCTCCAGCGCCCGCCCCAATGCCCGCCGCATCAGCCCCAGCGCCACCGTCGGCCCGGCGGCGAGCCGCGTCGCCAGCGCCAGCGCCTCCGCCTCCAGCGCATCGTCCGCCACCACGCGGTGGATCATGCCCCAGTCCAGCGCCCTGGCCGCCGCGATCCGTTCGCCCAGCATCATCATCTCGGCGGCGCGGGCACGGCCGATCAGGCGCGGCAGCATCCAGGTCGCCCCGCCATCGGGGATCAGGCCTATGTTGACGAACGCCTGGAGGAAATAGGCGCCCTCCGCCGCCACGCAGAAATCGGCGGCGAGCGCCAGGCTGCAGCCGATGCCGGCCGCCGGTCCGCGCACCGCGCTGACGACCGGCACGCCGAGGTCGGCGATGGCGGCGATCGTCGGATTGTAATGTCCGGTCAGCGCCGCGAACGTCGCCTGCCCCGGATCGTCGCTGCCCAGCGCGCCGCCCGCGACGTCGGCACCCGAGCAGAAGCCGCGCCCCGCCCCCGCGATCAGCACCGCCCGCGCGCCGCCCAGATCGGCCAGCGCATCGCGCAGCTCGTCGAACATCGCCGGCGGCGCCGCGTTCAGCCGATCCGGCCGGTTCAGCGTCAACACGGCCACATCACCGCGCCGCTCCGCCAGAATATGCTGATACGTCATCGCACTGTCCTCCCGTCGGCGCCTTCGTGCACCAGCCGGGCAGCGATGGGAAGTGGTGCCGCTTACAGGACTCGAACCTGTGACCCCCGCATTACGAATAATCAGCTACTTAGCGAATGCTGCCTACACCAATTGTACGGTTAGTTTTTATCAGTCTCGTAGGCTAGGCGCTAGCCAACATTTGGCGTGGCTCGAATCCCCCCAATCGTACCTTTCACAATCTAACCGGGGATAAGCCACCACGCGCTCCGGCTTGGAACCGCAATGAGCTAATCCTTGCCTCGACCTCTACGTAAAGACGGGCGGGAACCCCACAGCGAAGGACGACGCTGCGGTGGAGGCGTTGTCATTCATCCTAAATAAGATGCACCGGCTAAACGGCGATGGCGGGAGCGATACGCTTCGAAACCGCAACGGCGTGTACCTAAAGGTCATGAACTTCCGTTCGTCCGATCCGGCGTACCTGGATCAAGGCAAGGTGGGTATGCAGCGCGGAAACCGGCTAGAAGGCGTGCTGTGGGCTGAATACGAAGGTCGGCTAGCTGATCTAGCTACAGACGCGGAAGCGATCAAACAGGCCGTTATAGGGGCTGACGAGGGACTGGTAGCGAAGCTCCCGCCGGTAGAGCCTTACGAAGGTGAAGAAGGTGGCGTCATCATGCGCCTTCACAAGCGTTATGAGCGCAATTCAAAGCTGGTGAGGGAAAAGCGCAAGGCGGCAGCGGCAGCGGGATCATTGGCGTGCGATGTGTGCGGGTTCGACTTCGAAGAAGCGTATGGTGAGCTAGGTGCCGGTCACATTGAGGTACACCACACCAAGCCGGTACATACGCTTGAACCCGGAACTAAGACGAAGCTAGTCGACCTCGCTCTTTTATGCGCCAACTGCCATCGGATGACACACAGGCAGGGCTTCCCGTTGTCTATGAACGATCTGAAAAATCTTGTTGGTCGCTCCGCTGCAACAAGCGGGTAGCATTCGGAGAAAAAGGATTAAGTATCAGGCTGGTCAACTTCAGCTATTGACTGATTCGCGTCTGGCCTTTTCATCATTTTAGGCGCTTGCACGTATATACGATCTGTCAGGTAATGCAATCCGCGTATGGTAGTAAGCGCCATATGACCTATAGGCACTGCGACTACAAAGATACTGATGGAACGAATGAGCGCCGTTGTTGATGCCTTATCATAATCAAATCTTGTTATGAACAAGTCATATAAACCAATTCTTCCGAATGATAATGATACGAGCGTTATCGCGACTACTGACAACATGAGTGACAAGAAGGATAGGTAACCGAACATCGCGCACACGTACTGCCTTCGCGTTAGTTGCCTCGCTTTCGACTGTTTCTTTTCACGAAAAAACGCAGGTCCATTTGTTATGACACCATCTAGATCAGTCTGCCCGGACGGAACACTGGCAACCGCAATCAGGGCGGCGACGTAAAACCCGGTAAGCACCCCAGCAAATGAAGCGAACTTATCTAGAAAACCATCTTTCGCAAAAAACAGGGAACCCTGCGTGGTGACGAACGGCAGGGTTATCATTGCAGCTACTAAAATTGTTGTCGGCAAATCACGAGCATACGTCGGCCATCCGCGCTCGCTGCGAAGGTTTAAGTACGCGAAAGGAATAGCAATAAATCGCATTTCCTCTACTGAAATCCACCGATTTTCGCTATGGCCTGATCTACAAAATCATAACGTATAGCTGATGTGCAAACGTCCATTGCGACCTTTATGCCAACCTGCTCCGACTTTATAAACAGAACTTCTTTTGCGTCTTGCTCTCTCCCTACTGGCACTTGACGTGATCGATCGTTGCCAAGATCGATATCAACCTTAAACTCTTCCCAACCGTCTTGTTTTGCGCTTTCAATAAGCCCCTCGAACATATTAAGCCAATCCACACCCTTGGTGCCGGCTTTAATCTTTATTCTAAGCTTCTCGTCTTCCGGTTCGAGTCTATCATCATCATCGATGTAATTAGCTTTGTAGGGACGCACCAGCGTCAGGAACTTCATTTTTCCACTAGCGAGAGCATCTTTAACAGACTCTGATTTCACGCCGGTGGCTTTGGTGACGCAATAGGTTTCCTGTGCCTCGCCGTTCTTATCCTCGTACTGATAAGGATATTCAGAGAGCGCTTGGCCTATGATCGGCTGGATAACGCCCATGCTTAGGCCAGGTATTTCTTCTAGTACGGCGCTGTAAATGCCAGGCTTATTTGGTTTTATAGAGATAAGAAGATGAGCGGAAACCGACTGCTCTTCGTCATCTTCTTTATGACCAAGCCTTAGTTTGATTTCATCTTTTTCCCATCGTCGATACGTTGGGTCGGCTGCGTCTGGGCTGCCACGGTGAAAAAGAAGCACAACTGCTTTGCGGGCCGCGTCGACTTCGACTTTTACAAGCTCAATAATGTCGTTATTAGCCATCTTAACGAAGGCCTTCTTGTTGACCATCCGCTTTCTCAACGCATGGACAACGCTGAAATCATCTTTATCGGCGGTGAGGGGCATGAACGCAGCGAGGCCGTGACGGGGCGAAAACCTGAATTCATACTGTCGGACAAAGCGCGAGTGCTTTTCTAAAAACACGTTTAAGCCTTTTTTGAACGGTTAAGCTCACTCTACCAACGCTTAACAGCTTGTCTACGAACAAGATCGTTCGCCCTTGCCTAAAACGGTTCACGTTGGCATCCACAACTCGCAGCAAGGCATAATCCGGGCTGTGGGGCGTAGGAACCTCCGAGAGAAACCAGCCGGTCACGTTTCGTGGCCGGGTGGCATGTGCGTATGTCCAACCGGCAACGGTAAAGGCACATGCGCCTGTGGGGTTTCTCCGGGTTCCTAACACCCGGCTCGCCGCCGGGCCTGCCTCCAAACAAAGGGAGGCTTCATGCTAGCGATCATTGGTATCACGCTTGGCGCGGGGATCGCGATCTTATTCGCGCTGGCGCTATGCACAAATCGGGTTGCTGATCGCAACGCCGCGTCGATTGCTGCCGCCAAAGATCACTTGCTCGGTCAGTTTGGTGAGGGCGATTACCATTTGGCGATGCCCGGTCCTGCCTGTCTAGGCATAGTGTGGGATAGCAACCGGCTTATCATCGGCGATGCTTCTGCGCCGCGCAGCATTCCATTGGCTGACTTGCGGGAAGCCAACGTCGAGATTGATGGCGTAAACGTCACGAACTCCCGGACCGTCACAAAGACGAACAGGGGATCACAGCTAGCAGGAGGCTTGGTCGGTGGCGTGCTGTTAGGTCCTGTGGGGCTGCTTGCAGGAGGGCTATCCGGCAGTTCCACCGCGACAGGTAAAGCCGTGGAGAAGCGTAAAATCAAATCGGTGAAGCTGGTGGTCCGGATCGCTGACCGCACCGCGCCGCTGCACACCTTCACCTTCTGCGATCACAGCTATTGCGATGGTTTCGAGGCGAACAGTCCGATCATTGCGCCAGCTATGGAGCGGGCAGCCCACTACCACGCACTCTTGCAGCAGATCGTTGAAGAACGTCCATCACAAGATCGTTCCGCCGCAGGCGCTCCGGCATCCCCGGGCATCGCCGGTAACCTAGCTGTAATGACGTTCCTCTTCGCGTGCATGTCGTTGGCGCTCCCCACGTCCGCTCATGCTTACGACTTAGGGAAGACAATGACTGGGAAGCCGGAAGTGCAATTAGCGTCGACCAAGCCCCTGATCGATATCGAGCGGTGCGTTGTGATGGGGGACCTCCCTGCACCGCCTGTGGTCTATCGGTCACCGAATGCAGACCGCTCGATCATCCATGGGGGCCGCAGTCAGCCCATCTTCGCATTCGAGTTGACGAAGACCGCGAACGGAGCCGACGTGGCCATATGGCAGGGCAAGGGCTTCCAAGCCAAGGTACAGCACTGCCTCTGATCGCATCGACCAGCGTCTAACCGGGTATACCCATCGGAGACGAACACCGGAGACACCTATGGCGTCTCAATAAGGTTGACTCCGATTCAATGAGACGTATGACTCGCTTCATCTAGAGGCTATTGAGACGGAGTCGGAACATGCTGGTCGGTTATGCGAGGGTGTCGTCGGCGGGGCAGTCACTAGAGGTCCAAACTGATGCCCTTCGTGCCGCCGGTTGCGAAAAGCTCTTCAAGGAAAAGGAAAGCGGCACTTCCACCGACAACCGCAGGGCGCTTGCCGATGCGCTCGAATTCATCCGGGAAGGCGATTGCTTCATTGTGACCCGGATCGATCGCCTTGCGAGGTCGGTAGGCGACTTGGAGAAGATCGTCGCCAAGGTGAAAGCTAAGGGGGCGTTCCTCAAAGCCGTTGAACAGCCCATCGATACGTCATCGCCTGCCGGTGTCGCCTTTCTGCAAATGCTAGGGGTATTTGCGCAGTTCGAAACGGCAATCCGCAAAGAGCGACAGATGGAAGGAATCGCCAAGGCGAAGAGCGAAGGCCGTTATAAGGGACGCAAACCAACCGTCAGCGTCGAACAGGTGAAGGCAATGAAGGCGGAAGGTATGCGCCCGGTAGATATTGCCAGTATGCTTAAGATCGCGCGTGCAAGCGTTTACCGCGCTTTGGCCGCCTAGGGTCAGGACTCGTTGATCACAGCCAGAAGATGACGGTGGCAGCGAGGGCAATAGCGGAGAGGAAGGCGGTCGGGCATCGATCGTAGCGGGTAGCAACCCGGCGCCAGTCTTTGAGGCG